>BTVY01000002.1:160561-275757 GCA_045863335.1 Candidatus Hydrogenedentota bacterium | reverse complement strand
ATCTCAAGAGGGCATTTCTATGAGAAGACTCAAAATCCTGTTTAGGACAAGAGTGTCCCCCTTCAAAGGGGGAGTTGCTTATAGACGGACTCAGGTACATTCTTCGCGACGGCTAGCCACATACCTGCGTCCCTAGCGCTCGCGCAACGCGAAGCGTTGGGGTTCATTCCCCCTTTGAAGGGGGATAAGGGGGATGTTCCTACTACCACATTGTCGGGTCCTCTTTCCCGTCGATTCGTACTTAGAGCTTCACGATTTTGCAGCTGGGTCCTGGCTCGAAGCCGCTTGTTGCGTTGCGGGCGTCGAACACGAGGCTTGCTTGCTGCAGTACGGCGGCGTAGTCGAACTGGCGATGGTGTGTGACGATGACCACGCAGTCAAAATCCGCAACGCCGCGGTCCAGCGGATACGAAATGTACTGCTCGCCCAGCACTTCCAATTCCGGCACATAGGGGTCGGCATAGAAGACCTCGGCGCCGCGTTGACGAAGGAGGCCGAGAATGTCCAGGGCAGGGGATTCGCGGGTGTCGCTCACGTCGGGTTTGTACGCGACGCCCATCAGCAGGATTCGGCTTCCGTTGATGCTTTTCTTGCAGGCATCGAGGGCGTTATGAATGCGGCTGACGACGTATTCTGGCATGCTTGAATTGATGGCACTCGCGAGTTCAATGAACCGCGCCGTATAGTCGATGGTCTTCAGTTTCCACGATAAGTAGAGCGGATCGATGGGAATGCAGTGTCCGCCAAGGCCGGGGCCCGGATAGAAGGGCATGAACCCGAAGGGTTTTGTCTTTGCCGCGTCGATCACTTCCCATACATCCACGCCAAGCCGGTCGCACATGATAGCCAGTTCGTTGACCATGCCGATGTTGATCGCCCGGAAGGTGTTTTCGAGGAGTTTCACCATCTCGGCGGCGCGCGCGCTTTTCACGGGCACTACCGTATCCACGGCGTGCCGGTACAATTCCGTGGCCTTCTCCGTGCAGGCCGGCGTGACCCCGCCGATAACCTTGGGCGTGTTGCGGGTGGTGTAGGTTGCGTTGGCCGGGTCCACTCGCTCCGGCGAGAAGGCGAGGTAGAAATCGACGCCCACGGAGAGTCCTGTTTGTTCGAGCCGGGGAAGAACCAACTCCTCGGTCGTTCCAGGATATGTGGTGCTTTCCAGCACAACCAGCATGCCCCGCTTGAGGCGGGGCGCGATCTCCTCGACCGCGTTGACGATATACGAAATATCGGGGTCCATGCTTTTGCGCAGGGGAGTCGGCACGCAGATGCAGATCGCGTCGGCCGAGCCCAGCGCGTCGAAATCCGTGGTGGCCTGGAAGCGCTTGGCGGTGACGAGTTCGGTTATGGACGCTTCCGATACATCCAGCACATACGAACGCCCCTGATTGACGGCCTCGACTTTTGCTTCATTGACGTCAATGCCGACGACGTCGAGCCCTCCCCGCGCGAACTCGACGCACAACGGCAGGCCCACGTAACCCAAACCAACCACCGCGACGCGCACCTGCCGGTTCCTCCCGTGCCTCGATTTTTCCCCAGGTCTCTTGGGGGAAAGCATACCCGAGGGTTTACGCCGTCTTCCAGCGGAGCGTTTTCTCGAAGCTCGGGCGCATCTTCCATGGTGAATTGGCTTTACGTAGGGAAGGAATACGGGAGATAATCGCCACGTGTCGTCTTGGACAGTCAGAGATATCGCGTAGGACGACCTTTTGGCCGCGCGGGCCATAAATTTTGCAGTCTTTGACCTAAAATGGGTCAACATTGACTAATTAGCGTGCAAATTAATTTCTTGTCAAAATTGTCAATGCTTGCGAAATTCGAGTAATTCTGTTAGGCTGACTGAGGCAAGTCGTTGAAACGAGTCGCTTTTTTGTGTGTAAAGCCACTGAAAGGGCATCCGAAATCACATGGCATGTGCCTTGCTCCCAACAGGCGAGAGTTGGTGCCCAGGGATTGAGCGCCGGCGGCTTGATTGGGCCAGCATACCGGTCGGGTTGCAGCGGTGACGAGGTAGAGTGGACGTGTCGGGAATGGTGAACAACGCGCAGGCGGCGAATGAGATTATCCGGGCACCCTTGAATGAGGGCCTGCTCGGTGTGAGCGAGGCCATCGTCAAAGTGCGTGAACTGCTCCTGCGCCTGGCGAATTCTGAGATCACAGCCCTGATCAATGGGGAGAGTGGAACCGGAAAAGATATCGCGGCGCGGATGCTCCACAAGAACTCGTCCCGTTACGGCAAGCCTTTCATCAAAGTGAACTGCCCGGCGATCCCGGAGAGCATTCTGGAGAGTGAGCTGTTCGGCTACGAGCGGGGCGCCTTTACGGGCGCACGGACCTCGAAGCCGGGCCGTTTCGAGCTTGCCAATCATGGCACGATCTTTCTTGACGAGATCGCGGAGACATCGTACACTGTGCAAGGCAAGTTGTTGCAAGTACTTGATGGCGAGCCTGTCATGCGAATCGGCGGCATTACTCCGGTAAGCGTGGACGTTCGCATTGTTGCGGCCACCAACATTGCGTTGGAGGATGCAGTTCGCCGGGGTGTCGTTCGAGAGGACTTGTACTTCCGGCTTAGCGACGTCATCGTCCGTATGCCGCCGCTTCGAGAGCGACGGGAAGACATACCGTTGCTGCTGGAGCACTTCAACTACAATTATTCCGAGCGTCTGGGCAGAGCGTATGAGCCGATCGCCCAGGACCTGATCGACGAGATCTCCCAACTGGATTGGATTGGCAACGTTCGGGAACTCGGCGCGTGCGTAAAGAAATACGTTGCGACTGGAAACCCGGAAGCGCTGTTCCCGGAAGCAAAGCCCGCTCCGGGCACGCAAACGGAGCCGAGGGAGGCGATCGCCGCGCCGTCGCCCGCGGCGTCTCGCGTCGAGGCGAAGTCTTTGGACGGCAAGAAGTTTGTGCCGTTGAAGGTTGCGACCCAACGGGCAGTGGAAGAGACGGAACGGGCGTTGATCGAAGAGGCATTGCGTCACACGCTTTGGAATCGCCGGAAGGCGGCGAAATTGCTGGATATCAGTTACAGTTCACTCCTGCGCCGAATAGACGCATATCAGATCGGGAAAGAAGATGCATTGTAAGAGTGGAGGAAACCGCAGCATGAGCGGATTCGCATCGCGCTGGGTCGTCGTGTTGGCATTGGCCGTTCTTTGGAGCGCTCCGGACGCAGTCGCATTTCCTTGGGGCAAGAAGAACGATGAATCGCAGGATACGCTGATTGCAGGCGTGAGCGCGGACGTCGTCGAAGAGCGCGCGACGATTGACATCCCCGCGCCGAGCAGACCCGATGTCGAGGTTGAAGAGAATCCGGAGTTTCTCCCGACCGAACTTCCGGCGACGGAGTATACCGTTGGTCCGGGGGACGTGCTAAGTTTTCAATCCTTCGACGATCCGTCGTTGTCTCGCGAATCCCTGGTCGTGCTGTATGACGGGACGCTTTCGCTGCCGCTGATACCGGATCTGGAAGTAGCGGGCCTTACGCGCGACGAATTGGAAGAGAAGATTCGGCAGGCCTACGCCGACGGCGTTTTCAAAGAGCCGCAAGTAAGCGTGAGCGTGCGTACGGCAGCCAGCAAGTATTACTACGTGCTGGGCGATATTTTGAATGCGAGCCGGTATCCCTACGAGCATCCCTTGAGCGTGCTTGCCGCGATCAACATCGCGGGCGGTCTCCGCACCTCTTCGCGGACGGACAGCCAAGCGGTCGCTGCATCGCCTGGAACCTTGACCAAGGCCTTCATCATCCGCGATCAGCAGGGACAGCGCCAAGTGATCGAGCTGGATCTCAGTTCGCTTACGGATCGCGGGCCCCATCCTTCAGAGACCCTCGTGATGCCGGGCGACTTCGTGTACATTCCCGAAGGGGTGAACCTGGTCTACGTGCTTGGCGAGGTGCGCAATCCGAATGTGTTCCAACTTGCCGAAGGCCAAACCTTGACCCAGACCCTGACGCGCGCGGGTGGGCCGGTGGAAAGCACCGGGAAGCTCAAGAACGTGATCCTCATGCGGGAACTGGATGAAACGCACCGGGAGGTGCTCGTCATCGATTGGCGGGAGATCATGAAGACGGGCAATGACATCCCGCTGCGTCCGGGCGATGTCGTGTATGTGCCGCGCAAGGGGTTGGTCCGGCTTGAAGAGTTCGTGGCCCGCGTGACAGGACCGATCTCCCAGGTACTCGGGCTGTACACCCAGTTCTATGACGCGTACTACGCCGAGGAGCGCAACCGAATCCTGGTCGAGGGTACCGACACGAGCGACGCCGTGGGCATCCTGCAGAACGTACGGAATTTTGGCGAGTTACTCCAGACATTCCAGAACAGTGGAACGCCGGTACCGACACCGTAGCCCCGGCAATAGGGACCTAACGTCATGACGACCGATTTTACGAGCGATGTTTCCATAACGTCTTTGGGCCAGGCCGGCGCGGCCGGGGCGTCTACGCGCAATTTGAATTTCAAACGGCTGATCCGCATGCGGGGACCCTTGATGATCGCGGTCGCGGTCGCGGTGGCAGTTCCTCTGATCGTCGCGGTCTGGTTCGTAATCCCGCGAGAGTACAACGCGGCGGCGCGCATCCGTTTCTCCAACACGCGTCCCACCGTATTGACCAATGCGGGCGGTTCGGCCATTTCGTCTGACTACGTCACGCACGTCCAGACTCAGGTGAATATTATTCAGGGGGCGTCTGTGCTATCCCGGGTGGCGGAGCGCCAGGACATTCGTTCGCTGCCGCTCATCGCCAAGCAGGCGGACCCATTGCGATTTCTGGAGGAACATGTCCGTGCGCGCCTGATCCCAACGACCGAGTTGGTGGAAGTTTCCTTTCAATCGAGCGAGCGGGACACGGCTATTGCCATCGTGCAGGCCACGGTCGATGAGTATCTGAAGTTCGCCACCTCGGCGGAGAAGGCGCGTGACGTCAGCATCACCGAACAATTGATCGCGGAACGTCAGATTCTCGAACAGCGCGTCGCCGACCTGAGAGAGACGGTGGCGGAACGGCGTGAGGCGATCGCGGGCGTACAGTTGCCTGGGATGAATAGCGTGGATTCGGAGCTGCGCGCGTATCACGACAATCTGTCTAAAGCCCTCGCCGATCAAACGACCGCCGAGAAACGCATCGAGCAGATCGAAGTGGAGCTTGGCGAACTTCAGGCGCTCACGGAACAGCAACAGCAGAATCCCCAGGCTCCCATCTACAAGTTTGGAATCGAAGAATCCGTCAACGAGGATGGAGCGGTCCGGGTCCAGACCCAGATGCTGGCGAATCAAGAGGCCGAATTGGCCCGCGCGCAAAGCCGCTATGTGGCCGATCATCCGCAAGTTCGCTTGTACCAGGAAGCCCGGGACGCCTCGGCGGGCGAGTTGGCGGAAGCGCAGGCCACGGCACGATCCAAGGTGCTGCAATCCCGCTTCGAGGAATCGCGACACGAATTGCAGACCGCGGAGAAGGCCTTGGAGGAAGCGCGCACGCGCATCGCGAATTTCGACGCGGAACTGGAGAAGCAGTCGGCGGAAGCCCTTGAAGTCAACAAGGCCTTATCTGGAGTGCGCGAGATTGAGGACGAACTAGACGGCGCGCGAGAAGACCTGAAGAACGTGCAGGACCGGATTCGCGTGCTCCAGGTGGAGAGCCGGGCGCCGGCGACTATCGAAGTGGCGGTCGGCGCGTACGCGCCCACGGAACCGGACAACGGCAAACGGCTGAAGTACATGGCCCTCGTGCTCATGGGGTCGTGCGGCGTTGGTTTTGGCGTGGGACTTTGGCGCGAGATTTCGGACCAGCAGGTCCGCACGGCGCAGGATATCGGTTACTGCACGGATCTGCCTCTCATGGGGATCATTCCCGACGCGGGCGTGGAGCAGTTGCCGGTCAACGTGAACATGGCCGTCGTCGCGGCGGAACACCCGGATTCGATCTCGGCAGACGCGATCCGTCGTGTAATCACGCGAATCATTTATCCGCCGGAAGGGTCCGCCGAACTGAACACCTGCCTGGTGACAAGCGCGAGCCGGGGAGACGGCAAGACGACGACATCCTGCAACTTGGCCATTGCGTTGGCACAGGCGAACCGTCGCGTTCTGCTTGTCGACTTGAGCGCGCGCCGCCCCAGTGTCGAGAAGCGGCTGGGGATGACTTCCGCGGCCGGTTTGAGCGAAATCTTTTCGAGTGATATCCGTGCGGAGGATGCAATCCGTGAGACGCAATACCCCAACCTTTCGGTGTTGGGGCCGGGTCTCAACTCGAAGGTTCTGGTGGGCAAATTGGCCTCTCGCGAAACGGTCGAGTTCCTCGAATACGCCGAGGAAACGTTTGAACACGTCATCATCGACACGCCGCCCGTGCTGCTCATGTCCGATGCGAAATTATTGGCGCCCATCGTGGATGGCGTCATCGTGGTGGTGGGCGCCGAGGTGTCGATGCTCGGCATGGTGCGGAGGACCCTGCGCGATTTGCAGCAGATTGGTTCCAATGTAGTCGGGGTTGTCCTCAATCGCGTCAAGCATGTGCCCGGAGGGTACATGCGGCGTAATCTGGCGAGTTACTACACCTACGAACATGAAAACGCCGATGAGCCGGCAGCCGGAACCGCCCGGCCGGTACGTCCCCTCCCGGTGAGCGACGCCGAAGCGGATGGTATGCCCACGATAATGTTGGTGGACGACGAAGAAGGCGATCCTCCGCGGCGTGACGAATACTAGCGCGCGTTACAGGGAAGCGGCTATCGATGCGCCGGGCGAAGATCCTTCCGGCGGGCGGCTGCGCAATACCACGGGTTTCGGCATCGACCCCGATTCGCGCGCGGTACGAAAGCTGACAGGCAACAGTATGCAAGGCGAGAACGAAGAGCGACTGGTTGAACTGTTCGGGGTTCGGTTTAACGACCTGACGCTCGATGAGCTGTGCCAACGCATCGAACGGTATGTGCGGGGCGGCGCGCCCACGTACATCGTGACCGCGAACGTCGATCACGTGTGCCGGTGTCATTCGGATCCGATGTTCCGCGATGCGTACGCCAATGCCGGAACGGTGGTCTGCGACGGGAAACCGCTGATTTGGATGTCCAAGGTTCTGGGCAGTCCTCTCCGCGAGAAACTCAGCGGGTCCGATCTTGTCGTCGATCTTTCGGGATATGCCGCGGAGAAGGGACTCAGCGTCTACCTTTTCGGCGCAGCGGAAGGCGTGGCGGCTCAAGCCGCGAAGAGGCTGCAGGAGCGTTTTCCCCGGCTAAAGGTATCGGGAGTAGCCAGTCCGCCCATGGCGTTTTACAGTGACGAGATCAAATCCGCGGAAGCCGTGCGCACCATCGCAGCGGCCCGGCCGGACATTTGTTTCGTGGCGCTCGGTTCGCCGCAGCAAGAGATTTGGATGGCCAAGGTGCACCGCGAATGTAATGCGGCCGTCATGATTGGTATCGGCGCGTCCTTCGATTTTCTCGCCGGCCGGGTGAAGCGGGCACCGCGGTGGATGCAGCATGCCGGACTCGAGTGGATTTGGCGGCTGTATCAAGAACCGCGACGGCTGTGGCGCCGCTATCTCGTCGACGATATGAAGATCCTGAGCCTATTCTGGCGTGAACTTTGGCGGTACCGCTCGCGCCAAACCAGAACAACCTGACATCGCGAGGTTTGCGCGAAATGATTCGTTCATTTTGGAAATGGTTGGTGCTCGCCGTAATCCTGTTGGCGGTGCTCGGCGTGGGCGCCTTCTTCGGCCTGCAAGCGTATATCGAACAACGGAATCGAGCCTGGCTTGCGGAGGCCGATGCCGCTTACGAGGCGGGGGAATGGCAGCTCGCCAAGAACTACTATGAACGCTACATTCCCCAGGATAAGGAGAACATCGATCTCCTTCTTCGCTACGCGGACGCGTGCGAGAACCTCTTGAGTAATCGGGTGGGATCGCTCCAAAGCGCGGCGGTGGCCTATTTGCAGATCTTGACGTACCACCCGGACCGGACCGAATACCGGGCGGTCTTGCTTGAACTGTACAAGCAGATGGGCGCATGGGGGAACGTCGAGTACTATGTGAAGGAATGGTTGCGAGATGATCCCGAGAACGAGGACCTTCAATACAACCTTGCCCTTGCGCTCGACCGCTTGGGCCGCCGCGACGAGGCGATCGATGCATACCGCGCGTTGCTCCAGGACGGCACCGATCATTCCGACGCGTATGCCAGTCTTGCCAATCTGCTGCGCGAACGCGGTCTCGACACGGAGGCCGCGGCGGTATTTGCCGATGCGCTGGAACGTCGTCCAGACGACGCCCGCGTCCTTATCGACTATGCCCGGTTTCTCGCGCGTGAACGCGATTGGGAGCAGGTCGACACGTTGCTGCAAAAGGCGTACGAACTCGCGCCGGAGGATCCCCAGGTGCTGATTGCACAGGCGCAAGCCGCGGGTCTGCGCGACAACTACGATGCGGTCGTTGAATACCTCCGGAGCGCGATCGAGAAAGACCCCAACGTTGCAGCGCCCCACCTGATGCTGGCGGGCGCGTATGTCGCCATGGACGAGCTCCCACGGGCCGTGGACACGCTGAAGAGCGTCGATCCAGAAGTTCAGGTGGACAATCCGGCCATTCTCATTACGCTGGGCGACCTCCAACTGAGTCTTCGCCAGTTCGACGATGCCAAAGAAACGCTAAAACTGTACAACGACGCGTATCCCGGGCAGTTGCCTATCGAGGAGTATTTCGCCGCAAAGGAACTGTTGGTTCAGGGTAATCCGGACGAAGCCATCGAACGGCTTGCCCCGGTGCTCGAGTTACGCCCCAATTTTCTGCAGGCGCAATTCACGCTTGCCGTGGCCTATCTCGACGCCGGCCAGCGGGACCTTGCGCGCAACACGCTCGACGCCTATCTCGCCAAGAACCCGAGCGATGTCCGGGCACGCGACCTCTTATTGCGGAATTTCGGAGAACCGGTTTCCCTTGACGCAACGGTTGCCCGGGCGAATACCGTGGCGAATGACGCCAACGCAACCGCGGAGACCTTGTATGCCACCGGCGTCGCGTTGTTTGAGTCCGCGAGGCGCAACGGTCGCGTTGACGAACACGCGGGAACGTCGCGCGAACTGTTGCGCCGTTGTCTTGCCATGGACTCTAAGCGCACGGGCGCGTATGAGTCGCTTGTCGAACTGGAGCTTGAATCCGGCAACCCTCGCGCGGCCCAGTCCATCCTCGACGAGGCGCTCGCGGCGGGCGTCCCGGAGCTCGATTTGGCGCGTCCGCGTGTGGCGGTTGCTCTGGAGAGCGGGAATCCGGATGCCGCACTTGCCGCGGTCAATGCGTCTCTCGCTTCGATCACATCCCCTTCGGTTGACACCTACTTGGATTGGGCGCAGTTCTTGACGGGACGAGACGCTTACGACGTAGCCGTCCAGGTTCTGGACGGTGGGATGCAGGCCGTCGCCGGGGAACGGGAGCGCACCGAGTTGGCATTGGCGAAGATTTCCATGGCAGCCAGCCAAGGCAAATTCGACGATGCGATTGCCATGCTGAACGAGATCGAGCCGACCGTCCCGCTGGCGAGTCCCACGCGCGACCGGCTCAACGATACGCGGCTGGAACTCGTCCAGTATCTGTTGGCGATGCCCGACGGAACGGACCGGGACGTAGTGCAATCGACAGTTGCCGCGGTTCGCGACGAGTCGCCAGACAGTCCGGTACTGAAGTCCATCGACGGCTTCCTCCTGCTCAGCCAGGAAACGCCCGATGTAGCCGGAGCCAAGGCACTGTTCGAGAGCGCGGCGGCTGTCGCGCCGCGCGACGTGAACGTTCAGTGGGGGCTCGCCCGGGTTGCGATGATGGAGCAGGATTATCCGCGCGCGCTCAGTCATGCGGAGCGCGCCGCTGCGTTGGCGCCAGAGCTTTCTGCGTTGCAATTGCAGTTGGGCGAAATTCTCTCCGCCCTGGGCAGACGGTTGGAAGCGGAGAAGGCGCTGCGGCGGGTGTTGAACGACGATCCCGATAACGCGCGAGCGTTGCAGTTGCTTGCCGCAAGTCTGATCGAACGAAAGGAAGTGCGCGGGGCGCGCGAAGTGCTCGCTCGTCTTGAAAGCGCCGGCGGCGGCGCAACGGACGACACGATACGGGCGTTGCAGGGCCGGCTGCTCTTGTCGGAAGGGGATAGCCAGGAAGCGGAACGCGTATTGCGCGCCCAGGTCGAGGCGAACCCCGACGATCTCGAATTGCGGTTCGACCTGGCCGTGACCGTTCAAGGACAGGGCCGCGCGGACGAAGCCATTGAATTGTTGCAGAATTGGATCGACGCGCATCCATCTGACCCCGAAGGGTGGGTTGTGCTGGCCCGGTTGTATCGGGCCATCGGTGGAGAGGACCGGTTGGAGCGGGCATCCACGGCACTCACCCGCGCGCTGGTGGCCGATCCCGAGTTTGTGCCCGCGCTCCGCGAAATGCTCGCCGTGCGTATTCAACAGCGAAATCTGGTCGAGGCGATCAGCCTGTGCGATCGGTACCTCGATGAGTACCCGGACAGTGCGGACGTGCTGAACACAAAGGCATTGCTCCTGCTGGAATCGCCCGGGCAGCTGGACAATGCGGAATCGGTGATTGAACGCACCATCGCGATCGATGCCAACCCGGAGTACATTGCGACGCGGGGTATGATCCGTATGGCAAAAGGTGAACATCGGCAAGCGCTCGAGGATTTGCTTGCCGCGGCGGCCGCCATGTCGCCGGCGTCGGCGCGAATCGATTTGGCGCTTTCTGAGGCGTATTACCACACGCGCGACCTGTCGACGGCGCGGACATACTACGAGTCCGCCGTTCAGAAGTCGACCAATGGCGAGCCAGTCGATCAGAACAAGCTCGCGCGAATGGGTGAGCTGCTGAACGCGCAGGAAGGCGCGGCATGAGCACAACGACCAGCAACACCTCGAATCACGGCCCCGCAAGCACCACCGAATCATCGGCATCCCGCTGGCCGCTGGGGATGTCGGCGGTCTTCGGCGTGGCGTTCGTCGCGATCTATTGGCGGTCCGCCGGGGAGTTGTATACGAATTGGACCTTGACCGACTCGTACTACACGCACGGGTTTCTGGTTCCCTTCATCAGCGCGTACTTCGTGTGGAAAGACCGGGCCTATCTTTCCCGAATGCCGATCAGCCCGTCCAAGTCGGGCATCGTATGGATCGCGTTTGCGTCCCTATTGCTCGTTTTGGGCGATTACCTTGGATTCCGGGTGTTTGCCCAGTTCTCCATGCTGCCTATGTTGGCGGGTATGATCGCCGTGCTCTTGGGCAACCATTGGGTGCGCCGGCTCTGGTTTCCTTTGCTCTTTCTAATCTTCATGATTCCAATACCGCCGTCACTCACACAGAACATCGCATTGAAGTTGAAACTTCTCGCCGCGCAGAGCGCGGTAGTCTTGGCAAACGCGCTGACGCTTCCCATGGTCCAGGAGGGATCGTGGATTCACTTTGGCAATGATCGCCTCCTCGTCGGCGATGTCTGCGGGGGGCTCCGGTCCCTGATCGCACTACTCGCGCTGGGCGCGATCTTCGCCTACATCAGTAAAGTGCGCACGGGGGCGAAACTGTTCATCATGGTGATGGCGGGTCCGATCGCCATCATGGCAAATATCGTTCGCATCTTCTTTTTATGCGTAGTCGGCTACGTGTGGGGGAGCGAAGTTGCCGGCGGAAAGGTACACGACTACTCCGGGATTTTGATATTTGCCGTGGCGATACTACTATTCACCGCGATCGATGCGCCCCTTCGCCGGTTCGTGCCCAGCAAAGACGAGGAGCCCGAACCGGAACGTCCGGCGGCGCCGTCCCGAACCCGGCGGGTCGTGAATGGAGCGGCGCTGGCGATTCTGGCTGTGGCGGCGTTTGCGCATTTCGGGATTCTCCGAGCGCAGGCGCGCGTGGAGCCCGCCTCGACTGTGCGCGCGGATTTGGATATTCCGAAGACTATCGTCGATTACTCCCAGGAAGGTGCGGATTTCGAGATCGACGAGCGAACGCAAGCAATACTCGAATCCAGCACCATCCTTATTCGAAACTATCGTTCGCCGCGCAACCGCCCGATTCAGTTGAGCGTCGTCCACGCCGGCACGACGCGGCGCAGCCTGCACTTCCCGGAAGTATGTCTGGTAGGGGACGGCTGGGAGATCATCAAGCAGGAGGACGTGTCCGTGGGTATTTTGTTCACGGCGCGCCGGCTCGTGTTGATGAAAGGCGAACACTATGAAGCCGTGCTGTATTGGTTCAAGACCGGCGACTACGTGACGGGCAACTTCTTTGCCAACGCGTTGTACTGGGCGAAGAACCAGATGACGTTTGGCGCGCCGGCATCGGCCATGATCAAACTCAGCACGCCCATCGCTTCCGACGGCGAGGCATCGGCCTTTGCGGCACTTGATGACTTCGCGATGAAGTTCGCGCCGATCATGATGAAGAATATTTAAACGTGAAGGAAACTCCATGAACGCACCATATTTAAGCCGGTTCTCGTGGCGCGGCGCCATCCTGATTGGATTGTGCTTCGCACTGCTCCTCCATTCGGGGTGCGGCGGACGGCGCAGTCAGCAGTACACCGATCAGGGGGAAACCTACCTCCTCATCGGAAATGTTCAGGCCGCCCAGGAATCCTTCAATCGCGCCTTCGATCTCGACCCCACGAACGCGCGCGCCAAGATGGGGTTGGCCCGTTGCCTGTGGCTCGACAAGAAACCCCAGGAGGCGATCGCGACCTATCTCGAGGCGATCGAACTCGATCCGAACCTGGAGAAGGCATACATGGAGGCCGCTCGCATCTCCGTGGTAAACGGGGACGTGCCCGGCGCGCATGAGATTGTCGATCGGTTCAAGAATGTCGACCCCATCGCGGGCGGGATTCTGGAAGGATACGTGCTCCGCGAAACCGGAGACGTCGACGGTGCCATTACCGTGCTTTCCGCGCTATCCGCCCAGTATCCGGAAGCCGCTGACGTACGGGTCAATCTTGCTTCGGCCTACCATGCGGCAGACCGATTCGATGAGGCTGAGGAAGAGCTACATACCGTGCTCGACACGCTGGACGGTTCGTCTCTTGCGGCACGCATGCTTCTGGTCGAGGTTTACCAGGCGCAAGGGAAAGCTGAGGAGATTGTGACCGAGCTTCGCAATCTCGCCTCGGAACAACCGAACAATGACAATATCCAGTTGGCTCTCGCCCGCAGCTTGTTGGCCGCGCAGCGATTTGACGAAGCCGAAGCCATCGCGCAGCCTATCCTGGATCGAACGCCCGAGTCTCCCTGGGCGAACTTTGTCGTGGGCGCATGCCTGCTCGAAGAAGAGCGCTATGCGGAAGCGATCGATTGTCTATCCGCAGCCTTTGGCGGGCTTCCGAATGAACCTGCTGTAGCAAATATGCTGGCGATCGCACAGCGCGGCGGTAGAGAAGAATCGCAAGCCGTCGAGCCGGCTGTCGCTGATGCTACCCCCGAGAAGCCGGATGATGACCAGGCAAGCTGGCAAGATCTGTGGAACGAGGCAAGTCTGCGTGAGCTTCTTGCTCGACGTGAATCGTTTCTGAGGGATGACCCCTCCCCGGAACTTGCAGCGACGCTGTTGTTCGCGGCGGTTTTCACGCAGGACGGCAACACGGCCCGATCACTGGTCGACGGGGTCCCCGAAGAACGCCCAGAGCGAAAGTTCGTGGAGGATGTCATCGCCCAAGACTGGGAGACAGCAAAACAGACTCTTGACAATTGGGAGCCGGCCGGAGCTGCGGAGAAGATTCTACGCGGAAACGCGCGAGGGTTCTTCTTTGCTATGGGGGGGTCCCGGGCGCAGGCGTTGGACGTATTCACACAGACGATGGTTGACCATCCTGGAAACGGAGTTGCTCTTTACAATATCGCGTCCATGTATCGCAGTGTGGGAATGCCCAAGTTCGCTGTAGCCGCACTGCGGCAGTTAATCGTTCGCCACGGGCGGAACCGGGAGGCCCGGCAACTTCTCTTTGACGTGCTCATGCAAGCGGATGAAGATGCCGAGGCCCGGCAGTTGGCGGAGTCGACGTATGCGATCTTTCCGGAGGATCCTTTCGCCGCCCTGATGCTGGCGCGTGCGTACCGCGATGCGGGCGAGTCCGGGCTCGCGCTCGAAGTCCTGCAACGAGGCCTTGAGCGAGACCCAGGCACGGAAGTGCTCTCGGTGGCCCTCGCGGAAGTTCTCGCGTTCATGGGCGACTACGGAGACGTGCAAGCGGTCTTGGATAAGGTCGATACGGCTTCCGCCTACGCACTTCAGATCGCCGTTCTACGCGCCTTTGCGGCGGCGTCTCAGGACGACTGGGATACGGTGTTGACGATCTGCGAGCAGCATGCAGGCGCGGCGTATCCTAATGCACTGCGACTGCTACACGTCGCGGCCCTGATCAACACGGGCTCCAGCGCGTCCCCAGTGGAACCGCTCTTGTCCGCCGACGGATCGCCCATCAACAGCCCGGCAACCACCGTCCTGTTGGCCGCGTTCGACCGGCTTCCTGGCGAAGCCGGGCCCGAAGACGCGTCGTTGGCCGAGGCCTTAAAGAACGATCCCGATAGCACGGCGCTCTTTGCGCATGCGTTGGCATGCCGGGAGACCCGTCTGTTCAATTCTGCGTACAGCCTGTTTCAAGAACTGGAGGAGCGATTGCCCGCGAAGCCGCGCGTCGTCACTTACCTGTTATCGTCACTGGCGATGGTGTCGGAGATTGCGGATCGAGCCGCCATCGCGACGGGTTACACGGAAGAATATCCCGCGCTTGCAGCGGCGTGGCTTGGGCTTGCGGATGTCGAGCACGCACTCGACGACTTCGCGGCCGAGCGTGCCGCGCTTGAGAAGGCCGTTGAGGTCGCGCCGGAGAATGCGGAGGCGTGGCTCCGGTACGCGCGGTTCATGGACGAACAATCCGACATGCAGGGGCAACTCCGGGCCTACCGAAAGCTGGCAACATTGTTGCCGGAAGATCCGTTCATTGCGAACAACCTGGCCTACTGCATCCTTCAGGAAGGTGGGGACACAGCCGAAGCGTTGACGCTGGCGCAGGGAGCATTTGAAAAGGTCAACACGAACGCGAGTATTCTCCATACATTGGGATTGGCACAACTGAAATCCGGAGATCTCGACGAAGCTTCCAAACATTTGCGGTTTGCGCTCGAGATGCGGCCGGGGGATCCCACGTTGCTGCTCGACGCCGGCAAGGCGCTGCTCGCGCAGAACAAGGAAAAGGAAGGACGCGACTACATCACCTATGCCCTCCACTACGCGAAGCAGCTCGGGGTCGACTTTCCGGGCAAGCCGGAGGCTGAGCGGTTGCTCGCAGGGGGATGACGTGCGCCTTGCTTGTGGTATGACCGGGGCGGCGCGCTCATGAGCGGGCCCGTAACGCCTGCAATTCCGGAACCGGATGAAGCCCCGGGCTTCAGCATCGTCGATTCGGGGAGTGCCGGTCCGTCGCTGAAATCGCTGGCGATCCGCGGATCGACCTGGACACTTGTGGAGTACGGCGGCAGCCAGATTCTACGATTTGCCAGCAGCTTGATTCTGTCGCATCTGCTGTTTCCCGAGGTCTTTGGTCTCATGCTGATCGTGAACGCGGTCATGCAGGGGCTGGAAATGTTCAGTGACTTGGGAATCGGACAAAGCATCGTACAGGACAAGCGCGGCGACACGGCCCGATTTCTCAACACAGCCTGGACTCTGCAAGTCGTTCGAGGCCTCTTCCTTTTTCTTTCGGCCACGCTTCTGGCGTTCCCCGCGAGTTGGGTCTACGCGGACATGCCGGAACTCCGGATACTCATTCCGGTCACGGCGCTCAGTACGCTCATATCCGGATTCAATTCGACCAATCTCCATCTCCTGAACCGTCAACTCGTCTTGTCGCGGCTCGCTTTCATCAATCTGGGAGCGCAGATCGCCGCGTTCACGTTCACCATTGTCTGCGCGAGCGTCTGGCATTCGGTCTGGGCACTGGTTGGCGCGCACCTGGTGGCGGCTGCATTACGCTGCGCCGCGAGCCATACCGTTTGCCCCGGACCTCGCTCGCAATTCCTGTGGGATTCGGAGTTGGCCGCGTCCATGTTTCGCTTTGGGCGCTGGATCTTTTTGAGCACCGTGTTTGGGTTTGTCGCGTTGAGAGGCGACCAGTTTATTCTGGGATACTTTGAGACAGCCACGTTTCTCGGGGTTTACGCCTACGCGCTCTTCTTGAACCAGGGCGTCGTGCAGGCGTTCCACACAATCGCCGGACGCGTGCTGTTTCCGATCTACTCGCGGCTCGCGGAATCCAGCGCGGAGCGGCTTAAGACCCAAGTCTTTCGGATGCGTACGGTGTTGATGGTGCTAAGCGTTCCCCCGGTTTGCATCTTCGCCGTGTTTGGGAAAGAAATCGTGTGGTTCCTGTATCCTGACAGTTTTCACGATGCCGGATGGATGTTGGAGATTCTTGCGGCGGGCGCTGTCGCGTCGGTAATTGGGAGCACCATCGGCCCGCTGCTGCTTGCGGTCGGCGACTCGTTTCGCTTCATGACGCTCATGGCGATTCGCACCATGGTGTTGCTAGCCTGTATGGCGGCCGGCGGGTGGTACTTCGGCACCGTGGGGCTTGTCGTCGGAGTGGCGCTTCCGGACTTGCTCTTGTATCCGGTGCTTGTGCTGCTGGTTCATAAGTACGGCGTTTGGCACCCTAAATTGGATCTCACCGGATTCGCGGTGGCCTACGGTTTAATTGGCATAGGATGGAGTCTATGGCACTAGCAGAGAACCCGACAGCGATCAGTGTGCTCATGCCGGTTTACAACAACGATCGGCATTTACGAGTCGCGGTGGAGAGTATTCTCAATCAGACATTCACGGACTTCGAGTTCATCATCATTAATGACGGCTCGACGGACGGATCGAGCGTTACATTGAACGCGCTCGCAAAAGAAGATTCTCGCATCCGATTGTACGAGCGCCCGAACACCGGCTACTGCCGGGCACTGAATGAGGGACTCGGCTACGCGGGTGGCGAGTTCATCGCCCGGATGGACGCCGACGACATTGCCGTGCCCGATCGTTTCGAACGGCAGATCGCGTATCTCCGCGAGCACCCCGAGTGCGTTGCATTGGGAGGCCGGGTGCTGCTCATTGACGACGACGATGATCCCATCCGGGAGATGTGCCACGAGCAAAGCCACGAAGACATCGATAAAGCACATATGGAAGGGAAGGGGGGGACGATTATCCACCCCGCCATGATGGCACGTCGAGCCGCGATCGAAGCGATCAATGGCTACGACGAGAGCTTCAGTTTTGCGGAGGATCTCGACTTCTTCCTGCGTCTGGCCGAGTACGGAAAGGTCGCGAACCTCCCGGACATTGTCCTCCACTACCGCCAGCATCTCTCCAGCATCGGCTACTCCAAGTCGGAGATTCAGCAGCAGTCGGCCATCGACGCGCTCCGCGCCGCCTATGAGCGGCGAGGCCTCCCATTCCCGGACGAGTACAAGAGTCTGACTCCCGTCAAGACGACCGAGTCCGATGTGCATCGCAAATGGGTCTGGTGGGCCTTGGGCGATGGCCATGTGCGAACGGCCCGAAAACACGCGCGCGTCGCATTGCTTCGCGATCCCTTGAATCACGAGTCCTGGCGGGCGGCGGTTTGTGCCCTGCGAGGGCATTAAACGTGAATCCGTTGCGCGTCACCTTCGTGTGTCCTCCTCCGGGGCTTTCCGGAGGAATCCGCGTAATTGCGGTTTATGCCGAGCGCCTCGCGCGGCGAGGCCACGCAGTAACGATCGTGCATCCTCCGAACCCGCAGCCGACCTTCCGCGACAAATTGCGCGGGGTGGTTCGTGGCACCGGAATCCCACAAGTGCCGCACCTGAATGAATCGCATTTCGACGAATTAACTGTTTCGAGGCGTGTCCTGGAGCGGTGGAGACCCGTCGAGGACCGTGACGTTCCGGATGGCGATGTCGTGGTTGCGACCTGGTGGGAAACGGCGGAGTGGGTCGCCTCGCTATCCCCGACGAAAGGTGCAAAGGCTTACTTTATCCAGCACTACGAAACGCACAGCGGACAGCCCGTCGATCGCGTGGAACAAACGTGGCGATTGCCCATGCACAAAATTGTGGTTGCCAAATGGCTTGCCCATATTGCAGCGAACCAATTCGGTGATACTAACGTGTCGACGGTACGCAATAGCGTCGACCTCGACGTCTTCCACGCCGAACCGCGGGGAAAGCAGCCGGTACCGACGGTGGGGTACATGTACGCAGTCGATCGATGGAAGGGTGCTGATATCGCGTCGGAGGCCGTTCGGCTGGCGCGTGTGGAGGTGCCGGGCGTGCGAACGGTGGCATTCGGCATGCGCAATCCCATTCCCGAGATTCCCCTCGCGCCTGATGCGGCCTATCGCGTGCTTCCGGCTCAAGACGAAATTCCGGGTATCTACGCCCAGTGCGACGCATGGCTTTTTGCCAGCCGCACGGAGGGTTTCGGACTTCCCATCCTTGAGGCCATGGCATGCCGCACGCCGGTGATCGCCACGCCGGCCGGTGCTGCGCCCGAACTCGTGGGCGACGGCGGGGGAATCCTCGTGCAACCGGAAGACCCTCAAAGCATGGCCGATGCTATCGTAAACGTGGTCCGGATGGCGGACCTGGATTGGCGCGAGTTGTCGCGCCGTGCACTTGCCACCGCTACCCGCTACACTTGGGATGACGCAACGGACGCTTTCGGGCAGGCCTTGTCGCGCGCAATGAGCCGAACGGAGTAGGGATTCGATGGAAGGAACACTATTGGTCGCCATCACGCTGTTCGGCTGGCCCTTTGTGTTGGCGTCGTTGTACCTCATGCTCCCCGCGCAGCGTGCGGCTATCGTCGCGTTTCTTTTTGCCTGGCTCTTCTTGCCAATTGCGGAATATGAATTTCAGGGGATTCCCGAATACAACAAGATGACTGCAACGTGCCTTGGCGCGTTCCTGGCGACGTTGATGTTCGACCCAACCCGGCTTGTCAGCTACCGGCCCCGGTGGGTCGACTTGTCCTGCCTCATCCTGTGTTTTTGTCCAGTCGCATCGTCGTTGACCAACGGATTAGGTTTGTACGACGGATTATCCGAAAGCCTGCGCGTGATCATTCAATGGGGATTTCCCTACTTCCTCGGCCGGATCTACTTTAACGATTTGCGGGGTATGCGCGAACTCGCCATCGGCGTGTTCATCGGCGGAATCATCTATGTCCCCTTATGCTGGATTGAACTTCGGTTCAGCCCCCAATTGCACCGAATTGTGTACGGCTACCATCAGCATGGCTTTGTACAAACGATTCGATACGGTGGCTACCGGCCCATGGTTTTTCTTGAGCACGGGCTCATGGTCGGCATGTGGATGACGACCGCGTCGCTTGCGGGGGTCGCGTTGTGGGCGACGGGCAGCCTGCGGTCGTTTCGAGGCGTGCCCGTCAGTGTTTTGGTCGGTCTCGTTGTCATCACGGCGGTCCTTTGTAAATCGACCGCCGCCGCCTTGCTTCTGGTGATAGGGCTCGGCGTCATGGCGGCGACCCGCTACTTGCGCAACGCGCTCCCGCTTATCGCCCTCACCTCGGTTTACGTCGTTTATGTCGCATTACGGGTCAGCGGCGCATGGTCGGGGTGGGAACTGGTGGACGCGACCACGAACGTCTTTGGGCCAGACCGCGGCGCATCAATCGAAGTGCGGGTTACCAATGAAAACGCGCTCGTGGGCCGGGCGTCGCAGCGGGCTCTCTTCGGTTGGGGCGGATGGGGCCGCTCCCGAATCACCGACGCCATGGGGAACGATATCAGCATCACGGACAGCCAATGGGTGATTCGATATGGTGTGAACGGGCTGCTTGGACTCGCCGCTGCCGCGGCAACGGTGATCATCCCAATATTCCTAGTGCCCTGGCGCATACCCCCCCGCCTGTGGTTTCACCCGATGGTAGTGGCGGTGCCGACGCTTGCATTGGTTCTCGCGCTTTGGATGATCGACAATGCCGTAAACAATATGTTCAATCCCATCTACGTTCTCATCGCAGGAGGGTTGGCAGGGCAGGGGGCCGTGACGGAAAACCTGTTGACGTTCAGCCGGCGGCAGGGAGGGAGCGGCGATCCGGATCGCACGCGCACACGCATACCGGGCGGTAGAACGAGAACCCGAATTCGCTGACGGACTTGCCGTCTCTACCCGACGCGTTTGACTGCAACTTCGAAGATCTTCCCCCGCCGTGTGCGCCGGATTGCGAACTCGAGCCCATTCGTTTCGAAAACTTCGTTTGGCGCCGGGAGCCGGCCCATCTGCTCGATCAACCACGACGAAGTGCTCCCGTGCGCGTCAGGTAGTTTCAATCCCATCGTCTGCTGCAACTTGCCGACCGGATACCCGCCACCGACCATCCAGGTTCCTCCGCTGAGAGCGTGGCACATACGCGGCAAGCGGTCGAACTCATCCTCTAATTCACCCACAAGCTCCTCGACCAGGTCCTCCATCGTCACAAGCCCCAACGTCTTGCCATCCAAACTGCGGACCACGGCCATATGCACGTGCTCCTCGACAAAGGCCTTCAGCAGCTCGACCGAAGAGGTTTCCGGCGCTACGAAACGAACCGGCCGGATGATGCCGCGCAGGCTGGGGTCCTCGGGATTCGTTCGCGCCCGATAGATCATCTCCTTGAAGTTGACGTACCCCAGAACGTTGTCCTGGTTATCCGACTCGATGATGGGGAATCGCGTGTGCGGGTCGAAATGGGCCGTCAGAATTGCATCGGTCATGGTTTGTTTGGTCGAAATGAACGTGATCTGTTCAACCGGAATCATGACATCGCCTACGGGGGTATCAGACATATTCACCGCCCGCTTGATGATGTTCTCTTCATAGGGACCAATCAGGTCGGACAGGCGCGCCATGCCGGTCAAGGCGATCATCTCCTCGAGTGTTCCGCCGTGCCGTTCGCCCCCGGTCTTCCGGCCCTCAAATGGCCGGTTGATCAAGCGAACCAGGAAGATCGCCGGCGTCATGAGTTTCACCGTCCACGCCAGCGGTTGTCCAATAACCGGGGCCAAACGTACGTTGTAGCGTACTCCCAACGTCTTGGGCAGAATTTCCGTGAACTGGAGAATGGCAAAAGAGAGGATGATGGAAAAGGCGGCGAGCCATTGGGTTCCGAAAAGCCGTTCGAACTCGGCGCCGGCCACCGTGGCACCGATGGTATGGGCAAGGGTATTGACGATGAGGATCACCGCAATGGGTCGCTGAATCTCAGACTTGTGCCGTTGCCAAGCGCGGGCCGCTACAGGGTGCCGCTTGGCCAGTTCCGCGACTTGAACCGGCGTAATGCTCAGTAGCGTCGCCTCCAGCAGCGAGCAAATGGCCGATAGGAGTAACGCGATAGTAATGCTTAGAAACAGGAGCGTCATGAATGTCCTTTCCAGGGGTTCCGGTGCAATGTGCCGATGCGCCCCAGCAGGGGCTAGGGTTTATGCGATCAACTTTGTTGCGAAAAGTACTTGACAAATTAACTTGGACTGCGGTACATTGACGCTATGAACGCCACCCGCGATTCCCGAATTCCAGCCCAGGAGCCCGTGCGTCTCCATGCCCACGCCATGGAGAATCTCCGGTTTATCCGCGAAACCATGGAGCGGTCCACCTCCTTCACGGCGGTTCCGGGATGGGGCACCGCCTGTATGGGACTCCTCGCCCTGCCCGGTGCTGTGGCCGCGACACTTGTTCCCTCGCAAGTAGCCTGGCTGGCCGTCTGGGTGAGCGCCGCGACTGCTGCCATAACCGTCGGTACGGTCGCCCTCGTGCGAAAGGCCCGCTTGGTGAATGAATCCCTCTTCGACGGCGCCGGCCGGCGTTTCGCGCTAGGCATGCTGCCGCCCGTTGTCGCAGGCATGGCGCTCACATTTGTGTTCTTCCGTCTGGGCCTGTACGAACTAATGCCCCCCATGTGGCTGCTCCTCTATGGCGCGGGTGTGGTCACCGGCGGCGCGTACAGCGTACGCATCGTCCCGGTGATGGGTCTATGTTTCATGACCTTGGGCGTTGCGGCATTTGCGTTTCCCGCCCACTGGGCAAACGCTATCATGGCCGCTGGCTTTGGCGGATTCCACATCGTGTTCGGAATCATTATAGCGAGGCGCTACGGTGGGTAAACAGAATACAGCAGACAGCCGGCGTTTGAAAGCCACCGAAGTGCCTGCGGATCAGGACGAGACCCCGGTCAGCAACCCGGTCGTTGCAACGAACCTGGACCGCGTCATTCATGAGCGCATGCGGTTGGCCGTCGTGAGCGCGTTGGCGGTCAATCCTTCGTTGAGCTTCAATGAATTGAAACGGGTGCTCAAGACCACCGACGGCAATCTCAGCGTCCATGCGCGCAAGCTCGAGGACGCGGGCTATATTCATTGCGACAAGTTCTTTCAGGGACGGACGCCGCGGACGGTGTACCGGTTGACCCAGGAAGGCCGGGATGCGCTCGAACGATACCTGAACCACATGGAAGCGTTGATTCGGAAAGTGCGCGAAGATGAGGCAGGTAGCAGTCCCTAGCAGGGGCTCTTTTTCTTGTTTATTAACTTTGTTATGAAAAGTTCTTTGCATAGAGAAAGGAAAGACGCGTTGTTAAGTAATAATAGGTTGCACGTCGCCATTATTATGGATGGGAACGGGCGCTGGGCCGCGGACCAAGGTCAACCCCGATCCTTCGGCCACCGCGCCGGAGTCGCGTCGGTACGATCCATCGTGCGCGCCGCGCTCCGGCGATCCATTGGTGTACTTACCCTCTTTGCATTCTCCGTCGATAATTGGCGGAGGCCTCGCGAAGAGGTGACCGCGATCTTTGACCTCATGGGTGAGTACCTCGCCGTCGAGACGCCAACCTGCGTCCAGCGGGGCATTCGGTTTTCAGCCATCGGGCGCCGGGAAGGACTGAGCGATTCCCTGCGCGAAGGGATCGCCAATGCGGAGCGCGCCACGAGTAAGGGCACCCGGTTATGGCTGCGAATCGCGCTGAATTACTCATCGAGGGACGCCATTCTGGCTGCGGCCGCACATCCCAAGGCGGCCACGGTCAGGAGCCGGCGGGATTTCGCCGTGCTCCTGTCAAATGCCGCCGAACCTGCGCCCGACGTGGATTTGTTGATTCGGACTGGGGGCGAGCGCCGCTTGAGCGACTTCCTGCTTTGGGAATGCGCGTACGCCGAAATGTACTTCACGCCGGTTTCCTGGCCCGAGTTCGGTCCCGCCGACCTGGACCAGGCGCTCGAAGACTACCGTGGCCGGGAACGCCGCTTTGGCGCCGTATGCGCTTCGGGGAACGCGGCCAATGGCGCTCCGCATTGCGCAGACGCCTGGCTCGAATAGGGATACTGCCTCACCGCGGAGCTTAAGTCCGCAGGCCGGTGATCGATTTCCACCCAATCTGGCATATACTGGATAGACGACCACGTGGAGTAATCCGTTGTCACAGATGCGGGACACCGAACTCATGCTGAAGGTCCGCGGGGGGGACGACTCTGCCTTCGCCGAGTTGTACGCCCGCTACAGCCGCAGGCTGCTTGATTTCTTCTACGGGATGAGCCGGGATCCCCTGCTTGCCGAGGACCTTTGTCTCGAGACGTTCGCGCGAATCTGGCACCTGCGCCGCAAGTACGCGGCTACCGGATCCTTCCCCGCGTACCTGTTTACCTGTGCGCGCAATATCTGGCTGGAAAAGTGCCGTTATCTGGGCCGCCAGTGGAAATTGGGCTCTGCCCGTTCCATCGAGGCCGAAGATATCGAAATTGCGGCGGGCATCCTGTCGAGACCGGACGAGTCGGCGTCCCGATCGGAGCTTGAGGAGCGAATCCTCGCCGCCATCGCCGAACTGCCGGAAGAGCAGCGGATGGTTTTCGTGATGCGGACCATTCAGGGACTGTCTCTGGACGATATCGCGTCAGTACTCCAGTGTCCGGTCAATACGGTTCGTTCGCGGAAGTTGTTGGCGATTAAGAAGCTTCGGGAGACCTTGAAAGGACTTCTGGTGATCTGAGTGCGCAAGTTTGGACATTTGTTTCAGGAATTCATCGATTCATACGTGGAGACTGCGACCCATGAAATGCTCAAAGGTTCGAGAGAGGTTCGTCGACTACATCGATGACGACGTCCGCTTCTCGGAACGCGTGTCCGTCGAAGTGCACGTAGCTCGGTGTTACGCGTGCCGTGAAGAATTGGATGAGTTAATCGCCTTGCAGAATGTGTGCCGCGCCGCACTGACCTACCCGGGATTGGGGCAGGGGGTATCCGCGCTTCGCGAACGAATTGCCGTGCGTGAAGCCGCGATGCAATCCGTCGGTGTATGGGGGGCCGAAAACACCCGCAATGCTATCCGAAAACTCGCGATTGCCGCCGTGGTGCTGTTCGTCCTTGGAGTAACCGCGCCGTGGGTTCGTCTGGCGAGATCGTTCTCGGAGGGAGGCAGTACCCACGCGGATGGCGGAGGAGACGTTCGCGAAGTTCTCACTGTCACCGTCCCGTTTATTTTGCGAAAGAACGAGCTTGAACAGCAGGCGCAACTCGCCGAATCGGTTTTTGTGGCCGATGTGCGTTCAAAGGACGATCTTCGTACGCCCCCAGGCTGATCGGTTTGGCACCTTTTTGTCATCGATCCACGGAATGGGGGAAGAGGACGCTCAGCGCTTGACCTGCCCTTCCCTTACGCCCAATTGCAAAGGAGTGGCACGATGCCCGAGTACCGGTACCGCGCGGTCGACGACAAGGGGAGCGACGTCAGCGGCACGATGAGCGAGGATTCCGCGGTCCGCGTATCGGCCATCCTCGAGGAGCAGGGGCTCCAGGTTTCTTCCATCGAGCAGGTGACAGAGACCGTCCCGGCCCCGTCCCGAACCGGGGCGCTGTCTTGGGACGAGGTCGAGCTGCTCAATCAGCAACTCCACGCCATCGTCCGCAGCGGACTCCCGCTCGCGCCCGCGCTCAAAGCGATCTCCACGGAACTGCGAAGTCCCAGGCTCCAAAGCGTGCTCGAGTCGATCCGCGGTTCCCTGGAACAGGGAAAGAGCCTGGAAGAGGCGCTGGAACCTGTCGCCGACAAACTTCCACCCGTCTACCGGGCTTCGCTCGTTGCGGGCGACAAGTCGGGCAACCTGCTTGCGGTGCTCGATCACATGTGCGCGTACACGGGCGAGATGGCCGAGTACCGCAATCGCATGCAGATGGCATTGGCATATCCGGCATTGGTAGTGGTGGTATGCGCGCTTGTTCTGATGCTGCTTCTCGGCATTGTCGTCCCCCAGTTTGGCGAAATCTTTCAGGATTTTGGCGCGGGATTGCCGGCGCTGACGCGATTCTGGCTGGACGTGTCGGAAACCCTTAACTATCGCTATCCGAATATACTTATCTTCGTGTCGATTCTGGTCATCGCATGGCACTTCGGTATGAAATTCGCCCGTGGCACCGCGAACGGCCCTTACTATCTCGACTGGATCAAGCTACGGGTGCCGGGGTTTGGAAAGGCCTTCCGCCAGGGATCGCTGGCCCGTTTCTGCCGGACACTTGGTATCTTGTTGCGCGCGCGCGTGCCGCTGCCGGAAGGCCTGGAGATCGCCTCAGCTACGGCGGAGAATGCGGTCTTGTCCCGTGCCGTGAGCGCGGCGACCCGCCACGTTCAGCAGGGCTCGAGCCTTGCCGGCGCGTTCGACGCGACAGGGTATTTCGACGGCTCCTTTGGCTGGCTGCTGGGCCTCGCGGAGGAACGGAATGAAGTGGACGATGCCCTGTTTCACCTTGCGGAGACTTATGAGCATGGGGGGCAGAGAACGACTCGTTTGCTGACCTCCGTGGTGCCCCCGTTGCTCGTGGTCTTTCTCGGGATGATCGTCGTGTCCATCATCGCATCCATTTACCTGCCCATGTTTAGCCTGGCAGATGTGATCAGCGGACAATGAACTGGAAACAGATACTCAAAACAGACGTAACGACCGTGTTTCGCGGTTTTGTGCCGCCCCATGTGTATCACGCGCGCCGCGGCCACCGATGGGCGGGTCCGCGCTATATACACCGATCGTTCTGGCGGCGGGACCTCATGCTGGTCACTTCGCAGGTGCAGGCCATCGTAAAGTGCAATGCTCCCCTGATTCAGGGATTGGAACTCGCCGCCTGGGATGCGCCGCGCCGCAAGGTGCAGCTTGTTCTCCAGGCCTTGCGGGACAACCTGGCCTCGGGGATGGCGCTCCACGAATCCATGGCCCAGCGGAATCGGTTCTTTCCACCGTATTATGTAGATTTAATCAAAGTAGGGGAAATGAGCGGTTCCTTGCCGGATACATTGGATCAACTTCAGGACCATCTGGCCGAGGAGAAGAAGCACGCGACGAAGATTTGGGGATGGGCTGCGTACCTTGCACTCGTCCTGTTCATACAATTGGCAACGTTCCTGGTCCTCTCGCTTCTTGTATTTCCCGAGTTTGCCGACACCATTGGTTACTTCACCGATGACATTCCGGCTGTGCTGGATCCCATGATGGCCGTCGGCCAGGCCACGGCGGACGATCGGACTCGAATTGTCGGGTCGGTGGTAGGCGGCGTCTTCGTTGTTGCCGCCGTGTTGATGCTGATCAGCGTGACATTTTCCGGAATGTCGCGGTATCGATTGAAAGGTTTGGGCAGTACGATCCCGTTGGTGCGCGGTGTTATCGCTAAAAACGATCTCGGGCTAGCGGCCCGTGTGCTGGCGCGACTGCTTCACGCGGGCGTTCCACTCAACGACGCGCTCCGCGACAGTGAAGACCTGGAAATCGTTTCCAGTCTTCGGGAAGCGCTGCGCGCGGTGAGACGAAAGGTCGAAGAAGGCATGTCGCTCAGCCAGGCCGTGCGGGAGGATAACCGTTTCCCCGATTCCTTCCACGCGCTTATCGCGCTCGGCGAATCCAGTGGTCGGCTAGCTGCGGCTTTTGAACGTATCGCGGCATTGTACGAGGCCCAGACGCTGAAGACGACGCGCATTCTCGTCGATACCGTGTGCCCCTGCGGGGTGTTGGTGCTGTCCCTTGGTGTCCTTTTCTTTGAACTCTCCGTGTTTACCTTGTTAACAACCCTTGCGGACGCGATCGGAGGAGGGGTCTAAACCATGCGGTGCGTGTCAGGAACGGCGGTGGTATGACGTCATTGCGAGTCATAGAACGCGACAGCGACGGGGAGTCGTCCGGCCGCGAACCATTCGAGGCGATTGAAGCCCGATTGCGGGAGCGCTTGGCCCGTGGCGGCGATTCCGCCGCCGTTGACGCCGTCGACTTGATCCTCATGCAAGCCGTGCCACATCGCGCAAGTGACATTCATTTCGAACCCTGGCGGGATTCTCTGACCATCCGCTATCGCATCGACGGGATTCTCCACGACGTGGCGCAGCTTCCGCGAGAATTTCACGCGTGGATCACGACGCGATTGAAAGTCATCGCCCGCATCGCAACCTATCACCGGGACGTACCTCAAGACGGCCGCATCGAACCCGACGCCACGCCATCCGGGCGCGCGATGCGCGTGTCCACATTTCCAACGGTGAACGGGGAGAAGGTGACCGTCCGGATGCTCGATACGCCGGACGGAATGCTGGCCTTGGACGCGCTCGGATTCGACGCCGATCTGGCCGGCGCGCTCCGGGAATTGATAGGGCGGCCCAGCGGCACGCTCTTGCTGACCGGTCCCAGTTCGAGCGGCAAGACTACGACGATCTACGCGTTGCTTCAGGCCATCGTGCAATCGCGCGATCCCGCGCCCCACGTAGTCGCCATCGAAGACCCAGTCGAATACCGGATGCCCAAGATTACGCAAACCGAAATCAATCCCCACACGGGCCTCACCTACGAGGAAGCGCTGCGGGCTGTCCTTCGTCAGGATCCCGAAGTGATCATGCTCGGGGAGATCCGCGATCCGGCCACCGCGCACGCCGCAATTCAGGCTGGGCTTACAGGCCACTTGGTTATCAGCACGATACACAGTGGCACGGCCGCCGGGGTGTTCACGCGCCTGCTGGACATGGGCATCGAGCCCTTCCTGATCGCGTCATCCGTGACGGGCGTTCTTGCGCAGCGGTTGGTACGCGTCAACTGTCCCGCTTGCAGCGCGCCTGTCGTTCCGGACGAGCGCTTGTGTGCGCGATTCGGCGTCGTTCCAGAATCCGGCACGTTCCGCGCGGGCGCGGGTTGTCCAAACTGCGAAGGCATAGGATTTCGCGGCCGAACGGCCGTCGGGGAACTACTGATGGCCGACGAGACGGTTGCAGAGTTGATCTTGAGTCGTGCCAGGACGGCGACGATTCACCGTGCGGCCGTCGTAGCGGGGATGACGTCCCTTGAGGATGCAGCCTTGGCGTGTGCCGAGACCGGCATAACGACGCTGGATGAAATGCGCCGCGTGCTTCCAGCGGGGATGACATGAGCATGATAACGACACATACACACCGGGAACGTACGGACAAACTTGGCACGTCGATGCTCGAGCTGACGGCGGCGCTGTTCGTCTTCTCGGTCGGCATGATGGGAGCGTTCCAGACTTTCCACTACACGCTTTCCCGGATGCGGGTGCTCAAGGAGGACGGCATCGCGATGCGGGCCATTCAGAACGAGATGGAGACGTTGCGCGGAACGGACTTTTCGCTGCTCGCTACGGGAACCCACGAGTTCGCCGAGCGCTCGCCGGGCTTGGAACAGTTGGCGGATGTCACGGCGACGGTTGAGTTGCGCCCCTTCAATTCGGGAGATTCGGGATTGCTTGTGGCCGAGGTCGTCGTTCGTTGGACAGGCGACCAGGGCCGTGCCATGGAAAAATCGGCGGCTACGCTCGTTGGCGACCGAGGAGGTGCGCGATGAGTGCATCCGCATTCAGATCGGCTGCGCGAACCGAAGGCATGACGCTCCTGGAAATGCTGGCATACATAGCGGGGCTGGCGATCTTCATCAATATCTGCGCGGTGGCTTTCATTCAGGGAAACCGGTTGATGCAAGTGGGCGAGACGGCCTTGCTTCG
Organism: Candidatus Hydrogenedentota bacterium; assembly: GCA_045863335.1. Taxonomy (GTDB): domain Bacteria; phylum Hydrogenedentota; class Hydrogenedentia; order Hydrogenedentales; family SLHB01; genus JAHDWY01. The sequence continues at coordinate 246,712 of BTVY01000002.1, read as the reverse complement.
CATGAACGCTGCCTCTGCGATACAACGCGATTTTACCCAAGCCGTTCGTGAGGCAGTCTCCGTCGAGGCTGAACGCTCAGGTTTCGTATCGGGCAGTGCGCAAGTCGTTCTCCGAATGCCGTCGAATCCGGACGACCCCGGCGCGATTCCGTTTATCTTGTTTGCTACATCCGAGGACGGATTCCCATACATGAATCGCTATGTGCTGCGAAATGGCGCTCTCGAAGTGGACCGGAGCAGGCGCTATGCCGTTCCATTTGAGGTCGTGGAATTCACATATGATCGTAGTCCGGGACAAGGAACGCGCACGGTGCATCTGGACCTGCGCTTGTTCGCGGATCGGCTAGATAACCGGACCGGTAGTGGTTTGCAGTGCGTGGCGTCGATCCGGCCGTCGGGAGGTGCAGTATGAGTTCCCATCCCGGTTCTGGCGGCAGGGAAGGAATGGCGCTTCTACTCGCGCTGGGCGTGATGGTCGCGCTCTCCATAATCGCCACCGTGCTGGTGAGTAGTTTTCATCAGAGCCTCGACCGCGCCAACGATCGAGAAACTGAGATCCAGGCCCTTTACATCGCAGAGGCGGGGATCGAACTGGCGCTCTATCAGTTGCAGAAAGGCTCGGGCTTTAGCTCCGGCGGAAGTGAAGTCCCGTTTGGCAGCGGCGCTTTCTCCGTTGTCGTGACGCCCGCCAGTGAGGGACGGTTCCTTGTTGAGAGCACTGGGAGCGCCCACGCCGACTCGTCGATACGCGCCACAGTCTCGGTAGAGGCGGAGATCAGTCATGGTGGTGCCGTACGGGTTCTTCGCTGGCAGGAGGCGTACTCATGAAATGTGCGCGGGTGAAAGCTGGATTCACCTTGATTGAGTTGCTTGTGGTGATTGCCATCATTGGCATCCTGGCCGCTATTTTGCTCCCGGCTCTCGCGCGCGCGCGGGAGCAGGCGCGGCGGGCCAGTTGCTTCAACAACCTTTCGCAACTTGGGATGGCCCTCCACATGTATGCCAAGGAGAATAATGGCGCGTTCCCCTGGAGCGGCGGAAACGGTGACGCGCGCTGCGTGCGTTTCTTGTTTCCGGACTACCTTCCCCATACGCTGTCGTTCGTTTGCCCTTCCAATCCGATGGGTTCCGACTTCACCGACCGGGAGGGCAATCCAGTCGATCCAAGCACTTACCTCATGGCTGAGCACAGCTTGCGCGGCAGCTACGATTATCTCGGGGTATACACCAGTGCGCCCATCCTTCTTCCACCGCCGGACCGTAGTATACCGCGTATACCGATCATGTGGGATGCCTTCAGCGGCTGGCCGGAAGGGGAAACCGGAGAACGCGGACCCGTCGTGAATTCCAATCACATTCCCGGTGGCGGCAACGTGCTCTGGATGGATGGCACGGTATCGTTTTTGAATACGGCGGCGTGGGCGGGCCGGAATCTCCCCCAGCTGGTGGAAAGTCTGGAATACGTCGACCCCTCCGCCGCGGAGATCGGCGCTCCGCCGGACGAGACGCAACCTGGGGAACAACTTAGAGTTGGCGCTTCCTTCGGCCCTCTTCGTCCGCATTGACTCGCGCCAGCTCGATCCTCCATGATGCGCCAGTCGCGTCATACTGACCCGGCCCAAATCATCCCAATAGCAACGGTAATCGTTTTCACTTTCTGTTCTGCGAGGTACTATGAGCAAGATTCTCGTCACCGGTGGAGCCGGTTTCATCGGGTCCCACGTCGTCGATACCTATATCAACGCGGGGCATGATGTCGCGGTTGTCGATAACTTGAGTTCGGGGTTTCGCAACTTCGTGAATTCCAACGCTACCTTTTACGAAATGGACGTGCGCTCGGAAGGCCTCTGCGCGATATTCGACGAAGTGAAGCCGGACGTGGTCAATCACCTCGCCGCACAGATTGACGTGCGCCGGAGCGTGGAAGAGCCGTCATTCGACGCCGACGTCAACATCCGCGGTTCTCTGAATGTGCTCGAATGCGCTGTGAAGTGTGGCGCAAGGAAGTTCATCTTCGCCTCCACCGGCGGGGCCATCTACGGCGAACCGCCCGATCTTCCCGTGTCGGAGGCGTATTGGCCCAAGCCAATTTGCCATTACGGCGCCGCGAAATACTCGGTGGAGCACTATATCTATCTCTACCGGCATCTGTATGGATTGGACTTCACCATCCTTCGGTATCCTAACGTTTACGGACCCCGCCAGAACCCCCATGGCGAGGCGGGCGTGTGTTCCATTCTCATCGGCCTCATGCTGGAAGGCAAAGCCCCGACCCTCTTTGGTTTCGGTGAACCATTGCGCGATTATGTGTACGTGGGGGACATCGCCCGAGCCAATCTGCTTGCGGTCGAGCACGGTTCGGGAGAGACCCTGAACCTCGGGTCGGGTGTGGGAACATCGGTTCGGACCATTTTTGACACACTTCGGGAAATCCTCGGGTTTCCCCATGAGCCCATTCTCAAGGAACTCCGCCCGGGGGAAGTCCGTCAAATCTATATTACGGGAGATCGGGCGCGGAGTGTCCTCGGCTGGCAACCTTCCATTTCGCTTCAAGAAGGTCTTGAGAAGACGGTCGGCCATATTCGAGCCGCGGGCTCCTGAGCGGCCGGAAAACGGCCAGCGGGCGTAATGTCGATTCAACGACCCGTCCGGGTGAGCGACTTCGGGCAACCGATCCGAGCGGATAGCGGTTGTTCCAAGTGTAGTCTTTTGCTACCATCCGAGTTTGGTCGTGGAACTTTCAAACTTCGATAGCGATTAATGACTTGCCCGGCGGACCCTGTTTCGACAACTATCCGAACCCGTCCTCGCAGTTCCGCGCGTCATACGACGGAGTAGCCTTCGTGGACTTCAGCCATCCTCCATTGGATGATATGGACCATATTCGTCAGGAAGCTTTGGGCTTTGCCGGGATCGGATTGCTCCGGGTCGCGGCGTCGGGCGTCATTGCTTCCGTAGACGAAACCGCGCTCAAGGTGCTTGATGTGGCACATCGTGGGGGCGCGCCTTCTCTTGCACCCAACAGCAAACTCCCAGATCTGACCGCCTGCCCAATCCCGGTGGATAGACTTGTTGACGAGTTACGCCGATCCGCTCGCATTCGCCGTGAGGAGGTGTCTTTTCTTGCCTCCGACGGGACGGAGCGATGGGTTCAGTTCGACTGCTACTTGGTGCGTGACCCGGAGTCCGGCAAGGAGTATCTTCAATTCGTGCTGCAAGACGTGACCCAACGCCGCCGGGCGCTTCAGTTGGATCGGATTCGTCAGATGGCGATCGATTCGTCCATCAGCCCGGTCGCGATGGCCGATCTGGATGGAACGATCACGTACGCCAACGAGGCTTTGGCGGGGCTGTGGGGGTACGGCAAGGTCGAGGAGGTGATCGGTCAGTTCGCCCAAGACTTCTGGGCGGACGAACGAATGGCGCGCTACGTCGGCATTCGTCTTGTGCAGCACAACCACTGGTCGGGCCAACTTACGGCCAAGCGCAAGAATGGAACCCACTTCGAGGTCCATCTCGCGGCGACGCGCGTTCTGGATGCCGACGGTTCGCCGCTCTGCTTCATGGTTTCGTGTATCGACATTTCGGAACAGAAGCGGATTGAAGAAGAGCTGCGCAAGCGCGTCGAAACCGAGCGCCTGATCGTTCGCATCTCGACACAACTTGTGAGCCGCATAGCCCACGACTTGGATAGTTCGATCACCGCCGCACTTGCCGGCCTCGGCACGTTTGCCGATGCGGCGTGCGCGGTGCTCATACTTGCGGATTTGCCCCGTGGTCTCGTAAAACACGTCTTCGAATGGTGGAAAACCCCGACTCCTCCCGTCTTTCATCCGCTCGTTGGCAGCTCGGTTGAGCAGTACCGGTTTCTTGTCGATCGCCTTGGAGATGGACGGACGGTGACGTTTCGCGGGCTTCCGGACGACGTGCAGAATGCGCCCGGAGTGGTCATCAATCTCGAATTCATGCGAGAAGGCAATGTGCTCGTCGCACCTGTGAGACACAATGAAGAGACCATCGGCGTATTCGCGCTGTGGTCGGAGGACGAGACCCGTCAGTGGAGCGAACATATCGAGAACGCCGTGCGAATCGTCGGTGAGATCATCGCCAACGTCGTAAGCCGGCGAAATGCCGAGAAAGAAGTGCTACGAAGGGTCGAATTCGAACGTATCGTGACCGCCGTATCCAGCCAGTTCATCGGCGTGGCGCCTGATGAAATTGATGACGCAGTCGAGTCGGCGCTGCGGACCGTTGGTGAGTTCCTCCGGGTGGATCGATGCTACCTGAACTGGATCTCCGACGAGACGGGAACACTGATCGACTCTTTCGAATGGTGTGCGGAAGGAATACAGTCCTTTAAGAGCGTCATTTCCGACGTAATCCTGGTGGAGGAGTTTCCCTGGGCAGTCGGCCAATTCGGGCAAGGCAATCCTCTCGTGCTTCATACGCTCGACGACCTTCCGGACGTCGCCGGCCGGGAGCGCCGATTGATGGAGAATCAACACATCCGATCCCTCCTGAACGTGCCCATCATGGTCAGCCGGCGACTCATTGGTATCTTCGGGTTTGAAACGGTCTCTCGCGTGCAGCCTTGGTCGGATGACGACGTCGTCATGGCGACCATCATCGGCCAGATCTTCGGGAACGCCATGCTCCGCAAGGAAGCGGAAAGCGAGCGGCAGCACCTGGAAGCGCAGGTGCAGCATGCCCAGAAGCTGGAGAGCCTCGGCGTTTTGGCCGGCGGGATCGCCCATGACTTTAACAACCTTCTGATGGGTATCATCGGCAACGCGGGGCTTGCCATGCTCGAATTGCCGGCAGACTCCACGGTACGGGAGTGTATCGTTCACATCGAGCAGGCGGCTCACCATGCCGCGGAACTGACTACTCAGCTTCTCGCGTATTCAGGCAAGGGAGCGTTCAGTTTCCGCCCGGTCGATCTCACCCGCGTGGTGGAGGAGATGATGCATCTCATCGAGGCGGCCGTTTCCAAGCGTGCGTTTCTCAACGTTCGTTTGAATCACGACCTTCCCGAAATCGAGGGCGACTCCGGACAGTTGCGGCAGGTCATCCTCAATCTTGTGACTAATGCGTCGGACGCGGTCGAGGCTACCGGAGGGAACATCCGCGTTACGACGGGGGTGATGAAGGCCGACGCCGCATACCTCGGCACGACGTACATACAGGATGACTTCCAAGAGGGCCAGTACGTGTTCATCGAGGTGGCTGACACCGGATGTGGAATGGAACCGCAGATTCAGAGCCGCATTTTCGATCCCTTCTTCAGCACAAAGTTCCCGGGTCGAGGTCTCGGCCTGGCCGCAGTGCTCGGCATCGCCCGGGCGCACCGATCGGCCATCAAAGTGGACAGCACCTTGGGCGAGGGCACGGTCATTCGCGTTCTGTTCCCCTGCCGCGCCGCGACGGAAGTTCCCCAGGAGACGACGGAAGATATCGAGTACGAAGTGGGCGGGAGCGTCGTCCTCGTTGTCGACGACGAACCGGTGGTGCGCCGCATCGCTCGCCTGACTCTCGAGCGCTTCGGATACGAAGTTCTCCTGGCGGAGGACGGTCGCGAAGCGGTCGAGGTGTTCGAGGCCCACCAAGGGTCCATCGGTTGCGTACTACTCGATATGACGATGCCGGTCATGGACGGTGCGGAAGCCTTCGCCGAGATTCGCAAGCGTGATCCGAAGGTGCCGGTCATACTTTCGAGCGGGTATTCGGAGATTGAAGCTTCCGACCGGTACAACGAACTCAAAGTGCTTCCATTTATCCAAAAGCCGTACACAACGATTGCATTGATCGAGATGGTCAGCCGCGTCGTGCGGGAACGCGCTGCAAACACCTGATCAGCGTCACGGGGCCCGATCCTGGAGTTGGCGCAACCGCTCGAGTGTCTGATTGATCTGCTCGATGTGCGTCAGGTGCCCGGAATCCTGATATTGATCCCGTATCCGGATGAACCGCGTATCCCTCGCTTTGAAGGCCTCGATGACATCCGGGTCGAAGTGCGCTCCGGCAGCTTCCAGGATGATGTCGCGCGACTTCTCATGGGAAAACGGCTCTTTATAGGGGCGTTTCGACGTGAGCGCGTCGTAGGCGTCTCCTAACGCCACGATACGCGCCGGCAAGGGAATGTCCTCCCCTTTCAACCCGTAGGGATAGCCATTGCCGTCCCACTTCTCATGATGGTAGTACGCAATATCACGGCCCATGGTAAGGAATGAGTTGCCCCCGGCCTCTTCGTCAGCCGCTTTGAGCGTGTCACCTCCCACGAGCGTATGGGTCTTCATGATGTCGAACTCTTCCGGACTCAGCTTTCCAGGTTTCAACAGGATCTGATCGGGAATGCCCACTTTGCCGATATCGTGAAGCGGGCTCGAATAGTAGAGGATCTCGACGAACCCGCTATCGATGATCCCGTCATACTTGGTCCAAGACCCCATTTCGATCGCGATTTCGCGAACGTACCGCCGCATCCGCTCGAGATGTTCTCCGGTTTCCGGGTCGCGAGATTCGGCCAGCCGTGCCATCGAAAACATGGTGACCTGTTGAGTCCGCTCCAACTGCGCCGTGCGCTCCCGGACCCGTTCCTCCAGCGCCAGATTGTCGTCTTCGAGCCGCCGCTGGTACTTGATGATCTGGTCTTGAAGCGCCTTGGACTTCACGGACGAACGGATGCGCGCATCCAGCAGGACGGGGTCGATGGGCCGAATGAGGAAATCGTCGACGCCGGCTTCCAGCGCACGGATATTCGCATCGTGCTCGGCCACGCCCGTAATGATGATGATGGGAATGTGCCGGGTGCTCAGGTCGCGCTTGAGCCGGTCGCAGACCTCGAATCCATTCATGTCGGGCATGATGAGGTCGAGGAGAATCACGTCCGGCGGGTCCGTAGCGACCACCTCCAAAGCCGCGACTCCGCCCAGCGCTTCCGCGATGGTATACCCCTTCGGCGCCAGCAGCCGCCGCATCAACGAGATGTTCTCCGGCATGTCGTCGACGACCAGGATCACCGGCTTGTCGCGACTGAAACCGGCGCTTGGCGTATTCAAGGAAGCCATTGCCACCCCGCGCAATAAGAACCCCTGTACCGCATAAGATACATGGTGTACCCTTTCTTCCAGGTCAGCGTCCCCGAATGCCCCGGCGAGAAGTGCCTCTGCCGGAACCTTGGCCAATCGTACCACAGGCATAGGCCACCCGCAAGTCACGGAAGCGCGCGGAGTCCGCCTGCGACGCGAGATGCACCCTGCATTCGTTGAATCCCCTCGCACCCATCAGGCATACTCGCCCATCGTTGTTCACACGTTCTCCGAGGAATCATGCCAGGTAAACAGCAGGCCGTCGCTTCCGGCAAGGAACTACAAACGGAAGTCGCCTCCTTGGGCGCAACCTTGGGTCTCGTCGTTGAATTGGAGGTCCCGGTCGGGCGGCGCATCTGGGGCGCGAAGCGGCGGATCGACGTCGTGCTCAAGCATCCCGAAACCCGCGTGAGCCTGGGCGTCGAGTGCAAGTTTCAAGACGGCCAAGGGAGTGCGGAAGAGAAGATCCCCGCAACCTTGGAAGATATCCGCGCGTGGCCCATTCGCGGAATCGTCGTGTATTCGGGCCGGGGATTCTCGAGCAACATGGAGTCGTACCTGCTGTCCACTGGAATGGCCGTAAATCTGATCGATCTCCGGGACTGGTTGGAGTTGTACTTCGGACTATGAGTTACACCCGCCGGAAGCTGGAGGTCCCGCGTCCATTTCTGAAGTGGGTGGGAGGGAAGGGGCAACTCTTGGGCCCCCTCATCGCCCAAGTCGAAAGAGCGGGCGATTTCGGCCGTTACCACGAGCCCTTCGTTGGCGGTGGCGCGTTGTTCTTCGAACTCGTACGAACTAATCGGTTGCGCCGGAATACCAAGCGCGCGTATCTCAGCGACAACAACGAGCGGCTGATCGCCGCGTACCTTGGCGTGAAACAAGATGTCGAGCGGGTGATCGACCATTTGCAGCGCCATCGCGAAAAACACTCCGAAGAATATTACTACGCCCTGCGCGATGCGGTGCCCGAGGACCTCTTTGAACGCGCGGCTCGCATCATCTACCTGAACAAGACCTGCTACAACGGGTTGTTCCGCGAGAACAGCCGAGGCATCTTCAACGTCCCCTTCGGGCGATACAAAAATCCCCGCATCTGCGACGAGGTAAATCTCCGCGCCACGTCGGAAGCGCTTCAGCGTGCCGACATTTCCGTCCAGTCGTTCGAGATGGTCGTGGGCCGCGCGAAAGCGGGGGACCTCGTGTACTTCGATCCGCCCTACGATCCCGTGTCGAAGACCGCATCGTTCACCGCCTACGACCGTGGCGGGTTTGGGCGCGCGGAGCAGCAACGTCTGGCAGACGTTGCACGTACCCTGGACGCGAAGGGCGTGAAGTTCATTCTTTCGAATTCGATGACAAAGTTCATTCAGAATTTGTACCGCGGGTTCAAGGTGGAATCGGTCAACGCAACGCGATTGGTGAACAGCCGCGCGGATCGCCGTGGCACGGTGGTTGAAGCGCTGGTTCGGAATTTCTAGGCAGGGGGGGCGGCTCGCGCTAGAAGAGACCGCCGTTCTGAATCAGGTGAATTGTCTTGTCCGCGATGGCGGGATCAAATTGTTCGCCACGCTTCGACTGCAATTCAGTCACGATTACATCAGGGGCCAGGGCTTTCCGATAGGGCCGATCGCTGGCCATGGCGACGACGGCCTCGGCCACACTCAGGATGCGTACCACCAACGGGATCTCGTCCCCAGACAGCCCGTCAGGATATCCCGACCCGTCGACCCGCTCGTGGTGATTCCGAACCAGGCGCCGTTGCTCCGGCGTCAGCATCTCGGCCGACTGTATGATCGTATCTCCGATCACCGTGTGCTGGCGGACTTGCTCTTGTTCGTGGTCGCTCAATTCTCCGGGCTTGCTAAGAAGTGTGGGATCGACACCCATGTAACCGATGTCGTGGAACAAGGCAACCACTCCCAACTGCTCGCATTCCGCGGGCGACACTTCCAGGCTGGCCGCGAGCCGCATCGCCACATCGCGAACCCGCGCACTGTGCCCAGCTAGATAGTCGTCGCGCGCTTCCAGGAGTTGCGCCATGTGCTCGAGGGTGGCAAGGTGTGCTCGTTCGACACGGCGTAAGCGCCGCACGTTCCCTAGCGCAGCCGCCGCATGGTTGGCGACGATATCGAGTGTTTTCAGGTCCGCCTCGGTGAACGAACCGTTCCCGTGCTTGCCGCAGACGTTCAAAACGGCGAGCACCTGGGCGGCCTCGGGACCATTGGGCGATCCTGATGCCTTCAGGGGTAAAGATACGAACGAGGTCTCCGTGAGGCGCCGGCTAATCTTCTCCACTTCCGGCCGTTCCGCCATATTCTCGACCAAAATGGATTGGCCGCTCTCGGCCACCTTACCCGATATCCCTTTCCCAAACTCGACGATCGTGGAAACGGCCTCCTCGGACAGGCCCGCGCTCGATGCCACCTCCAGCGTTCTGCCGTCTTCACCGGCAACCATCAAGGAGCCGCGATAGGCGCCGACCTGGTTGAGGGCCGCCTGTAACACGAAGTCGAGGAGCCTTCGTTCGTCCTGTATCCCGGCCATGGATTCGCTGATGCTGAAAATTTCTGTCAGTTCCCTGAGCCGCGCATTCTCCGTGGCGAGCCGGTACCGCTCAATGGCATTGGCCACGGCGAGCTTGACCTCGCTCAAGCTGAAGGGCTTGAGGACGTAATCGTATGCGCCCTCTTTGACGGCGGCGCGCGCGGTTTCCAGGGTGGCGAACCCCGTCATCACGATGGGGATTATGGTGGGGCGAATCTTGCGCGCTTCCCGAATCAACTGAATACCGTCCATATCCGGCATCATGATGTCGGTGAACAGGAGAACGAAATCGTCGCGGTCTTTAAGGAGGTTGAGCGCGGAAGGCGCGTTGGGCATGGCTTCTACCGGATATCCGTCGTCTTCAAGGATATCCGTCAAGAGTTCTCTAATTACCGCTTCATCGTCAACGACGAGAATCTTGTTCGTACTTTTCATAGAGCCGCCCAAAGAAGTCGACACATTCGGAATGGTACCACACGGGGGGACGGAATGCCTAACAAACCACTATTGCAGCATTTTACGCGCTGCGCGGAGCGCCGCCCGCACCCGTGTTGGGGCTGTGGCGCCAAGGTTGTCGCGCCGATTCACGATGGATTCCGAGTCCAGGAGCCGATGGACATCCGCAGAGAAACGCGGGCTGAAAGTCTGGAATTCCTGAGTTGTCAAGTCTGGCAAGCGTTTTCCGTGTTTTTCGCAGTGCAGCACGATGCGGCCCACCACGCCGTGGGCTTCGCGAAACGGCATTCCCTTGCCCACCAGATAGTCCGCCACGTCTGTGGCTTCCAAGAATCCTTCGCGCGCCGCCGCAATCATGGCATCGGGGCGAACCTTGATCGAGGGGATCATGCGGGCCACAACCGCCACGCAAAGCTGGATCGTGTCCGACGCGTCGAATAGCGGTTCCTTGTCCTCTTGCAGATCCCGGTTGTAAGTCATTGGCAATCCCTTCATCAACGTGAGGAGCGCCGTCAGACTACCATAGACCCGGCCGGTCTTGCCCCGAACCAACTCCGCCACGTCGGGGTTCTTCTTCTGGGGCATGATGCTCGAACCGGTGGTGTAGGCATCCCCAATCTCGATGAACCCGAACTCCGGCGTGGACCAGAGAATCATCTCTTCACAGAACCGGCTCAGGTGCATCATGGTCAGCGACGCGCAAGAGCAAAACTCGATGGCAAAATCCCGATCCGAGACCGCGTCCATGCTGTTCGCGGAAACCGCTTCGAAGCCCAGTTCCTTCGCGACCATTTTTCGATCGATGGGGTAGGGGGTACCGGCAAGCGCTGCCGACCCGAGCGGCAGCACGTTCACGCGCCGCCGTAGTTCAGTGAAGCGTTGTGCGTCGCGGCTGAACATCTCGAAATAGGCAAGGAAATGGTGCGCGAGGAGTACCGGTTGCGCGTGTTGCAGGTGCGTGCATCCCGGGAGAATCACGTCGATGTGCGCCTCGGCGAAATCGACCAGAGCGCCCCGCAAGTCACGAAGAAGGCTGAGCACGGTGTCAATTTGGTCCCGCGTCCAGAGACGGACGTCGGTCGCAATTTGATCGTTCCGGCTGCGGCCGGTGTGCAGCCGCTTGCCGGCATCGCCAATGCGCTTCACCAGGGCGACTTCAATGTTGGTGTGAACGTCCTCCAGCGCGGGATCGAAGTGAAATGCACCCGACTCGATTTCTGTCGCGATTCCTTTTAGCCCGGAGAGGATCGCGCGCACGTCCTTCTTGGTCAGGATTCCCTGTTCCCCGAGCATGCGCGCGTGGGCCAGGCTCGCCCGGATATCCCACGGCGCTAGCCGCGCGTCGAAGGAAACCGACTCGCCCAGTTTCTCCACGAGCGCGTCGGTCTTCGCCTCGAACCGTCCGCCCCATTGTTTCGCCATGTGAACTGCCTTCCCGCGTTGGACTGATTCGCTTCCTACGGTTCCAACCCGGCGTTCTTCCGCACCCGGAGCCGCAGCGCATTCAGGCGGATGAACGCTCCCGCGTCGCTCTGCGCATACGCCCCTTCATCTTCCTCAAAGGTCGAAATCTGCGGGTCGTAGAGCGACTTCGGCGCCTTGCGGCCGACCACGGTGCAGTTCCCCTTGTAGAGCTTGATGCGGGCCGTGCCCGTCACATCTTCCTGCGTCTTGTCGACGAAGGCCTTCAGGACCTTCATCTCCGGTGCGAACCAGAATCCGTTGTACATGAGCTGGGCGATCTTGGGGGAGAGGCGATCCCGTTCGAGCATGACTTCCCGATCCATCGTCAGCGATTCGACCGCTCGATGGGCCGCGTACAGCACGGTGCCCCCCGGAGTCTCGTACACGCCGCGCGATTTCATGCCCACAAACCGGTTCTCGACCAAGTCCACGCGCCCCACGCCGTTGGCGCCGGCGAGCTTGTTGAGCGTCTCCATCAATTCCACCGGACCCAGGCGCTTGCCGTCGACGGCCACCGGTGTACCTTCCTCGAAGTCGATCTCGACATAGGTCGGCTCGTCAGGTGACTGGGAGGGGTCCACGGTGCGCCGGAACATATCCATGGGCGGCTCGTTCCACGGGTCCTCGAGAATGCCCCCTTCATAGGAGATGTGGAGCAGGTTGGCATCCATGGAGTACGGCTTAGCCGCCGTGACCGGCACCTCGATACCGTGCTTCTCGGCGTAGTCCAGCATCTTGGTGCGGCTCGTCAGATCCCACTTCGGATCCCGCCAGGGGGCGATAATCGTCACATTGGGTTCGAGGGCGAGATAGGTCAGCTCAAAGCGGACCTGGTCGTTGCCTTTGCCCGTCGCGCCGTGGGATACTGCGTCAGCCTTTTCCTTCCGCAGTACATCGATCTGGCCCTTCGCGATGAGGGGCCGGGCGATGCTGGTTCCCAGCAGGTAGCAGCCCTCGTAAATGGCGTTGGCCCGCATGGCGGGGAATACATAGTCGCGAACAAACTCTTCGCGGAGATCGAGACAATGGACCGAACTGGCCCCGGTCTTTTTGGCCTTCTCCACGGCGGGGGCCGTCTCTTCGCCCTGGCCGATGTCGGCAATATACGCCACTATGTCGGCTTTATAAGTCTCCTGGAGCCATTTGAGAATTACCGAGGTGTCCAAACCGCCCGAATAGGCAAGTGCGATTTTCTTTACATCTGACGCCATGTTCTGATTCCCTTTCTCACCTCAAACCACGTCCGCCCAAACGCGGGCTTCAGACGCGGTATTGCCAATGCTATGCGCCACCCAGTAGGGAGACCAAGATTGCCTTTTGGGCATGAAGCCGATTCTCAGCTTCGTCGAATACAATGGAGCGTTCGCTGTCGATGACTTCGTCCGTGACCTCCAGACCGCGCTTCGCGGGGAGGCAGTGCATGAACACGGCGTCCGATTTGGCGAGTGCCATCAACTTCGTGTTCACTTGATACGGCGCGAAGATCTTCTTCCTCGCTTCCGTTTCGTCCTCCTGGCCCATGCTGGCCCAGACATCGGTGTAGACGGCATCGGCGAACTTCAGACCGGCCTCGATATCGTGCGTTACCTCAACGGTACCTTTCGCATGCCGCTGGGCATAGTCCAGGATATCCTGCTCGATTTCATACCCTTCCGGGCAGACCAAGGTCACGTTGAGAGGGATCTTCGCCGCGAAGTTGAACCACGAAGCGCATACGTTGTTTCCGTCGCCGACAAATGCGAGTTTCAGGCTGCTCAGATCCCCCTTGCACTCGACCAAAGCCTGCGCGTCGGCAAGCACCTGGCAAGGGTGGAGCTTGTCCGTCAAGGCATTGATCACCGGCACCGACGCGAAGGCCGCCAAGTCGACGACGGACTCATGACGGTAGGTGCGCGCGACGATGCCATCAACCCAGCGCTCGAGGTTGCGCGCGATATCGGGTACCGATTCGCGTTCGCCCAACTTGATCTGGCCGGACTCCAGCACAATCCCATGGCCGCCGAGCTGAAAGATCCCGGTCTCGAAGGTGACGCGCGTGCGCAGACTCGGCTTCTCGAAAATCATGGCAACCGTTTTGCCATCGAGCGGGCGCGCGGATTTGCCTTCCTTCAGGTCCTTCTTCAGTTTTGCGGACAGATCCAGGAGGCCCTGGATTTCTTCCGTGGTGAGATCGGCGAGCGAAATGAGATCGTGGAGCATGTCAACTCTCTCCAAGTGCCGCGTCCAGCGCGGCCACCACCCGGTCAACCTGTTCAGACGTCACGATGAGTGGGGGAACGAAGCGGAGCACGTTGGGTCCGGCGGGTCCGCACACGATGCCGGCGGCGAGCATTTTCTGGACCACCGGCGCTACGGCATCGTTGAGTTCGGCGCCGATCATGAGTCCTTTGCCCCGGACTTCTACGATCTGCTCGTGTTTTTGGGATAAACCTCTGAGTTGGTTCAGGAAGTATTCGCCGACTTCGGCAACGTGGTCGAGGAATCCCGGTTGAACCATGGTCTCCAACGTAGCCTTTGCGGCGGCGGTACATAGCGGATTACCGCCAAAGGTCGTCGCGTGGGAACCCACACTGAAACCGGTCGCCACTTCTTCCGTACAACCCATCGCGCCGATGGGAACACCGTTGCCAAGCGCTTTCGCGATGCAGATGACGTCGGGCGTGATGCCGTAATGTTCGTGGGCGAAGAGTTTGCCGGTCCGGCCCATGCCGGTCTGCACTTCATCGAATACGAGTAGAATCCCTTTCTCGTCGCAGAGTTTCCGCGCGCCCTTGACGAATGCCTCGTCCGCGACCCGTACGCCGCCTTCGCCCTGGATCAGTTCCATCAGGATTGCGCCGGTCTCCTTCGTCACGGCGTTCCGCAATGCGTCGAGGTCGTTGTACGGCACGTGCTTGATCCCCGGCAGCATGGGGGCGAAACCTTCGTGGTATTTCGGCTGGCCGGTCGCGGTGATGGCCGCCATGGTCCGGCCGTGGAAGGACTGATTCATGGCGATGATCTCGGGCTTCGGCGTGCCCTTTTGATGCCAGTACCGCCGGACGATTTTGATGGCGGATTCGATCGCCGTCGCGCCGCAGTTACTGAAGAACCACCGATCCGCGAAGGTGTGCTTGCAGAGCAACGCGGCGAGTTCGACCTGCGGTTGCGTGTGGTAAAGGTTGGATACGTGGACCAACGTCTTGGCTTGCTCGCAGATGGCTTTCGTGACCGCGGGGTGGCAATGACCTAACCCGACCACCGCGATGCCGGCGAAAAAGTCCAGGTACTCCCTGCCGTCCGCATCCCAGAGGGCGGTCCCTTCGCCCCGTACGAACGCGAGGTTCCGCGAACCGTACGTGTTGATGATGTGCTCTTCGCCGAGGGTTTTGATTTCGATGGTGTTCATGGTCTTTCGCGCTCCCCTTGGTTGGTCGTGCTGCCGCGTGTCCTGAATATGTGAAGAAGACACGCTATGCGCACTTACCGCCCTTCGGGAAGGTTGCTCCCCGGATCTGAAGTGCCCGGATTTCGTCCCCACTGCTATAAACAATTCGAGCGCGGTCGAGACAGTCTCGAACGCGCCCGGAATGGATTGCTTAGGCGGCCGAGCCGCTCCCCGCCGATTTCTTCGTACTGGACTTCGATTCGGTCTTGGCCGTTTCTGTTTTGCTTTCAGACTTGCTTTCGGATTTGGACTCCGATCCGCTGGATTCGCCGTTCTTCTTCTTCGAGCCGTTCTTGTAGTCGGTCTCGTAGAAGCCGGAACCTTTGAAAATGATTCCCGCTCCGGTGCCGAGGAGCCGCTTCATTCGGCGGCTGCCACAACTCTCGCACGTGAGACGTGGCGTTGCGGACATGCTATGGAAGACGTCTCGGACGGTCTCGCACTTCTGGCACTGATATGAATAGGTTGGCATTGCTCAGGTCGCTCCCTGACAACTCGGGTTCCAGCAACATCTGAAAATCCCTGTCGATCAGCACGATGGACAGGCCGCGTGGGATGGAACAAGTTACCGTCCACGTCGCGGAGAGGCGCATAATTTATCAGGTTTCCCGTTGGAAATCAACGCGATAGCAAGTACGAGGGGGAATAGTGCAGAGGGCGTTGTGCATCGCAAACGAGAGACACGTCCGGAAATCAGGCGTTGTTGTAAAACGTTGCAAAGTAATTATTTAACGCATTCGGCGAATCAGTGCGCGTTAGTAAACACTTGACAAATGGGTCGGGCAGTCGCAAGATCGTCCGAGAACGAGTCGGAGTTGCGCGTGGAAACTTTTCCCGAACTGAGTCAGATGCCGGAAACGACAATTAACGGCGTGGTAGCTATTGCCATCGCGGTGGGCACCCTGTATTGCTTCCTGGGGTACAAGACCTTGAAGGTCGTCATCGGTCTCACGGGATTCATCCTCGCGGGCGGAGTGGCTGGATTGCTGATCGTCTGGTTGTTTCCCGAGCAAACGGCAGTAGCGGCGATCGCCGGGTTGGTGGGTGGCGTTTGCGGCGCCATGGCGCTCTTCTTTCTCTACAAGTTCGGCGTATTCCTAGTGGGTTTCTTGGGTTCGGCGCTGGTCACCTACACGGTGATGGCGGATTCCACCAATCCGTACGCGATCTGGATTGTCTTCGGTTGTGCGCTGGCGGGCGGCCTCATCGCCATCGCGCTGGAGCGCGGCATCATGGTGCTCGCCACGGCCGCCTTGGGGGCGTGGATCGTCGTATGCGGGATTGCCTTCTTTCTTGTAGGCCCCTCGTTTCTCGACATACTTCAACAGCCGGTCGAACTCGGCAAAGACCGGCAGGTGCTGATCACCTGCTGGGCTCTCGTGGCCATCTCCGGCGCGGTAGCCCAGTTCGCCACGACGCGGAAGCGGCCCCGGGAAGTGGTGGTCACGCGGGCGTGAGTGCGAAGTGCTACTCCGGAAGATGGAGAATAGGACCTATCGGACGAATAGGACCGATAGGACACGCAACGCGTAGCTGACGATTATTCCTCAACCGACGGCGCGATCCGCTTCATCGTTTCCGAACCGAGATCTCTGGAACCGAATCCGGCCCCGGAATGTCCCGTGGCATACGCGTCTACGTCCTGTTCGTCCTATCAGTCTGTAGGTCCTATAGGTCCTATTCTCGCTCCGCTACGCGGTCACTCGTTCGTAATCACCAGCGCTTCTTTCGCCGGCAGGGCGGGGAAGGGCGCGTGCGGCTCCATCTGGTACCAGTAGGAGACCGCGGCCAGGTCGTCCTGCAAGGGCAGGTACCGGCCTTCGCTCTGCCAACCCAAGGCCTGGATCGTGATCCTCAGATCCTGATCGAATCGGACGGGATCGGTGATGTGCCAGCGGTACTGGCCGAAGCGGCGTTGCTCGCCCTCGAAGGGCACGTGGTAGAAGCCCGTGTAGGGGCTGCTGAAACTGGTGTAGGTGTATTTGCCGTTTTCTTCTTGTTCCTCATAGCCGTAGGAGCCGCAGAAGTAATCTTCCTCGCCGGTGCCGCAGATGGTGGGGAACTCGCCGTCACCGTCGATGAAGAACTTGATTTCGCCTTCGCCCCACCAGCCCGGGCTGTTTGCGCCGTGGGCGAGGTAGGTGCCCACGTATTGGCCCTTGCCCTTGATGCCATCGACGATGGTGAACACTTCCTTGTACGGGAGCGGATTGGTGCGGCGGAACTGGGCGTGGAAGTAGGGGGTGTCTTTCGCCACGTCTTCGAGCGAGTAATCGATCTGGTAGTAGACCGTAGCCTGTTTCTCGCCCAGGTTCTCCATGGTGATCTTCGCGCCCTTGCGGAACGGCATCTTCCAGTACGAGTTGAATCCGCTGCGGGGATTCACACACACGGCCAGCGAGGCAATCTGCGGCTCGTTGCCGATGCCCCAACCGGCTGCGAAGAAGTCGCCCACGGGCACTTCAACCGAGGCCGCTTCTTCATCGTCCCAATAGATGCGAAAGATCATGAGCCGGTAATCGCCGACGGGCGTCATCCAGATATGACGAATGATCCCGGAGCCGTCGATCTCGCCCATCGTGAATGTTTCACCCGGCTTGATGTGCACGTACGGGTTGACCTTCCAGCCCTGGCCGAGTTCGCGCGCGGCCTTCGCTGCGGTGCCCTCTTCCAGGGTCGCCATGCCGCCCTTGCCCTTTTCGCCCGTGAAGTTCTCCGGGCTAATGGAGCGGGATTGTGCGTCGTTGAGCTGGTAAAGCTGGTCCAACCCCGCACCTTGCGCCGAAACGATGGGCGCGATTAACGCGAACGCGAGAAATGCGATTCCGAATGGTTTCATGGTCATACGTCTCCCTCTGTTTATCTCTGTAGCCGGTCATGGGGGAAGGGTAGACTGCCTTGGACACGTGGCCGCACCCGGAACCGGCGGGAAACGCCGGTCTGTCCCCTGCGTTACGCTATGCGTAAACGAGGGCTGAGTCAAGTCAGCGCCGGAAGGTTAACGCTATGGTAAGTGCGTATCCTGCTAGATCACTTCCCACTCGTCTTCGGACGAACCCTGGAAGATGCGGCGCCGGTCGGAATCGAGCATGTGAGGACGGCGTTGAAGCGCGGTCTCCACGGTGGGGAATATCTCGAATCGGGCATCGCCGTGTTCGTAGCGCGTGGCGAGGTGCAAGTACAGGATCAACCGCGCGGTGCGGAATTGGCGCGGCGAACTGCAGTAGATCGTCAGGCCTTGCTCGATGGCGTGGCGGAGTCCATCGCTGAAGGCGCTGGGCCGTTTCGCATTGATCTCCGACCAATCGAATAGGTCCAGGTCTGAAGCACCGGTCTGTTCCGCCTGCGTGGCGGCTTCGAACTCTGCGCCGAGCCGGGCGTACAGTTCGACCAACTGATCGAACCAGCGGAAGATCGCGCGGTAACCTTCATCGGCAAGATCGAGTTCAATGCGCGCCTCGTCGATGGTCGCGCAGGTTTGTTGCGCGAGGTACGCCTGCCGTTCCTCGTTATCCTCGGGAATCATGCGAACGCGCGCCTTCTCCGCCGCGTCGCCGTAGTTGAAGCTTTCGAGCACCGTGGCGAGACTGAACTTGCCGCGCGACTGGAGGGCCAACTCGTTGACGAGCGGACCCGCAACCGCGTCCTGCGCGAGGATCGCCTCTACCGGAGGCTGCGGTGCGAAGAGGCCCGCGCCCCACTGCTCAAATATGTCTTTGCATAGTGACGTTAACGCATGACCGCAGCCTTCCTCCGACCCGCTGGGCGGCGGGGTGAGACGGCGTTTGATGGGGTTGGGCGAGGCGCCGGGCCTCCGAAGGATGTCGTGCTCGGCCAGAAACCGCAGGGTTACCATACGGTCCATGGCGAGCCAGGCAGCCTCTTCCGGCGCCCGCCACTCACTCATCAGGGTTTCGGTCCAGCGATGAATCCATTCGCGCAATTGCCGCGCCACATAGCTGCGGGGTTGCCGCCGCACGTCGTCCAGCGAGCCCGCTTCCACGTTCGATCGCAGCAGAACGTCCCCAAACTCGGACGTGAACGCCGCGGGCGTATCGGCCACCAACAGCAGTTCGTCGGTCTTGGCATCATACAAGTAGGATCGGAACAAGTCGGTCACATAAGCGTAGGGCGCGCCGAAGACGCGGTTCATGTCGACGAGGGCGCGGGTGATGGGGCAGAAGTCCAGGCTTCGCTTGATCGCGTTGCTGGGCGGTTCCAGCACCCCGGGCAGCACGAAGTACGCGACCATGCTCGTCTGTTCGCCCGACCGGATGATATAGGCCAGGGTCGTGGGATGGCCCGGGACCGCGGCCGGCTCGAGTTCGTCGGACTCGTTCCATCCGAGGAGCGCGAGGAATTTCTCCGCGTACAGGTGCTGGTCTTCCCGCGTGGAATCCGCGAGCTTCTCCCACCACGATTCACACAACCGCTGAATTGCGCTGGTTGTCCGCATGTTAAGCCACACCTTTCCCTTTCTGGATCGAATAGCCTGCGGCTTCGATCCGACGCCAGACGACGTCTTCCCTTCTTCCGAGCAAATCCACGCTCCGTGTGAGCAGGCTATCAATACGCGCGGAGCGCTCCGCCAATTCCCTGGCGAACGCTTCGCGCGACATGGTTTCAATGGCGTACGGTTCCATGGGCGGTATCGGCGGTGCTTCGGGCCCCGTGGTCACGAGGAGCACTTGGTTTGCGTCCTCGTCGAGCAGCGCGATCAAAACACTCGGGTTGACCGCCACGGCTCCCCGGAGTCGGTCCAGCGGGCTTGCCGCCTTCAATACGAGGGCGCGCAGTTCCTGAAACAGGGGGAACAACATGTCAACCTGGTAGTAGGTCCGGTTCCCTTCCGTATGCCGATAGAGGAATTCAATTGACTGGAGACGTTCCAATTCGCGTTGGACCGCCCGGATAGGAAGCCCGGTTGCCGCCTCAATCTGTCGCTGGTAGTAGGCCCGAGTCGGGTCGGCCAGGAAGAGCCGAAGAATCGCGGCACGCGCTTTGGACCCCAACAGGGTCGCCAACGCGACGCTCAATGCGTTTTCCCGTTTCTGGGCTGTCATCGACCCAACGGTACCCCTTGACCCATACCAACTGCGTGAGATGTGCAATCCGTTCTAACTCTATCGATCGCCAACAGTATACAGATCGTAGTCATCAGTGTCAACTCGCTTCTAATTCCGCTGCGTATTCTGGGTCATCGCTACGCTTCGTCGCTTGGTTATGCCGCACGAATGGGATGCTTCGCACCCGTAGCAGTGGTTAAGTTTTTCCCGGATATCGAGGATTCAGCGCGGTTGGTCCAGAAATCCGCTAAACCAGAGTCGGACCTTTCTTGGCCGTCCCAAATGGCAAGGAAAGATACCGGATGGTAGAAACCTCTGCGGTGTGAATTACCAAAATGTATGTTTTGTCTCGGCGTGTCACCTGGGTGTCGATCAGGTATTCCCGGAGTTCGTGGGCGTATTATTTATCGGTTCAACCGTCGTAAGCGTCTACAGGAACGTTCCTTACATGGGGATCGGAGGGTTCCCGCTGCCGGGCCGGGATGTATGCCGGAATCCAGTTGGCATACGGTTTGCTCTTGCCCATATCGACACGTGCACGGGTTTCGATAGCGCTGAATCTAGTGTAAGTAATCTAGTTCTCGACGTCAGTCGAGATCTGTCTAAATGAGGGAGCCGCCGTGCGAAAAATCGAAGCGATTATTAAGCCGTTCAAGTTGGAAGACGTCAAGGATGCCATCGCCGCCGTCGGCGTTCATGGCCTCACCGTCTCTGAAGTAAAGGGGTTCGGCCGGCAGAAGGGTCATAAAGAACTCTATCGCGGCGCCGAATACGTCGTGGAGTTTCTGCCAAAGGTCAAGCTCGAAATCGTCGTCGCCGACGAGAACGTACAGGCCGTTGTGGATGCCATCCAGAAGGCCGCCGCGACGGAAAGCATCGGGGATGGAAAGATTTTCGTTTCCCCAATCGAAGACGCCGTGCGGATTCGTACGGGCGAGACGGGCGACGTGGCCCTGTCGTAGTGGTTGGTTGGTGCTCGGCCCAGTGTTATCGAACACGGAGTGAGCCGGTTGAAAGGGAGTTCCGGGCGCGGCAGCGCTCGATACCGCACGAAAGAGGAGATCGGGTAATGGGTTTGTTTGGAAGAGTAAGTGAGGCGGCAGCCACACCATACCTGCGCATCGCGCTGCTTCTTGCGTTCCTGTGCGTCCCTGTGTTGACTTCGGTCGCGCAGGAAGAAGCGGTGCCGGCCGTGGAGGTCGTGGAGGAAGCGCCGGTACTGGACACGGGCGATACCGCGTGGATGCTGACGGCTACGGCATTGGTCTTGTTCATGACGATCCCCGGACTGTCGTTGTTCTACGGTGGATTGGTGCGAACCCGGAACGTGCTGTCCGTCCTGATGCAATGTTTCGCGATCACGGCGTTGGTGACAATTCTGTGGGTCATTTACGGGTACAGTCTCGCATTTGATACGACGGGTATGGAGGAGGGGGTATTGAATCTGCGATCCTTCGTGGGCGGGTTCTCCTATCTCTTCCTGAAAGGCGTATCCCCGGACGAGCTGTCCGGCACGATCCCCCTGTCCGTCTTCGTGTGTTTCCAGTTGACCTTCGCAATCATCACCCCGGCGCTGATCGCGGGCGCGTTCGCGGAACGCATGAAGTTTTCCGCGGTGCTCTTGTTCACCGCGCTATGGTTCACCTTCGTCTACGCGCCCGTGTGCCACATGGTGTGGTCCGGCGGCGGTTCGCTCATGGGCGACCTCTGGGGCGTGCTCGACTTTGCCGGCGGCACGGTCGTACACATCAATGCGGGTGTTGCGGCCCTGATCGCCGCCATCCTGGTAGGCAAACGCCGCGGTTATCCCACGACGCCCATGCCCCCGCATAACCTCACGATGACGGTCACCGGGGCGGGGATGCTGTGGGTCGGCTGGTTCGGATTCAATGCCGGCAGTGCTGTTGCCGCGAACGGTTCCGCGGGTATGGCCATGCTCGTGACGCAGATTGCGACCGCCGCCGCGGCTCTGGCATGGATGTTCATCGAATGGGGCAAACATGGCAAACCCAGCGCCCTTGGTACCGTGACGGGCGCCGTTGCCGGCCTGGTTGCGATCACCCCTGCATCTGGCACCGTTGGCCCCATGGGCGCGCTGGTCATCGGGCTCGCGTCCGGCGGCATCTGTTTCCTCGGTGCCACGTCCCTGAAGCGCGCGCTGGGCTATGACGACTCCCTGGACGCATTCGGCGTGCACGGTATCGGCGGCCTTGTGGGCGCGCTGTTGACCGGTGTCTTCGCCTCGACCAGTCTCGGCGGCTGGGAAGAGATCAGCATCGGTGCGCAGTTCATCCAGCAGGTCAAGGGCGCGCTGGTGACCATCGTCTACTGTGGCGTGCTCAGCTTCATCCTGCTCAAGATAGTGGATGTCGTGGTTGGGCTTCGCGTGAGTGAACAGCAGGAGACCCAGGGTCTCGATATCAGTCTGCACGAAGAAGCGGGTTACAACCTGTAACTTCAACGTAAATTCAAGCTGCAAGGCAGGAAAGCGGCGCGGAACCCAAACGGGATTCCGCGCCGCGTCCATTTCTGGCTCCCAAGTTCGGGGATTGCATGCCCTGACTCGTTCGAACGGCTCAGCGCCACCTATGATATACTGAATGAAGGACAGGAGGGATGTGTCATGCGACACTTCAAACTCATCGTATTGAGCCTCGTTCCGCTCATGACGACCGGTTGTATGCTCGACATGCTGATGTCGACGGCGATTCAGAGCGAACTGCAAGCCGAACAGCTCGGTACCCTGCAGCGGCAGTTGGAAAACGCCCAGCAAACGACCTCGGACATCGAAATCAATCACGCAATCCAGGCCTACGCCGCGGAACATGGCGAGTACCCCGCGTCATTGCAGGCACTTGTACCCGAGTACTTCACCCAGGTGCCGACGCAGCCCGATGGTCGCCCCTACGGGTATGATCCATCCACTGGTAAAGTGCTGCTCGACGGACCTGTTGCGCCGCAGCCGGCACGTTCACAGGAATCCAACACCGACAAGATGGCGCGAATCCGTGGCGCCATCAATCAGTATGGAATGGCGACGGGATACTATCCGACTTCGCTGGACCAACTGGCACCAACTTATTTGAAAGAAGTTCCGAAGGCGAACAACGGGATGCCGTTTATTTACGACCCGCAGACCGGCGCGCTCTACGAACCCCAGGGTCAGTCGCCCAATCAGGTTGCGCCTTACGGCGGGCAGACCGCGCAAACCGGCACGCGACAGCCGGGTGTTGGAGGCGGGGGACTCATGGGTGAAACCATGACCGGCATCGGCATTCAGAATGAACTCAATAGCATGAGCAGTGCGGGTTCGAGCGCCGCGGGCAGCCGCGCGCGCGGCGGCGCCCGGGATATCGGATCGCAGCAGACCCAGCGTCAAGAACAGGCGATGGACGATCTGGGATTGTAGGCTGGCGACTGGAGACTGGAGACTGGAGGCTGGAGGCTGGAGGTAAAATAGGGAGGGCTTCTCCGGCGTGTCGAACGCGATCGAAATGTCGGTTGTCCTTCCTAACCGTCGGCCAATAGTAGAAAACGTTCCTGTAGCGCCCGGCTTCCACGCCGGGCGTGATTCCCCTCATAGAACTTCGGCTGCGAGTATCGCCCGGCGTGGAAGCCGGGACGCTACAGATTGCCGGCTCTGACCCTTATCACGGGCGGCTGACCAACCGGCTGGTTTCCCGACTTCAAGACTCCAGACTAAAGACTCTCCTCCACCTTCCTCATTCGCACCACCACCGGATTAGGCCACTCGTGATTGTTATACAACCGTTGGCCGCGCACGACGCTGATATGGAGGCCGTCATCTCGCTGCTCCGCGCGCGGCTTGGCGTCGGCATCGGGTTGGTATTCGATTAAGGTTCCGCTGTGTCCAAGCACGTCGATGGTAGTCGCCGTTGTGGCCCGCACTGTCTTCAATACGAACTCGCGCCGTTCGCCCCGTTTCCAGGGATGCTGCTTTGTCAGGAAGGCGTAAACCGTATCGTCATCCTTCGCCTTGGTGAACCAGATGTCGCCTTCCCGGATGACGTGCCAAGGCCGCACCTCGTATATCGCCTCGCCGTTGACGAACATCCACAGCGCCAGTTCGCGCAGGATACGCTCCTGCTCGAACGGGATGACCCCCGAGGGCTCCGGGCCAACGTTGATTAACAGATTGCCGCCCTTGGCCCGGATCTCGATGAGCATCTCTATCAATTCGGTGCCGGACTTGTAGTCTTCGTTGGTCGGCTTGAACTGCCATTGGGATCCCAGCGTGTAGCAGGCCTCCCACGGCGGCGGGAGTGGGGCATCGGGCGTCGTCTGCTCCGGGGTTTCCATGACGCCGCGCGTAATGACGACGTTCCGGTTAATGTCCCAGATTGTCTTGACCGCATCGGCCGCGTCGGGACTGTCCAGGAAGGCCAGATCGATGGCGCCGTAGTTTGTGAATAACTCTGTCAATTGCCGGCGATTGTGCTCGAGCATCTCCGGATTGTTTGACGGGAGCGCGTAGGGACGCCTCCGCGCCACGACATGCCCTTGCTTATGCATGATCCACGCGTCTTCGGGGGAGAAGTAGATGCCCGTTGCGATTTCTTCCGCGCGAAACGCGTCCATCACCTCGCCCGTGATGTCGCGCTTGAGGGGTGTGTGCATGATCGAGAAGTCCGTGGACTTCGTATCGAACATGCAGAAACCGCTGTGATGCTTCGCCGTGAACATGACGTAACGAATTCCGGCGACGCGCGCGAGCCGCGCCCAGTCCTCCGGATTGAATTGCTTTGGCTCAAAGGTCGTCGGCAACTCCGAGAAGAACCGGTCGGCATACTCCTCGGACGACCCCACCAGCGAGTGGCTGATCACCGATCCCAGTTGGGAATCCACGCTCCAATGGATGAACAGCCCCAAACCGAGATCGCTGAACCATTCCTCGCGATCCGGCAGATTGTGGGGCGGCGCATCGTCGGCCAACGCGCCGCAACTGAATGCAAGCAGGCTCAGGATGAAAAACGAGCGGATTACCACGGACCGCAAAATCATATCGACTCCCCCGAGTTCGACGCTTGACTTGGCGAGGCTGGGCTCCTCAGCTAATCCTGACCGCCCTCGTCCACGCCGTACATGCCCATGATGTTGTATCCACTGTCCACATGCAACACTTCGCCCGTGACGCCCGACGACAGATCGGAAAGCAAATACACGGCGGACTGGCCCACCTCGTCCTGCGTCACGTTGCGGCGCAGCGGCGCAAACTTCTCGGTCGTGCGCAGCATCAAGCGTACGCCCGCGATGGCGCTTGCCGAAAGGGTGCGAATGGGCCCCGCGCTGATGCAGTTTACGCGAATGCCTTTCTCGCCGAGATCCCAGGCGAGGTATTTTGAGCAACTCTCGAGGGCGGCCTTGGCCACGCCCATGACGTTGTAGCGCGGCACAACTTTCTCAGCGCCGTAGTACGACATGGCGACGATGCTGCCGCCTTCATTCATGATCGGCGCGGCCTCGCGCGCAACAGCGACCAGCGAGTAGGCCGAGATGTCCAGGGCCAGCGCGAAGTTCTCGCGGCTCGTGGAGATGAATTGATTGGTGAGGTCTTCCTTGTTCGCGAAAGCGATGGAATGGATTACGAAATCGATGGTGCCCCATTCCTTCTTGATTGACTCGAAGTAGGCGGCGATCTCGTCATCGTTCTGCACGTTGCACTGAAACACGGGCGACCCCGGCAAACTTTCGTCCACGAGCTTGCGTACGCGGCGCTCCAAGGATTCGCCGAGATAATTAAAGGCCAACGTGGCGCCGGCCGCAGCGCAGGCCTGCGCGCATCCCCATGCGATAGACTTCTCGTTCGCAACGCCGAGGATGACCCCGCGTTTTCCCTTTAACAACCCTTCCGCCATCGTGCCTCCTTCAATGATATTGATCGTGGATTCGTCCCCAGCGCCGTCGGCCACGTAGAACGCGAACCCGGCAAACAACCCGCAAGAAGTTGCCCATTGTAATGATTGACACGACTCAATGCGACTTGCCCTTTCCGCGTGCCGGTGGTGTTCGAGCGATTCCACCACACTTCATGCTGAAAAGATACGAATACGTCGTTGTTTGTGTTCGCAATTACAGGAATGTCGCTTTGGCGGGTTTGTTGCTTTGCTGACCATTGCTGTAACGCATCTGATCGTAATGGATTGCGTGGCTATTTCCTGATCCTGTGGGTTGGCATGGCGATTGCCATACGCTCATGTGTATCCGGATTTCACAAGTCACGGTCCACGGAGATAAAGGGTACGTCATTATGCACAGCGATCTCGCCATTCACCACGCATACGTATTTGCCGGACTACTCCTTCAGGTGATGCGGCAGTCGAGTCAGTGTCCTTCACTCCTGATGTTGCTTTGGACGCGCGCGGCTCAGTGCTCAGGAAGGTGCCGCAATGAAGCCTGTACGCCGGATCGCGCGTGCGGATCCTGATCGGGGAGACCGAAAAGATACGGCAAGCGAGTACAGAACTTTGCGCAATTCCATGCGACTGGAGGAGCCGCTTTCGAGGCCAATCCCACCGCTGATCCGGGCTACGCGGGAAACTCATCGATCGATAACCCGATTCAAACTTTCGCGCGGTACAGTCTGACCGCGTGCTGTTGACGCAAAACCAAACCAACACCGAAATGAAGGTACGGTTGCACCCCGTGCCGGAAAGGATTGAAGCGAATGAGGCAAGGGTTCCTTATTGACATGGACGGTGTTATCTACCGGGGACACGAAATGATCCCCGGAGCGGATACGTTCGTCCGTAAGTTGCTGGAACGGGAGATCCCATTTCTGTTTCTGACCAACAACAGTCAGCGTACCGGACGCGACGTGGCCACGAGGCTGCGCCGCATGGGGATACCCGTCGAGGAGCGGCACATCTTCACGTGTGCCATGGCGACTGCGCGGTTTCTTGCCCATCAGAAACCGCATGGGACTGCCTTCATCATCGGCGAAGGCGGGCTCACGCAGGCCTTGCACCACAACGGCTATTCGATCGTGGACAGCGATCCCGACTACGTTGTCGTGGGCGAAGGACGCACGTTTACCTTCGAGCATATTGAGAAAGCCGTTCGCATGATCGTAGGCGGCGCGAAACTCGTTGCGACGAATCCCGATCCCAACTGCCCCACTTCGGAAGGGTTGCGCCCCGGTTGCGGCGCGATCGTTGCCATGCTCGAACGCGCCACGGGGATCGAAGCGTTCAGCGTCGGCAAACCGAGCCCGGTGATGATGCGCGCCGCGCGAAAAGAGCTGGGGCTTTCCGCCGAGGAAACGGTCATGATCGGCGATACCATGGAGACCGATATCCTCGGCGGCGTCCAGATGGGGTATCGCACCGTGCTGGTCTTGTCCGGTGGTACCAGCGAAGCGGACCTGAGCCGGTTCGCGTACCGGCCGGATGTAATCGTGCCGTCAATCGCGGAACTGTGCGAACAGGAATGGCTAACGACTTTGACAGCGGCCTAAACAAGGTCGCGTGTCCGTCGCCATGGCTAGACGACGGTAAAGGCCCGGAGCAGTCGATTCTCCTCCGGGCCTCACCGTTTCGCGCCGACGAGCGTCTCTCATTCGGAACTTGCGCCCTCGTCGCTCGAAATTCAAATAGGGGGGATGCAATACTCCCGGGTCGCGTGATTATAGGCCCGATTACTTCGTGAAAACCGGTTGACGTCCTTCAAGAAACGCCTTCAAGCCTTCGCCCAGATATTCGTCCGAGAGGAAACGCGTGAACGCCGCGTTCTCCACATCGAGCGAAGCCGCGGTCTTATGCAAGATAGGCGCGCGAATACTGGCTTTGCAGGCCTTCACAACGTCGCAACTCAATCGCGACAAGCGCGCCACCTGCGTGGACACGAGTTCCTCCAGGCCGTCTGCGGGCGCAATCCCATCGACCAATCCCGCGGCGAGGGCCTGTTCGGGTTTCAGGTTCTTGCCGAGCATGACGACTTCGCGCAACATCGCGGGCGAGCACACTCCAGCGATGATGGCCGCAAGCTCCTCCGGCACGGGTACGCCCACCTTGGCTTCCGCAAAACAGAGGGCGCCGCGATCCTGGTCCAAGTATCGGAAGTCCGCCGTGATTGCAAAGACCGCGCCGCCGGCCATGGCGGGGCCATTCAACACGGCGATGTGCGGTTTCCTGAGCGAGTAGAGTCCGTGAATCATCCGTCCGACACCGGCGAAGATTGCCGAGCGGCCGTCGAGGTCCGCTTCCAGCACCGTCATGGGATTCAACCCATTGCAGAACATGCCATCCAAGCCCGAGCGCGTCACGATAACCCGCGTGTCCGGGTGCGCGTCCGCCTCCTGGTGCGCGGTGACCAGCGCATCCATGATTTCGATATCAAGCAAATTGAACGGCGGATTCGTGTACGTCACGGTCGACACCATGTCTTCGTGAGTGACTGCAATGGACTCGCTCATACGTTTCCTCATCGGTTATGCGTTCAGGCCGCTGCCGTAAGCCATGACGGACTCGACGCCGTATTGTTCCACGTAATCCTCATCAATCCATACCGCGAAAGTCGTGACATGCCGAATGCCGCGGTCTGCGTACGTCTTTACGTCATCGCGAAAGACTTCATCACTCCACGGTATGGCCGATACATTCTCGCGTTTCCATCCGGAGAACCGGGAAACATCCAACCAGTACTCCAGAATCTGCGCGCTCTCCGCGCCAAACCACTCCAGATTCGCGTCGAGCGCATCCAGCAGGCGGCCGTGAGTTACATCGTGCATCGCACCGGCAGTATTGCGCGCGCTCAGTGGTGAATCGTAGCTCCGCTCGATCGGAGCAAACTCCAGAAACACGCCAGCCTCAGGCTTGACCGTGGTCGGAGGGTCGAGCGTATTGACGTATGCCAGGTGCGCAAGCGTCGCGCGCGCGTCCACGGAGCGAATCGCGCGTAAAAGATGGTTTTCGAGAATCAGCGCTTGGTCGCTGTCGGAATACGCCCGGCACTCCGGGCACCGGCACATGGGCACGGCGTCGTCGATCCAGTAGAAGTAGCGGCCGGTCGAGGAAGGCAGGAGTCGCGTGTACCGCGCCGCATTCTCCGCCGCTACTTCCAGCGCTTGCGACGAGTGGACGCACAGATTGTAGTCACGCACGCGATTGCCGGCATCGTCCATGCGGAACATCGCAGGATTCTTGTCAAAGAGGGAGCGGGGGAGAAGATCGCCGAGCGCATGCAGTTCGTGTTCGGTTTCGATGCCATACTTGGTGCAGTTTTCACGGAACTGTTGCCCCTTTTCCGTATTCATAAATGCCGCCACTTCGGAAGGGGTCACGTGCGTAGCGAGCGTTGTCAATCCCGCCGACGCGGCGAGCGCGGGCCAATCGTAGGTCTCCATGTCGCGAACGCCGAGGATCGCACCACGCGTCGCGAACCGCGGAGCTGCTACGTCAGAAGCGGCCAGAGAAACTAAACCGGACGCGGCCGCCGCCATTCCAGCCATGAACTGTCGTCGCGAAATTGGCATAGGGACAAACTCCGCCTTGCGTTCGCGGAGTATATCTGTGCGCGCGCATCGATATCCATATTCGGTTCCAGTAGGACGGGAATCATTCCCGTCCTACAGCGCACCGTCCGGATTCTCCAGGTGCGCCGGTACATAGCGGAACCAGGGCAATTGCACCAGGGGCTGATTCAACCAGCCGCGCGCGCCGCGATAGACGAAGAACTCGCTCACGTAGACCTGCGCCACCACGGCGAACCACAGCACGATCGTCGCCGTGACGAGTCCCGCGCGCCACGCCTTGCGCGGTACCCGGCGCACGATCGGTTCTGGCATCGCTCGAGCGGCAGGTTGCGTGACGCCCAAACGTCTTAGTACGTCGCGCTCGAAGGTTTCGAGCGAATCAATTTCAACCGCGCCGTCCGCGACGGCCTGTAGCAGGGCGCGCGCGTAGATACGTGTCGCCAGCAAACGCATGCCCACGTAGATGGGGAAGGCGACAAAGGTGGTCAGGAAAAAGTATTGGTTGAGTCGCGCAAGGAGCGCGGCATTCGGCATCGTCTCCATGGCCGCGCTCATGCCGCCAAGGGAGTAGGGTGCGAATTTGAATATGAGGAGCGGCAGCGAACCCACAGCGTAGAACGCGGCGAGCATCAAGCAGGCAAGTCGGTGGCGCGCGACCAGAGTCCGAATCAAACGAAAGTCGTAGAAGCGTTTCCAGTCTCCGGTCACCGCCTGCCGGGCCTGCGCCAGGGGCACGTAGAACATGGCCGCGATGAACCACGCGATGCCGATCCACGAGATGGTTAGACCAATTGCGTGTTGCTCGTAGACCTTGTTGAAGGAGATGTGCCATCCCGCGAACCAGCCGAAGTACCACAGCACTTCCGCAGGCGCAACCAGCACCGAGGTGTTAGCAAAACCGAGCAGACCGATCTTGAGGTTCTTTACAAGAGAGCCTGTCAGCGTCCGGGCGGCGCGTCGAACTCTCCCGAAGCTCGCGGGCAGTTCATCACCATTTTCAGCGAAGACAAAGCGAGGCGTCGTCGCGAGACACTTTGTTGCGCTATCGCTCTGCGCGAATTCGGAAAACGAGCCGCACTTCAACGGCCCGCCAGTCGCGCGATACCAGTACCGCGCTGCGCTTCCCTGCATGAACCGGTACGTCCAGCCGACGACGGCAAGCGAAAGTATTGCGCGCTGACAGAAGATGACGCCGGCTAAGAAACGTGCTGCAATTCCACCCACGCGGCGGACGCGTGCTTCCCAAAGCGATGCTATCGACCGGGTGTCGGCGCTCATGCAATGGCCTCCTCGAGCACACGGCCCTCCGCGTAAGGCGTTTCAAAATTCATGATGTGGCCGATTGTGGGCAGCACGTCGACCTGCTGGACGAGCCGGTCGACCGTGACGCTCCGCGCAATGCCGGGTCCAAGGAGCAGTGCGAAGATCTCGTGCGACGACTTCGAATTGAAATGGTGTTGAAAGGGCACGGGCATGAGGCGATTGTTGTCGCGCCCGCAGTCCGGCACGACGACGAACACCGTGTTGTCGCGGTAGAAGGGATCCGCCTCGACAGCCGCTGTGAGCCGTTGCAGTCCCTCATCGATGACCGCAATGCCTCGCGTGTAGAACGTCGGATCGCCCCAGTGGACATAGTCGGGGTCGTTGTAATTGATCATCAACAGCCGTGGCTGCAATTCGCGCATGGCGCGGAGGCTCAGTTCGGTTAGCAGCCGATCTCCTCGCGGATTGACGAAGCCGGTTTCCCCGTAGAATTGCCGCCATCGTTCCCAGAACGCTTCGATCTCCCGCGACTGCCGGTTTTCACTGCCCGCGCGATAGTCCAGGGCTTCCAGTTTCGCGAGTTCCTTCGTATTCTCGGTGCGTTCACTGTCCTTGAATGCGCCCTCTTCAATCTGTCTGCGTAAGAGATAGGTTTTGAATCGATAAAGGCTCAACACATTGGAACGATACTCAACGCCGAAAAGATGATGGTTGCTAAAGGAATAGAATTCCTCGTCGGTGCGATCCTCGCCGTTAACGATCAAGGCCTGGTGCGGCGGCACGTTGTATTCCCGGCGCAGATACTCGAACATGGTCGGAAACTTTGATTCAAAGCGCTGTCCCAGAAACTTGCCGCCTACATCCTGATAGCGCTCATAGCGGCCGGTCATTGTGTAGAGCGTGCCCTGGCCGTGGCTGGTCTCAACGCCCGCGAGTTGCTCGATCTCCATGTTCGTGAACAGTGTGCCGCGCTTCGCCAGACTGTGGAGAAAGTATGGACTGTACGTATGTTGCGGGTCGATGGTCTCCCGCCGCCGCACCCCGCCGCCGAAGCGTACGACGACAACGTTTGGCCCGCCGTATTCGCGCGCGTCAGGTGCCGCGTTAGCGTCCGGTAGTGCGGTGGCCAAACCCATTGCCGCGACGCCTTGCATAAATCGCCGTCGATTGATGAAATCGGTCATCACTGCACCTCCCGAGGGTTTCGCGGCTGCGTGGTAGCCGGTGCACGTCGCCATTCACATGGAAAGACACCGATCCCGGCGGGAGGGTTACGTCTGGGATTGTGCACTGAGGTTCGCGTCCGCATCGCGTACGAGCAGTCTACAGGCGCGCACGGCGAATCAACCCCTGGAAAGCTTTCCGCGCATCACGGGTTCATAGATCTCTGAGATGTATTGTTTGGCGGCCTTGGCCCAAGTAAAGCGCTGTTTGAATCCACGCTGTTGCAACGCGCGATACTGGTCCGGTTCATTGAAATACAGGTCACGGGCCTCGCGGACGGTTTCAACGAGATTCCGAAGCACCCGCTTCTTGGTGGTTCCGTCAAACATGAACCCCGTACCGTTACGCGCCGTGTGGGGGATGACCGTGTCCACGAGACCGCCAGTGGCGCGTACCAGCGGGGGCGTCGCGTTACTGAGGGCCTCCATCTGCGTGATCCCGCAGGGCTCGTACAGGCTCGGCATGAGGAAGAGATCGCTGCCCAGGCTGATCGCCCGCGCCTTGTCCGGGAGAAAATCCACCGTCGCGGAGTAGTTTCTCCTGCGGTTGTAGCGCTTGATGAACCGCTCATACTTCGGCAGTCCCGTCGCCAAGACGCAAACGTTCACGCCGTCCAATTCGAGGAGGTGTTCCAGTACGGGCCGCCCGTCGAGCTTCTCCGTCAGCAACTTAAACTTCTGCTCTACCGCACGCCCAACGAACCCGATAAGGAACGATTGGGGATTATCGAAATCGGAGGCGATTTGTTTGCGACACCGGGCCTTATCTTTCAGGCAGCGTTCGAATTCCTCAGCGGTCGGTTTGAACCGGTAGTTGAAGCCGTTGAGAATTCCGGCCAGCCGGCCTTGCTGATGAAGTCGATTCGCCACTTCTTCCAATCCCTTGCCGCCCTCGAAGTAGCGCTTCCTGTCCTCCGGCTCGAGCATCTCCTTCGCATATTGCGGGCTAACGGTATGGGCGCAGTCGCACAGTTCCAGTCCCAAGCGCAACGCGTTGACGCTATGCCACTCCGGCCGCGGATCGTGGTAGAGGCGTTCGAGTGTTGATGAGTCGAGTATCCGCTCCATCTCCGTTCCCGGAACGCGCGAGCGGGCCATATTGCCTTGATAGCCAATATTGTGAATCGTAATAACTTTACCCGCCGTGAGCCCGGCCAGTTCCATGAAGGCGAAGATATAGGAAAGTCCCCAATCGTTTACGTGAACGATATCCGGTTTCTTCTGCCGAATCAGTTCCAGGCAGGCCTTGGAGAAGAAGGAAAAACGCAGGGTGTCATCGTAGAAGGGGACGTGCTTGCTGTCCACGTAGACGCTGCCGTACTTACCCTCGAAATACTGGGGAGCTTTGATAAAGTTGAGAGGCACGCCGTGGAGGTGGGAGGGGACAACGCCTACCGGGATGTCGTCCTTTCCGTGACACGGAATTCCTCGATCAATCACGTTCATTGATCCGTACCAGGGCGTGACGATTTCAATGTCGACGCCGCGCTTCTTCAGGGCGGGCGGCAATTCTCCCGCGACGTCCCCGATTCCTCCGGCCTTCGAAAACGGCTTGCATTCCGTGGCGATGTAAAGCACTTTCAAAACCGTGGCCCTCCATTAATGACGGAGGGCAGCCTAGCAGATGCATTCAGCCCACCGCACATCGCAAGACAATGCCAGAGGTGGGCATCGGGTTCTCTGGACGAAGCGGCGACACGACGAGAAGCGTGTCGTCGATGACAATTAGACCGGGAGACGAGTTGCGCCACTGCGTCATCGACTGCGGTCGGATGGGCAGCCGACCCGCCTCAAATGCCCGACTGGGTTTCAGGGCGTTCGCCGATTCCTCTTCAGCGAAGTTCCGTGCGACACGTTCCGGGCCGCGTTTTCCCCAGCCGGGCAACTGGAATGTTGCTCAAGTCCCGGCGATGGCATGGCCGATCCATTTGGTTCACCTTCGTGAATGGCCGTGGATTCCCGGCCCTCGTTTGCGGAAGTTCACGACAGATCGGTGGGCGCAATGACGAAACGGACCGACTTTTGATTTCCCGTCTGGTCCAGTTCGATGAACCGGGTGCGATCGTACAGTTTTGGGGGGGTTCCGTGTACGCCTGTAACGTGAATACTCCATGAGGTGCTAGGGCTAATGGACTCAATGTCGAAATGTGCATCTCCACTGGCATTCGTCAGCCGAATGTGGGACTCGCCGAAGAGACCATCGTTCGATAGATGCACTATTGCTCCTACCGCATTCGTGAGGGTCGGCGGGGTCTCCGTCGGATCTTCAACGTATCGGACGGAAACGGTCAGCCGAATTCGGTATGGACGCACCGCCTTTTCAAACTTCTTACATTTTCCTTTTCCTGGTTTCTGCATCGATTGGCTCCAATCTATTCGATAGGTTAGGTCGCTTCGTTCGATTGTTCAGGCACTTCGGAGCAACTCACGCAGGCTCAAGGTAAAAGTAGATGTTCTTCGTCCCTCCCGTGCCGTAATACTGCGAGATGAGTTCCGGGTAGTAGTTGGGATGATCAACGTACACTTCATAGGTCACGGACCCGGTCGTGTCGAGGTTCAGGAATTCCGCCTTCCCAGTGGCATCGGATGGCTTGTCGGGAGGATCCTCGTCACCGCTGGACCGGGTATCGACCGCCACGTTGGCGAGTTGATCAGTGATGTAATCGCCATCCGCGTCTTTGACATGTACAATCAAATCAACCACGAATTTGTTATCTGGTTTGGTTGCCGGTTCCGCGATTTCTTTGGCTGTTTTCTTCTTGTCCGGTTTCGACATGTGTGCTCCTCTCCTGGTTGTTTTGAAATGCACTACTTGTCATCTGTCGTAGTTTAGATTTGCGTGATAGGGGCGCCGTCTCGCACTTGGAACGCAACACCCCGAACCTGGCCGAGCCCTTGTCATGGTACGCACTGGCGCAGTAGAGAAAGTTGGCGTGCACTGGTGAAATCACTCCTCCGATTAGTTTGACCAAAGTACAATGGGCCCGTCAGGCATCGCGCCGGCGAGCTGTGTTCTGCCGGCCGTAACGACTTCTCCGGTTCCGAACTCGGCCCCGGTCAGGGTCAGCACGGTGGTGCCCGTGTCGGCATCCCATAGTCGTACGGTCCCATCGACCGAACCACTCAGGATTCGCGCTCCGTCATCCAGGTACAAGGCCGTCGTCACGGAATCCCGATGCCCAAGCAGATCGCCAAGTCGGTCACCCGTCGATGCGTCCCATAGCTGGATGGTCCCGTCGTCTGAGGCGGTAGCCACACGCGATCCGTCTGGACTGAGTGCGCCGTCCTGGATGCTCTCGTGCTGTCCATCCAACACGGTCACGGGTTCTCCGGTCTTGCCGTTCCAAACCCGGGCGGTTCCATCCAAAGACGTCGTTAACACACGTGATGCGTCTTGACTAAAACGAATCGCGCTGATTCGATTGGTATGCCCTTGGAGCACGGCCGACGCCGTCCCCGTGTCCGCGTTCCACAGGGTCACACTGTGATCCCCGGTCACGGTTGCGGCGAGCGAGCCGTCCGGGCTGAAGGCCGCCAGTCCCCGGCGTCCGTCCGCGTGTTCGATGTGGTGGACAGCACTGCCGGTCCGCAAATCCCAGAGAATACCGTTCTGGTCCCAGGATATTGTGAGCAGGCTCGATCCATCAGGCGAGAAATAGACGCCGCTCACCGGGCCATCGTGGCCTTCCAGTTCCAAGCCGGCGTCGCCGGTTATGGCGTCCCAGGTGCGCGCAATCCTGTCGTTGGAGCCTGTCGCGATTACCCGTCCGTCAGGGCTCCAATCCGCGCAGAAGATTTTGCCGCTTTCCAGCGCGATCGTTTGAGTAATTCCGCCGGTATTGCCGTCCCACACCCGCGCCGTTCCGTCGTACGAAACGCTCAAGAGCGTCTCCCCGATTGGATTGAACTGAATGGATCGAATTGCATCCGAATGCCCCCGCAACACCAATTGCGGCGAACCGGGTGGCACGGGAATCGACCATCGCTTCACCGTGCGATCATCGGAACACGTCACCACACTCCGCCCGTCGGCATCCGCGAGGAGACGACGCACCGGGCCGCTGTGGCCTTCGAGCCGGCGAACTTCCGCACCGTTCACCCCATCCCACACGCGGACCGTATGGTCTAGTGAAGCCGAAATGAACCGATTCGGCATGTCGACGAACGCCACGTCGGTGATTGTGTCGCCATGGCCGTCGCTAACGAGCAGACTTGATCCGGTTGCCGTATCCCACAGTCGAAGGGTTGCGTCTTCCGATCCCGACACCAATTGGCTGGCGTCCGGATTGAACGCGATGGCCGATACCTCAGCCTCGTGACCGGAAAGCGTGAAGGCGCGGCTGAAGTCAATCCCGTTCCAGAGCGTTGTCGAGTTCCCGGCTGCGAGGGCGATCAATCGGCCGTCTGCACTGAATTCCACTTGCTGCACGGAACCTTCCGGTGATTCCAAGGTTGCCACCCGGTCACCCGAAACCGTGTCGAAGAGGATAACCGGTCCAGTCGTGCAACGCTCCGCCACCTGCGACCCGTCAGCGTTAAACAGGACTTCTACGAGGTGAGGATCGCCCGCGATCGTCGTGGTTTCCGAGCCGGTTGTTGCGTCCCACACCTTGATGGTGCCGTCTGAAGATCCAGTGACGGCCTGCTTGCCATCCGGACTGAAGCCGGCGCTGCTAGCGGGAATGGGATGCGCCTCCAGAATCGCGACAAGCTCCGTAGTCGCCACATTCCACAGGCGCGGCGCCCCTTCAAGCACAGTGGTCAGCGCGCGCGAGCCGTCGGCATTAACCCAAACTCGCTGAATCTTACTTTCGACAGGTCCCAGCGTCTGCGTTTGTTGTCCGGTCGCCGCGTCCACAACGTGCACAATTCCGTCGTCCGACGCCGTGAGTACTAACGAACCATCCGGAGATACCGCGACGTCTTCGACGGGTACCCCGCTCCCTGCGAAGGTCCACTCTTCCTGGTGGCACAGGCGTTTCAGGTGATTCCACTCCCAATTGCGGAGCGACGCAGGCGCGGCGTCCAGCACGCGTTCAGCCACATCAAATCGTCGTTCGTCGATTCGGCTCTGTGCGAGGAGGATGTTTGAAAGGTAGAGTTGCTTTTCCGCCCGTTCGCGCTGCACCCGCTCGGCGTCGCGGGCTTGTGTCGCCAGCAACCGTTGTTCGGATTCGCGCTCTTTTGCCGCGATGGCCGCATTGCGATCGCGAGACACCTGGACGTAAGAAAACACGGCGGTGCCAAGCAAAATAATCAGAGACGCGGCCGCCGTGGACAGGACAGCCCGGTGCCGATTCGCGAAGCGCCACAAGTGTTCGCGGAAACTGTAACTGTAGGCGCTGACAAGCGCGCCCGCCTGAAATCGCGCCAGTTCGTCCACCAGTTCCCTGCCGTTGGCGTACCGCTTTCTGGGATCGCGCTGCATCGCGCGCCGGCAAATGGCGATAAGTTCGGGCGGGGCATCTGGCACGATCGCCTCGACAGGTTCGGGTTCTTGGTGCAAAACCTGTTCGAGAATCTCCTTGGCGTTTCTGCCCCCAAACGGATACTGCCCCGTCAGTAACGAATACAAGACCGCACCGAGGGAGTACACGTCGGAACGTTCCGAGATATTCTTGAGATCCCCTTGCGCCTGCTCGGGCGGCATGAATGTCGGCGTTCCGAGGATCTGTCCTTCGACCGTTGCCTCAGCTTCCGCCTCATCGGAAACACGCAGCGTCTTGAGCGTGTGCTCGATCTGGCTGGCCTGATAATCCTGCTGGCCCCGTACCTTGGCCAGCCCCCAGTCCAGTACAACGGTCTCTCCGAACTCCCCAATCATCACGTTGTTCGGTTTGATATCCCGGTGGATGACATTACGGCTGTGCGCGTAACCGATTGCCTGGCAGAGATCGATTAGGTGCGGCAGTAGTTTCAGCCGCTCCTGGAGCGACCCGGTTTCCCGAAGTGCTTGCGCAAAGGTTCGCCCACGCACCAGCTTCATCGTGTAGTAGATCGTGCCGTCTTTGCGGCGGCCCAATTCGTATACCGGCACGATCGATGGATGTTCCAACTGCCCGGTGATGCGGGCCTCTTGCAAGAATCGAAATACCAGGGACGTGCTCGCCTGTACCGGCGTCGGTTCATTTACGTCCAGCGTGGCGTCATCCGTGCTCACGATTGGGAGCAGTTCCTTCAACGCAATCTCTCGTCCCAGATACTGATCGTGGACGAGCAAGACACGCCCAATGCCGCCGCGAGCGTATTCGCTCGAGCGCGTGTAGCGCCCCGGGGTTTCGTCCACCGCCGGCACGTCCTCGACGGGTCCCAGTTCCAGCCAACGTTGCGGAGAAAGCTTGGTTTGATCCAGCGGCGAAACCGACTTCAGGGATTTCTTCATGGATTCAATCGTGTCATGCGCGCGATGCGCTGCATCGAGGCTGCTCAGCGCTGCCACAGGATCGCCTTCGTGCGCAGCGACCGCGTCATTGACATACATGTTGATGCGATCGCGGTCGGACTCGTTGATTATCTGCGCCTCAATGAGGCGTTGTGACAAGTCCTTGGAGGGATCCATCGTCCACGCTGCCGCTGTTTCGACGAGTTGCGCGGGCGTGACTTTGCGCAGTTGTACCGCAAAAATTCCAAAGAGGAGATTTCGATCGTTGTTCATACACCCTCGCTCGCAATAACGCTCGCGCGTCACAGACCTAGAGTAGCGAACTACGACCCCGACAGTTCGGAAGGAACCACAACCAAGAGATTAGCTACTTGACCCCACCGTTAGCTTCATTCTACCTCACTTCCGGATGTAAGGCAATAGACTTTTTGCATCCGGTGCGGGGAACGGGCTATACCTGTCGATCCCCGTCTTCGACTGGGGGTTGCATGTTGCTCATTTCGTGCCGCTTACAATTCCCCCGTCGTCCTCCAGTAATCCGGCCAGATGCATTCCGTCTCTCGCACGTGTTACGCTCCTGACCTTGGCAATCAGGTTCTCTGGAGGGAGTCGCAATGCGACGAGATGGATTGAGTCGACGACAGTTTATTGCCCGGAGCGCGGCGGGTCTCGCGACGGGCGTAATGGGGTCCCGCGTGGCCCGGGCCACCGTGGGGCCTAATGAAAAAGTTCGGCTTGGGGTCATCGGCTGCGGGGGGATGGGCAGCCGGCATATTGCCGCGCTGGCGAAGAACCCAAACTGTACGATGGTCGCCTTGTGCGATGTATACAAGCCGCGCTATATGAACGCGTGCAAGGCGGTCGGGGAGACCACCGGCGTCACGCCGGACGGATATCAGGATTATCGCCACGTGCTGGACCGTGAAGACGTGGACGCTATCTTCGTGCCCACGCCAGACCACTGGCATCCCCTGATCACGATTCACGGTTGCGAGGCGTGGAAAGACGTATATGTCGAGAAACCGGCATGCCCGACCGTCGCCGAAGGCCGGGCCATGGTCAACGCCGCCCGCCGCTACGGCCGGGTCGTTCAGCTTGGTACGCAGCAGCGTTCCATGCCCATCTTTCAGGAAGCCATCGAGATCGTGAAAAGCGGCGCCCTCGGCCAGGTCACCTCCGCCGGCGCCTGGGTTGGCGTCAATGGATGGGGGGAAGGCTACGAAACGCGCGACGTGCCCGAAGGTCTCGATTGGGACCTCTGGTTGGGCCCCGCGCCGTATGAACCCTTCAGTCCGCAGCGCTTTTCCGGATTCATGGGCTGCCACGACTACGCCCGCGGCGGCCAATTCACCAACTGGGGCGTTCACCTCATGGATATTGTCCATTGGGGCATCGGACAGGACAAGCCGCTTAACGTGCAATCGGTCGGCGGTACGTACCGCGGTTCTCCCGGGGGTGACAATTATGACGTCATCGAATGCATCCTCGAATACGAAGGCTGTAACGTGACCTGGGAACAGCGCCCTGCCGACATCCGCGCGGGCGCGAGTTACGGCATCCGCTTCCAGGGCGATAAAGGCATCCTATACGTCGATCGCAACCGGTACCTCGTCGAGCCGGCCGATCTCGGTTACGGCGAAAAAATCGGCGCGCCGGAGCTGAGTTGGGCAAATGACGATCACCACAACAACTTCTTCGAATGCGTGAAGACGCGTAAGCGGCCCGTCGCTGAAATCGAACAGGGCGTGCGATCCACTACGGCGGTCCTGCTCGGCGGTATCGCGCTGAAGACCGGCCGGAAGATGATCTGGGACGGCGACGCCGAACAGTTCATCGACGACGAAGAAGGCAACCGCTACCTGACCCGCGCCTACCGCTCCCCGTGGCGCTTCTAGGACAACGCTCATGTGGACGTTTGCACGACATACCTTTGGGGCATTACGTGGCCGGCCGGATATCGGAAGCGTCCACGGAATTGCCGAAGAAACATCCCCCTTGATCCCCCTTCAAAGGGGGAGTGGCGCGAAGCCTAGTCTTGGTTGTTGCTATAGAGCTTCTGCAAAATGTACGGATCTCGCCCCCGCAATGCGCCGCGAAGCGTGCGCACAAATTCCCCCTTTGAAGGGGGCAGACCCGAAGGGTCTAGGGGGATGTGAATTCTTGGGGACCAGCGTCCATAAGGAGAATAGCTAATGTTACTGGCCTTGAAACGCCATTGGTCATTCATGGCTTTTGCGTTGATACTTGCGTCCACGTCCGCCGCCGAAGACATGCGCCAGCTTGTGGCCGATATATCCGGGCCGGATATGACGAAGCGCATTCGCGCACGGCAGCTGCTTCCGCGAGAAGGCGTCGAAGCATTGCCGATGCTGTTGCCCATGTTGTCCCACGAGGATCAGGGCATCCGCTACACCGCGCGTAACGTAATCGCGGACATTCTGAATGCGGCAGCCGCGCCCGGACACGAGGCCGATCAATTGGTCGCTTCCCGGCTCTTGCTGGACGAGTTAGGTTCTGATGCGCAGCACGAGCAGATCCGGCAAGTTCTCCGGCTGGTACCGATTGTCGTGCCCGAAGGGTTCGACGTGGGGCCTGTGGCCGCGTTGCTCGCCAATGACGAGTGGAAAGAGAAAGCCCGGGAGTGTCTGCAGGAAACCGGCACGCGGAATGCCTGCGTGGCCATGTTGACAGCGGTTCCAGACGCCGACGATGACTTCAAGGTTGCCTTGCTGAACGCCATCGGCAAGCTGGAAGAGCCGGAATCGGTTGATTCGTTACGCGTGCTCGCTTCCCACAGCAACCCGGCGGTCCGCGCCGCGTCAGCCATGGCACTGAGCTGGACCGGCGACCCTGAGTTGGCTCCGGTGTTGCAGGATGTCGCAGCGAAATCGACGCCGGAAACGCAATTCGTCGCGTACGACGCCTTGCTGCGGTTGGCCGACAATATCGCGATCAACGGCGGCAACTGGAACCTTGCCATGTCGGTCTACAAATCGGTCCTCGACGCAGCGCCCTCGGGCATCATCCAGGCGGGTGCGGTGATGGGGCTCGCGCGGTACGGCGATGCGACGGTCGTGGACGCCATCGTCGCGACCGCGATGTCTGGCGACCCGCACATGGCGGATACCTGCGTGCAGGCATTAACCAGCCTGCAAGGGCACGAAGCGAAGTTGGCGGTGCTTGATGCCTATCCGAGTCTGGCCGAGCCGATGCGCGTGGCGTTGATCAATGTGTGGGGCCAGCGCAAGGACATGGCTGCGCTGGATCTCATGAAGGAAGAATTGAACAGCGGCGTTCCCGCGTTGCGCGACGCGTCGCTGAAAGCGCTCGCGTCCATGGAGAGCATGCAGGCATTCGCGCCGCTGGTGGAAGTGGCGCGCAACGGTTCGGCTGAGGAGAAGGAGTTCGCGCTGGCTTCGGTGAAGAAGATGGCCGGGTCTCTCGGCAACGCCGGTAACGCCCAGGCCGCTGGGCTGGCTTTCATGCAACTATATGATCTTGCCGAAGACGACGCCTTGCGCAACACCTGTCTCCAAGGGCTCGCACGATATCCGGTGGCGCAGGCCTACGACCTCGTGAAAGCGGCCATGGAGCAGCCTGCGCTCAAAGACGCCGCCGGCAATGCCATTGTGTCCGTGGCGGGCGCGCTTGCCGCGGAAGACAAGGATCGGGCGAAAGAAGCGATCGATGTGGTACGCAGTTCCAATGCGTCCCCCGAGGTGCTGGTCCAGTTGGCGCAGCGTCTCCAAGGCGCGGGCGTTCCCGCGGATTTCGCGAACCTGCTGGGCTTCGTGCGGAGCTGGTACGTAATTGGCCCCTTCGACTGGAAGGACGAGGCCGATTGGGATCGCGCCTTCGTGAACGAGCCCAAGGTGGACGCGACCACCGCGGTTTCCGCCGGCGACCAATCGCTGCAGTGGAAGACGGTGAACACGCCCGATCCCCTCGGCATGGTCAACCTCATTGGCGAGGTGGGCCAGTTCGATCGCAAGTTCGCCTATGCCTACGCCGAAATCGAGGTGCCCGCGGAAACGGACGCCCAGTTGCGGCTCGGTTCCGACGACGGTAACAAGGTCTGGCTGAACGGCGAGGTCGTCTGGGAGAACCGGATCGACCGAGGCGCGGCCCTCGACCAGGACATCGCCGACGTCCATTTGGTAAAGGGCGTCAATCGTATCCTCGTCAAGATCAGCCAGGGCGGCGGCGGCTGGAATTTCAATTTGCGCGTCGCCCAACCCAATGGCGCTGGTGTGGAATTCACGCAAGTCGCGCCGATGCCGTAGGTGATCAATTCATCGGACGGATCGGTCCGATCAGTCGGGTCGGTCCGATTGTTTCTGCAGATCCCTCGTTCGGCCGCCCCAAAGCTCCGCGTTCTACGTTGCCGCGGCCAACTCCAGCAATCCGTTCAACAAAGCCGCGCGCTCCGGCATACGCCACCATTGCGGATAAACGACCTGATCCAGGTGTCGCATTTCCCGGTCCGCAACCTCTCGCGCCCATTCCAAATACTGTGTCTTGTCTGACGACCGATACAGCAACACCAGCGCCTGGATATACTCGCCACTTGCGCGAAATGTCCACGTCCCTTCGTCCGTCACTGGCCCCGTCTGCCTGCGCGCTTCGTCGACCATGTCTTCGCAGATCCCGTGTATTAAGTCGAGTAACTCGGGATCATTTACGCGCGTCGCAACTTGTGCCAGGTCCAGCGGTATCGTGCTGCCCGCGCAAAGTTCCCAATAGGTTCCCGGCGTGTAGAATCCCGCGCCGTCGTAAACTTTCACTTGCGCCAATTGGGGATCCGACTTGACCGCGGCATCTTTCTGTTCTTGCGTCGGAAAGGTGTATCGCGCGGTCCCCTCGTAGGGCCGACCATCCAGGTGGAGATACTCGCGAAATACGCGGCGCTCGCGATCGTAGTCATACCGTGCGACACCCAAGGCAATGCGACGCGCCATATCGATGAGTCGGTCCGCCAACGCGCTGCCACCGTCACGCTGGTGGAGTTCATTCGCTGCGTCCGTAAGCGCCACCGCCATGAGGATCGTCGCGCGAGGTTCGGCCCATTCCCCGGGTGGCATGGGCACGTGCTCCTGCGGCGCCACCGCACCGAAGAAGTTCGGTACCAGACCCGACTCAGGATGTTGGACAGCAGCCCACTTATCGGTCATTTTCTCTGCCCATAGCAGGCAGTCCTCGTCGCCGGTCCGAGCGTAACAGGACGCCCACCAATGGATCATGCGCCCCGCCACCGAGTCGAACGCGCAGTGCGCGGTGTTTTGCGTCATGACGTGCGCTTGGTTCGAATCATCCCAGTCGTACGCGCAGTAGCGATTGAAGTCCATGTTCTCGGGATTGGTCACCAATCCCAGGAACATCGAACGACCCATACGGTGCATCTTGTCGGGAGCGACGCTCCACAATCGATCCAGCGGTAGTTCGGGGATTGTTCCGGTATTCTTCGGTTTGAATGCAGGGGGCGCGGTTCCCGTCTTGGTTGATGCAACGGCCCGGTTCCACACGTCAAATCCTGCTTCCTCGCCGAGATATCCCAGGCCTGAAGTGGGATGGAAACCGTGTTCGGTGAAAGCGGCCGCCATAGACGAAACGATGGCACTGTAAGTTCCATCGCCAGTCAACTCCGACAACTTATCCAGAATCGGCCACAACTCAAAATCGCACAAGAATGGCGCGAGATCCATCGGTCTCTCGGGGAACCAGTAGTTCTCGAACGTGTCTCCCCGCTTGTACCCAATGGAACGGTAACTTGCGTAGACCGGACGCGTGACCGTCAGGAACGGTGTACCGTAAGGATTACCATCGATTCTGGCCGATTGAAAACCCCTCAGCGAGTTGACGGTCCGGGCAACGAACTCAATGGGATTCGCAACGGGCGTTTCTTCCGGAGATGACCGAAACTCCGGCACACAAAACGTCACGGCACT
Source organism: Candidatus Hydrogenedentota bacterium (assembly GCA_045863335.1). GTDB lineage: Bacteria > Hydrogenedentota > Hydrogenedentia > Hydrogenedentales > SLHB01 > JAHDWY01. The sequence continues at coordinate 202,361 of BTVY01000002.1, read as the reverse complement.
ACCGTTTTTGTCGAGCACGTCTCCTTTTGACAGCAGATTGTCCGAAGACATGATTTGTCCCCACATACGATAGTAACCGCCGTTGAACGAGTGGACCGGAATCGTGATTGCAGCGGAGCCGGATCCAACTTCGTTGATGGGTATATTCTCTGTGGCCCAGTCTGGTCTTGTTGGCCCGAGGGCACTCACGTACAGATCCACCGTTGCATCTGGATGGCCATCGGCGAGTTGGGTCAATGCAGATGGTGAGGAAGGAACCATGGTTCCACGGAGAAGCTCTCTCGAATCCAGGATCTGGTACGTATCCAGTTCCACCCGCACGTGCGCGCCAAATGGCGGTAACCCCTCAGCGCGGCTGGAATCCGTCTGTTCCTCGCCTTCGCCGGAGGTGTTTCGCGGAGATGAGAATTCCAACGCCACCAGGACTTCCAGAATCTCCCTGCGCACCATATCCGCCACCGTCCGGTCGCACTCGGCTTTCCACCAGAATCCCGGGTCGGCCTCGTACGCGGCGCACACGCGCTCCGGTGCCTCATCCAGAAGTTTCCGTGCGCCGTTGACGATCGCCGCATCGATCCCTCGATCGGTCGCGCTCTCGATAGCCTCTCCCAGCATCGCCAGGTACTCGTAGTCCTCGACGCTTTCGCGGATCGCTTCCATGTGCTTGCCCGCCGTGACCGACGTGCCATCGAGAAACACCGGCGTGTAGGCGGTGCGTTCCGCCCCGTATTCGTTCCACGACGAGCCTTGTCCGTCATCGCCGAATGCCCAGAAGTACGAGGCCGTCGCTCCGTACTGCCAACAGGTCCACGCCTGCAAGCGGCAGTACAGGTAGGGGTCAAGCAGGCGCATCGGCCCGCTGCAGGAATAAAACTCGAGCGTGCGCCCGGCATCGCGCTGGTCGATGTAGAGTTGCCGCGACGCATCGCTGCACCGGAGGAAGATCGGCCGGTTCGGACACAGCACGTCGCACAGTGCCAGCATCTCTGGGTTGGCTTCCGTGATCTCGCGGTAGGTTGGATCTTCCCAGATTCGGATAGACGTATTCGCTTCGCGCAAGGCATTCGCCCACGCGATAATGATGGCATCGTGTTCCGGCGCGTGCGGTTCATCGAAGAGCAGCATGGCGAATTGTTCCGGTTGTAAGCCCCGTTCTTTGATGTGTGCCTCCCAAAACGCAATCCACTCCTTCACCGCGCGATTGAACTCGGGCGTGCCCATGGGGATCGAGTGGAGATGCTCGCTGACCGCCGCAAACACGCAATACTGCGCCGCGCCCGGCCAACGGTCGATCCACGCATCGAAATGCGCGGTATCCGGCGGCGCCGTCATCGCGCCCGAGGGATCGAACGTGCCGTAGGGAAGTGCGGCCCGCGTCGCCCACGGGGAGTCCACGAACCGTTCACGAAGATGCGCGATGAGTGGTTCCCGGTTCTCGGGCGTCACCATGTACATGCTCGGCTGATCGGTGTAATCCCATCCGCCTACGTTGAGGCGCGGCTGGTCCGGAAAGCGGAAGGGAAACATCTCTAAGGTCACTGGTACGCGCAGAGGAGAAACGCCGTTCGCCTCGACAACGATCGTGCCCTCGTGCACGCCCGGCTCCAGATCGGCCGGATGGAAGGTTAACCAGACTTGCTGCGTCAATCCGGGTTTGATCGTCAGCTCGTAACCTTCTGCACCGCGCTCGGCCTCCGGCAAGGCCGCGGCTACCGGGTTCAGCGTTTTCGTGTCGGTCCACACCACTTTGTGGACCGTTACGTACGACGGCATCGCCCCGCCCGGTAAGCCGTCGAAGCCAAGCGTTGCGCGAATGGGCTCCGTCGTTGCGTTGCTCAAATTGAACGCGCCTGCGCGGTACTCATCGTTCATCATCCAGACATCGATCTTTGCGCCTGTTGATTCAGGCAAGGGACCGAGATGCGGCAACGCGTCCCACGTGGGCGATTGCCACAGGGTCAACCCATCGTGACCTGCCGATTCCCACAACCGCGCCTGCACGGCGAACACCCGTGCATGCAGATCGTTCAAGGGCAGCACAGCGCGGAAATCAGGACCCAAATCCGCAGGGATGCCCTCAATCCCGGCAGCAATTTCACTTAGCGCCGTGTTAAGCTCGCTTTTCCCCGAATCCTGAATCGTCGAGGCTGCGACGGCCTCCCGCATTCGCGCCACACCTTCGGATATGCGCCGTACTACGGAGGTCCGAACGCTCAGCCGCTTCATGTACGCCGGAATGTCGCCAACGCTCTCGCCGGGCAGGGGAGACTCGGTCCAGGCGGTATCGCCCGCGTAAATCTCGACTTCGTCCACGAAGGAATACGGCTCCGACAGCACGGCAAACGCCACGTAGCGTCCATGCGTCTGCATAGCATCGGTCCAATACCGATGCGTCGCGTATGCGTCACTCGGCGGTGACGAGTGCGCGGCGCTCATGGACACCAGATCGCCGATCCAGTGGAACTCTTGATCTTCGCCCGCAACGAAGATGTAGATCCCCACCGGCCAGAACACGCCCGCGGTTCCTGCCGCCGTGCGCAACGAGACCCCGCGAATCGGCTGGTCCGATCCCAAATCCACTGTAATTACCACGGGCTTCGCATGCTGCCAACCTACCGTCGACGTCTGCGCCCAGAAGTAATCCTCCGTGTAGTCGCCGTCGGTCAGTTGCGTCGCGTCACCGTCATCGGTGCAGTAACGGTAGCCCGGGGTGGGGGAGAGGGTGTAGAGCTTGCCTCGGGCGATGTTGTCCGAGGGCCGCTCATACAGTGCCGGATCGTCCGCAGCCTGCACGCTCGCGGAGGCCGCAAGGATGGCGAGTATATGAATCGTGAGTCGAACATGTGACGACATGGCATAGCTCCCTGTTTGCACAAACGGGTCAACGCTCGATTGTAGGCCGAAGATGGGTCCCCGCGTTCCCCCCGCCTTCGCGAGGGTGACAGAGGATGACGGCTCTGGTTCTTATGAAGTTCCGACCCATTTCGTGTGTGCTTTCGACATCGCGGCGTCCTACCCGCCCTTCACGATGTATTCTTGCTCTTGAGACCACGTAAGATTAAACCTCAACCCGCACATCGCCCCACACCGTCATCCTCGCGAACGCGGGGACCCATCTTGGACACAACGGTCGACGTCGACGATTAATCAGTAAGTTTCACCGTCAACCATCGATCCAACCAATCAAACGCTTCCGCCTGCATTTCCGCGTTGAACTCGTGCGGCACGGGCCATAGTTTCGTGACCAACCGATCGCCGGCGTTCTGCGATTCCCACACGCCCCGCATCTTCATGTACGCCGCTTCCACGCCCGGCACGGGGAAGAGTCCATCCTCTGTGCCGTTGAAGAACAGCATGGGCTTCGGACACGCGATCGATGCTACGTCCGGGTAATCCAAGATCTCCCTGATGCCGGGATGGATCATGCTGAAGCTCGAGTAGCCTTTGGTTTGATTATTGCCCGGACTCGTCAACGTGGGCGTGTCGCCCATCCAGCAGATGGCCGCGCCCGCCTTGACGATGTCCGTCGCCGCGGCGAGACTCCACGTGCGGTGGGATCCCATGGACAAGCCCATGCATCCGATGCGGCCGGGGTCGACCTCCGGCAGGCTCTGCACAAACTCCGCGCTGCGGATATCGTCCCACACGATGGTGCCCGCCCAGGATTGGCCGAGTTGCAGCATGTTCGCGCCGAGCCCTTGCTGGTCTTCGTACTCTACGCCGCCGTAGCGACCGCGGTCGCCCCAGAACAAGGCGTCCGTCGCAAACACCACATACCCGCGCTTTGCCATCTCATCGCCGATATAGTTTCCGCCGTAACATTGTTTGACCCAATCTTCGGCGTCGGCGATCCGTTCCGCCGGCTCGTCGAAGGGCCGAATCACCTTCTCCTTTCCGATGGAGAAGTGTGCTCCGTGATCGTGCAATGCGACGATAGCGGGGAAGGGGCCGTCGCCTTTCGGAATGAGAAGGTAGGCCTTAACCCGTTCGTCGGCAGAGATGTCCATCGCGAGTTTTCTGGACACGTATGACCCGCGATCCTCCTCGCCAATGACTTCGGCCGCGAAAGGCGCGCGGGGCGGGGGCGTTTGCAGCGTTGCCAGGTACGCGGCGCGTGCCTGCTCGCGCCAGCTGGTGAAAGGAATTTCCGTGTTCGCCCACGCGAGGGAATAGTCCATGCGGCGCACGCGCGGCGCATTGAAGGTAGGCAATAGGTCGCGCACCCCGTAGTCCGCGGTGCGCTCCACGTGTTGCGGGGTCGATGGCGCCGCTCGCTCCCAACGCGCAACATCACGCGCATACCGCGCTTTGACATCCGCCAGCGTTCCCTGGAAGAGGTACACGACTGCCCGTTGCGTCGTCGGCCCCTCTGGATTCAGGGGCATCGGGCCTTGCGAATGCATGCACCGATGCGACGCCCCCGCGTTGTTGCAGACGGTGTTCGCGTGTTCCGTCGCCGTCGCGGCTACCCATTTCCCATCGGTGCTTACGCAGGCCAAGAGCGGCACATCCGGCCGCGGATCTTGAATCGTTTTCCATCCACTCTCCGCCATGGCGCCGTACATCTCTGGCGAGTCGTTTCCCTTCACGTATTGGACGTTTCGCGGATTGCCATTCGCACACAAGCCAAGCGACGTCCAAGCGTCGTCTGACAGAAACCACATGCGGCTCATGAGATCCGCCTCTTCGCCTTCAAAGGCGCCGCCTTTCAATTGCAGGCACGGCCCCACCGCGTAGGCCCCCGGAGCCTCTGCTTCCGGCTTCGGCCAGACCGTATACGCGCACTCCAGATAATCGATGTGCGGCGTGAACTGCGCGGTGAATGTGGCGTCCGGACGCTCGATCGTGTAGGACACCGCGCCCGTATGGTCATCCCGCTTCCAGTCGAGCGGCATGCCGCCGAGTTCCTCCGGTCCATATCCGAGATTCGGAAAGGACGCCCACTCCGGCGCCCACAGCGTAAACGCTGCCGCTGGGTTCGCAGGATGCTCGACCCGCAGATACGAGCCCGCGTCTTGCGGCGTGAGGCGCAACCGCCGATCGTCTACGCGCGCGAGCACCGTTTGCAGCGGCTCGTTTCGATTGAACAGACGCTCCGCGGGCCGGTGGGCGAGATAGAACTGCAACACCTCGCCCCAATACACGAGTCCTTCCGGGGGCGAGCCCCCGACACCGATACTGCCCTCCGTGTAGTCCCGCGAAAGATCGCGATCCTCCGGCTTCGCATAGAGGTCATAAATCGTTTTGCCTTCCGGAATAGCGCCCGTCGCGCGCTCCCAACCCGACAGGCCACCGAGCACGACTCCCGTTCTTCGGTAGCCCTCGATACGGCATTGCAGAACGCGTTCGATGGCGTCCAACAGATTGCCGATCTTCTCGCCGCGAGATTCCAATACCGTAGCCGCTCGCGTCAATTGCGTGGCATGCTCCAACGCCTGACTGAGCAGTAGTCCGCTGCTGCGCGGATGCGGGTACCGCCAGCCGCCGAGCGGGTCCTGCGATTCCGCCATGAAGACCGCGACGGCCCGCACCACGTCGCGCAGCTTCGGTTCGTCGGGGAACTCACGCAGTAGATCCGGCAGTCCCGCGAGGGCGTAGCCGATGATGTACGGCTTCGCGTAGCCAACGGCGAGTCCAGCTTGGTCATCATCGATAAAAGGCAGTTCCTCGGGAATCGGCTTGCCCCCTTGATCGAAGAGATCGCCGGTGGACAACTTCTCCGTCAATTCCCGGAACAGTCGCAAGGCTTCATCGCGGTACATGGAATCGCCGGTGAACCGGAACAGCCGCATGTAATCCGTCACGTCGCCGATGTTCCGGCATTCGCCGGTATTGGTGTGAATGAACTCGTTGGCGTAATTCACCTGCGCGTTCAACGCGGCGAGCATGCGCGGGTCGCCGGTTTCTTCGTAGGCGTAGAAGAAGGCGTCGTACCCCTTCGTGCAGAAATGGGACGACCAGTTCGTGCGCCACAGGTAACTCGTGTCGCCTTCATGCTCCTTCTCACCCGCGGCGACGGCGGCGTTGTAGCGCGTGCCGCCGAAGTCCGGCGTATCACCCCACCAGATGCTCAGGTCGTACATGTTCGAGCACCAAAGCACGGCCGTCTCGCGCAAAGCATCGCTCGATGCACGGTAGGATTCCTCGAAGATGGCGGGACAATGATTGAGCCGGTTCATGCCGTAGTAACTCGCCGGGCCTCCAGGATTGAACGCCGTCACGTTTCCATAATCGTCGCCACGCAACGCGCTGAAAGCGATCGCTTCGCGATGGAATTCCTGCGCGTTGTCCAGCACCGGATACAACGCCAGGTCCGGCGCGAGACCCATTTCGTAAATGGCATCAAAGGCATCCGGCGCGACCTGCACAGCCAGATCGGGTTCCAGCAAGGCATTTACCGGCGTGTGCCCCGCGGGTCCAACGGTAACAGCGGCTCGACGCCACGCGGTACATTGAAACGGTACTCGGTCGTCTTCCCTGCAACGCAGATAAGTGATCGGCGATTCGCCGCCTTCGCTCGCTACGGAAACTCCGCCCTTCAGCGTCAACGGGGCAACCGGAAACGACACTTCCATCGCCTGATCGCGGGTCAGCAATCGGCATGGTTTCCCTTCGGCAAAGGTATGCTTGTCAGACGGGGGCACGTCCAGACCCGTTACGCGCCAGCCTAACTCCGGTGCATACGCATCGCCCTCTGCCATGCGCTGCACATGCGCCTGGATTGTCACCGTGCCTTCGCTGTCCGTCCGCACCTCAATGATACGCGGCCACGCAGGGTCGGAAACCAGCAAACGTACCCAGAGGTAATGCGTGCCCGATTCGACTACTTCAAACGCGCCTTCGTTAGGTTCCGTTATCGACGGTGCGACTATTTCCGCGTTCCAGGATAGACCGTCGGATTCTTCGACCGCCACTTTGCTCGGCGCGACGGATATAACGGTGCCACCGAATTTCACATGGTAGGCGTTGCCGTCACGCGTTGGCTCAAGTGAAGTGGGGGACACGTCCTCGCGCAGGGCCAACGAAAAAGCGACTGGTTCCGCCGACTCGAAGGCATATGGAAAGGTCACGACACCCCGCCGCACGCTCGCGGGCTGTCCCGGATGTCGTGTCAGGATACGAAGATCAACCGGGAATTCCTCCTGGCCCGTTCGCGCAGTAAGGCCAAGCTGTACCGGTAGACTCGCCGGGGGAAAGGGAAGCGACACGCGCACCAGCCGCGTGCCGGGCCGGTCCGGCGTTACGGTGAACGCGGGGAGCGCGCCCACGACCCCTTCGCAGACGCCCTCGCTCGCCACCCGCGGTTCCTGCTGCCCAAAACGCGCGACCCAGCGTTCCTGCGGAGTCTGCTCCGCGGTAGCCGAGAAGGCAATGAAGATCACCAGTGCCGCGACAGACGCACCCACGCGCATAGCCCAACCCCCTTTCGAAGATCTTCTTCCTACGTCATGCAGCATGGTACGGCGTAGATAGGGTGTGGAACAATTCAGACGAGGTCGAAGTAGAACAGCGTTTTGCCGTCCACACCGATTAACAAGCCGGTATCGTCCACGTCTTCGATGCGCGCGGTTTCACACGGGGCATTCTGGATGCGCGTGTCCTGGACGAGTTCGCCACTGCGGATGTCCAGCACCAAGATGTGATAGGGCGAGGGGTTCGGCAGTGACGTGTGCGGCCGTTTCGGATGGTCCTTCCGCTGCGCCGATTCCGAAACTACAAGATAGATGTAAGGGGGAACCAATCGATAGGAATAGAAGTTGCCGTCAATGTGGTAATTCGTTGTAGCGATATCGAAGTTCCATCGACTCGCCCCGTTCCCATCGAACGCTTCAAGCCGTAAAGTTCCTCGCTGACGCCGCACGCCACCGTCCGCCTCACGCGTATGGTTGGACAGCCGGAGGCCGAATTCCGGCAGATCGACCTCGCCGGAGTGGTAGAGCGGTTCCGCGCGGGCCAACAGACGCTCTTGTCGAATCACCTCGACCTCTTTTTTGGAAAGTTGCCCCAACGGTTCGCCCGAGTGCAGATCCAGAAGGCGACCGCTTTCACAGAGACACTGCCCGTCACGAATGGCGCAGGCGGTGTCCCGGAATTCGTTGGTGAACCCCGGCACGAAATCCAGAATGCGTAGCAATCCGCCACCTGCGCCGCGACCGTGGTTGCACCAAAGAAGTTCGCCCGTTTCGAGCGATATCGCATAGCAGCCGAAGTCCGCCGTCCAAGGTCCGTCCGACCGCGTCTCTGTCGCGAGAATGACGCCGTTCGCTTCGGAGATATCGCGTACGGTGTTCGCGCGAGGGTGGCGTTGTTCCCATAACAGCGTCCCATCTGTTCGTCGCGCCGCAAACCATTGGCCAACCACCAAGTCTCGCAAGAGGTGCACGTGACCGTACCACTGGGTGAGTCCATGTTTCGGTGAAGCCGTCCAGCGTGGCGGTGACATACGTTGTGGCATCTCCATTTTCCGACGGGCGAGCGGCCTTGTGGCCGGGAGCTTGGAGCTCTCACGAATCCTCCGGCGCGACCCTCGTTTACCTCGCCGCATCTATGCTAGCATTTCTGCGGGCCAATTGGCGGATCGCCCCCGATCTTCAGAGTCCCATTTGAAAGGTAGACACCATGTTTATTCGAGGCAATCGCAACGTGTACTGCACGCTCGTACTTCTGCTGTGCGCCTGCACTGCATTGGCGCAGGAAACCGAGTCCCCCGCGGTGCTGACGGACCCGAATCTTGATGAGAATGATAATGCCTATATGGACCGTCAAGCCGAAGCATTGCTGCACGAGGTGGATGCCACCTTGACGCGCGTTCCGCCACAGGTCCCGGAACCGAATGAGCGGAAGCTCGCGCTCTATCTACTCGACGCCGTATTGCACGATGTATACGCTCCGAACCGGGCGGCGGTACAGTCGTTCTACCAAACGCGATTGAAACGGCTCGCCGATGAACTCGAACAGCGCACGCCCGAGGAGGGCGCCATCATCTGGAAACTCTACAACCATGGGTTCATTATCCGCACTGCGTCCGTGACACTCGGTTTCGACCTTCATCGGGGCGTGCAGCGGTTTCGGGTGGTTGACCCGGTGGAGGGAAAGAGCGCGGTGGACAGCCCGGGTTTCCCGGTATCCGAAGATGTCGTAAACCGCATCGCGGACCAGTGTGATGTGCTGTTTATCAGCCACCGTCACGGGGACCACGCGGACCCGCCATTTGCCCAAGCCTTTGTCGATCGCGGCAAGCCGGTCGTCGCCCCGGAGGAAGTGTTTAAGGACGAACCGATCCACGCAAGCATCACCCACTTGGAGCGCGTAGCCCACGAACTGCAGCAACTGACGATCAAGGACGGCGCCGAGGAATTGAACCTCGTGGTGTATCCCGGTCAGCAGTACCAGGACAACGGCATTCCAAACAACGTCGTATTGGTTTTCACGCCCGAAGGCATGTCCTTCGCGCACAACGGCGATCAGATCAACGATCCCTATCCCGAGTACCAGGAAGATTACAAGTGGATCGACCGCGTCCACGAACATCACAAGGTGGATGTCGTCATGTCCAATTGCTGGATGAACGATCACATGCGTTTTACACGCGGGTTCGACCCTAAATTGGTGTTGTTGGGTCACCAGAACGAGTTGGGTCACCAAATCTGGGATCGCGTTCCCTATTGGGGCGACTCCGAATACCTGCACCTGACACTCCCGCAGTTGCTCGAATCGGAGTACCCGGTACTGGTGATGACGTGGGGAGAATCGTATCACTACGTGCCGTAGCGAAAAGGGGTAAGACCTTCAGCCAACCGGCAGGGGCATGCGGCGGGTATTTGCAGGCCTATCGGCGGACGCGATCAACACCTCTTGCACTTTGCGTACAAGTGCCTCCGGCGTGAACGGTTTGGGCAGAAACTCGATTCCTTGTTCGAGCACGCCGTGATGCACGATGGCGTCTTCCGTGTATCCCGACATAAACAATACCCGGATATTCGGATGCTTCGATCGGACCTGCTCGGATAGGTCGCGCCCGCAAATCTGCGGCAGAACGACGTCCGTCAGAAGTAAGTCAATCGTCCCCTCATGCTTTTCCACCAACGCTAGCGCGCTCATTCCGTCCTGCGCCGCAATTACGGTGTACCCGTGGTCCAACAGGGCTTCGAGCGTAATTCCCCGCACCAGTGGCTCGTCTTCCACCACCAGGATGGTTTCAGTGCCGTGGGCTAACTGTTCTGGTTCCGGCCTAACCCTCGCCGTTTGGGATGCACCCTCGGCCTTGGGCAGGTAGATCTTGAAGGTGGTGCCCTTGCCGGGCTCGCTGTACACCCATACGTATCCGCCGGCCTGGCGCACGATCCCATAGCAGGTCGCCAGACCCAGTCCCGTGCCCTTGCCCGATTCCTTGGTTGTAAAGAAAGGTTCAAATATCCGTGCGCGAACGGCATCCGTCATGCCGACCCCCGTATCGCTGATCGCGAGCATGACGTATTCGCCCGGCCGCATTTCCGGATGAAACTTCGCGTATTCCCGATCGATGGCCAACTGTTTGATCTCGATCGTAAGTTTCCCGCCCGCCGGCATCGCGTCCCGGGCGTTAATGGCCAGATTGATCACAACCTGCTCGAACTGGCCCGGATCGATACGCACGATCGCGGGATCCTCAGAGGGGAACGTGACCAGTTCAATGTCTTCACCGATTAGGCGGCTCAACAACTTGTCCAAATTCAAAGTCAACGTATTCAAATTGGTATTGCGCGGTTCGATGATCTGCTTTCGTGCAAATGCCAAGAGCTGACGCGTCAAATCCGATGCCCGGTGCGATGCCTCCCGGATCGTCTGTAACTGCCCCTGCAGCTTCTCGTCGCCATTTGCGCGGCCGAGCGCCATTTCACAGTACCCCGTAATGCAGGTCAAAAGGTTGTTGAAATCGTGGGCCACGCCCCCGGCCAGGCAGCCGATGCTTTCCATCTTTTGGGAATGCTTCAACTGCTCTTCCAGGTGCACCCGCTCGGATATATCGCGCGAATTGATGATCGCACCCCGGATGTTCGGATCGTCCAACAGGCTTCGGCCCATGCACTCGAGCGTCCGCCAGCTCCCATCCTGATGGGAGGCCCTGCATTGCAGTCGATGGGTCGTTTCCGGGTGTTCGATACCCTGGACAAGCGCCTGCGCGACCTGCTCGCGATCGTCGGCGTGAATCAACTTGATGATATCGGTACCAATGAGTTCTTCCGGTGAGTACCCCAGAACGGTACTCACGGACGGACTCACGTACCGGATGGTCCCATCCGCGTTGAGCACCGTCACCAGGTCCAATGCGTTCTCCGTCAGGGCGCGGAAATAACGTTCGTTGCGCGACAAGGCCTCCTCTTCCCGCTTGCGCTCCGTCACATCCTGGAACAATCCCACCGTCTCGACAATCTTCCCCCTTTCATCCGCGATTTCCACGGAGCTATCGCTGATCCATCGTTCCCGCCCGTCTTTGGTCAGGATCCGGTATTCCATGTGGAGATTCCGCAGCGCTTGCGCTTCCAGCAGCCGCTTGACCATCGCCTCGGACATCCCCGCCAGGGGCCCCAGAAAGTGCGTCTCAATCGGCAGGCTCTGGAGCTTGTCGAAAGTCAATTCTTCCCTCGAATAACCCGAGACTTCATATACCCGTTCATCGTAGAATGTGTACTGCCGGGTGCGCCAGTCGATTCGATACGGGATGGCGCCCGCCTGCGCTATTGCCGCACGATAGATGTTCTCCTGATCGACGAGCGCTTCTTCCGCTTTCTTCCGCTCCGCGATTTCGCGCAGCAACAAGGCTCGATCGGCCAACAAATCCGACTTCGCCAGAATCGTTTCGAGTAGCGCGAAGTACAGGCTGGCGAGCATCAGAACGAGTCCCAGCACCAGGAATCCCCAGCGCGCAACTTCATGACCCGCCCCCTGGCCGCCCAACACCGGTACCGCACCGAGCGTGTCCAACTGCTCGGTGACTTGAAGCGCATGGCACAGCCACAGGAACGCCATGCTGAGTACGATCATGTACTTGATCAAGCGAGTCCCTTGAAGCCGGAAGATCAAAAAGACCCCGGGGAACAGGAGCGTGATGACCGCCACGTTGCTGACCATCGCCGACATCAAGCCGTATTCCGGCCAAACCCCTTTGACGTACCGTGCAGCAATCTCGAGCAAGAGCACAACCAGTAGAACTCCGGACAGAAGGAGCCCCAGGAATGGCCGCGCGGATTGACCGAAACACGGGTTCACGGTTGCCTCCCGGGATGTGCCGGGCCGGCTGGACCACTCGATTGCCACTATATCCCCCTCCCCCGATGCTCACTGGGGACGACCGCCCAAATCCGACCTGGGAAGTCAGACTTCACCGACGTCGTGACAGGCATCCATACGCGAGTATCTGTTGGGATAATACTTTCGAACCGTAACACCCTTGTTCCCCAAACCGGCTCCGAATGGCCTTTTTCCTTTCCGCAGTTTCAACAGCCATTGGTAATCGTCCCACATAATTCATGATTTGTCAATTAATCAGAGTTAAATGTTCAGGGTTTGGTCTGCTATTATTGTTTAAATTATTGTATAACAGTATCTTAAATCTAAAATGCGTATCTGGTATGTTTGGGTTCCAACAAATAAACTAATCGAGTTTTTCCTGATATTTAACCCAGATAAGTCGTTTGTGCGGGATAAAGAGCGCAATTTGTGGTGAGGTTTTTGTAAGTAGTGTGTCAACTAATTATCTAGGCCGTTCTACATTATTGACCGAGTCGCGGGAAAGATGCGCATCGAGGTTGAGGGGCCTAGGGCGGGGAGGAATTAACGCTACCTGACGAAAGGATCAGGCGGCGGCATGCTCCGTACGAATCCCCTTCAGGAGATCCAATGTCATGCCGTACATATCCAAGGTGTCCAGATACCGGCTCGCGCACTCGGGGCAGTAACTATGGACCTGATCTCCGGCCCCTCCCGGCGCAATCGTGACTTCCGTCCAGATAGCATTTAAGTCATTTCTCTGACAGACCTTGCAGCAGCGGCTCATTCTAAACTCCTTGCCCCGATATCGATTCGTCACCCGGCGTTTATCTTATAGTAGACAATTGACGCTCGCAATTTATTCATTCTAAGTTACTCATGCGATTCAAGTTCTGTAAACCTAACGATAGGTATGGTCCACCCGGCCACGAGTGAGATACCTTGAAGAGTCCAAGCTCCTCTGTGATACGGTGACTCACCGTGGGTGGACATTGAAACTGGGGAGGAGCCTCGCGTGAATCTATCTCGCCGCCGCTTTCTGCGCGATACAGCGGCCGTCGCTGGTTTGGCGCCGCTCGTTTCTGCCGCGAACGCCAGCGATCGAAGTCCGCGACTCGAACCGGTCCACGACGCGATCGCATGCCCCTGGGCGCCTCCGCATCCGCGGCACGACCATCAGCTCATCTTCCCCCTCGACGACGAGCGGCTCCTGCTGGTCTGGTGCGAGTACTACGACGAGAACGCCGATTCCAACGCGACCATCGGCAGCTCCGGCGCGACAGATGAAGTCGCCTGCCAGATTGCGTCCATGGTATCCACCGATCGCGGGCGCACCTGGGGCGGCCATCGCGTGATGCAGGCGAATGAGTGGAAACACAACGTCAAACATCCCAACCTCGTTCGGCTATCGGACCAGGAGATTCTGTTCTCCTATGTTGGGTGGGGCTCCAACGAGAACCGCAACGTCTACATGCGCCGCTCCCTCGATAACGGCGAGACCTGGGGCGAACAGTTTCAGATCTCCGAACCCGGCTGGTACTGCAACAACGCAGACCGCGCCCTCCGGCACAGCACGGGCCGCGTCATTCTCCCGGCCCACGGTCCTTACGCGGAGAAGTACATCGGCGGGGCTCCGTACGAAGGCGGAAATCTTCATTCCTTCGTGTTTTACTCAGACGATGGGTTCAAGTCGTGGAAGCGCAGCCGCGACAGCATGACGGCGAAGGGGAGAGGTTGCCACGAACCCACCATCGTCGAGTTGAACGATGGGCGGCTCTACTGCCTGCTCCGCAACACGAATCAATGCCAGTACTACAGCATCTCCGAGGACGGCGGCGAACATTGGACGACTCCCGCGCCCACGACCCTCGCATCCCCCGAATCGCCGGCCCTGCTCAAGCGCATCCCGTCCACCGGTGATATCCTCGTCCTCTGGAATAATGTCGCGTCAAAATCCAACTGGCCCCGCACGCCGTTGACTGCCGCGATTTCTAGAGACGAATGCCGGACCTGGACCCACTACCACGACATCGACAACCGCAAAAACTACGACGCCGCCTACCCCTCCTGCACCTTCCTCGGCAACGAAGCCCTCATCGCCTACTACTCCCGCAACACCGAATGGAAACGGGATTCGGAGATTACGCTGCGGATCTACGATGTGGAGCAGTTCTACGAGTAACTCGGGCGATGGACCTTTATCTGAAGTGCGCATATTCTGCGCCTGTAGGGAATCCATCGACGGTACGAGCAAATGAGAATCATTTCCGAGTTCAAAGATTACTATGACTCTGCACAGGGTTACGGCATGGATCCGGCCCTGACGTATGTGCGCAAGACCGAAGTCTTCGAATATGAGACCCGCTTTTCAATGTTGGGCGAACGCAGGTCGCACTTGCCTCGTGGTCTGGACAAGACGCTTGCTCCATTGGTCGAATCGATCAAGCGGTTTCCTCATGCGGTCTCAACTCGCATTGGTCGTTGGCGAACCGAGAATCTGCAAATACCACTCTCAGTGAAGCTCATCGGCTTCTGCGGATTCATCTATCCCGCCATTGAAATTGCCGGGAAGACATTTCATTCTACGGAGGATATAGCAACAGGACTTACGAGCAGCTATTTGAAACGATGCGGCACGAACGAAAAAGTCCTGAAGGCCGCACTGGAACGAAAAGTGGATGCAAGACGCGGTATGTACTGGCAGTCCGACCCGCTGACCCACGGTACTTGGCTAACCGCATCCAGTGAAGTATTGAATCGAAGATTCGATCCGTTATTCATCGACCTAGGTATTCCGGCGTTCAAACTTGAGTACATCGCCCTCAACAAGGGGAACCGGTCTGATCGCATTCGCCTTACTCTGAATCCGTTCTTGAAAGCCGATGACTTTCAGAAAGTGAAGGATCCCGCAGGGGCTTTCCAGGAGATCTCCATGTACCTCGGAAATCAACTTGCTAGGCAGCCCGATCCTGCCTCCGACATCCCCGACGAGATTCTGCGTGATGAAAAGGGTTTCGACAAGTGGTCGTTTCGCCGCCACAAAGAGGAAGACAAAAAGTACCGGAAGAACAAGCATAGCGAACGTCAAATCTAACGTCGTCAACGCCCCCCGGGGAGGAAGGCTTCATTGCGCGCCTAGTGCCGCGCTCGGCGGGCGCGGCACGAGGAAGACCGAAAGCGCCTTCCGCGAGATATCCCACTAAAAAATTTACCTTGCTATCGTGATGAGCATGTGCTATAAATCAGATCCCTGAAGGGGAAGATGGGTTGTCACGCATGTGGCGTGACTGGCGCCCAGTGTTCCTGGCTTTTGGATGACGATGCTGCCAATGAATCCGCTAGATGCTTGATGTACCGCTTCCAGCTCCTCACTTGGTCCTTTCGTTTCCCCCGACGTCGCGAACTATCTCCTTACAATCGCAGCGGTGCTGCAAAAGGAACCAGTGAATGAATATCTATGTAGGCAATCTGGCGTACGAAACCACCGAAAACGACCTCAAACAAGCGTTTGAGGCCTACGGAAAAGTCGACACGGCGCGCACCATCGTCGACAAGTACACGAACCAGTCCAAGGGCTTTGGTTTCGTGGAAATGCCGGACAAGGCCGAGGCCCAGGCGGCCATTAGCGGCTTGGACGGCAAGGACTTGGGCGGTCGCAGCCTGAAGGTGAACGAGGCGCGTCCAAAGACCGAAGGCGGCGGCCGTAGCGGTGGCGGTTACGGCGGCGGCGGTCGCTCCTGGTAAACCGCGCAGTCTTCGCTGACTAGAAGATCCATTGGGGCCGTACGATGCAAACGCGTCGTACGGCCCCATTCTCATTCCCCGGTTCTGGGTGCGGCCCCCCGCGCGGTATCCCGCTACAAAATAGACCTTGCTATCTGCCTCAACCTATGCTATAAAAGGACTTCGACAAAGGGAAGATGGGTTGCCGCGCATGTGGCGTGGCGCGAACCCGCTGTTCCTGGCATCTGGATGACGCTGCTACCAATGACTCCGCTAGACGCTTCTGTATCGCTTCTCGCCTTTCACTTGGTCCCATTCGCTCGCCCCGAGGTCTCGAACGCTTTCCCCGTAGGTGCAGTGCAACTGCAAAAAAGGAAGACGTGAATGAACATCTATGTAGGCAATCTGTCGTATCAAACCACCGAAGACGAGCTGAAGGCGGCCTTTGAAGCCTATGGCAAGGTCGACACCGCGCGGACCATCGTCGACAAGTACACGAATCAGTCCAAGGGGTTTGGTTTCGTCGAGATGCCGGATAAGGCCGAGGCCCAGGCGGCCATCGCCGGCCTGGACGGCAAGGATCTCGGAGGCCGCTCGATCAAGGTGAACGAAGCCCGCCCGAAGACGGAAGGCGGCGGCGGCCGTAGCGGTGGCGGATATGGCGGCGGCGGCGGTGGCCGCGGCGGCCGCTCCTGGTAACTCGGTAGCTGCGAATAATTCGTGAGAATCCAAGGGTCGCGTGGCTCAGATAGCCTCGCGACCCTTGGTCTGTTTCGTGCGGCCAGTAGAAACGCAGCTTTAGATGCTTACTCGTCCGCCAGCAACTCGTCCATCTTCTCCGACATGAAGAACAGCTGCGATGCCGACGCGATTTGCGACGCGACCATGCACGCTTCCGCGACCTCTTCCTTGGTCGCCCCGGCGCGAATAGCGTCCTTCGTGTGCGCCTCGACGCAATGCTCGCACCGCAACAGTAGCCCCGCCGCGACGGATATCAGCTCCTTTGTCTTTGTGTCCAGCGTTCCCTCGGATTTTACCGACTTGTAGAACGTGAACCACGCGTCCGCATGCTCCGGCGCCTTCTTGCCAAACCAATACTTCGCCATGGGCGATTTGCTCGTAGGCATGATTACCTCCAGATTAACGTGTCCACCTTCAAAAGCCCTTGCGTCGCCTGTCCGCAAAACGAACCGGCACCCGATTCATATTGAACCACGGGGACCGGTCATCGCAACGGTTCCGCGGATAAGCGCAAAGCACCACGGTTTCAGCCCCCCCATATGTTCGGCTGTGAAGGCAATCATGGATGGTCTGCTACCCGATTTGGCACAGACTTCCAGCCTGCTGCATTCGGGAGCGACAACCTCCGGAGTTCCGAACCGAGGGATGAACTTCGACAACCGCAGAGCGTATTACCATTGTCAGGACACGATCCGTTCAGCCAGAAGTCCATTGGAGGAGAGAAAATGCAAATACGGAAACCGGTAATCCTAATGGGAGCGTTGACCTTGTGCGCCCTTCCCGGAGTCGCGCTCCAAGAGTTCTATGGCGCTGGCCCGATGCCTGTGGGCGGCGGTTGGCCCTCGAGAACGGCGGATCTGATCAACCATGGAGCCCGGTTCGCGGGCACAGTTGGTTTTGCCGATACCTGGGCCCATTACGCGGGGGACACGGATGCTCTAAACGGATTTCTGGCCCGGTATGCCGAACTTACTGATACTCGGTTAACCGTGGTGCTCCACCCGGGACCACGGCCCATCGACATGAATCGCCACGACGGCACCCAGCGCGCCGTCAATGCCGATTGGACGTTGCACATCGCGGAACACTACGAGGGACGTACCGACTCCGATCTGTTCGAAGGACACCGCTGCCTCGCGACCGTCGACGTCTACCTGGGCCGTGGCATCGACCTCGCAGAACTCAAGGTGCCTGCCAACATCGCGCTTCAGTCCGGCGGGGAGATCGAGGCCTTCGTCAAGGCGCACGAGTCGCGGTAATCCAGAGAATTGCTTCAGGACAAGCAGGGACTTACTCCATCCGGCCAATCACTTCCTGCGCCTTCGTTTCGTAGAGCGCCTGCCACTCCGGGGCGAGGAGACATTCGGTGACTTCGTAGCCGCCTTCGGGATACTCATGCGCGGGCGGGCCGTAGTGGATGTAGCCGTTGGTGTAGGCGGCCATGTAGGTGTGTTCGAAGGGCGACGCGTTCTTCACGTTCAACCCGACTTCGACCAGCACCTCCGCAGGGGACGTGACCAGCACGAAGTCCCCGATCTTCACGCCCATGACCTCCGTCGCGACGGTTGGCTCGCCGGAGTCGGCGTTGATCTTCTGGTGCCGTTCCAGCGTCGCAATCTTGTCCTGGATGCGCGCGAGCTTTTCCATGGACTCGATGTTGCGCAGGTACTTGTCGATGTGGCCGCGGTTCCACGCATCCAATTCGGATAACTCGTCGGTGCCGAGCATCTCGGATTGGAGATAGCGGTACGAGTAGTAGGAGGGATGCTCGGGATTCAGTTCGTACTGAAGGTACAGCGGCAGGAACATGCGGAAGTTCAGGCTCGTGCCGCGCAGTCCGCGGAGCAGGTCCGACTGCTCCGCTTCCAGTTCCGCAATGCGTTCGTCGAAATCCGCTTTCCGCGGCAGGTCGAGCGTTTCCGCGACGACTTGGAGCGTCGCGTCTTTCGTTTCGATTCCGCGTACCGCCTTCAGCGTGCTCAGCCCGAGCATCATGCCAAGCGGCTGCGAATCGCGCGGCCGGTGCGGGTCTTTATACAGAATCGACGTGATGTCGCCGCCCGCGCCTTGCAGGAACAGCGCCATCGCCCCTTCAAGGTTCTCTTCGATTACCGTCGATGCAAAGCCGGGGAAATCCGCCGTCACGCCGCCGCGCGGCACGGTGATGTAGGGATGGCACGCAAAGTTGTAGACCACTGCCAGCGGCGTCCCGTCCATCCGATCGATACGCAGCACGCCAATTTCCGGGTCCATGATGCCCACGCCGACGACCTCGTCGTCGGGAGGACAGGGGTTGCTATGGCGAATGGTCCAAGCTCGTCCGTCCTTCAGTTGAAGTGTCCGGTTCATAGAAATGCGGTCTTCATGTCCCGCGCCCGCTCCGGCCTTCACCGGCACCATGCTTTCGTGCGCCCGCCGTACCGCATCGAAGGTGCGCGCCACCTGCTCTTCGGGTTCGCAGATGAAATCGAGGGGCGGATGATTGTGCGACGCGTTGACGAGCACGTGGTCGCCCGGAATGCCGAGTTCGCCTTCGATCCGTGCCCGCAGTTTCGGCAGGAAGTCGTCTCCGATTTCCCCGATCCCGCCGATGGCCGTCACGTCCATGGCCACGATTGCCAACTGCGTCGCGCCATCGTCCAGCACCAGCGCCTTCGCGTACACGGGATCGTTGATCCGCACGCCTTCCGCGTCCGTCGAGATGTCGCTCTTCGCCACGCCGGCCTGAAGCGTGCCCGCACTTGCCGGACCAATTGCAATCACCATGCTCGCGATCCATGCGAGGCAGACCGAAATGTACCGTAAGGTCATGCGTCAAGTTCCTTCTATTTCGTTCAGGTCCGTTCCGCGGCCCATGATCCCGGAACGCACCCGACAGTACCGAATACGAACCCATTTGGCAACGGCCGAGCACTCGGGACACGGGGATTGCGTTCGGTGCAGCGATTCCATCATATTGAATGCAGGTTTCAAAGGCGAATCCCCTCGAATGAATAGTGGAGCACGCTCGATGATTCGGAAGTGGCTGTTGTTGATTGTTTGCGGTTTTACACTGATTCCTTTCGGCTTTGCGAATTGGCTTCCAATTACCGATGTCAACGCGTGGAGCGAGGTCACCGAACTGGCCGGCTCCAAGGTCATTGTCGAATTCAGCCTCGCCGTCGACAGTATCTCGGAGGAATGTCCCGCCTACGTTTTCATCCGTTACCGCAAGAACCCGGACGGCCCTTGGTACCTGTTGCCTACCACGGAATTGAGCGGCAACGGCGCGGGCATCGTCACCGATCCGGGCGCGAAGAAGGTGATCTGGTGGGGCACGCAGGAAAACGATTTCGAGAATCTGGAAACGGTTGAGTTCAGCATTCGCGCAATTCCCATGGTGCGCGTACCTGGGGGCGAGTTCACACTGAAAAGCCTGCCGGGCATCGGGCGCGACGAGTCCGGACGGCACCAACCGCAGTCGAACCTCCCGACCTACTACATCGCCCGGCACGAAACGACCGTCGCCATGTATGTCGACTACCTGAACGAGAACGCTCCCGGCCTGGTCGGGTACAACCCGAAGATGGAGAACGCCGAGCGCTGCGGCATTCTCCGCGGAGAAGACGGCCGCTATACCATCGCGCCGGGCCGCGAGAATTATCCCGTGACCTACGTGTCCTGGTATGACGCGACCGGTTTTCTCCGTTGGTGCGGGCTTCGTCTGCCCACGGAGTCCGAGTGGGAGAAGGCGTACCGTGGAGGACTCTACCTGGACGGCGACGCGTCGAAGCAGGTGCCGAACCCTAATCCGGAACGGCGTTACCCCTGGGGCGACGAGGCACCCGATGCCGACGGTACGTTCCGTTGTAACTACGACTCCGACGCGGATGGCTACGCCGGTACCGCGCCCGTCGCCAGTTTCGCGGCGTTCAGCAGTCCCTACGGAGTCTACGACATGGCCGGCAACGTCAACGAATGGACCCTGGACTGGTACACCACATCCCATCACGCCGGACTCGACGGCTATCGCGTGGTGCGTGGCGGGTCCTGGCTGGATGTCCCGGAAGGCGTCGACGGGGTCACCGGAGCGACCATATTGCCGCTGAAAGAAAGTTCGATTATGGGATTCCGCGGGGTGCTGGCGCCCCATATTGACGGGTGACGAGGGAAGACCGAACCACGAGGGGATACACGATGAGCGACATGAAACGGCGAAGCTTTCTGATGGGGTCCCTGGGTGCCGCGGCGACACTGGCGACGCTTCAGTCCGGAAAAGGCGCGGCGGCTGCAGACCGCGTGGTGATTGGCGTCATGGGTATCGGCGGACGCGGTCGCGCGTTGCTGGCGAGCCTGGTCAAGCGGTCCGACTGTCACATCAAGTATATCTGCGATTGCGACACGCGTTGCGCCGGAGCCGGCACCGAGATTGTCATGGAAGGCCATGACTACAAGCCCGAATTCGTCCAGGACTTTCGGACCATGCTCGACGATCCTGAAGTGGACGCCATAATCTGCGCGACCTCCGATCGGTGGCACGCCCTAGCCACGATCATGGCCTGTCAGGCCGGGAAAGACGTCTACGTCGAAAAGCCTCAATCCATGAGCGTCTGGGACGGCCAGCAGATGATCGCCGCTTCGCGCAAGTACGAGCGCATCGTGCAGGTGGGCATGCAGACCCGCAGCGCCCCCTATGTCGCCTCCGCCATGGACTACATTCAGAGCGGCAAACTCGGCGATGTCATGCTCGCCCGCGTTTACCTGATGCAGGACGGCGGCCCCTACGATGTGCCGCCCGAGCAGCCCGTGCCCGAAGGACTGGACTACGACCTCTGGTGCGGACCGTCACCCATGATGCCCTATCGGCCGGGGCTCTGGTTCCAGATGTATTGGGATTTCTATAACGGCGCGCTGACCGGGGACCTGATCCATCAGGTCGACCTGGCCCGCCTGCTCATCGGCAAGAAGGCGCCGAACGCCGTGTACAGCGCCGGAGGCGTCTATCGCTTCGACGACGGGCGCGAACAACCCGACACCCAGTTCTCCACCTTCGAATTCGGTGAAGTAACGATGATGATGGAGGGCGCGTTCTGGTGTCCGTACAACCACCGCATCGTGCACTTGCCCGACAAGAGCAAGTTCCCGGACTGGCAGTTCAGCGCCACCAAGATCGAAATCTGCGGCACGCAGGGCATCATGTACTTCGGCCGGCACGGCGGCGGCTGGGAAGTCTACGAAGGCGACCCGAGCACGCGCACGTCCAGTCCCGTGGCGTCGGAACTCTCCGAGTACAAATGGGGGAGCATCATCGACCTGCACTTCGACGACTTCTTCAGCTGCGTGCGCGACCGCAAGACACCCAACGCCGACGTCGCCGACGGCCATTACTCCATGAACCTATGCCATCTCGCCAACATCTCCAACCGAGTTGGCAATCAAAAACTGCAATGGGACGGCGAGAAAGAGGTCTTCATCGGCAACGACGACGCCAACAAACTCCTCCGCGCCAACTACCGCGACCCCTGGATCATCCCGGAAACGGTCTGAGCGTCCCGGCATCGGAAGGAAGCCTTGCCCTTAGCGCGTACCATAGATCACGACTGGGCCCAATAGCCCCGACGACTGCAGCGGCGTGTCGACCTTCCATGACTTGGTCGTTGTGAAGGTCTGTGGATTTTCCACGCCAGGCTGGGCGTCGCCGATGAGGCGGTTTAGCCACACGTTGACTACGTCGAGTTCCAGCGTGTTTTCGCCGGGCTTGATGGCTTCGCTGACGTCGACGGTGTACGGAGGCTTCCAGAGGGTCCCCACCTCAATGCCGTTAACGCGCACGCGCGCCATCTCGTCGACAACGCCGAGATCGAGCGTCGCGGATGACGGGTCTTCGGACAACGTGAACGTCGTTCGGTACGTCGCCGTGCCGGAGTAGTATTTGATTTCGGGGTCCGCGTTTTCGGTCCAGGAACTCAATGTGTCGAACGTTGCGGTCTGGGACGGGAACTCCACTTGCCATGGCCCGTTGAGCGTTGCAACCACCGGATACTCTGGCTGCGGGTTCTGGATGCCTTGCGTGTTCCGTCCGAAGACCACGAACACTGATCCCGCAGGCTCGAAGTCGAGCCTCAAGCTGGTGCGGCCGTCGCGCTCCTCGAAGGGAACCGATTCGATCCGGCCAGAATCTGCTCGCCATAACTCCGGCGTGCCTGTCGCGCGAAACGACACATCCACCGTGCGCGGCTCGTAGCGTTGATTCGATACGAAGTAGATATCCGAGTTGCCGTCGCTACGATGTTTCCACAGTACGTCTTCAGGGCACACCACATCGGGCGTCACGTCGAGACCCGTTAGCACCGAGGAGAGATCCGTACCGGTTTGAACACGACCCGAATCCCAGAGCGAATCGGCGAGTTTCCGCACCGTGTCGTCGCACTTTGGATAACCCTCCATGCTCGGCGACCGGCTCGGTTTGGGACCGAGTACAGCGCCGCCGTCCCCGACGAGTTTCTGGATCCGCTTCAATAGTTCCGGCCGCATCGTTTCCGACTGAGGCAGAACCAGTAACGCATAGCTCACCCCGTTCGGCAGCACGAATCGGCCGTCTTTCACCTTCAGCGTGTTCTCGATGACGTCGGCGTTGATGTAGTCGAAATCGTAGCCCGCGGGCAACGGCGGGTCGCAGATGCCGGCCATCTTAGGCGCGTCTTCTCCGATGAAGTAGGCGATGTCGGCCACGGGCGTGCCCGCCTGCAACAACACACTGCACCGCCGCAAATACTCGACCCAGGACTGCGCATAGTCGAACCACGTGTTGTGACGATTGAACTCCGTGCCCCAGGGCGCGTTGATGCCCGGCTTCCGGTCCTCCCAGGGCTGATGAATCATCACGTGCAGGACGTATTGATTGATGCCCTCGGAGAAGGCCCAGTCGCAACGGGCCTTGAAATCGCGCGGCGTGTTGACGAAGGCCGGACCGCCCGTGAAGGCTTCCGCCCACACGATGGGTTTATCGTAGATATGCGCGGCCGATGCTGCGTCGCGCAGTTCGATGCTGCCAAGCGTGCCGGTCACCCAGAATTCGCCGCTAATCTCGTCACAGAACCCGCCGTAGTTCAAGAACTCTCCGGGGAATCCCCAGTGGCCGTAGTTTTCGAGCCACATCTTCAGCCCATGTTCGTTGCAGAGATCGCGCAGGCTGCCCACGTAATCCCGCGCGACGCGGTCCGCCACGATGCGGCGCAGGTCCCAGAGAAACCGGTTCGACTGATCGGCGCTACCCACGATGCGGCCCGTGAGGACCGGCATCCAGGGCATTGGGTCGTAGCCGTAGCGATTTTGAAAATCTTCGGCGAACCCGTCCGTCCAATTCTGCGGTCCCATCTCGTAGCTGTCGGCCACCACGTGTTTCCAGGCCGTCCGCTCGTCCGCCGGTATCCGGTTCAGCAAATTGCCGACGTAGGAGTCAAAATGAACCTTGAGGTGTTCCCGGTTCATCTTGTCCACTTCCAACCCCGTGGCCTTCGGGGGAGAGGGACTGTTCTTCGTTCCCGTCGGCGTCATCGCTGTGCGCACGACGATCCAATTGCCCTCCGGCACGTCCCAGCGAAGCGTATCGTCCGAGTCCAACCGATCCGTGAGATCGACGACCGCACCCGCATCGATGGCAAATTCCGGTTCCGGTTCCGCTTGTTGCGGCCAGGTATAGAAATCGAAAGGCGGCAGCGGGTCCTGGAACATCTTGGTCATCGACTTCTCCGCGATGCTTTCCACGCGAGCGGCGGGGGAGAGGTGAATCTCGCCCAGTTCGCAGTCCTCGGAGAAGACGAGCCGGAAGTAGCGCGCCGTCGTCGCTGGAAATGCAATCACAATCGGCGCCAGCGGCACGGGACCCACATTGATCTCGAGATTGTGCCGGTCAATCGCGAACGTTTTGATCGTGCGATACGTGTTGCCGTCGTCGGATACCTGAAGTTCCCCAGTAACATTCACCTTATTTACGGGATGTACCGTAAGACTGCGCGCTGTGAACGCCGCATCCATGGCGAAGTCGACGGACTTCGCGGTCCGCGCCGTTTCAGATGCAAACTCGCCTTCACCCTCCGGCGCCGGAAACGCCAAGACCGCGATATCTTGAAACGGCCCTTCCGGTTTCGGCAGTGCCCCCGCAAACTGTTGCGGTCCGGTGATGCGAATCTCCGGTAAGGTTACGTAGCGCATCGCCTGATCCGGCTGCACCCAGGGACCGCCGGACTGACTCCACCCTGGCGAGTTGAAGAATCCGACGTTTACCCCGAGCCGCCCGCCCTCGCGGACCGCATGTTCCACGAAGCTCCACCATTCATCCGAGAGCGCTTCCGGCGCGTCCGGCTCCGCGGGCATGCCACTCTGGCCGCTGATGATGCCGATGTACCCCTCGCCGATACCGAAACGTTTCATCGCTTCCAGGTCCTTGGTGATCCCCTCTTTGGTGATGTGCCCGTCCATCCAATACCAATAACACCGCGGCTTAGTCGCGTCCGGCGGCGTAAGGAAATCTCGTTGCAGCGTATCTTGGGCCACGGCATGTGGCAGCAAGGAAATGGCCAGGCTAAGCGACACAATTCGTAGAAACATGATTGCGGTTTTCACGTACCCATACCCCGTGTTGTGGTTTCTCCGGATGCATTTCGGCACACTCCGGGCAATAGTACCGCGTATTTGCGTGCGCGTTCATCTCCTGGTCAAGGCCTTGCCGCGAGCCGTTCAACTTGCTACGCTCATCCCCGCAAGGAGAAGTAGCCTGACTCGCGGGAAAGGAGCGCATCATGAACTGTCCAGGATGTGGTCGCACGCTGGAACCCATCACCTATGAAGGTATCGCCCTCGAATCCTGTCCAGGTTGTGGCGGGGAATGGCTCGACGGCGATGAACTAAAACACATCACGGAAATCCGCGAACAAAAGTTTGACGAACAAGCCCGGAAAGCCATCGCGGAATCGACCACCATTCACGGCGTGAAACTGGAGAACATCGACCGCGATCTCGTATGTCCCAAAGATGGCTCCCCAACCGACCCAATCAACTTTGGCGGTAACACCGGCATCATTCTCGACCGGTGCACCGGCTGCGGCGGCCTCTGGCTCGATGCGGGCGAACTGGAGAAGGTGCAGCGCCTGGTCGAAGGGTGGGACGACATGTTGACCGGCGATTTGGCCCGGTACGGCGCTCAATTGCGCGACGTGGCCGTCCACGTCGACCGCAACGACGACGTCACCGTGAGCCGGATTCCCCTGGTCGGCCGCTTTATCAACGCCTGCGTGAACGGAATCCTCGACATCACGACCTAGGGTTCAGTATCCGGCTCCCTATGCAGTCAACCGCAGGATACGAAGTTTGCGCGGCCCTAACTTCCAGGTGGTCGAACCGGTTGCGCTAGCGTCGTCAACGTCCGTGTATGTCGCCGCCGTTTGAACTTCAACCGGCGAGTGCCCGTAATTCGCGAGCGCCAGGTGCAGGTCTCGATTGGCGAACGCAGAAGCGACGACGCCTTCCGGCAGGGGAGCCTCGAACAGCGCGGAGTCTCCAATCTCCAACCAGGCCCAGGTTCCTTCTTCCACAAGCGGCAGGTATCGCTTCAACCAGCGCGCGTGGGTCGGCCGGGTCTCCGCGCTTCCCGGCACCGCGTCCCAGGCGCTGTAGCAGAAGAGCTTGTCGGGGTCCGCCTGGTACTGCGTCCAGGCGTCGCGACAGCGCTGCATCCAGAAATCGTCGTTGTACTTCACCCCGGGAATCATGCCGCGCTCGCCCGTGAATTTGCGTCCACCCATGAGCACGGGAAACTGCAGGTACGGGATAGAGTGGAGAAAGGGCTCGTCCTCGGTTTCAACCGAGGCGAAACCCAGGTCGATGCACGGCACGAGATAGGGGGGATAGTTCTTCACGGTTTCGCGCAAGCCATCCGCCCCTGCGACGCCTTCACCCACCCAGAGGTAGTCGTATACCTTCAGCCCGTCGCACTGCGGTTGCTCCGCCGCGTTAACGTGCAGCTTCAGGATACCCCCGCGACGTTTTACTTCTGCGTACACCAGCGCGAGGAGATCGGCAAACGCGCCATCGTGATCCGGAGTTTCCTCAAAGGCTTCGACCTCGTCCTCTGCAAACGGCATGGCGCGTTTGGCCGCGTGCTGATTGGAAAGATACCCGCCGTCCATGTAAATGCCATCCGATCCGTACTCATCAAGGATGCGGGCGATGCGCGGCAACACGAAGGCGCGCCAGCCGGGACTCGCGGGCGAGCAGCGCGCCATGTCCCAATATCCCACCACGAGGAAATCGCCTTCGCGGCTCCACGCCTGTTGGAATTCCGGGTGGGCGCGTTCAATGAAGCAGGGCGAGGTGTACGTGAGCACCTTCATGCCCCGCCGGTGGGCCATGTCGATGAAACGTTGATACCCCTCCGGGTTGCAGGCCGTGTACTTGTCGCCGCCAAAGAGTCCGAGCGAATCGTTCCAATCGTCGAAAACCTGGAGCACCTGCACGCCGTGCGCACGGAGCCGGTCCAGCTCTTCCTCGTCGGTTTCATCCGGGTCATACGGCGCGCGGCCCGGATACTCGCCCAGGCTGTAGCAACACTGGGCCGGCAGGTAGTCCGTTACCAGATGCTTGCGCATGCAGGACCGGATCGCTCGCGTGCAGTGTCCAATGTTCTGCAATCGCCTGCGGTGGTCCTCCTCCGAGTAGTCGCGGATCAGCGAGGGGTCGGGATCGGTGGCTAACCCGGCTGCCAGGTTCTGCTCATCCGCGAACGCGCCTGCGCTCACGGCCGACCAAAGCGACCCCGCCGCGGTCGTCGTCGCACCCAGTCGCAAGAAGTGGCGTCGGTCCATTCTCAGAATCCTTTATAAGGTGATAGCGCGTATTCAGGCGCTTTTAACTCTTGTTGATTGCCGCCCTTCGCTCGGGCAGTTGCACGTCGCGTGTTTCGCGAAGCACCTCAAGCTTCTCCCGCAACGAGTATGGTGTGAAAACATAATCCGTTTCGAACTGAAATCCAAGACGCGAATCCCGGGTGACCGCCAGCAGCGACAACTCGGTGCGCGCGATCTCGTCCCGCACGATTGCTTCCAAGCGATCGAGGATCGCATTTGCCTTGTCGCGATCTTGCTCGGCGGCCAGTTTCAGGCGCAGGTCTTCGAACTCCAGGATCGCGTAATTGCTGAGAAGCATCCGCTGAATCTGCTCCGCGACAACGACCTCGTGCAATGCGCTCGCCCGTTTTGCCTCCGGACACCGCAACGCCGCGGCGCGGTACGCATTCAAGCCTTCGCCGAATCGATCGGTAGTTTGCCGCAGATACTTCAGAAACACAGGAAGCACCTGTACCTCCGGCGGCGCCTCAATGCCCGAGACGCTTCGCGCGTAGGACTCGGCCCGGTTCGACCCATTGGTGAAATCAGGGATAAACACCATGCGCGACACCGTGAACGGCCAGTATGGATTGATCTCCGCGCCCAGATAGCCCATCCAGGCATTCTGATCCATCCACGAATATTGAAAGGTCACTGTCCGCGCGGGCGGCTGCTGAAAAAAGAGGGGATTCCCCGTGGCGTTGCCCGTACCCATGTAGGGACCCGTGTCCGGCAAGGTGCGAATCGCCTCGCTGAAGTGTCGCCATGCTTCCAGCGCCAGATCTCTTCCCTCCGGGCCAAACTCGCGCGTCGCGATCGCGCCGAGCAGATCGTCCAGCGGCGGCGCGTCGCTCCAGCAGTACCACGCGCGCAACTCCGTCATGATGTTTGGCGTGTACCCTGTGGACCAGCTTTCGAGCGTCCCGTTCACGCCCAGCGCGTCCATCGCCATGTACCGCTCGTGCCATTGGTACGGGAACGGGTGATAGGGGAGCGTCTGCAACTGCGCGCCGCACACGAAAGTCTGCGCATTGGAATACACCTTCATGCCCCGTTGCCGCGCCTCCTCGAATTGCGCGGCCGTCACTTC
The DNA here is from genome assembly GCA_045863335.1 of Candidatus Hydrogenedentota bacterium. Classification (GTDB taxonomy): domain Bacteria; phylum Hydrogenedentota; class Hydrogenedentia; order Hydrogenedentales; family SLHB01; genus JAHDWY01. The sequence goes on along the minus strand of BTVY01000002.1, from coordinate 173,696 downwards.
TGCCGGACCGACCTGGCTGATCGCGTAGTCGCGCAGGTATCCCTGCAAGCCATCGATCTCGAAACTCTTTCCGTTCTCCCAGGTCAGCAACGGCGTTGTTCCCTCCGGAAGTTGCTGGATGAAGTAACGCTTCATCGCCACGTTCTGCGGACGGAAATCGATGTTGTACTCCCAGGGCAGAATCTCGATGTCTGGATTCACCCGATGGCATTCTTTCGCCACGACACCTACCGCATGGCACCAGTTTTCGGCCCAATCCCGCATGTATTCCTCGCTCGCACCATGGCCGCCGCCCCAGGTCTTGTACCAGAAACCCTCGGTGAGCAAGACGTAACCGTGGATATCAGGAAACTCCGCGAGGATCTCCCGCATGAGCCTGCGCAGGTCTGCTTCGCTTTCGGGTGTGCCGACGTACTGATAGATGATCGGCGTGTAGACCTTGATTCCGAACCGGGCCGCCCGTTCGATCAGATCGTGGACGCGTGCCGGATCTTGGCGCCGGATGCGATGCATCAGACGCGCGTAGAAGTCCGTCGAATGCTCCGCCGTTGTGCGGTCGCCATTGGGATTCGTGTACACCGACGCGTAGATCGCGTCAAAGCCGTCATGCGCCATATGGGCCAGCACTGCGTCGGGGTATTCCATCCAACCCATCCACGACTGCACCATGCGCGCATCGTATTTGCTGTGCCGTATTGTGTGCAGGTCCGCGGGCAGGATAGGGGCCTCGCGCAGGTTCATCCGGGCTTCGAGGTTGTATAGCCCAAACATCACGCCGCGATCATCGAACCCGCACACCGTCACCCGCTCCGGTGTCACCACGATCTCGTAGTCCTTCGGCCCTTGCAGCGTGTTCCCGCAACCGGGCAGCTCGTCGCGCGTTCCCGCGACGATGCAATGCTTGAGTTCTTGCCAGTCGTCGAGCGACTCCCTGCCCTCAACCGTAACTTCCGCGTCCATCGACGTGCGCAAGTAGTCCTGAAAATCGAGAATCGCTCCTTGGATCACCACCGACTCGCGCGGTTTCCACACCAGCCTCCAGCCTTGGTTCGGAACCTCCATCTCTTCGGCCCGCGGAGACGCGTCGGGATTCCGCCGCGGGACGTGTACAGGCCCCTCCGCCAGCCGCTTGTGGTAATCGAGCGGCTCCTCGATGGGCAGAACCCGTTCCACCTCTCGCGCAAACTCCTCCGTGGTGACCGCGCCCACTCCGGGTTCCGAGAAGCACAGTAAATGGACCGCCAGGGTGCCGGTCAGTGCCCATAGCATCCCGATACGATACGTCCGCCGATTGAACATGCGTTTACGACACGGTATTGAGTTGCCGTGTGGAGTAACCATTCTCTCCCTCCCGCGTGAACCGATTGTGGCCGCGTGTGCCGCCGAACACCCTGGATACGCCAATGAGCATACGAGCTTACTGCCCGGGAAATCGAATGCTCGTCACATTGACAGCGACAACAGAATCGGCGGTGCATATGCACCTATCCAATTCCGTGCTTGGTCCTCTTCGCCGCTTCTCCATGGTACCCATGGATGCAATGCGTCAATAGTTAACATGGGGCAAGTGAAGTACATCCCTTGCGTTGCGCAAGCGGCGAATACTGAACGAGAAATGTGTTGACTCATTGGAGCATCGGGTCTAGAGTAGAGTCACATTGCTGCAAGGTGCCAACGCACTCAATATGGACAGATGGCGTGCACGAGGGTGATGCAGGCTGCTTTCATTGCCTCGTCTCGGCAATTGCGTCTTCGCCGGCCGTTCGGGCCAGTTCGTGCACCGAGGAGGCGACATGCTGTGCCAACATCTCCCGCGGTTCTCTGCAATTTCTGCCATTCTGATCTCATGCACGTTCTTCCCTGCTTCTGGTCAGGACTCAATTGGACTTGATCCCTCCGCATTGAATAGCTTCGAACAGTCCGTCTTCCGCGCCAATCAACGGATCGCTCTGTACGAAGCCGCGCTCGAGAGCGGTAATTCCGCCGCGATTCGGCAGGCCGCGTTGGAGGTGCAGAAGGACCCGCTCGCCATCCGGCAGGTGAACGCTTTGAAAAGCGACGCATTCAAGATCCGTCTGAACCAAGATCTCACCGCCGTTCAAGCGCAGACGAAGTCAATCATCAAGCAAAGACTGGCGCAGCACTACAACGTTCCCGAGAGCGAGGTAACGTTCTTCGAGGCGACGAACCCCTCCGACGTGGTCAAGGTCGGCCAGGATTGGGACGTGACCGCCCAGGTGAAGGGGAAAGACGTCCCCCTGAAAATCTCTCAGCAGGTCGCCCATGAGGCGTATTACGAGGCCGCCAACGGTGAGCCGGCGCCGTCCCGCGATGTGGCGAAACACTTCGCGGAGAGTCAATCCGTCGAAGTCACGAACCGGTCCCATCCAGAGGCTTACGGCGGCGGCGGGAAGAAAGCCGTCTACAATCCCGCCTCGGGGAAGTACGAAATCATAACGGAAGGCGGGGAGATCATTGTCGGCGACAAAGGCGCTCCGCTCCGCGACCCGCAACAACTGTCGCAGGTGATGGAACACAAGAGTGACCTCGGCAAGAACCGGGCCCTCGACATCAAAGATGCAGCGGAACGGTTCATCAGCGAACAGGGCCTAAAGGGGGAGGTGGCCGAGCGTTTTCGCCAGATTGCGAAGGCCGACGCGCAGGCATGGGAGCTAGAACAGGCGCGTCAGTACACCAAACAATTCGATCGCCAGGTGCTGCCGCGCGTGGAAGCCCGCGGGGGCGAAGTTCACAACCAGGTCGTCGAGGGCACCAACATCCTGCGCAAAGTGGCCGAGGGAAAGATCTCGATGGAAACTGCGCGCGAGCAATTGCGTGCCATGGGCGAAACGCCGGAGACGATCATCCGTAAAGGCGCCAGCCAGATCGAGGCCGCCCAAGTGCTGGGCGATACGCCCGCCGAGATCATTCGCCGCGCGAGAGCGGGAGAATCGCCGCAAGACGTGTTTGTGGACAACGTGAAGGACCGCCTCGAACTCAAGCGCATGGAACGCGCTGCTGCCGAAGGCAGAAACATTGAAATCGCCCCGGAAGAAATCACCCCGGAAGCGGTGCGCCAATCAAAGATCGAACTGGCCATGCGGCGCATCGCCATCGCGGATACCTATCTCCAGGAAGCCATCGGGCTAAGTGAATTGGGAGCCGAAGCGTCGGCCGCACGGCAGTCAGTGAATACCGCCGGAGGGAGGGCGCTTGGAGCCGTCGCGGTTGCCGGTGTTGCGTACGAAACCGGATCCATCGGCTACAAGCTTTCCAAGGCCATGCAACTCCTGGAGGAGGCGGCGCTAACAACCGACGAAGAGGTAGCGCGCGTGCTCGTCGCCGACGCCGAGAAACTGGAAGCGGAAGCGGTACAACAAGCGCTCGATGCCGGCAAGGCTGCTGGCGCAATGCTGGTGTTCCCTGGCGCAGCTGGCGCGTACTACACGGCCATCGGCGCCTACGGGGCCGGCCGTATGGTGTTGGAGAGTGACTTCCTGAAACCCGTTGACCATTGGGTACAGGACGAAATGACTTCGGGTATGGAGGGACTCGACGATCTCAGCAGCTTCCTTGCCGGCGAATTGACCCTCGATGCGCAGCAGGAGTTATCGGTGCGGCAGAAGCAGGCCGCCTGGCTGGATGCCTTGATGAAAGGGCTGATTGAACTGCAGCCCGGCGCGGAACCCGCCGATCTCCTCACGCTAATCGAGCGCAATCCCACGGGTATCGCCAGCCTCCAAGACCCCGGTTATCTTAGTAGCGTCGTGCGGAAGCCTACCATGGGAAATGCGGACGCAGGCGATCCGCTGGATGGCTTCAATGCGGTTGCGGTAAACCGGCAACCCGTCACCCGGGTGACGGAGGGGCACGGCGATCTCCCGATTCCCCTCGGCGACGATCCCAACATGAAGTCAAACCAAGGCGGCCGGTCGGGCGCGAATAGCCAATCGCAGTCCCAGAACCAATCCCGCGTTGCCGCGAAGGACACCGGCACGTCGCTGCCCGCCCTACTGAACATGAAAGAAACTTCGAGTCTCGGCACCTTCGCCGGTACCTGGACCTGGAACGGTTCGGGCTACGACGCGAAGTGGATGACCGGCGCCGCCGCCAAACTCTATGTGGAGTCTTACGACGGAAAGCGCATTGTCCTCACCCGCAACGACACCGAGGGTACGGCAAAAGGCTTGACCGCGCGCTATGAAGGCGTCATCGCGCCCGGCGGTATCAGCGGCACCGTTACCTGGGTCTGGGATCGCTTCAACCCTCCCGAACAGCACGGAACCTGGAACGCCACCGTCGGTACGCCATGATCCAGTAAGCCAACGCAGTACAGCCAATCCTCCGCACACAACCACTCCGTTTCGCGCGGGGAATCACCAATTCCCATCCGGACGAGGTACTTGACAATTCATAAGTGAGCGCTTATGCTTTAACCATGCAAGGCGCAGCCGCCGTTGAGGACCGGATCTTTCACGCGCTGGCGGATCCCAGCCGCCGGGCGATCTTCGAGTCGCTCACCCGGGGCGAAGCGGCGGTCAAGGATCTCACCGCGCGTTTCGATATATCGCAGCCCGCGATTTCGCAGCATCTCGCCGCGTTGAAGGGTGCGGGCCTGGTAAACAACCGGCGCGAGGGACGCTGCGTGTACTACCGCGTGGAACCGCGCGGGATGAAGCCGCTCATCGACTGGATCGCCCATTACCGCGCCTTCTGGCCGGAACGCATTGACCGCCTGCAACAGGTGCTGGAGAACATGGACGAATGAACCCCGTCGACAAGACTGCCAAAGGGCAAACCGAGTCCATTTCGTTTGAGTTCGATTTGGCCCATTCGCCGGAAAAGGTGTGGCGCGCGCTGACCAATCCCGATCTGCTTACCGAATGGCTGCTGCCTGTATACGATCACCAGCTTGAACCGGATGCGCAGTTCAGATTCCAGGCGCCGCCACAACCCGGATGGGACGGCACCGTCAATTGCCGATTCCTCGAGATCGAAGCGCAACGGAAACTGAGCTGGCGTTGGGTCGTCGGCGATATTGATACCATCGTGACCTTTACGCTCACGCCCACTGCGTCGGGCACGCGCCTGTCCCTCGTGCAGTCCGGTTTCAAGCCGGACCAGAAGCAGAACTTCGGTGGCGCGCGCTACGGTTGGAGGATGATGGGAGAGCGCCTCGTCGACCTGCTCGCGAGGACTTCCTGAACCGCGTGGCGCGAATCGTACCGGTGCGGCACACCCGAAAAGTCCAACCCTTGTCAAGAGGAGCAAGACATGAACGTTTTTCTCTGGGTACTTCAGATCCTCCTGGCCTTGCACACCGCCATGGGCGCGGTCTGGAAATTCTCCCATTCCGCGGAGCAAACCATGCCGTCCCTCAAGGCGATTCCGCAAGGAGTTTGGTTGTCGATGAGCGCCGTCGAACTCCTGTGCGCCGCGGCCCTGATTGTCCCAGCTTTCTACAAGCCCCTGGCCATGTTAGCCCCCATCGCAGCACTCGCGATCGCCGCGGAGATGCTGCTCTTTACCGCGATGCACTTGTACTCTGGCGCCCGGGATTTCGAACCCATAATCTATTGGCTAGTCGTGGCGGTTCTATGCGGGTTCATCGCGTACGGCAGGTTTGTGTTGAAACAGCTCTAACCGATTGGAGATCGCAATGGCAAAGAAAGAAACCACCGCGAAACGCGGCACGACAAAAGCAGCCACCAGCAGCAAACGCGAAGTGTCGCCCAAGCAGCGCGAGGACTTGCTCGCGGTACTGAAATCCCGCTTCGAGAAGCACATGAACCGCCACACGAGTCTCGAATGGGCAAAGGTGCAGGCCCGGCTGGAAAAGAACCCGGCAAAGCTCTGGTCGCTCCACGAAATGGAGCGGACCGGCGGCGAACCCGACGTGGTCGGCCACGACAGCAAGTCGGGCGAATTCACTTTCTATGACTGTTCCGCGGAAAGCCCGACAGGCCGCCGAAGCCTCTGTTTCGACCGCGAAGCGCTAAACGCGAGAAAGGAACACAAGCCCAAGGACAGCGCCATGGACATGGCGGCGGCCATGGGCATCGAGCTTCTAGCGGAAGACGAATACCGCGCCCTCCAGAAACTGGGGGAGTTCGACGTCAAGACTTCGAGCTGGGTGCAGACCCCCGACGACATCCGAGAACTCGGCGGAGCCCTCTTCTGTGACCGCCGCTACGACCACGTCTTCCTCTACCACAACGGCGCCCAGTCCTACTACGCCGCCCGAGGTTTCCGGGGATCGATACGGGTTTAGACTTCCCAAATATCGGAACCTGAATCAGATGCGAATTGCGAAGACCGATGTTTCTGTAGTCTGGCGGAACCCCGGTAATCGACGATTCCATTGCTTTTGAAAGCAAAGTTCTTGCCGGAACTTTGGGTTGTCACTGCCGACCGACTCCGTGACGGAAATCGACGCGAGTTGTATTAATGCTTGCGTGTTTAGGATGTTGTCGGGTAGAGTTGCGTTCGCAAGGCTGGCTCATTCACCGGCGGGTATGGCTGAGCAGTACCCCGTTTCGGCGTTTGTAGTCCGTAGTAAATCGCACCGATCCCAATGGTAGGTGCAATCAAGGTAGTTTCGAGTTTGCGCCATTCGTCTGTCCTTTCCGTTTCCTGGTTTCCTTGCAGTAGTCGTTGCTGATTCTCGCGGTTGTGTTTCATCGGTATCGAGTGCGTCGCACTGTGCTTACGCACTGGGCAAATTTGCGCCGATGAAGAGTAATCAGACGTAGGGGACCCCTATGCGGACTTGCTGTATGTCCTTCGATCCCGCCGCAACACCGACCTTTTGCCGCGCGTGGTTGAGGGGAAACTCCCATGCTGGACCACCGTACCCGCGAACGAATCCTCTCCCCATTGTGGAATCGAAGAGCGCGCTCTTGGTCGATTTTGCGGCCTCCATCGTGTTCGCATCCCGCGGAAGAGCTTCCCCCCATTCCAGTCCACCGTGGTGCTGCCGTTCTTCATTATCCTGAGACTAATTCTCGCGCCTGCCCCATGACGAGCAGACAAGGATCGCAACCTGCGAAAGGGTGCATTATGCAACCAGCGAAAGTCGGTGCCATCGCATCATTCATACTCGCCGTACAGTTTCTGTTGACGCTTGTGTGGATTGTCGTTTCCTGGCCGCCGGAGGGACTATCCGGACTTGTCGACGCCATGGGAGCCTACTACCGCGAACGGGTTGACGAACCCTTCGCCTTCGCCACAATGAATCTCTATAACTGCTCATTTGGCGTTTCGGCCCTGACGCTGGCAGTCGTTCTGCGCCGTCAGTTTTCGGACTATCCGTTGAGCACGGACTTCGCCGTCGCCAGTATCACCGCAGCCGCCGCCATGTATATCGCCTCCGGCGTCGTACCCTTGATCGCGGCCCCTCCCCTGGCCGAGGCCGGCGATGACGCCGCGCTACGGATCGTTGAGGGTGTCAGTGCCGGCTTGCTTCTCGGCGGTACCATGGCCAGCGGATTCGCATTGGTTACGTTTGGTTCTCTCGCTTTGAATTCCAGGCGGCTCCCTACGCCACTGTGCATCGTCATCATTCTTTCCGGTTCCATAGAGATCGTGGAATGGAGTTCCGCGGGTCTTCTGGTTTTGGATCCTATCCTCGGTTCGCTCTGGGCAGCCTGGTTAGGGAGCCAACTTTGGGCGGACCGGTTGTCGAGTGCGCCACGAGCCGAACTGAGGGCGGCGGCCGAAGGCGGGGTGACGCCATGAACGACGAAGGGATCACCATATATTGGCCCGCCAAGGAAGGCCGCGAAGAGGGCGTATTCTTCTACGGCGAGGCCACGGAGGCTTATCTTCCGAACAGCCACGTGCGCGTCGCCGGCCACGGCGACATGATCATGCTCGGCAGCTATTCCTATCTCGGGCTCAACGGCGATGAGCGGATAAATCAGGCTGCTCAAGAGGCCATAGCCAAGTACGGTACCGGCACGCTCGGCGTGCGCCTGCTCGCGGGAACTCTAGACCTCCATCGGCGACTGGAAGAGCGCATCGCCCGGTTTAAAGGCGCCGAGACTGCTGTGGTCTCCTCGAGCGGCTTTCTTGCCAACATATCCACGATCTGCGCGATTGTAGGCCGCAGCGACGTCGTGATCTGCGATAAGCTCGACCACGCCAGCATCGTGGACGGGTGCCGGCTGTGCGGCGCCGACGTGGTTCGGTTTCGTCATAACGACATGCTTCACCTGGAACGGCGGCTCGAGCAATACCAGGATCGGAAACTCAAGCTGGTGGTCGTCGATGCCGTATTCAGCATGGACGGCGACATTATTAACCTTCCCGAAGTGTCCCGCTTGTGCCGGAAATACGGCGCCCTCTTGATGGTGGACGAAGCGCATTCCATCGGCGTCTTGGGCGAAACGGGCCACGGGATCGAAGAGCACTTCGGCCTCCCGCCGGATTCCGTCGATATCAAAATGGGTACGTTCAGCAAGGCGATTCCAAGCAACGGGGGCTACGTGGCGACGCGCGAAGGCATTGCGGATGCCATTCGCCTCAACGGCCGCGGATACATCTACTCGGCCTCCCTCGCGCCCGCGTCTGCTGCCGCCGCGTGTGCCGCCCTGGACATCATCGAAGCAGAACCGGAACGGGTCCGCCGTTTGCACGATAACATGGCCCATTTCGCCGCGCGATTAACCGAATTTGGTGTCGACTTCCGCAACAGCCCAACTGCGATCTTTCCCATCATGTGTGGTGACGACTGGAGCGCGTATCGGTTGGCCCATTACTGCCACGGCCGTGGTGTCTACGTGCAGGCAATTCCCCATCCCGTGGTCCCCAAAGGCAGTGCGCGCTTGAGAGCCTGCACCGACGCGAACCTCCGGAAAGAGCAACTCGACTACTGTGCGACGGTCATTCGTGACGGCGCGGATTCGCTTGGACTATTCAACGGGCGTGAAGCGAATCAGCGTGCGGGCTCGGGCAATGGGAATGGCAACGAGAGATCATACACTCGCGAATAACAAGGGCGCGAATCCCCGGTGTCATGATGATATCGACGCGCCACTTGTGTGAGCGACGAAATTGAGTGGGTGCATACCGCAGACCAAGGAGCCCCTATGGCCCAACCCAGCCTTCCGCCCGGCCCTCGAAGCCTGCTGCCGTTACGCGAGATCCGCGCCATCCGGCGGGACGTCCTTGGGTTCCTCGAGCACCTGAAGCAGACCTACGGCGACTTCTCGTGTTTCCGAATGGGACCCAAGCTCGTTTATTTCGTGAGCCACCCAGATCTCATCCACGACGTTCTGGTGACTCACCACCGCAGTTTTGGCAAGACCTGGATGCTTCAGACGGTATCGGAAGCCCTCGGCAACGGCATGATCAACAGCCGAGGTGAATCCAACCGGCGCAAGCGCGAGCTGGTTATGCCCGCCCTGGTCAAGCCGCGGATCCCGGAGTACGCCGAGACCATGGTCCGTGTTGCGGAACGCACCGCCCGCACGTGGCAAGATGGCGCGACGGTTGATATGGTCCAGGAGATGGTCCGCTTGACGATGGCCATCGGGACCGAAACGCTCTTTGGCGCCGACATCGGCGAACGGGCCGATGAGGTCGGTAGCGCGATCACGGAGATATTCGACGTCTACGCCCGTGCCCGATCCCCGTTCGGCGAGATCTTCGAGCGTGTGCGTTTCCTGCCCGCCCGGCGCCGCTTCGACCGGGCCAAGGAACTCCTGGACACAACCATCTACGACCTCATCGACCGGCGACGCCGATCCGGCGAGGAGCGGGATGACGTCCTCGGCGTGCTTCTGGCGGCACGGGATGAAGAGGGCCGCGCCATGACCGATCGACAACTGCGCGACGAAGCCATTGCGATGTTCCTGGCGGGTCACGAGACCACGACGAACCTCCTCGCGTGGCTTTGGTGCCTTCTCTCCCAGCATCCAGAGGCCGAAGCCGAACTGCACGACGAACTGGATTCCGTACTCGGCGGCCGTTTGCCGGAAATGGCGGACGTTGAGCGGCTGCCCTTCCTGCGAAAGGCGATTTACGAAGCCCTCCGCCTCTATCCACTTTCATACGTGATACCCCGAGAGGTACTCGACGCCTGCCAATTGGGGCCGTTTACACTCCGGCCCGGATCGCTTATCCTCGCGGGCATCTACAGTATGCACCGGGACCCGCGCTACTGGGATGAGCCCGACCGGTTCGTGCCCTACCGCTGGACTCCCGAGATGAAAAAACAACTGCACCGTCACGTCTATCGTCCCTTCGGTGCGGGGCCGCATACCTGTCCGGGCGAGCATTTCGCCTGGGTTGAAAGCACGCTGGCCATGGCGGTCCTTATTCAGCGCTGGAAAGCGCGCGTTGTGCCCGGGCACACAGTCACCGGCAATCCCATCGTGTTCCTTCGGCCCCGTGCCCCCGTGCCCATGACCTTAACGCGCCGGCAAAGCGCGAGATAGGAGAGAATGTCCATGCCGGCGACTGCCGCTCTGCCTCCGGGCCCCCGTGGCCCCGTGCCCATCCGTGAGATACGCATCCTTCGGCGAGACGTCGTTGGTTTTCTCAAGCACATGGCGAACAACTACGGCGACCTCTCCTGCGTCCGTATCGGTCATCTTCTGATTTATATCGTGAGCCACCCGGAACTCGTGCACGAAACCCTGGTGACTCGAAACGAGAGTCTGCAGAAGTCATGGATATTCGGAAACGCCAAAGACGCCCTTGGTGAAGGCATGCTCACAAGCAGCGGAGATTTCCACAGACATCAACGCAAACTCATTCGACCCGCACTCCACCACGAGCGCGTCCATGCATACGCTCAGACAATGATTCGGATGGCGGACGATATCGCACGCGATCTCCCAAATGAAACCGTTGTGGATATGGACGCCGTCATGCGGAGCATAACGTTACCCGTTGTGGCCGATACGCTCTTCGGCGCCGATCTTGCCGCCGAAACCGGCAAGATCGGCACCGCCATTACCCAATTGACGGAAGTCTTCAATCGGGCAAAATCGCCCTTCGGCACCTTGCTCAATTACGTGCCCATCCTGCCTTTGAACCGGCGTGTCAAGGAGTCCATGAAAACGATCGACGATGCGATCTACCGCATCATTTCCCAGCGGCGAGAATCTGCCGATGAACACGACGACCTGCTTTCCATGCTCCTTGCCGCGCAAGACGCGGGGGGCGCCTCCATGCACGACAGCATGGTGCGAAATGAGGTCCTCGCCCTCATGTTGGCCGGCCACGAAACCACCGCCATCACCCTCACCTGGGCCTGGTACGTTCTGGCGCAGCATCCGGAAATTGAAGCCGAGTTCCATAAGGAATTGGAAGACGTGCTAGGGGATCGCTTGCCCGTGCCCGACGATTTGAAACGGTTCACCTTTACGCGCAAAGTCGTCGCCGAAACCATCCGCTACTATCCGGCTTTCTACCTGGTGCTCCGAAGCGCTGCCGAACCTTGCACACTGGGCGGGTACGATGTGCGGCCCGGCACGATCATTTTCGTCAGCGTCTACAACGTTCATCACGACCCTCGTTTTTACCCCGATCCCGAGCGCTTCGACCCCCATCGCTGGACGCCGGAAATGAAAGAGCAACTGCCGCGCTACGCCTACTGCGGCTTCGGCGGCGGATCCCACGCCTGTCTCGGCGAGTCATTCGCCTGGACCGAAGCCATGCTCGTCCTCGCCGTCCTGGGCCAACGCTGGAAGGCGCGCATTGCCCCGGGACACACCGTGGGCCTGAACCCCCTCGTAAACCTTCGTCCCCGCGGCGGCATGCCCATGATCCTGACGCGGAGGTAAGGACGTCTTCTTGGGGATGTGCATCTGCGTCGACTACCAATAATTCGCGTGCGCAGGGCGCACTGACGCGGCCATTGCGGTTGCCGTCCCGAAGAATGGCAAACAGTAGCGGTTCCCTTTTCGCGGCGGGCGTAGTCTTCATCGCATACGACAGCCATGCGCTTTACCAACCAGCCTTACCCGGGACCGGTGGTTGCCGGGATATCGTAGATGACGAGATCCGGTTCGAGGAGCCTGCCGATCGCCTTGGCGTTGCCGGACGGATCGGCGATGGTGGACGCCCCGCTATGCCGGTAGCCTTTCCAGCCGCCACCGGCGACTTCGGATCGCGCGGTGTTCGCGGCCACGACCCAGAGCGCGGTCTTTTCAGCCACCTGCTTGACGTGATTGATGAAGGCGACGGCGTTGTCGAAAAGGTCCTCTTGCTTAGCCGCAAAACCATGCGGCGCGATGAGCAGCCACGCGCCTTGGTCCGCGACCTTCTGCGGAACAGCAATGTCGAAGTTGTCCGCGCATATCGTGACACCTACCCGGCCAAACTCCGTGTCCACCGCCTTGATGTCCTTCGGACTTCCCGCATCGTAGAGGTGGGCGGTAAGTTCCGGAAGCGTGGTGATCTTCCGATGCTTGAGCGCGATGGCGCCAGTGCGGTCGACGAGGACTGCCGAATTGAAGGTCTTATCGCCGTCCTTCTCAAGACAGCCGCCGCAGATCCAGATCCCGAGTTCCGACGCTAGAGCGGAAAGGCAATCGGTATACGCACCGGGAATGGGGAGCGCGTTTTGCCTCGACTGCTGATGCAACCAACCCCAATCCGCCGCCTCGGGCAAACACACCAAGTCCGCTTTCCGTTCCGCCGCTTCCCGAATCCCGCTCTCCGCGCGCTTCATGTTTTCGGCCAGGCCGCCATCCGCCACATCCAACTGAACCACGGCAACCCGCAACCCCCGATGCGACGCGATGCCATCGGAAACGGACGGGGAGCGTTGTGACTGCGCGGTTGCGGTCAAGTTCCTGTCCCTCTCGTTGGCAACCAATACCAAGCGTCGGAAGTACGAGAACAAACCATAGCACACGCGGAGACCCAAACGGCGTCGCACAAGCGGGTTCCGCCAATACACGAACCGCCAACCCACTTCCGGCACTGCCTCCAACAACACCCGCTCCCCAAGCCCATACCCTGAGGGCTTCACCGGCGGGTACGTCGCCGTCCCTTGACCGGCCTGCCGAAGCCGTTGCCCCTCCGACACACCAAAGCCGCTCTCTCACCGTCATACTCGCGAACGCGGGTATCCACCAAAACCGTCATACTCGCGCAAGCGGGTGTCCAGCAAAACCGTCAT
>BTVY01000002.1:0-160461 GCA_045863335.1 Candidatus Hydrogenedentota bacterium | reverse complement strand
ACTCGCGAAAGCGGGTATCCACCAAAACCGTCATACTCGCGAAAGCGGGTATCCACCAAAACCGTCATACTCGCGAAAGCGGGTATCCATCCCTCGCTTTTCCCCGTGACCCCCGTGTCCCCGTGGTCAGCAATTTCCTTTCCTAAGATGCCGCGATGACTACGCCGCCTGTTCCGGCGCCCGTTCGGGTGAACGCCGCCGTTGGACCATTCCCCAAATCAGCCGGTACACGCCATAGATCACCAGCGTCCAAAACGCGCCCAGCACGATGGAATGCAGCGCAATCGCCCAATACCCCCAGCCCCGTTCCAGCAAATCCACCAGCGGCGTGTAGATCCACCGCTCCAACGCCGTCATCTCCTGCCGGATTTCCGCAAACGTTACTCTAAGCAAGCTGTCGTCTTGGTTGATGAAGTACTGCAGCATGAACGCAAACGCGCGACTCGCAACAAACTGAGAAATGAACATACCTGCCACCACCCATTTGCACCGCCCAAGTACTGAGCGCGGCAACAGCACAAGCAGCAAACAAAGCGCCGACAACCACGGAAGATATAAGAAGGTTTCGACGGACTGTCCAACGAGTGCCTTCTCAAACCGTTCAACCGGAAAGGATGGCTCGTAGTCATCCAGCGGATTGCCGGCAAGCCACAGTTCCACTGCGAAACAATAGAACGAGAACAGGCCACCTGTTATCACGCCGAGTGCCGTGAGCACAGCGCGCTCCACCAAGTAAGGTCTCCTAGGTTGGTAGGCCACTGGCGTTCTCCACACGTGCTGAGCAATAAATGGGGACAGTAACCATTTATTGCGGTTCCTCCCCGGGTTTGATGTTGCATACGGCTTGTCCGATATGCCCGGCATCCGTGCACATCAGTTCTGCTGAGGTAATACTAGCACTGACGCCCGAAATGCGCAATGAGATTGGTGGGCGGGAGCGTTTACTGCCGTTTGCGACGCAGGCTATCTGTCCTGCCGTGAGGCCACCCGCGCGGCACAGCGCGGACGCGGCGGCCAAGGTCGGTCTTCACTTTGCTGAGGAACGAGTCGCTGCCGAGCTGTACAAGCGGAAATGCAAGGTCATTTTACCCGCTACGACGACCACCGCATTTTCAGGTCACGTCCCTTCTCACGGCAGTCCTGAAGATACAAGTTGATTAGCGTCTGATAGGGGATGCCGCTCTTCTCCGACTTCTCCTTGAAATACTCGATCACCTCGGGGTCCAGCCGGAGCGTAATCTGCTTCTTCAACCGCCGCGCATATGGATTCCGCCGTGATTGCATTTTGCTGAGATCGTATTCGGGTTTCATAGCTACTACCTCGCGTCCAGATTCTCCTAATAACTACAATGTAACTACAATTGATGAAACGGTCAACGGACGGTCCTTCCGGAATCGCGGGTTACGGAGCTTGCGGTATCACCCGCCGGTTGACACCCCCTCCGCGGATGCGCAGAATGGCGGAGGTTTTGCATTCGGGAGGGGTTTGGCCATGAGTCTATTGGGATTGGATGTGGGGACCACGGGCACGAAGGCGGTCGCCTTCGATTTGGACGGGCGCGTGCTGGCGTCGGCGTACCGGGAGTATCCCTTGCGGTCGCCGCGGCCGGGGTGGCAGGAGTTGGACGCGGACGAGGTGTGGCGGAGCGTCCGCGAAGTCCTGGGCGAAGTCGCGTCGAAGACCAAGGCCGATCCCGTCAAAGCCATGGCCATGTCCGCCCAGGGCGAAGCCGTCACTCCCGTGGACAAGAAGGGCGCCTGCCTCGCGCCGAGTCCCGTCACCTTCGACGCCCGCACGGCGGACATGCCCGCGTGGTGGCTCGAACGAAAGTCCCGCCTCGAACTCGCCCAACACACCGGCATGCCCCTTCACGGCATGTACACGATCAACAAGATTCTCTGGTTCAAAGAAAACCAGCCCGAGGTGTATTCCAAGGCGGCCAAATTCCTCCGCTACGAAGACTACGTCCAATACCGCCTCGGCGTTCCGCCCACCATGAGCCACAGCCTCGCCTAACCGTTACCGAACACACGCCGGAAGATCGAAAGGTAACGTGGCGGCCCTTCACATGGTCCCGGAGCTACACCAGTCGAGACGGTGTATCAGTACTGGCCCAAAAGATAATTCGCCTCTTGGAGTCCGCGCCAGTTTACCGCTTGTTTCTCTTGCTCAGTCAGCGCCGCGTCAATCTCCTGCACGACTTCTGCTACCGCACGAGCAGTTTCGATACTCTTTTCGATCAAGATTTCGCCGTCAGGACCCCACACGAATAACTTTCCCTCGACGTTCAGGTCCGTTGGTGGTTCGCCCTTCGCGGCGACGGCCATCCTCGGCGCACACTTCCCGGGATAGAAGCTGATAAGCCAGTACGAATCAGCCTCCTCGTTGTTCCGGTCCGGGCAACGTCCTCCCGCAAGACAGCGCTGGTCATCCAACATATCGAAGTACAAAGAGAGTTCGCCTCGCGTAGCGACTTCCAATCGTCCGGAGAGATGGTCCTGGAAAATTGTCCATTCTGGCTCACTTTCGCCAACGTCAATTCTATATACAACATCATCACCTACCTCTGCTACCTCCATGTCTCTTCCATGTAACATTTCAACATATTCGTTCGGTTCCGCCTCAAGAAACCTTTGCGACCAGCCGGCCAAATTCTCCATTGATCTTCGAAGCATCCCGTCTATCCGGCGGAACGCGGGGCTAGCGCGCAGACGGTCCTTAAGTGAAACTTCAAGCGCCTCGAATTCGTCGGCGTCCAAGGACTCGAGCACCCGCGTACGAACTTCTAGGGGGGGTATAGCACTCGTAATCTCTCGATCTACAACCATATTTCCGTTTTTATCCCAGGCCACTACCTTGCCAAGCACTAAACCGGGACCTACAATAGAGATTGCCCATCTGGGTCGCGCCAATTCCTCATCATCGAACCAGATCTCAACGCCGCGCTGTCCACCTGAATCCTTGACGTATCCGGAATGTATACCGAGCGCGTTCTGTCCTTCGCGACGACTAAATCCCACACTGACAGCACTCTTGTCGGCAGAAGTGCGCAATACCCAGTCTGCGTGTCCTTCTTCCAGGTTGTACATGATTTCCAGATGCGCTCCATTAGGCTCCTCCCGCGTACCTTTGAGGAAAGCGCCATCGGATTCTGCTTCTACATTTGGCATTCCCCGCACAAATTCCTCTGTGCATTCCCCGTGCTCAGACGCCAATCTTGCGATGGATAAGAGGGCATCGCGCAGTTCAGAAGTCGCACCCTCAAATGCCTTCGTAGATTTAACGACGGTCACATAATCTACAGCGCGTGAACTCTCTTGTGCTGCGGAAACGGAGCATGTGGCGAGCAGCAGAATTGGCAATGCAAGTCGTCGATCACGAATTGGCCATAGCTTCATTGATCTGAAATCCTGGTTGTGAAGTGTTATCGAAGTATAGTCTCTATTGCTGGATATTCTCGCCCAGTACACCCGGACAATTTCCAGTAAAAGAATGTGTGAGGTGATTGCAACTTCCCGCTGCGCTCGGAAGTGTCACGCCAGCTGCGTTGGCTGCGAAAATCGCTGCATCGGTACAATTGAACACCTCGACTCGGTATTCCATAGGATTCAATTTTAACGCAGCAGTATACTGTAGACCCGCTACAAGAGCGGCATAGCTGATAGAATAGGTTTTAGGTGTGCGGTTGTAATCATAATCATTGTCGTTTTGCACAACACCACCGCAATCAACCCAAAGCTTATACGATCCTGAATATTGGTACGGTGTTGCATCTTCGGGCCAGAAGCCCCATCTGATACCTACAAAATCGTCATATCCTGTACATCCACCTTCGAACTTCCACATCGTGTGACCGGTGTCGCCTAACCATGAATGTGGGCTGGCGTCTGATGATGGATCTTCGACATATATGGTAAGCGATCCTGTTCGTTCCTTGAACACCGCCTTGGCGACTGTGTCATGCGTAAGCGTGAACTCGTGTCGTTCGTCACGCCGATAATCCAGGACGGAACCGTGTTCATCCACCCACTCCTTAAACTCGTAGGCGCAAGGACAATTCACGGTCGCATCTATTTCGACGTTCACACCCGCGTCGTACGTCTGCTGAATCGGTCCCGTGCTCCAGTTGGTCCACTCCCCTATATACGTCCCGTACCATTCCCGGACTCTGACCAGTGTGCAGTCGCCGCCTTCCTCTGTGGATACCGTCACCGTAAACTGCACCGGCGGCGGCGGCTCAGTAGCGCGGGCTGGCAAGGACATGACGACGACAGCGACAGGAACCAATGGAACGAGCATGCATGCTCCGAGGATTGCTAGCACGCCGAAGCATCGCGGTGACACGAGAACTCTGCTCATGGTAGGTCTCCTTTCGGGCGCGGCCTGTTACTCGGCAGCTGATGCTTCTGGAGTTTTGAGTTCCGCAACCCGGTCCGTAAGCTTCGAGGCCAGCAGCGTGTTCGGGAAGCGTGCCGCCAATCGGTCCAGAACGTCGCAGGCCGTATCGATTCGCCCCTGCGTAGCGAGAAACTCTGCGGCGTGCTGAACATGGTTGCGTAGTTCCTCGTAGTTGTTCCGGTCGGCGACGATTGGGATGTCGTCCGTAGCGAGCAGCGCATACACGTCCGCGATGAGGGCGTCTGAGTCCCCAAGTCTTCGGTCTGCGGCCAAGCGCAGGGTCAGTGCGCGAAACGTGCATCGGGGGTCCCGGTCCCGGCTGATCGCCCGGCTTGCCGCATCGCGGGTCAGGGTGGCATTTGCGGTTTCGGCGAACCCATCGAGGATGTTTAGCGCGGCGTATTCGTCTTCCCACGATTCCGCCTCATCCGCTGCCGTGGCCAACGCGGTCACGCAGGCCGCGTCTTTATCCCCTTGGCCCTGGACAGCCTGGTACAAGGCGTTGCCGACCGGGTCAGCACGCATTCGAAGAGTATGGGCGCGCAACCGGCCCTCGTCGTCTGTAAGTTCGAGCGTTTCTTTCAGTCCCGCCGCGCCCTGTCTACGGGCTGTGTAGAAGTTCAGGCGCTGCGCTTCCCGCGCCAGATACGTGGTGGGAAACCTTGTCACGATTTCTTCACGGGCCTGTTGGCCCAACTTCGTGTCGTAGAAATAGTATGGATCGGAACGAACAAAAAGCGCGCCAAGGCTCACAGCCTGGTGTTCGCTCCGAGTCAGCACGTGAAGTTCTCGCGAGCATTCGTTTGCCTGCTCTTGTGTCAATCCCTGGTCGTCCATGTATCGCATCAGGAGCGCGATCAGGCGATGCATTTCATTTGTATCGTCATGCAACGACTGGTCGTACAAAGCGATGCATTCCACTTCGGACATGAGGTATTCGTTTGTGAACGCCAGAAGTTGGAAGCAACCAATGGCGGGATAGGCTAAGTCCGCCCGGTCTGGCGGAATAGATCCGAGTGTCTCGAGCAGCAATTGGGCCGCCTCCAGCCGTTGCCCCGACTGAATCAGCGTCGTGGCGTTCTGGCGAACATGGTCAAAGGCATCCGGTGTCCCAACCTCCGCCAAAGGCGCAGGTGCAAGGAGTATCAAAGCCGAAAAGAAGCAGGAGTGAAGCAGTCTTGGTCGTGTCATTAGTCTATCCTTCACAGGCTTGCGCACACCTCATGTTTCCGGAATAACGGTGTTATTGGTAAGAGTATCGTGACTCAATATACGAACCGGTATCCTGTGAACTTACTGACTTACTGACTTACTGACTTACTGACTTACTGACTTACTTGTAGCTATGAAATCACGTTCGTGTCGCGTTGTCAAGAGCTATTTTAGGCGTCCAGTGGGGCGCTTGGCATATCTAGAGTTACAAGTTTTCTGGAAACAGCCTGTGCGCAGCATTGTGCGAAGATTGCGCAAGAACCGGCATTGAACCGCCAACCCGGTTCGCGGAATGGAAGATGCATCGGTCCCGCCGGTTGACACCCCCTCCGCGGATACGCAGAATGGCGGAGGTTTTGCATTCGGGAGGGGTTTGGCCATGAGTCTATTGGGATTGGATGTGGGGACCACGGGCACGAAGGCGGTCGCCTTCGATTTGGACGGGCGCGTGCTGGCGTCGGCGTACCGGGAGTATCCCTTGCGGTCGCCGCGGCCGGGGTGGCAGGAGTTGGACGCGGACGAGGTGTGGCGGAGCGTCCGCGAAGTCCTGGGCGAAGTCGCGTCGAAGACCAAGGCCGATCCCGTCAAAGCCATGGCCATGTCCGCCCAGGGCGAAGCCGTCACTCCCGTGGACAAGAAGGGCGCCTGCCTCGCGCCGAGTCCCGTCACCTTCGACGCCCGCACGGCGGACATGCCCGCGTGGTGGCTCGAACGAAAGTCCCGCCTCGAACTCGCCCAACACACCGGCATGCCCCTTCACGGCATGTACACGATCAACAAGATTCTCTGGTTCAAAGAAAACCAGCCCGAGGTGTATTCCAAGGCGGCCAAATTCCTCTGCTACGAAGACTACGTCCAGTACCGTCTCGGCGTCCCGCCGACGATGAGCCACAGCCTCGCCGGGCGCACCATGGCGCTCGACGCGAAAGCGGGGGAGTGGTCCTCCGAAATCCTCGCTATAGCCGATGTGGATCCCGCTAAACTCCCCGCGACCGCCCCTTCCGGGCAAGCCCTCGGCGAGATTCCCGACGCCATCGCGGACGACATCGGCCTGCCCCGGGGCATCGTCGTGGCCACAGGTGGCCACGACCAGCCGGCGGGCGCCCTCGGCGCGGGAATATTGGAGGGGGGCGAAGCCGTCTACGCTACAGGGACCGTCGAGTGTATCTGCCCGATCTTCCCGGATTTCACCATGGATGAGCGGATGGCGAACAACAACATCTGCTGCTATCCCAGTTGCGTGCCGGGGCTCTATGCCTCTATCGCCTTTAACTTTACGGGCGGCTCGCTCCTGAAATGGTACCGCGACACCTTCGCCGCCGACGAGAAGCGCGAAGCCGAACAGAGTGGGAGGGACGTCTACGATATCATCTGCGCCGGCGTCAGCCCGGAGGCCGAGAATCTGCTGGTGTTGCCGCACTTCACCGTGACCGGCACGCCCCATTTCGATACGGCCAGCCGCGGCGCCCTTCTGGGCCTCACATTGCAGACGAAAAAAGAGGATCTCGTCGCCGCCATACTTTCCGGCGTGACCTATGAAATGAAATTGAATCTGGAAATGTTACAAAACGCGGGAGTGGGAATTTCGCGGCTCCGAGCCATCGGTGGCGGCGCGAAGAGTAGGACTTGGATACAGCGGAAAGCGGACATCATGGCCATACCCGTGTCCGTGCTGCAGATCTCCGAGGCAGCCTCACTGGGTGTCGCCATGCTGGCGGGACATGCGGTCGGGCTACTGCCGGACCTGAAGGCCGCCGCGAGTAGAATCGTTACATTTGAGGATGTGTGTACGCCAGACGCCGATCGCGTCCAGCAGTTCGCAGACCGGTACGCCATTTACCGGGATGTGTACGGCGCGCTCGGGGCGATCAATCATCGTCTGGCAGCATTGGAGCAATAGGGCGGGGTAGACGTGAGTTCTCGAAAACGTTGGACCAGCATTTATCAAGGCGACGATCCCTTCGGAATCGTGCGATCGGTTTCCGAAGGGCTCGGGCAGTGTTGCAAGCAGTCCGAAGAGCAGCCGGACGGCAAGATCAAATATCTCTGGATGCACTTGCCCGAGTCGTCCGCCTACGAAACGAACGGCAGCGAAGAACGCCCCCTGTCCCTCGATGAGCTGCTCGACATCATCGACGAATGCGCGTCCGTCGGTTCGCAAAGTCTCATCATCAGCATCAGTTCCTCCTTTGCCGATCACCCGCACCTCTTCCAGTTGTGCGACTGGGCGCAGATGACCCACGGCATGGTCGTCGGCATACATCTGTTCGCCACGCCATTAACGGATCGTGATGCCGCGGCCCTCCAGAAGCTGGACATGGAGAAAGTCCGGCTCTTCGTGGATGGCGAGCACATGGATTCGGCGCACTTCGCGGAGGCCTACGGATTTCGCGTGTACAACGCGGACGGCCTCGACGACGAAATCGTGTCGCCCAAGTGTGAACTGCCCCACACCATGACCTGCGTCGGGCCCATGGGTAATATGTACACATGCGGCCTGGTGCTCGGCGAACAACAGTTCCGGCTCGGCCATTTCTTCGAGCGGAAGTTGTCATCGGTCATCAACGACTCGACCCTTCCGCACGAGATCCCCGAAGGCGTTTCCAAGAAGACGCGCCGGTGCAACGGGTGCCCGCCGCTCATGGCCCAAAAGCTCCACGACGACGTGATTTGACGGGGCCGCGCCTTCGTAAGACGGTAGTAGCTATCGTATCCGTACTCCTGCTACACCTTCGTCGCCGGCGTCAGGACCTTCGTGAGCTTGCCGGTCGAGTCGTACTGATACGTCCATCGCTCGTAGTTCGTCGTATCCAATAAGTAATCCTTTGTACGCCGACAAATTCGAGTTGCCGCTCACCGGCGTATTCGCCATCGTGCTCAACACCAACCATCCGGCCTTCACCATCAAGGTCACGTCAGTGGTGACGCTCCGATTATGCAATAAGCTGTCCCATTTATTGCCTTTATTGCCCGACGACGGAGCGGCCCCCTATGGACTGCGAGGGCTTGCCCTCGCCACCACAAAGCCTTGACGCTAGAGCGAGGTGACCACGCAGACCATGGCGGCATTCGACACGGCCCTCCGCATCGGCGAGGGTGGCAAGGAGACGCTGAACAACCTCGGCAGTGTCTGCGCGGAGTACGGGCAACTGGAAGCGGCAGAGCGGTACTACACGCAGGCGTTGGAGGCGGACCCGGAGTACGGCACGTCGCTGCGGAACCTCGGCAAGGTCTACGTCCAGACCGGCCGCCACCGCGAGGCGTTGCCCCTCTTCGAGCGACTGTTGAAGCAGGACCCCCTGGAACCCGAGGCCAATTGGCTGGCCTTCACCTGCCTGAAGGAGCAGGGACGTATCGACGAGGCGATAGCGCAATTGGAGCGGATGGACACCTTTCCCGGCGACTACCGCGAAGCGAAGTCGCCTGCATCGCCAGGTATCACGCGGCCGAGCGTGATACCTGGAGACAAAGCCCGCATCTACCGCGAACTGGGCATGATCTACCTCAACGAGAAACACCAACCCGCCATGGCGCACCGGTATTTCGCACAAAGTCTATCCATCGACGCCAATCAGCCGGAACTGCAACGGCTCATCGCGGACCTGCAAGCAGGCGGGTCACCGATGGACGACCCGAACGCTCCACTCATGCCCAGCGACCTCATGCCCGGCCTTCCAGGAGTACCCCCGTCGATCCCAACGCCCGACATACCGAAGCCGGGTATCGACGTGCCTAATGTCCCCTGAGCGAAGCGCGCTCGCTTCGTCCTTTGGCGCAATCTTCGTCGGCGCGCGCGTCACGCCAAAGGAGTGAATCCCATTCGTACTGCCTCGCTCGACGAGCGCGGCATTCGCCAACACTATCGATAGCCCCGAACTATTAGGGATTCTTCCAACTCGCCCTTTACAAAACCTCGCGCGGTCGGCGACCGAGCGAGTACTACGTGCGTCGAAGGCGTAGGTCAATGTCGAGTTATCGTAATCCGTGATGGACGTGAGTGACGCCGCAGGCGTGATCCAATCCGTAATCTTCGTCACCCGCGCCAGGCTGTCGTAGAAATAGTTTGCGTCAAACGTGCTCGTATCCGACGTGTACCGCATCTTCGTCATCAACCCCGTCGTGGAGTCGAAGAAATACTCCGTCGGGTCAAAGGTCCCCGTCGAACCGGCGCCCACCTTGCTAAGCCGCCCATAATTGTCATACGCAATAAAAGGTTGCCGTATCCTATTATTCAATAGTCAAAAGTTGCCGTCCCCTTTATTGCCATTGAATGCTTGCCGTCGTCAAGATACGACATCTGAGACGTACTTGCAGAAGTGCCTCGGCTTTTATGTGAAACGCGGCGCAGAAGCCTTCCTTCACTTATACCTATCATGAAGATCCCTTTGTATTGTCATACTGTTTAACTCTTAAAGTACATAGCCATGATTGTGGATATGGTTTGTTGGCTATTTCAAAGACCTTCCGCAACTCGCGCCGCCTTAGTCCGAGCCAACGGGTATAAGCGAGCTCCAAAGGGGGTGAACCGCTAAAATGGAGATAGACGCAACTGCGCACGCGCGTTATTCGATCAAGACAGCACCAATCACACTGCCGACTCCAGCCCCTTGGCCCAATGATTTGTATATAGCTGGGAGTGACTTCGATAACTCGTTGTAGATTGGACAAATCTTTAAACACCACTGCCGTATTAGTGGCCAACACAAGAATGAAAATTGCCAAAAGGGACGTCGTAATACCGAGCGAGTGCGAAGCGGGTCCTTCCAGCATGAAAGACTGCCACAACCACGCAAACCCGGTCGTCAAAAAAAGGAGTTCTATCACCAGCGCTGTCGTTATGGTCCATTTGGAAACCGCACTTAGCTTGATTGTAAGGCGAGAACCACTCACTTGCATCATGCCTAGGTGCTCCAAAGGTGTCATTCTATTAGACAATTGCCAGTATACTTACCACGGGGGCTCAAAGAATCTGTCAACGACGTGGCGATGCTGGCACCGGCACCACCTATGATCGCTCCGAGCGCGACTCCGGCTGTCCCCACCGCCCAGTTTCCGCTCGCTGCAGCGATATAGCCTGCACTTTCAACGAGATCACCTGCTGAACCAAGAAGCCCGTTTGCAATTCCGCCAGCAATGGCGGCATCGGCTATGGCGTTAGAGTCACCACCGCGCAGCCACGACGTTAAAGCGCCACCTGCCGTACCACTAAAAACACCCCAATGCAAAGGCGCTGCAGCCACCCCGGCGGAAATGAACCCCGCTAAAACCGCACTTCCAAAACCGCAACCTCGTGCACGCTCGTCCATAAAGGAGAACAAGCCTCCTGCAACTATGTCTAATGGCCAAAGGCCCGACGCATCACTGAACGATACCGGATTATTATGGGCGTACCCGAACTTATTCGTTGCGGCGAAGTAGGGCACTGGGTCGCGAGTGGCCCATCTAGAAGTGCCCGTAGAGTAGTAACGGAACGGCGCAAAGAACATGCCGATTGAAGTATCGTCACCGAGCATTGCAAAGCCCCAATTACTACTCTCCACAGTAGTCAAAAAGCTAGAGCCGTACGGCGTGTATTCGTTGGCGGCCAATGCTGCTGCCGAACTATCCGTCACTAGTCGGGTGGAACCGAGATTGTCTCCATGGTAGTACCGGCTAGTTCCCGTAGCCGGGGTGCTCCCGTTTACGTCCGCAAGACGGCCGGTGTAGGTGCGCGTCAGATTCCCGGAGTCGTCTTCTTCGCTAACAAGGCCGAAACCGCCGTCCCAATTGTACCTGACCGTCGTACTATCCACGATCCGTTCCCGCCGTTGCAGGTTGCCGCCGTAATCGTACGTCACCCCCCCTTCGCCCGGCCAGTTGCTCGCCACACTACACAGCATCTGTCCGTACTTGTAGCCGTAGGCGGCGGCGTAGCTGCCGCGGGCTTTGGAGGTCATACGGCCCCAGGCGTCGAAGCCGAAGGTGGTGGAGCCGTTGTAGTCCGTCATGGAGGTGAGTTCATTCGCGTTGTTGACGGCGAAGGTCGTCGCGGTGCTGAGGTCATCAGACAAGATGCGGACGTTGTCGATACTAAAGTCTGCATTCGCAGACGGGGTGAACGAGATGTAGTTCGTGCTGGCGACGGTGCAACTGGACGTGGAGAGAATTTCCTCTTCCAGCGCGCCCGGCGCGGTCCGGTAGACCTGCACGCTCTGCCCATCGCACACGACGCGGATGGTGTACTCGACGCCCTGCGTGCTTGTGAGAACCTGGGCGTCCAGCGACGACCACACGCCGCCCACGCGCTGGTTCAGGTTGACCACCCCCGGCTTGATGAGCAAGTAAATCCGGTCGCCGCTCGACGCATACCGGGGACTCACGGTCAAGTAATACTGGCTATCGCTCGTATCGTTGCAGACGTAGGAGAACCGCAACTCCAAGTCGTTGTCCGTGTTCGCTTTGGCAATCGTCGCCGCCGCCCCCGGCGTCATGCCGGCGGTTGCAGCGCAGCGAAACCGCCCGCGTCGCCAGCTATCACGCGGCTGAGCGTGATAGCGAAAGACACCTACCATATTCGCCGCGCTCCACGTACCCGACCACGCAGACCAGCCCGTATAGTTGCCGTCATTGAAATCATCCTCAAACGGCTCGACCTCAGTGTATATCGTGGTCTGTCCCTTCATTTCCTTTCATCGAATTCTCGCTCAAATTCCCAACTTCGTGCTCGTACGTCGGAATTTGGTCGGGAATCTACGGTAGTTTTCCTTTTTCGAAAGGTTCGTGGTCTGCGACTTTGATAATTCGAAAGTCTCTCGTGTCCTCACCCATTGCTTCGATGGCCAAGATGTTCCCTATCTTGAATTCCCGCAACCCCTGTAGATACTTCAGGAGATTGCTCCGGATTCGTTCGCAATCTTCTATCCCCTGGGCCGCCTCACTAAGCTCATCCAGTAGGTCTGTTACGCCAACCTCCGTGCCCACATACACCACCTGACCTATGGATGCACATTTCTTACTTCTCATACCCCAAAAATGGGGACCAGAGCCGTCAAGTATCGGGACCAGAAAATCACCGTTTACTGCACGGCATCGATGAACATCATAACGTACCAGTAGTTTCTTAGATCTGATTTCGTCATTCATTTCCGTACTTTTGTCCAAGGGTTAAACCGTTTATGCCAAAGCACATGGAGATCCTGAGCGATCAACCTCATATTTGATGGCAAGTCCGCACCGCCAACCGAAAGCGGCTTGATGTGGTCGACATTGTATCCGGGAGGTACTTTACCACGCTTTAGCCAGGGTATCATCCAAGAGGGAATCCTGTGGTCATCTGCGAGTGAACGCAGGAAGTTTCCGCGTGCAGCCATACTCCGAGGCTTTCGTGCACCAGTAAGTGCAATTCCCAACGCCAGACCGGGCCAGTAGCCCCACCACTCGCCTGCCTGTGCGTCGGGATCATTAGGACACATGTAGTCTGGGCCGAACGGGATCGGGATGTTGGTTCCCGCGCCGTCATTAAAGCCGTTAGTGAACCCATTGTATCCACCCCCAAAGCCTTGCGCCATGTTTTCGCCGACGGGGCTATCTGTGAATATTGGTATGTAAAACTCCATTCCGTTGGTCGGGATTCGAGCATCCGGGTCAAGAATGTCGAACATGCCGGACCCTCGAGCCGCCAAGCCCGTACTATCAAAGAAGCGCACCGGATTTCCCAGCGCGTAGTGGTACAGGTTAGGCCCGTCAATGCCGAAGGGCTCGGGAGACAGCCAACGGCACACCTCGGGCGAGTAGGGGCGAGCGGGGGTGAGCGTCAGGCCGGTATCCACGTCCGGTATATGCGCGGAATGCCCGATTGGTGACGCTGAACCGCTTTCGTATAGGCTGCTTCCGTAGGGCGTGTATTCGATGTTCGCGACGGCGCTTTTGTCCTGGGCGTACGTGCCGCGCATGGCGGAGACAATGTCATACGTGGAGTAGCGCGTCGTGCCGCCCACTTGGTCACCGAGACCGCCCGCGAGGTAAAGCCGGCTCAACGAACCGAGCCCATCATCACCGGTTTCTTCATTTAAGAGTCCCGCGCCCCAGTTGTACCAGGTCTCGCTGGCGCCCGCGACGCGCGACCGGCGGTTGCCATCGCCTCCGTACTCGAAGGTGGCACCGCCCTCACCCGGGAAGTTGGAGGTAACGCTCCGAAGCATTCCACCGTACCGCCACGCGTAGGACGCCGTGTAGCTACCTCGGCTCTTACCCGTCATCTCCCCCCAGGCGTCGAAGCCGAAGGTCGTCGAGCCGTTGTAGTCCGTCATCGACGTGAGTTCGTTGGCGTTGTTGACGGCAAACGTCGTCGCGTTGCTGAGGTCATCGGACAGGATGCGGATGTTGTCGATGCTGAAGTCCGCGTTCAGGCTGGGCGTGAAGGAAAGATTGTTCGTGCTGGCGACCGTGCAACTGGACGTGGAGAGGATTTCCTCTTCCAACGCGCCCGGCGCGGTCCGGTAGACTGTCACGTCTTGCCCGTCGCACACGACGCGGATGGTGTACTCGACGCCCTGCGTGCTCGACGTGGCGCTGGTATCCAACGACGACCACACGCCACTGACCCGTTGCGACAGGTTGATCGAGCCCGGCTTGATCTCCACGTAAATCCGGTCCCCACTCGACGCATAGCGCGGACTCACGGTCAACGCATACCCCGCGTTGCTCGTGTCGTTGCAGACGTAGGAGAACCGCAACTCCAGGTCGTTGTCCGTATTCGCCTTGGCAATAGTCCCCGCCGACCCCGGCGTCATGCCGGCGGTTGCAGCGGAGCGAAACCGCCCGCGTCGCCAGCTATCACGCGGCTGAGCGTGATAGCGAAAGACACCTACCATGCTCGCCGCGCTCCAGGTCCCTGACCACGCCGACCAGCCCGTGTAGTTGCCGTCATTGAAATCATCCTCAAACGGCTCGACTTTAGTCAGCAGGTTGTCCCCGGCATCATACGTGTAGGCATAATTCGCCTCGATGGTCTCGTTCGCATTGCTCCGGACCGCGCTCGTCAGCCTATACCGCCCATCGTAGAGATACTCCCAGAACGACCCATCCTCATGCGTGGTCGTGGCAATGTTCCCGGCGTCATCCAACGCATACGTAAACCCGTCCAACACCGTGGTCCCGTCCTTGTGCTCGATCGCCGTAAGACGATTGCGGGTGTCGTACGTATAATTCGTCGTCATCCCATTGGGGATATTGTAATACGTGGGCTGCCCGATGTCGTTGTCCGCAACTGCAACGCAGTGAAGTCGCGCCCCAGTGGCAGGCATGGCTTGGCCGCCCAAGCGGACAAACATGCCGGGAACGTCCCACGTCTCTCTCCAAAGAGTTCCCATGGCTCTCGCGACTTCGCTTCGCTCCAGCCGACGACGTGACATTCCCCGCCGCATGTATTACAAGGCCACAATCTCGCGGATATGTCAAGGAAAATTCTCTGGAAATCCTAAACTGCCGCACTCATACGACTTGACCGAAAGGAGTAGCCGGGATTCCGATTTCATAACGACTTATGCCAGCACATGATCGACCGGGGCGACAAGATACACGCTCCATATTGGTGAATGGTCTCGTTTGCATGGAATACGGGGTCGGAGTTCCGCCCCCGAAAAGCCGTGCTAACGCCTTTACCCTGAATGTGGTGCGTTTCTTGACACCCCCATACCTATATGGTAAGATTCGCCACGCTCAGTGAGCGGGAGTAACTCAGTGGTAGAGTGCAACCTTGCCAAGGTTGACGTCGCGGGTTCAAATCCCGTCTCCCGCTCCATTTTTTTGTTTCGGCGCGTGCTATTCGGCGCGTGATTCCGTTTGTGGGCGTGGGCCGCTAGCTCAGTTGGTAGAGCAGGTGACTCTTAATCACAAGGTCGCAGGTTCGATCCCTGCGCGGCCCACCATTTTTTCATTTAGGAAGATCCGGAGACGCCGGGCGCGCCGTCTGCAACGCGGCGCAGGGCCCGACATGGAAAACCCTGGGCTCTCCGGGCGAGTGGCGGAATTGGCAGACGCGCTGGACTTAGGATCCAGTATCGCAAGATGTGCGGGTTCAAGTCCCGCCTCGCCCACCAACCATGAAGCGACAACACGACCATGGCAGACAAAGAATCGAAGAAGACCGCAGTAGTGGAAGAAGACTCCCATGAGGGCCACGATCATGACCACGATCACGATCATGACCATGACCATGATCACGCCCACGACGACGAGCTGAAGTTCGTCGAAGACCCGGTCTTTACCATCGACTACAAAGGCGATTGCGCGTACGAAGTCAAAGTCACCGTGCCGGCCGCGAACAAAAAGCAGCAGGCCGACGAGATGTACGACGAACTGCGCCACGAAGCGGAAGTCCCCGGATTCCGCCGCGGCCGCGCGCCACGCCGTATCGTCGAAAAACGGTTCGCCAAAGTCGTGCGCTCTGAAGTGGACGCCAAGCTGGTCAGCGCCGCCTTCCGCAAACTCATCGCCGATGAGGACATGAAGCCGATCCGCTTCCCGGATATCGAAGGCCTTGAAGACGACAAAGAGCGCAAGGAAGACGAAGCTCTCGAGTTCACCCTGAAGTTCGAAGTCGCGCCGAAAGTCGAACTTGGAAAATACCGCGGCGTGAAAGTGGAGCGGCCTGTCGTTACCGTAGACGAAAAGGACGCCGAGGAAGCCCTCGAAGAAATGCGCGGCCGCTATGCCTCTTTCGAAACCCTCGAAGAAAAGGGTAAAGCAAAGGATGGCGACCAGGTCGTTATCGATTTCAACGGCCTCATCGACGGCGAGCAGTTCCCCGGCGGTTCCGCGGAGAACTATCCCTACATTCTCGGCACCAAGCGGTTCTTCCCCGAGTTTGAGAAGAAACTCGTCGGCAGCAAAGTTGGCGACGAACTGACCTGCAAGGTCACGTTTCCCGACGACCATCCCAACGAAAATCTGCGCGGGAAAAAAGCCACCTTCACCATCAACGTGAAGGAGATCAAGCGCCGCCAGTTGCCCGAACTGAACGACGACTTCGCGAAGCAGGTCGGCGCGGAGCACGTGGAAGGTTTGCGCGAACGCGTCAATAACCAGCTCCGCGAAAACTCCATCCAGACCAGCGACCGCATCGCCCGCAGCCGCGCATTGGAAGCTGTCATTGAAAAATCTAAATACGAGATTCCGAAGACGCTCATCGACGACGTGGCCCGCAGCCACTACGAAGACGAAGTTCGCCGCCTGATCCAGATGCGCGTGCCCGTCGACCAGATCGAGTCTCGCATGGAAGAGCTTCGGAAGGGCGCGGAAGAATCTGCCATCGACGAGATCAAGCGCACCGTGACCCTCATGGAAATCGGTTCCGCGGAAGGGATCGAAGTGACCGACGCCGATTTCGAATCCGAGGCGTCCACCATTGCAATGCAGACCGGCATCGATTCGGACACCGTGGCCCAATACATGTCCGAGGAATCCGACCGGCGCAGCATGTACGAAGGGCGCATCTACCGGGCCAAGGCCATGGACCTCATCATGGAGCATGCCAAGGTCACGGACAAAGAAGTGCCCCGCGAAGAAATCGAACAAACCGACGAGGCATAACTATGACTCATCCCCTGGATGTGCGTGCCGTCACCATATACGAGCAAACCAGCCGTGGTGAACGGCCCTACGATATCTACTCCAAGCTGCTCGCGGACCGCATCATCTTCCTGGGCATGCCCATCGACGACTACGTCGCGAACTACATCATCGCCCAGATGCTCTTCCTCGAAGCCGAGGACCCGGATAAAGACGTCTATCTCTACATCAACTCCCCGGGAGGGAGCGTGACGGCCGGACTTGCCATCTACGACACCATGCAATACATCCGCCCCAGCGTCTCCACCATCTGCCTGGGTCAGGCCGCCAGTATGGCCGCCGTTCTCATGTGCGCGGGAGAAAAAGGCAAGCGCTTCGCGTTGCCTTATTCCCGATTCCTGCTTCACCAGCCCATGGGCGGTATCCAGGGGCAAGCCTCGGACATCGACATCCAGGCCCGTGAGATCATGCGCATTGGCGAGATGATTGATGAGATACTCGTCAAGCATACCGGTCAAGCCATCGAGAACATCCGGCGCGACAGCGACCGGGACTTTTTCATGGGTGCCGAGGAAGCGCGGGAATACGGGATCGTCGACGAGACCTTGCACCGCTAAACTGCCCGCTCCGCTCCGGCAACCAAACCGGTTGCTCGGCGGATCATATCTCCTGTGCCGGGTATTTGCAGCCAAGGGGTTGCACCTTTTGCCCTTAAGCTGGCACAATGGAGGAGAGTCAACAGGGTTCTGAATCGGCTCGGCAAGAAAACTGTTGACAAAAATGCCTTAAACTGCTATAAGACGGGTGAACATGGCAGTTCATAAGGGAGGTTTCTATGGCCCCACATCGCGCCCGAGGTGATGTACATACCTGTTCTTTCTGCGGCAAGCGCCACGATGAGGTCAGCAAACTGATCGCCGGGCCAGACGTAAACATATGCGACGAGTGTGTCAGCCTCTGCGGCGAAATTGTCGCCGAGGACCGAGCTCGCAAAGGGGTTACGAAAAGTCTCCGCGTACCAAAACCCGCCGAAATCAAAGACTTCCTCGACCAGTATGTCATCGGTCAGGAGCGGGCCAAACGGATTCTCGCCGTCGCGGTCCACAATCATTACAAGCGTATCGCCTCCGGCGGCGAAATCGACGGGGTCGAACTTCAGAAGTCCAATGTCTTGCTCATCGGCCCATCCGGCTGCGGCAAGACCCTCATGGCGCAAACCCTCGCCCGCCTCCTTGACGTCCCCTTCGCCGTGGTCGATGCCACGACGCTGACGGAAGCGGGGTACGTTGGCGACGACGTCGAGAACATCATCCTGAAACTGCTCCAGGCCGCGGACTTCGATCAGGGCCGGGCCGAGATGGGGATCGTCTATGTCGATGAGATCGACAAGATCCATCGCAAGAGCGACAGTCCCTCCATTACGCGCGATGTCTCCGGCGAGGGCGTTCAACAGGCCCTCCTGAAGTTGTTGGAAGGTACGGTCGCCAACGTGCCGCCCCAGGGCGGCCGTAAGCATCCCCAACAGGAATGCATCCAGGTCGATACCACGAACATCCTCTTCATCTGCGGCGGCGCCTTCAACGGACTCGAACAGACTATCGAACGTCGCACCCGCAAGACCGTAATCGGTTTCAACGCAGACATCCAGAGCCGTCGCGATCGTAAGATTGGCGATATCCTGGCCTTGGTCGAACCGGAAGACCTCATTAAGTTCGGCATGATCCCCGAGTTTTCGGGCCGCCTTCCTGTGATTGCCACCCTGCACGAGCTGTCGAAGCCGGATCTGGTTCGCATTCTGACCGAGCCCAAGAACGCCATCGTTCGTCAATACCAGAAGCTCTTCCAACTGGAGAACGTCAAGCTTCACTTCCAGGACGAAACCATCGACACCATTGCCGAGTTGGCCATCGAGAAGGAGACCGGCGCGCGCGGCCTGCGCAGCATCCTGGAAGAGTCCATGAACGACATCATGTATGAGATACCCTCCCGGAAAGACGTCCGAGAATGCGTCATCACGCCGGGAGTCGTACGCAATCACGAAGAGCCGTTACTCGTCTATGAACACGACGAAGAGGATTTCAGCGGCCAGGGCCGTTCCGCCATGGCTTAAGTTCGGCTGAACCGCCGAATCGCGCAGTTTCCTATACGACCCCCAAAGGTTCGGGCGCAAGAGGGTCGCATCATTCGCCGGAAGGGCCTCGTCCCTTCCGGTCTTTTTTCGTCCGGCTTTGATGGCAGACAAAGCACCGGCATAATGGTCTCATGAGACCCGCGCTACGCCCGATTTCAAGCGCGGGACGGAGGAGTGTGGATGCCTGCCAAGCGACAAAAGAAGAAGACCGTCCGCGGTGAACGGTTTCCCCTGCTGCCCCTGAAAGATGTGGTCGTTTTTCCCCGCATGGTTGTGCCCCTGCTGGTGGGACGCCAACAGTCCCTGGTTGCCGTCGAAGAAGCGCTGGCAACGGGAGGCCCACTCTTTCTCTGCACCCAGCGTGATCCCGCCGTGGAAATCCCAGAACTTGCCGACCTCTATTCTGTTGGCGTGGCGGCCGGCATCCTGCAGACCCTCCGCATGCCGGACGGAACCATGAAAGTGGTCGTCGAAGGTCTGGGGCGCGGGCGCGTCGTGGACCTCGCGGATCGCGATGGATTCAGCGAGCTGACCGCCCATCGAATCGAGGAAACGCCTTTTGAAGGAGAGAACGCGGAAGCGCTCATGCGTGCCGCCCTCGGTCAGTTCGAGCAATACGCCCGGCAAAGCGGCCGCGTGGCCCCGGAAGTCGTCGCGTCGCTCCGCGGGGTGAACGAAGCCAACTCCCTGTGCGACCTCGTTTGCGCCTACCTGCCGCTGCGGGTCGAGGAACGGCAGCAACTGCTTGAATGCATCCCCGTGAACGAACGCCTCGAACTGCTCTCGTCGCTGCTCATGCGCGAAACGGAGATGCTCGATATGGAGCGGCGCGTCCGCGACCGAATCCGCGAACAAATGGACCGTAGCCAGCGCGAGTATTACCTCCACGAACAGTTGAAAGCCATTCACCAGGAACTGGGCCAGCGCGACGTCGGCGACGAATTGACCGAGCTTCGCGAAATGATCGACAAGGCCAATATGCCCAAAGAGGTTCAGGAACGCGCCTTGCGCGAGCTGGGCCGCTTTGAGCGCATGCCTGCCATGAGCCCCGAGAGCGCCATTATCCGCACGTACATCGAGTGGCTCACGGATGTCCCGTGGAAGAAACGCACCCGCGACGCACTCGATCTGCTCAAAGCCCGCAAGGCGCTGGATGAAGACCACTACGGGCTCGAGAAGGTCAAGGAGCGCATCCTCGAATTCCTCGCCGTGCGTAAGCTCAGCAAGAGCACGAAAGGGCCGATTCTCTGTCTCGTGGGCCCTCCCGGCGTGGGGAAGACCTCCCTTGGCAAATCCATCGCGCGGGCCATGGGCCGCAAGTTCGTCCGCGTCTCGCTCGGCGGCGTTCGCGACGAAGCCGAGATTCGCGGCCATCGCCGTACCTACATCGGCGCCCTGCCCGGACGGATCATTCAGAGCATGAAGAAGGTCGGCGTCAAGAATCCCGTTTTCATGCTCGACGAGATCGACAAGATGAGCATGGACTTCCGCGGCGATCCCTCGTCGGCCATGCTCGAGGTATTGGACCCCGAACAGAATGAAACGTTCAGCGACCACTACCTCGAAGTGGACTTCGATCTCCACGAGGTTTTCTTTATCACCACGGCGAACAGTGAATACGAAATCCCGGAGCCCCTGCACGACCGCATGGAGGTGGTGCGCATCTCGGGTTACACCATGCATGAGAAACAGCACATTGCCCGGCTCTTCCTCGTTCCCAAGCAACGCGATGAAGCAGGGCTAAAGGATCGCGCGATTGCGTTCACGGATGACGGGCTTCAAACCCTCATCCAGCGTTATACGCGCGAAGCCGGTGTGCGCGAGCTTGAGCGCCAAATCGCCCGCGTATGCCGCAAAGTCGCCCACAAGGTCGTCACCACCAAGCGTTCAAAACGTGCCACCATCGACGCCACGGTAGTGAAAGAACTCCTGGGGCCCCCCGAGTATCCCGACATCCGTGCTGACGAAGCCCCGCAGCCCGGCGTCGCGATCGGCTTGGCGTGGACCTGGGCCGGCGGCGATATCCTTCACATTGAGACGAGCACTATGCCGGGCAAGGGCGGTCTCTCGCTGACGGGGCAACTCGGCGAAGTCATGAAGGAATCGGCTCAGGCGGCCTATACTTACCTGCGCGCTCACGCCAAAGTTTTGCGTATTCCCGTGCATTTCCATCGCAACGTGGACATGCACATTCACATTCCGGAAGGCGCCATACCCAAAGACGGTCCCTCGGCCGGCGTTTCCCTGGCCGTGTCCATTGCGTCCGCCCTCCGCAACAAAGCCCCCAACCCATCCGTCGCCATGACGGGGGAGATTACCTTGCGCGGCCGCGTGCTATCGGTCGGTGGTATCAAGGAGAAGGTCCTCGCCGCCCACCGAGCCGGCATCAAGACGATCATTATGCCCGAGGAAAACGAGAAGGACTTGCACGAAATCCCCCAAGACGTGAAGTCCGCCATCACCTTCGTCTTCGTGAAAGAAGTCGATGAAGTCATCCACGCGGCATTCGGCGACGACGTGAAACGGAAGGGACGCATCAAGCCGAAAGCGCGCAAGACCGCAAAGCGCCCCGCACGAAAATGAAGGTCGTCACATCCACATTCGTAAAGAGCGCCCTCCGGCCGGATCATTATCCCAAAGACGGCCGTCCGGAAGTTGCGTTCGTCGGGCGCTCAAACGTCGGCAAATCCACCATGCTGAACACACTGCTCAATCGCAAAGGCCTTGCTAAGACCAGCAAGACTCCCGGAAAAACCCAGACCGTCAATTTTTTCGACGTCAATGGCAAGTTCTATTTCGTCGATCTTCCGGGATACGGCTATGCCAAAGTCTCAAAAGCCATGCAACAGCAATGGGCACGAATTCTGACCGATTATCTCGTCGGCCGGCCGCCTCTTCGACTTATCGTGCAACTCGTGGACAGCCGTCACACTCCGGGGGCCAACGACCATCATCTCCTCGATTTGGTCGAGCAGGCCGAGGTACCGGCCGTTCTGGTCGCAACGAAATGGGACAAGCTCAAGGCATCGGAGCGCGCGGGCTGCGTGGAGTCCATTCGCAAGCACTTAGAATTGGACGATGACGCGCTCATTATCCCGTTCTCTTCCATGTCCAAAGAGGGGGTCCGCGCCTTGTGGGATGTCATAGCAGAGCAGGTAGGTTGAATATGTCAACAGAATTCGCATTATGAATTTGTGTCCGATTGGATGTTTCATTTTCACCCCCTTGACGGTAGAATAAGGGAGCTTCTTGGGGAAGCCGTGTTGAGGCCGTGACGTACATTCATCGGGAGTCGTGAATGGACCTCTTTAAGCGCATTACCGATCTGCTGACCCCGCCGCCGCATAAGCAAGAGAAGTTCTCGACCGCATTTGATGAAAACACCCAGGACGAGACTCCCACCGTCTCGACCGCAAATCTCGGACGGACCGTCAAAGCGCTCGTAACTGCCCCGGCCCTCGAGCATCCTCAGGCAACAGAAGCTATCGCGGAACTCAAACAAATTGCCGCATCCTCCGGCCTGTACGTGGTCGCTTCGAAGATGCGCTACCAGCTCGATGCCATGCCGCGGATCGCTTCGGACGGTTCCCTGAACTGGAAGGATCGCGCGTACGTCCTTGCCGCTGACTTCATCTACCAGCACATCTCCCGAGACATCCGCGGAATGGAAATCGAAGGAAAAGCGATTGGCCCCAATATTTTCCGAAGCTATTGCAACGAGCTAATCGCCTGCCTCCTCTATGGTAAGAATGCGAGACGCGCCATTGAGATGCCGGTGCTCATCCTTGAAGACTTGTTGCACCTGGCGGTCGCAAGCGCGGCGCGAAGGGATTTTTACCTCGAACTGGCCGACGTGGCCATCAACGCCACCGTGACCCAGACCGTCGCAAAACTCGAATCGGATCTGCGTGAACGGAATCGACGCCGGCAAGAGGAAAAACGCGGCGACATTCCGTCCACTCCACCGACAGATACGGCGGCCCAGCTCGACTCGGATTCGGTGTTGTATGCCAAGCAACTTCAAGAGCGGATCGATCAGATACGCCGCGAGCTTACCACCATCCGTCCCGTTCCGGTTCCGCGCGCCGACGCAGCTCCGGAGGCCGCACGAACGTTTGCCGAGTATCTTCAGACCCTCATTGCCGTGGCCGACCGTGCGTCCTACGCCGTCTTCTCCACGTTCCTTCAGATCCATCTCGCCGGACTGTTGGGCGCCGCCAATCCCGCAGACGCAGCGCAACGGCTCCGCCATTCCGCCGATACGCTTATAAACATTGCGTCTGAAGAGCGAACCCTGCATCTTACCAAGCTCAGCGCTCGTCGCTTGACGCGCGCGGCGGAACTCTATGCCCATCTTGGCGACCAAGCCGCCGCCCAAGAATGTCGCGCACGAGCCGCCGGCCGATGACGTAGCCCGGTTGTCATTCTCAATCCGGAGTCGCTATGCATCAGCGCTTCCATGCGGAAGGGCGACGTTCACGCCTCGGGCATGATGGGGGGGACCCCGCCTGTTCCGCTTCCGCGTTCTGCCGTGGTATGATTGCGCCATACATCTCTGCGGCAAAGGAGTACCTATGCAGTCCGAGGACCGTCCGATCCACTTTTCCACCGAGTTGATCCACGCGCCAAAGCCCATCCCGATGCAGGCACTGCAGCGGTTGTACTACGAACTCTCGCAGACCCGCGGCGGCGCATACATGAATACCGACTTCTCCCCCAACACGCCACCCCGTTTCCATTCCAGGCGCGGCCCCAAAGCGCAATCCATGCTGCTGTTTCTCCCCGACCGCCTCATGGCCGCCGAGGAATGGGTGGACATCGCGTTCCGCGACTTCGTCGAAAAGGTGGAAACCATCGTTTCGCATGCCATCCCCGTGCTGGATTGCGGGCCGTTTCTCGTGCAGACCGCGACAATCCGCACGACCTTCGCGCTGACCCATCACCACGATGCGCGAGCTTTTCTCCTCGATCGCGTATGCCGGCAGAACGGGCGTATCGATCCCTTCTTCCAACGGCCCGTCGGCGTGGGCGGTTTGCGATTCGTGTTCCCGGAGACGCCAGATTTTCCGGGTGTCTTGAATGCAACCATCGAGTCCTATCGGCGAAGCCAAAACGAGGTGTATGTCGAGGTCAAGGGGGTTTTTGCGAACCAGCAGATAAACGCCGATTCCAGGGAAACCGCGGGGGAGAACCTGCGGACCGTCCGCGCGTTCATCAACGAATCCGTATATCCCTACCTCGCCCAGTTCGATGTTTCTACGGAGCCTTCAGAATAAGCGGTGCCGACGTGCATGCCGTCCTTGACCCAGGAGCAACTCCGGCCGATGAATACTTCCAGTATCTCCATCGTCATGCCGGTGTGGAATGCCGCAAACTCCCTCGATTCCGCCATCCAGTCCATTCTCGACCAATCATTCTCCGACTTTGAGTTCATACTGGTGGACGACGGCTCGACAGACGGATCGCCGGATATCGCACGGCGGTGGGCACAACGTGACCGCCGAATCCGCCTGACGGTTACCGCGCATGGAGGCATCGTGGCTGCGCTGCAACTCGCCTGCGCGCACGCTCGCGGCCGCTACATTGCTCGCATGGATGCCGACGATATCGCACACCCCGAACGCATTGCGCGGCAGCTTGCGATCATGGAATCGGATTCGGACGTGGCATTGTGCGGTACCCACGTGAAAATGTGCGGCGCGCAAGTCGGCTCCGGACGCCGCCGGTACGAATCCTGGATAAACGCCCTGACTACCCATGAGGCCATCGTCCGCGAGATCTTTGTGGAGTGCCCTATTGCACACCCGACCTTCTTCATGCGCCGGGATGCCTTCGACGCGGTCGGCGGCTATCGTGATGCCGGTTGGGCCGAGGACTATGACCTCTGTATGCGTTTCTGGCGCGCGGGACATTGCTTCGCTAAGGTGGACGCCGTTCTCTTGGACTGGCACGAACGGGACAACCGGCACTCCATGGTCCACCCTCGATATGACCCGGCACAATTCCGGGCGCTCAAACGTCATTATCTTGAAGTGAGTTACCTTGGTAACCTGCCGGCGCCGCGCCGGTTCTTTCAGTGGGGCGCGGGGGAGGTTGGCAAGATCTGGTTGCGGGAATGGAAAACCTATGTGCCGGAAGGTGTTATCGACATTAATCCACGCAAGATTGGGACGAGGATACACGATTTCCACGTGTTGTCACCAGAGGGCCTTCCTCCACCAGGGCAAGTCTTTGTTACCATTGCAGTTGGCGCTCCCGGGGCCCGTGAGGAAATTCGGTCCTATCTCAATCCGCGCGGATATCGGGAGCGCGAGGACTATCTATTCGTGGCGTGATGCCCCGCGAAGCTATATGGCTGTAAACCTTTCTCTGGGCAGTTGCGTTTAACACATGAATGCGGCAAACGACATGAACCGAACTTCGCAGGGTGACGAGGAATTAGCCCTCGCACTCAAAGCGGGGGATCGACTGGCGTTCGACGAGTTGGTCCGTCGGCACCAGGGCCGTGTGTTTGCGGTCGCCTATCGCGTCACCGGGAACCGGGACGATGCGCTGGACGTGGCCCAGGAGGTGTTCCTCAAAGCGTACCGAAAGATTCACACGTGGCAGCCCACGAGCGGGTTCTTGCCTTGGCTGTTACGGCTGACGACCAATCAGTCCATCGACCTGCTTCGATGGCGCAACCGGCGCCGGCACGAACCGCTCGAGCCCGAAACCGGGTTCAGCGATCGGCCCGACCGATCGGCGGCCCACAACACGGAAGAGCAGGTACGCGCCAAGGAGATTGATGACCGAGTTCGACACGCGTTGGCCGTGCTTTCGCCTGCGCAGCAAACGGTCTTCGTGCTTCGGCATTACGAAGGCCTCCAATTGAACGAGATCGCGGAATCCATGGGCTGCACCGTTGGCAGCGTGAAAGTGCATCTCTTCCGGGCCTTGAAGAAGTTGCAAGTGGAATTGAAGGATTTGTACGAGACCGGTAATCTCTGAGTATCAAACGGCAAGGGAATCGAGTGAAGCGTATGTGGTGGAAGCGACGAAGAATGGAAGGACTGCTTGCAGCATCCTTTTACGAATCCTTGCCGGTGAATGAACGTAATGAACTCGACCGGGCGTTGGAGAAATCCACTGATCTCCGGTGCGACGCCGAAGCATTGCGCCGGCTGAGTGACGCCATCCCCACGGATGTCCCCTCGCTTGATGTGGATCTTGTGCCGATCCTGCATGCTCGCCTGGCGCATACGCCGCAACCGGAGCGCGGCACGGCCCGCTTTGTGCTTGCGACGGCATGCATCGTGTTCATGGTCGTTGTAGCGGCGACCGTGTTCCGTTCGGACTATGCGGACCCCGCGGCTCCTGCGCCCGGTTCCGCCTCAGGTGCCGGGGGGCCGCGTTCCTTGCTGGCCCAGGCCATTCGGGAAGCCGACCGCTGCATGGCGGAAAACCAACCGGGTCGCGCATACGAAATCCTCGTGGCCGGCGTCAAGGCGCAACCCGGTGACCCGCAGATTCAAGATGCGCAATTACGCCTGGCGGATCTCGCGTTTGAACTCGCGCGGTACGAGGAGGCCCTTGCCGCGTATGATGCGCTTGTGGCGATCTACTACCGGAGCGGCGGCGCCGAACCGGCCCAGCACCGTGTCGTCCAACGCCGGGAACTGTTGGCCGAGGCCGCCAAGGATGATTTCAAACCGCTTGACGCGATCGCAATCGCCATGCGCGGGCGGGATGATGCGATCGACGGGCTCGAACAGGTCATCGCGGAAAACCCCGGAACCTTCGTCGCGGATCTGGCCGCTGAAAGCATGGGCTACGCCTTGATGGAGGAGATCCAAGCGGATGATGTGCAGACCGCGTACCTCGTCGGAATGGAAATCGCCCGGACCCGGTGCGAGAGTCCCGAAACTATCGCGCTCTTGGACCTGAAAATCGGCGATCTGTACCGCGACGACTTCCGAAACTTTGCCGCGGCGGAGCAATATTACCGGAAGGCCGAAGCGTCCGAGACGCCGGTTGTCGCGAAGCGTGCGAC
This sequence comes from Candidatus Hydrogenedentota bacterium, assembly GCA_045863335.1. Classification (GTDB taxonomy): domain Bacteria; phylum Hydrogenedentota; class Hydrogenedentia; order Hydrogenedentales; family SLHB01; genus JAHDWY01. Next base: position 133,137 of record BTVY01000002.1, on the reverse strand, counting down.
CGATGCGCTGGAATCGCTTCCGGCCACGGACTGAGCGGAGTCCTGTTCGTCGTTCTTCCTTTTCCCGGTTGCGACCATGCCCATCCTGTGGTAAACTCAGAAATTAAAAGAGTTTGTGGAGTTTTTCGGAGATTTGACTGTGCCTGGCGAACTGGCCTTTGAGAAACAACTCGTACGTAACGGCGTCGTGGACGAAACACGCCTCGCCCAGATCAAGCAGGAGGCGGCCAGCCGTGGCATGTCTTTGGCGGATACGCTCGTCCAATCCGGCTGTGCCACCCAGGAAGCCGTCTATCGCGCCCTCGCCGAGTTCTGCGAGTTGCGGTTCGTCGTACCGTCGCGCATGGACGTTCCGGAATCGATTGTCTCCAGGATTCCGGCGCGTTACGTGACCCACTACAACTTTGTCCCCCTGGAAGACCGGAACGGCACGATCGTGGTGGCCATCTGCGAGCCCCTGAACCACCAATTGCTTGATGACATCCGTCTCGTTCTCAAGAAGCGCATCGAACCCGTGGTCGCCACTCCCGACGAAATCACCCGCGCCATCAAGGCCCTTTACGGCGTCGGCGCCGACACGGTCGAACGCATCTTAAGCGACAATGAAAGTGTGGGCACCGTCCTGAGCCTTGATTCCAGCACTGCGGGAATGAATCTCGGCGACGACCAGATCGACGCCAGCATCATCAAGTTCGTGAACGAACTGCTCGCCGAAGCCATCAAGACCGGCGCCACGGACATTCACATGGAGCCCTTCGAGGACCAGTTGCGCGTGCGCTTCCGCGTGGACGGGGTGTTGCACCCGGTACCGACGCCGCCGACGATCCGCGGGTTTCATCCCGCCATCGTCTCACGCATCAAGATTATGGCCAACCTGAACATCGCGGAGAAGCGGCTTCCGCAAGACGGCAAGATCCGCGCGGCGCTCGGTGACGAACAGTTTGACCTTCGCGTCTCCGTATTGCCCACGCCCCATGGGGAATCGGTGAATCTCCGAATCCTTAACCGGTCCTCCATGTTCATGACCCTCGAAGAACTCGGTTTCATGAAAGAGGATTTGGATCTCTTCAACAACTTTATCCAGCGCCCTCATGGGATGATTCTTGTCACCGGGCCAACCGGTAGCGGAAAAACCACGACGCTTTACGCAGCCCTGAGCAAGCTCAATAAGCTCGAGCACAAGATCATTACCATCGAGGATCCCATCGAGTACCAGCTCAAGGGTATTACCCAGATGCAGGTGCTGTCTCAGATCGGTTTCGATTTCACCGCCGCGCTGCGCTCCATGCTTCGGCACGATCCTGATATCATGCTCGTCGGCGAGGTCCGCGACTACGAAACCGCTGAGATGGCCATCCGGTCTAGCTTGACCGGCCACCTCGTGTTCAGCACGCTCCACACGAACGACGCCGCCGGCGCGGTCACGCGACTCACGGATATGGGCGTCGAACCGTTCTTGATCGCGAGCACGATGATCGCGTCGATCGCCCAGCGTCTCGTCCGTTGCATTTGCCCCGACTGCGCTCAGCCCTATGATCCAACCTCGGCGGACTACGCCCAATTGGGCTTGCCGCCGCAGGCGCCCGCAGGCGCGACCTTCAAGAAAGGCGCGGGCTGCGAGAACTGCCGCCACACGGGCTATCGCGGGCGCGTCGCCATCTACGAGATTCTGCCCTTCTCCAATGCCATCAAGGAGATGACCATCCAGCGCGAGCCGTCCACGCGCATCAAGCGGCGCGCGGTGGAGTTGGGGATGCGCACCCTGCGTCAATCCGGTTGGATGCGCGTTTGTCAGGGCCGGACGACCTTCGAAGAAGTGGTCCGCGTGACCGCCGAGTCCGACCTGCTCGACGGCAGCGAGGCGGAACATGCCCCAGTTTCAGTATGAGGTCAAGAAAGGTCCCGGCGAAGCATCGACGGGCGTCCTGGAAGCGGAGAGCCGTCGCGCAGCCCTGAGCCGTCTGCGCGAGATGGGCTATTTCCCCATCTCCATCGAAGAATACACCGGCGAGGAAAAGAAAGACTCCCTCCGGCGCGCGCTCATTCGTATCCGGCAGAAAGACCGGAACATCTTCTTCCGCCAGCTCGCGACCCTGCTCGATTCCGGCATGCCGCTGACACGCGCCCTCGCCACTCTCGTGCAGCAGACGGAGAACGCCAAGCTTGTGGCCGTCATCGATCAATTGCGCGACGAAGTGCAGAAAGGCAGCACCTTCGCGGAGGCCCTGGAGCGGCACCCTAAACAGTTCAACGCCATGCAATGCAGCCTCGTTCGAGCCGGAGAATCTGGCGGCATGCTGGAAGAGGTCCTTTGGCGCATCGTCAACTTCGGCGAACAGGACGAGGAACTCCGCGGCAAAGCCGTTTCGGCCATGGTCTACCCGGCCTTCTTGTTACTGATGGGGTCCGTCGCCATATTCATCATGGTCTCTTTCGTGTTCCCTATGTTTCAGGAAGTCTTCGACGATTTCGACGCTACCCTTCCTTTGATCACCGTCGTCGTTCTTGCGATTTGCGGATTCATGGGAAAATTCTGGTGGCTTGTCTTGTTGCTCCTTGCAGCGATTGCCGGCGGCCTGGTGTCGTGGTACCGCAGCGAAAACGGACGCATGCAGTTCGATGAACTCATCTTGCGCGTGCCCGTGCTCCGCACCGTGGTCCAAAAGTACGTCATGGCGCAGTTTGCGCGTACCCTCGGAACCCTGCTCGACAACGGCGTGCCGATTCTCCAATCCCTGCGAATCACGGTGGAGACGCTTGGTAACAAGGTGATCGCCCAGGAAGTCGGCATCGTGCAGGAACGCGTTGCCGAGGGCGACAGCATCAGTTCCGGTCTTGAACAAACGCGCCACTTTCCGCCCATGGTGTGCAACATGTTCGCCGTCGGCGAAGAAAGCGGTCGCGTCGGCGCGGTCACGAAGCGAATGGCCGACGCCTACGACGTGGAAGTGGAGCGCGCCGTCCGCGCGATGACCGCCTTGCTCGAGCCCATCCTGATTGTCATCATGGCGATCGTCGTGGGCGTGCTGGTGATTTCCATGCTGTATCCCATGTTGACACTGAGCGCAAACGTCGTATAGCGGCGCACAACCCGCACGATAGAGGTGGAGGAAAAAACGATGAAGGCATCAGGCGGGTTTACCCTGCTGGAACTCATTTTGGTCATGGTCATAATCGGCATTCTCGCCGGCATGGTGACCATCAGTGTCGCCGGGCGTGGCACGGAGGCCCGGATCACGCGCGCCCGCGCCGATCTGGCGGTGTATCAACGAGCTGTCGAAGCCTACGCGCTGGAACACAACGATCAGTATCCCAAATCCCTGGACGTACTCGTCGGCGGTAAGAAAGAATACGTGATTAAGCTGGAGAAAGATCCCTGGGGTAACCCGTACGTGTTCGCCTATCCCGGCAAGAAGAACAAGTACGATCTCTACTCCCGTGGCCAGGACGCGCAGTCCGGCACCGCGGACGACATCTCCGTTTGGGATACCAACGCCAGCACCATCGCGGAGTAGCAACCCGACGGCCATCAGGCAGTGAGGACTTCGGAGTCAACATGACGTCCCAGATGCCAAAGACCAACATCCCCCTTGGTCCCCCTTCAAAGGGGGAATGGGCGCAGCCGCTTCGCGGCGCACGCGCGGCATACGGCGCAGACGTTTCAATGCACAGGGCTGCCCCATTATCGAGGGACCCGAATAGCAGAATTCCCCCTTTGAAGGGGGACAAAGGGGGATGTTCTTCTTCCCGTTCAACCGGCTTCACGCTCATCGAACTCATCGTGGTGATGACTATCATCGCCCTGCTGACCGCCGCCGTCGTGCCCATCTACCAGGGATCACTTACGCGCGTCCGCCAGGACCGCGCCACCCGCGATTTCGTGGCCTACCTCAAGTACGCCCAGGAACGCGCCATCACTGACGGCACCGAATACCGGTTCTACATGCGCGAAGAGTCGCGCGAGTATTGGGTCATGCGCCAGTACAATGACGCTGAAGGGGTAAAGCAATTCGCCAATCTAGACGAAGGTCCGGTGGAAGTAAAGCAACTCCCCGAAGGGATCGGGTTCGAGCGGCCCAAGGCGCGTTTCGACAGGGACCGTGAAGCCCACTTCATTTCGTTCTACGGCACCGGCGCCTGCGACTACGCAACCATCAAGATGGAAACCGCCGACGGAGACGACCTCGAACTGGAAACCAAAGGCCGCCTCGGCCGTTTCGAGGTAAAATCGGAATGACGCACCGCGATTTACAAACCCTTGGGTCTATGAAACCGGTACCTCTCAGGTCTGAGTTCTCCATGCCATCGGCGAAAGCGGAAGGCGATCGCCAATGCATCAGGAACATCCCCCTTAATCCCCCTTCAAAGGGGGAATTGCGCAGTTTGAACGTGTCAGTTATCAGGTCGCGCTGTCGCTCCGAAGTACAGCAATCGACTGAGCAACTCTCAATGCTAAGCGTTGTGAACGTTGCCACTACCTTCAAGTCGACTCAGCGGCGAGCTATACTCACCAGTGGCTTGGGATCGATTAACTCCCCCTTTGAAGGGGGATCAAGGGGGATGTTCTTCCCATCTCCATGCCACAACCAGCGATCTATCGCCGCGCGCCGAATCCAATCCTGCGCCGGCTGGATCCTCGTGGAGACCATGGTCGCGCTGATGGTGCTCAGTATCGGTGGCGTAGCAGTCAACCGCGCCATGCAGGAAGCCCTGATAACCCGCGCCATGGCGCGCGATTTCACCACCGCGCGATTTCTGCTTGAGCAGGTCATGTCCGACCTTGAACTGCAACGGGCGCTAATCGAGGGCGCCTCGCAATCGGGTGGTTTCGGCGATGACCATCCCCAGTTTTCATACCGGTGGAACGTATCTACGGTGCCCGTTCCGCAGCCGGAACTGCCGCCGCTTGCCACGGCCACGCTCGCGCAACCCGTGGAGTATCCCGTGCCGTATCTCGGCAAGATTCATGTGACCGTCTCGTGGTCGCGAGCGGGTCGCGCCTTCGAGCGATCCCTGGAAACCCTCGTGTCGCCCGACCAAGTGTACACGAAAGAGGATGAAGAAGCTGGTTACCAATTCCCGAAACGGTGAGGCGGGGTTTACCCTGGCCGAACTTCTCGTGGCATGTATGTTGCTCACGATCGTGATGAGCGGCGTCTTTCTGTGTTTCAGCTCCACCGTCCGGCTCTGGCGTCTCGGGGAAGCGAATATCGCAACGTACCAGGATGCGCGCACCGCCCTCAGCATCATGACCCAGGAACTCCAGAACGTGATTCCCGGCACGGCTCACCTCGTTGAGGGCAGCAATGACGACTTCACCTTCTTCGCCGTGTCGCCGCCGCTGGACGTGGACGAGGATTCGAGGCCGCAGGTCATCCAGATTCATTACCGCACGCGAAAAGATCCTGACGGCGAGGGCCGGATTCTCCTTCGCGAGGAACGGTTGGTCAAGAGCCCGCTTCCGTCCGCGCCGCCCGGGGAAGGGGAGATCGATCGCACCATTATCAAGATGGCCGCGGAAAAGGATTTCGAACTCGCCTATGGCGTGAAAAACTTCGAACTACGATACTACTGGAATCCGCCCATTACCACCGTTCAGGACGCGACCGACCAGGGTCCGCCTCCACCGGCGGAGTTCATCGTGCGCGACGATCATCCGAAAGGCTCCGGAATCCCGCAGGGCATTCGCATTGATCTCACCCTGCTCGACGACAACGGCGAATCCGGTGAAACGACCTTCTCCACGTTCGTCGTTTTTCGCGGCGCCACCACGGAACTGGAAGAAGAATCCATCGACACGGAGGGGGGGGCCTTCCAATGAAGCGCGGGGAACACGGATTCGTGTTGGTGGCTGTCATTTGGATGCTGGCAATTTTGACTGTGCTTGCGATCGGTTTTGGACGCCGCGCGCTCCTTGAACAGCGCGCCGCGGCATTGAGTATCGACCACACACGCACCCAGCACCTCGCGCGCGGCGCCGTCGAGTATGGGATCGCCTATATGCGAAATCAGGCCCTTGTACAGCAACTCGTCGAGCAGTACGGGGGCGACTCGTATATTGCGATTTATCAGACGCAGAAAAACATGCTCACCGAGGGCAACTTCTTTGACCTCGGCAGCGATGCGCTTCTGGAGAACGATGAGGTCACCTTCACTGTGGAGGACGCGGAGGGCAAGATCTCATTGAATACGGCGCCGCGAGAAATCTTTGACGAGATCGATATCCTCAGCTTCACCACGGTATCCGCGATCCTCCGCCGCCGTGGCGGTCCTTTGGGCAACGACGAGCCCATGCCCTTCCTGGCTATCGACGAGGCCCGTCTCCTCGAAGGAATCAGTGACTCGGACTGGTACGGTTCGAAAGACCGTCCCGGGTTACGGGATCTCTTCACCATCTACGGCGACGGCCGCGTCAACGTCAACACGGCCCCGCGAGAAGTGCTCGAATCCTTGCCCGACCTGGACCCTGCCGTCGCGGCCGTGGTCCTCTCCTATCGTGCCGGGGCCGATGGCGAGATGGAAACCGCCGACGACCGCCGGTTCCGAAGTGTCGAGGAGATTGCCTCGGTCACCGGTGTTCGCATGAACGATCTCGAACCCATCGCCCGGTTTTGCAAGTTTGAATCGGAGTACTTTACAATCACCGGGTTTGCGACATTGCGGCAAGGTAAGGTACGCGCGGTTTCGAAGGCTACGGTGCAAGTAGCCAACGGAACCGCTACCGTTTTGAATTGGTCGGAGGGGGATTTTGGCTCGTAAAACTGGAAATATCAGTATCTTGCAGTTTGACGAGCACCTCATCGCCTGGCTGCGCGTCAAGCCTTCTCCCAAGGGGATCGAGGTCCTCTCTTGGGAAACTAAACTCGGCGTCTGGTCTGCCCAGGATGGCAGCCTCGAATTGGCTGTCGAAGAGTTCGTCAAGACCCGCAGCATTGCCGCGGATCGCGTCCACACGGTTATGCCGCGTCACGACATGACCGCGCGCATTCTCCTTCTGCCGTCCCACGACGAACAAGAACTTGACGGCATGGTCCGCCTCGGGGTCGAGGATTACGTGCCCTATCCCGAGCATGAACTGGTCATGGACCAATGCCTGCTCCAGCGTTTACCCGACGGCCAGTCTCGTGTGCTGGCCGTCTTCGCCCATCGCGATGTCGTCGAATTCCACGTCGCCATTCTCCGTGCGGCGGGGGTTGAGCCCGAACAGATCTCCGTGAGCACGGCCTGCATCGCGACCAGCGCCATCCTCGCTCACGGCAAAGAAGGGGAGAAGTTCGCCCTCGCGAACCTCGCATCCGGCGGTGTCGAGGTGCTGGTCTTCAACGGCAACCGGCTTGAGTACGGGCGGGCCGTCGCCACGCTGCAGGACTGGTCCGCCGCGACCGCTGTGGGATCGGAAGCGGTAGAAGAACTCGCCTCGGAAGTCCGCGCAACGGTTTCCGCCCACCGCCGCGATTCCGAAGACGGGATCGGCGCGGAACGCGTTTACTTGTCGTCGGAATGGGTGGACACCGCACAAATTGCTTCGGCACTCTCCGACACGCTCGGATATGAGTGCCAGCCCGCCCAGTTCGCCCGGAGCCTTTGTACGCAGGGTGCGGATCGCGTGGCAACGCTTCCTTTGGCATCGCTCGGCGCTGCCCTTGCCGCGCAGAATCGCGCTCCCGTATCCATTAGTCTTGTACCGGCATCGCTGGAACAGGCACGCCGCCGCGGCGAAACGCGCCGAAAATTCGCCAAGGTCGGCGGATTCGTGCTCGCAATCCTGATCGCGCTGCTCGCGCTTTATGGCCAGGCCGCGTTCCAACGCTCCCGCTACATCGCCGAACTCCAAAACCGCATCACGGAGATTGAACCGACTGCGCTCAGCGTTGAGGCCAAGCGACGTCAATTGATCCGCCTCCAACAGCACCTCGACCGCCGTGGCAGCGCCTTGGAGCTACTCGCAAAGATCAGCGAACTCACGCCGGCCTCCGGATTGAACATTACCCGCTATTCCTTCTCCCACGGGGAAGAGATCACGCTCGCCGGCCGCTCGGAAACGCTCACGCTCGTCTACGCGCTGGCGGACGCCCTGCGCGAAGCCGGACGCGAGGATATCCCGCAGTTTGCCCGCGCCGGTCTCGGGCCGTACCGCGAAGATCAAGAACAAGGCCAGGCCGTGATCCAATACGAGATCAACATTCCCTTTGCGACATCCGAGACGGAAGGCGAACCGGAGGCCGATTCAGAATGATGCGGAGATTCCACACCCTGTCCGCGTCGGAACGACGCCTTCTCGTACTCACGGGACTCTGCATCGGGGCGGCCTTGGCGATGCTGGGCTACCGCGCTGCCACCGACCGCCTCGCCCTCATGGATGCGACCATCGACAGTCTTCAATTGCAGTTGGCGTCCTACGAGGAACTCGTCGCACAGGCGGGTCCCGTCAACCGGGCCTTTGACGCGATGGCCTCCCAGCACTCCAGCCAATGGACGCAAGAGGAAATTCACGACCGCCTTCGTCGCGAGATCACGAGATTGTCTTTGCGCAATGTCCCTGCGCCGGGAAGTCCCATGCCTGCCGCCGCAAACCCGAATGACGTGCTGGTTAGCATTCCGCAGATGCCGCTGGGCAGCCTCGTGGATCACGAAGACGGCTACCGCAGCTATCAGATTAATTTCAAAACGGAACCGGCCCCGATCCAGAACATCACGCTCTTCATCGAGCGACTGCAACGGAGCGATCAGGCCCTCCGTATTGACACGCTGGAAATCGTTCGTCAACCCCTCGCCGCTGTGGCCACTGCGAACATGCGGGTCACGCGCACCATCATCGACGATGTCGCCAGCCCGGGCACCGGCGAGGAGCCATCCGAACAACCTGCGCCGTTGTCTTCGATTGTTCTGATGGCGAACGCCGGATTCGAGGAGTGGGACCCGGCATCGGGTTCGTTTCCAGAATGGTCGGCGGAACAGTGTCAAGTGACCCAACATGGCGCGCAAGCGACCGAAGGCGACGTTTGTGCAAGGCTCCAGGCTGTTGCCGCCCCGGCTGGCTTCTATCAGTCCCTCCAAATGATCGCGGGGACCACGTATGAACTTGCGCTCGATGCCTATGCGTGGGGACAGGCTCGCGTGGAGATCCTGAACGAATCGACCGGGCTATCCTTCGCGAACCCGCAACCGCTAACCGCCGATGGCGCGCCACACCGCTACACGTTCCGGTTTCAAGTGCCTGGAAACACCGGAGAGACCGTCACCCTTCGCGTGCCTCATGTCGTTCTTGAGGGAGCGGACGCGGTCGTGCTGCTCGACAACGTCGTACTTTCGGAGGTCGAAGCCGGACCATGAATCGTTACGCAGGCATACTCGGCGGCGGCGTGTTCGCAGGAGTCGCGATACTGATCGTGTTAGGCATTATCAACAGCCCGGTCAAGGACAAGCGCCAGAACTTTCAGTATCAACTCGAGCAAATGATCGTACCGGAGATTCAGTTCGGCGACGCGGAGAACCCCGAGTTTGACCGGTGGCAAATGGCCATCGCCGCGCAGCCGAAGTTGTGGGAGCCGCTATACAAACCCCAGGCGCAAGCCGCGCCGCCGCCCAATCTGGCCCAGCAGCTGAATGGCGTTGTCCCAACGCGCAGTGGAATCGGATCCGGCGCTTCCCAGAAAGTGCAGATTAGCGTTGACGGACAACCCAACTGGTACGCGGTCGGCGATCAGATCAAAGGCTGCGTAATCAAAGAGATCACCGGCACGACTGTTCTCTTTACAGTGACGCAAAGCGGTCAGGAGTACGGGATCGCCTTGCCGAGGCGTTAAGATATTCTTGGGGAATGTCTTAGGGCAATCGGCCCAACGCGGAAACCCATTGCGGTTTCTAATGTTGACACAAGCTATTATTTTCTTGAAAATTGCGGTATACTGCCTCGGTGACCGCTTCAACGCGGTTGAGGTTCCATATCGAGCTACCGGGGCTTGCCGCAGAAGGATTGGCGCAGCGGAAGAATGATTCGATTTTCCCTCCATACGGCGGTGCTGGTTGCGGTGCTGACCCTATCGTCCGTCGCAATCGCCCAACAGACCCCGACGAGCCCAACACAAACCCCGGACGTCGCCACCGGCGTGCAGGGGATCATTCTCCAACCCCCTCCCAGTGTTCCGGGCGCGGTCGATGTCGGGCCCGTTGTGACGGGAAGCGCGCAACCGCCCCCGCAGGTTCCTGGGGTTCAAGGCGTCCAGACCATCCGCTCCTCCGCGAGACGGCAGGTCAATGTCGCGGGACAGCAGGCTTTCGAGCCCATACTCCAGCATCAGGTGATTACCAGCGACCTGCCCGAAGTGGGGGATCCCATGTCCGTGGTTGCGTCGCAAGCGCCAAAACCGGTCATTGAGATTCTCGATCAAGTCTCCGTGTCCGCGGGCTGGAACATCATCGCCTCGCAAGGAGTCGAAGAAGAGAAGATTCGGCTCTGGCTCACGAATGTGACGCCCAAGCAGGTCATGGAGGCCCTGCGTTTCAAAGGGGTCTACTACGAATTCGATCCCGCGGCCAACCTGCTGTACGTCATGCTCGACGGCGAGTACCTGGAACGCGAGTATGGCGCGCAGGCACACGCTGAATTTCATGTGGAGCACGCCGATGTCGTCGACATGGAAACGATCTTGATGGCCCTCATGTCGCAGACAGGCAAGTTGATCAGCGATCCTCGTACGGGACTCATCCTCGTGTGGGATACCCAGGCCAACATCGACGCCATGGAAGCCGCCGTCGATCAGCTCGACGTGCCGCTCGAACCGGCAGTGTTTCCGCTCAACTACCTGTCCGCCGAGGATCTGCTGGATACCATCGAGAGCCTCCTCTCGGAACGCGGCATCGCCCAGGCCGATCCGCGCACCAACGCCATCGTCGTTACCGACTTGCCCGCGCGTCAGCAGCAGATTGGCACCATGCTCGAAGCCCTGGATCAAAAACTCGAAACGCGCACCTGGACGCTTAATTACGCCGATCCCGAAGTCTTGGTGGAGCGCCTCGAAAACATCCTTCCCGAAGAGCTCGGAACCATCACGGTCGACGAGGAGACGTATCAGGTCAGCGTCACCGCGATCCCGAGCCGTATCGAAGAGATCGACGCCATCATCAAGTCCTGGGATATCAAGGGGCGTCAAGTCCAAATCGAGGCCTACCTGGTCTCGGCAAGTACTACGGTCATGCGCGATCTCTCCATCAACTGGGCCTATTTCGACGAGATCAGCGGCGTGCCCTTCGCGATTCAAAGCGGAAACGTGCAACCCGATTACACTAGCGGTCCGGAAGGTGGCCAGCGCGCGACCGCCGGCCGGCGGCCCTATCGCGCCTATCTCCGCGATCCAATTACGGGTTCCCGCATCGAACAATTGAGCAACGACAACGGTGGCGAAGCCGGCAACGCCACGGGCGACTTCATTCTCGATCCCGAGTTTAAGGGTAACCGCGTGGCCGTCGTTCTCGACTACCTCGACAACACCGGAGAGTTGTCTATCCTGTCACGCCCGCGCGTAACCGTGCAGGATGGGGAGGAGGCCGTCTTCGAAAACACCACCGACCGGCCGTTCCAAAGCATCGGATTCTCGAACTACGGCGGTGCCATCAATCCGGATTCGCCCCAGGATTCCATCAACAGCCGCGTGCTTCCAGGGTCCGTACAATTCATTACCGTAGGTACCATACTTCGCGTGCTGCCGCGTATCAGCGCGGACAACAACATCCTCATGGATATCGAAGCGGAAGACAGCACGGCGGAGGACAAGACCATCATCTCCGCGGACCTGGCAAGCACCATTCCGCAGAAGACTCAGAACAAGGCAGAGACCCAGATACTGGTCAACGACGGGCAGACCATCGTGATCGGCGGATTGCGCTCCCTGAGTCTTCAGGATGATCTGGAGAAGGTTCCGCTATTGGGCGATCTCCCATTCATTGGGCGCCTCTTCCGCACGACCAGCAAAGAACACACGGATCGCGAACTGGCCGTGTTCATCACGCCTACCATCGTGGACGAGACCACGCAACCGGAAGCGGAACGTTTGGCGAAATTCGACGAAGACGCCACCAACACCATGCGCCATTCCGCAAAGGACATCTGGGGCCGCACGGCCGACCGGCTGGCTCAAGGAAAGAACGAGCGTAGTGTGGCGATTGGGCAGGCGGGTGATATTTACTCCGACGGAGAGCTGGTCACGGTCGATGACCTGAACCGCGCTTTTGAAGAACTGCGTAATTCTACAGTCAAACCGAAGATCATCCTCCGCACGCATCCCGGTGCGCCGCCTTCTGTCGCGGCAAGCATACGCGCCTCGGCGGAAGCCGCAGGTTTGAAAGTGGTCGCGGATGATTCACGACTGCCCTTCGTGCCGAGTTTCGAAGCCAATGTACCGCCGCTGGTCCCGTCCGAACCAGTAGTCGTCGCGCCGGAGGCAGTGGAGCCTGCGCCGGCCGATACGCCTGTACCCATCCTGCCAGTACCAGAAGCCGTTCCGCAGACTTTGGACCCGCCGGAGGTAGTGGAACCAATGGCGGAAGAAGAATCTGGAACAAAAGACCAAACTTCATTGGAGGCCGCTGTCACGCAGCCGGTAGTCCCTGAAGCCCCGGCCGAGCGTGTGGAAGAAACGCCGGAACCTGCCGCGTCGCCGGAGCCCGAAAGTGCGCCGATTGAAGCGCCCCCGGCCGCGCCGCCTCCGGCCGAAGCTGCGGCGCAATCCCCGCCTGTGGAACAGGAGGCGACGGTCGTAAACGCGCCCGGCCCTCCGGAGATGCCCGACGCGATACTGGCGGCGCCTATGACAACCGACTTGCCCCCACCCGAAACGGTGGGGATTTTCACTAATGACACCACCTTCACCATTCAAGTCTCGTCGTTCGCCGCCTCGAACGAGCGCGTTGCACAAGCGTACGAGGCGGAGATCGAAAAGACCACGGGGTATGACCTTGCGCTCGTGCCCGCGAAGGACGGTACCATCATTCGCGCCTGTGTTGGCGGATTTCCCGACCATGAATCTGCGCTGGCCGTTCAACAGGCTCTGAGCAAGTTGCCTTATTTCACCGATTGCTTCGTCAAGCCCGTTCACGGCGAATGATTGATCGGATTATCTCCGGCGGTCAGACGGGCGTCGACCGCGCTGCCCTCGATGTCGCCTTGGAACGTGGAATCCCCTGCGGCGGTTGGTGTCCCTCCGGACGCCTCGCCGAAGATGGACCCATCGATCCGAAATACCCCTCATCGAAACCCCTTCGTCGGATTACGCCGAACGAACCCGCTGGAATGTCCGCGACTCGGATGGAACCTTGATATTGACCTGGGGCCCGCCCGCCAACGGCACGGCGTTTACAAATGAATGCGCCCAGGAACTCGGCAAGCCGCATCTCGTCGTAAACCTGCAAGACCCCGTGGATTCTGGAGCCATCTCTGCCTGGCTTCGCCAATATCGAATCGCCGTGATCAACATCGCCGGACCAAGATCCAGCAAAGCGCCGTCGGTCTACGCGGCAACGAAGCGCTTCGTGAACGCCTTGTTCGAGTCCATATAGTCCATACGGTCCATATAGTCCATAGAGTCTCGCTGTCCCTGCCTCATCCTTCCGCATTCCCCCGCGCAAGCCCGCCCGCGGCAATCGCCGCCATAGCCCAACCCGCGATCAAGGCCACGCCGCCGATGGGCGTGATCGCCCCAAGCCAGCGCAACCCCGTCAACGTCAGAAGGTACAGACTTCCCGAAAACACCACGATCCCAAAAGTCCACCCCAGACACGCGAGTCGCGCCCACTTGGAATTCCACAAAGCCGGAGCCGCCACCCCTAACGCCAGGATTGCGAGCGCGTGATACATGTGGTACCGAACCCCCACCTCGAAGATTTCCAACAACTCGGCGCTCACACGAGCCTTCAGCCCATGCGCGCCGAATGCCCCCACCGCCACCGCGAGCCCGCCCAACACCGCCCCCAAACGGACATACGTCACCTGCTTACTCATACGAGATCCCTTCATTAGGTCGACTATGGACCTTGACCTTACCCTGCCCGTACCGCCCGCTTCCAGGTTGGATCGCTCTGTGGTGATCGGTAAACTGGTCGCGGCGGTAGGGTTTCATCGGTCAATAGCGCGATTCACGATGTACTGAGGGAGGGTGGATCTCTGTCGGAAGGGACATCTTGGTTCGTGCGTCTGCGAGTCTTGGTGTGCATCTTTGCCGTAGCACTCGCTATCGCAATGAATGCCTGGGCCGGCGAACCACCGCAGCCGCCTCCCGACGATACGGCGCCGACGCGAGAACTTCTCGCCGACGAATCCAAAGTCCGCGAGAACTCGCCTTGGTTCTTTCTGCTGGGCTTCTCGAACGCCCATCCCGGTATCGAGAGCGAACAACTCATCGACCGCTATTTCAACAGCACCATGGGTTTTCTTTCACCGACGTATGACGACGTCATGACCGTCGGCGACCTCCGTGATAGCGGCCTCCTCTGGGTCCCGTACATCGGCGTGGGCCGCGTCATGTCTCCGAAATGGGCTGTTTTCGCGCAGGCCGGGTACGCGGCGGGTAAAGTGCGCACGAAGGCCGACGATCCCAGCATCCTCATTCTGCCGCTTCACACCGATTTCGAGATCAAGCGCGGCGCGTTGTACGGAGGTATCGGTGCCGACTACTTTCCCTTCGGCATGCCGGCACTGCGCGAGTACGACGGGGTCATGGATCGGTTGCGAGGAACGAAACTGAACGTGGGCCCTCGAGTGACCTGGACCAACGCCACCTACAAGGCCAAGGTGAAGGTGGGGTTCAAGCCTTTTGACAACCTGGTCGACTACACGGAAAGCGACGAATGGCTCTTGCCGAGTGTCAGTGCGAACATCGGCGCTGACGTACCCATCAGCAAGCGCAGCCAACTTTCTTTCAACGCGAGCTACAACCGCTTCTTCGACGAGCGCGACGATTTTGAAGGCCCCTCGTTCACGATCATCTGGAAGCGGTTCTTCGGCAAACGCCCCGCCCCCGAAAAATAAGAACGGCGCACGAAACCACGTCTCGTGCGCCGTTGAAAATTCTCTCGTTCGCTTAGTTGCCGGGGTAAAGGGGAATCGAAGACCCGCACTGCTGGACCGGATCGATCTTCTCGAACTGCTCCGGCGGTACCGACGGCCCCTTTCGCGAGCACTCCTTGTCGAAGATCTGCTTCAGCGTGTTTGCAATGTCCACCGCCGTCATCTGTTCGATGTGGTGACGCTGTAACGCATGCGTCGGTTTGCCGTCTTTGAACAGAACGATGTTCGGAGACGAGGCCGGCACATCCGGCATGAGTTGCCGCGCCCGCTGTGTGGCCTCCGTGTCGACCCCCGCAAACACCGTTACCAGATTGTCGGGAATCACCTCGTTCTGAAGCGACAGCATCACCCCCGGCCGGCACGCGCCTGCCGCGCACCCGCATACGGAATTGATCACCAGCAAGGTGCTTCCCTTGGCGCCGTTCGCAAGCACTTCGTCCACTTGCTCCGGTGAGGTCAGCGGGCGAATTCCAACGGCAACCAACTCTTCCCACATGGGCTTCACAGCTTCCGGATCGTAAATCGGGGGCATTCTCACTATCCTCCAGACGTACCAACTACCTGAAATTTGGGCGCATAGACGGCCCTGCCAGAGTAACTTTGATTTGAATCGCAACGGCCCCAACCGCCGCCATTCCTCACATTAACTATCAGGATTAGCCCTTTATTCCCGGCGTTCAAATCTGGCGCGGCGTCGTCGGCCCGTCCTCGGGAAGGATCAGATTCGCGTCCAATCGCTCGGCCCGCTCCATCATCTCATCCCAGGTCACCGGACGGCCCTCGTACGCGGCCATCCGCCCCAGGATGCTCGTCAGCGTGCTGTTCGCGCTTTCCTGCGAGTTGTTCAGATACTCGCCGGTCTCGATGCTCGCACAGAAATCCTTGATGTTGTTGATGGCGCCGTCCTGGTAGATGATCGACGTGGCGCCGCCGGGCCACCCGCCCTTGCGGTCCTTGATGAAAACGTCGCCGCCGTAGTGGGACTCGACCGTGCCTTCTTTCCCGAAGACCCGCGTGCAGAGGTCGTCGAACCCGATGTTGAACTGGGTCGAGCTGAAGTCCATGAGCACATCGTTCGGGTAGCGGTAGGTCACGATGAAGTGGTCCCAGCAATCGCCCACGTCGGTCCGCGCTTTCCGCCCGCCCGTGCCCTGCGCCTCGACCGGGTGCGCCTCGAGAAACCAGTTCGCCACGTCCAGCACGTGGATGTTCTGCTCCACGATGATGTCCCCCGACAGCGCCTTGTCGAACACCCAGTTCCGCACGCGCGCGACCTCGGTGCCCGGCTGTGCCTTCAGGTTCAAGCGCCCCGTGTGGTAGAAGGTCTGGCCGCAGACCGGCTCGCCAATCTGACCTTCATGAACCCGCTTCGCCGCCTCGCGGAAGAACTCGTTGTTCCGGGTCTGGAAATCCACCAGCGTCGATAGCGTGCCTTGGGCGGCGTTCGCGGCGTCTACAATCGCCTGACATCCCGGCACGTCCACCGCGATGGGTTTCGCAAGGTATACGTGTTTGCCCGCTGCCAGCGCCGCCACGACCTGATCGGGATGGAAGTAGGGGGGACTGATGATCGCCACTGCGTCCACGTCTTCCCGCGCAACCAGCTCCTTGTACCCGTCGAGGCCCGTGTACGTGCATTCGGCCTGCACGTCGAGCCGTTGCGCGGTCGACAACACCTGGTCCTCGAAGTAGTCGTGCAAGGCGACCACCTTCGTGTTCGAGTTCTGCTGGAACAGATTGCCGATCCAAGCCCCGCGGCCCCCGCACCCGATGATGCCGAGCTGCAGCTTCGAATTCGCCCCCGTGCCTTGCGCCGCCCCCGCCGACGCCAGCACCAATCCGGCCGTCCCCGCCGACGCCGTCTTCAAGAACTCCCGCCGTCCAACTCGTGTAGTTTCGTTGCCAGTCATTTCCGGTTCCTCCTGAATACTGCGACTCTCAGCAGTGTACCGAATCTCAGCCGCCAGCAAAAGTGAATGGACAAAGTTGCGCCCTTGTTGGCAACCGAAATACCCTTGTGATCGTTAGCCCTGCCGTGGGTGAATCGCTCAATTCGGGGCGGATATGATGAGGGAAACGAAACGCTGCCGGACTATGGCCGCAGCACGATACGGATTCGTCCTTCTGGCACTGGTCGTTTTGTGTACCTGCTTCAACGGCATCGCCAACGCTGCTGCCGGGAAAGCGGTGCCGAAGGAAGGCAAGACCGTCGACCCACCCCTTTCGGAGGTCTCGTCAGATGAGGTCAAGAGCATGCCCGTACTCGGGGCAATCGAGTGGCAAACCACCGAACTGCCCTGGGTCGAGCAAGGGCCCGATGCCGGGATCAGCGGTGTGGGCATGGCCGCATTCGAAGTGCCCGAACACACCGCCGTCGAGATCAACGTGGAGCTGCTTCCTGCCGTGCGCAATCTCGTCGCGAAGCACGGAGGAAAGCATTAGGCCCGCATCCGACGCTGGAGAATTCTAGCAAGTCCTCCATTGATCGACATCATTCCCACGACAAATCCCATTTCTGATTTTGGTCATTCGGATATGTTTCGGATTTGGTTACGCCTTACCGTTCCGGCCAATCCGCACCCTGGATCGGCTCGGACTTCAGTTCCGTGTACCGCGTGCTGGCTTCCTGCGGCGCTTGCTGCCACTCGAACTTTCCGGGCTCGAAGAGCAGGGTCAGGTCTGCGATGTCCGCGTCGATGCGACCCATGAGACTGAACTTGTTGAGCGGATCGAGGCTGTAGTTCTTGGGCGACAGGTGATAATCGGGAATGCGGCAACCAATCGTGTACTCCTCGGAAGGCAAGTTGTGTGCCTCGAAATGCCCAGACTCGTCCACGGGCACTTCAAGCCAGTCCCACGCGAGTTCACGCGAAATCATCATACGCACGTCGCGCGGCAACGCCCCGCCATCTGACAGCACGACCTGCCCGGAAACCGAATGCCCTGGCTCGACCGACAGCACCCCCGCATCCAGGAGACTACCGTCGCTTTCCGTGCGGACCACTTTGACGGGTACGGCCCCTACTGAACTCGCGTCGGCCAATTGCCCGTAGACCGCATACTCGTCGTTCGGCGGCACGTTCGCAAAGGTAAACCGGCCCTGGTCGTCAGTCGCGACCTCGATCTCCCCTAAAAACGACTCCGAACTGCGGTCCGTTTGCACGATTCCAATTACGACCCCCGGCACGGGCTCGCCACCCTTTTCGATGCGGCCGGATACCGTTGCCCCGTAGCCCATCGTCAGTTCATGCACGTCGTCTCCTGCGGCGAGACGCGTGAAATTCTGCGCCGCCAGACCCCGAGCCTCGACTTTAACGCTCAACACGAGGTCGGGCTTCTCACTGGTCACCGCAAACTCACCCTTCGCATTCGTGGCGGACAAGGGATCGACTCCGTCCAGTCCCCCGTATTGATTGGTGGTGCCGTAATGCATCGCGTAGGGTTCAATCTTCGCACCTGCAACCGGTTTCCCATTCGGATCGAGCACCTTTCCCCGCAGCACATGGCCCGGTTCGTTCCGCGAGGGATCCTGCTTGACCAGCTTCACGCGAATCGGTCCGGTGAGTGGATCGACATTGTCCACGAACATGGGCGTGTAACCCTCCGCGATTACCAGCACGCGAAAGAGCAGGGATGGGTCCAATGCCTTCACCTCGAACGAGCCATCCTCACCCGTCGTCGACCGCTTCGCACAGTCCAGATAACAGGACGGACAAACAATCCCGGTTCCCGTACGCGGCTTCGCCGTGTAGATACTCACCATGGCCCCCTCGTACGGCTTCTCTGTTTCGTCATAAATGGTTCCGGTCAGATCCGGGCGTTCGGCGGCGCCTGCGGCGAAGCCAACGAAACACAACGTTAGAATGGAGATAATTCGCATCGATTAGCCCCTATTGGTTCACCAGGAAGTTCACGTGGCCTTGCTATCCTAAAGAAAGACGTTTCAGCGGCCAAAAAGGTGACAGGACCGAGGCTCCCATGTAGCGCAGGCGTCCCCGCCTGCTTCTTCGCCAAGCGTATCGACCGGAGACAAACAGCAGGCGTGACGCCTGCGCTACATGCGGTTGAGACTCCCCTGACGCGAGAAACACCCTCCGTTTCATTCTCGGTCTGAGGAGGTTACACTTTCATGCTCATGACATTTCCGGCGCGAGAGGAGGGATGACGATGACTTCAACGACCCGCAGATCGTTTCTGAAATACACTTCGGCTTCCGTGATGACGGCCATGGCGGCGAATCGCGCGATAGCGCAAACGCCGGACCGGCCTAACGTGGTCTGCATCTTCATCGACGACCTCAGGCCAGATGGCTTTGCGTCCCTGGGCAATCCCGTCGTCAAGACGCCCAACTTCGATGCCCTCGTCAGTCGCGGCTGCCGTTTTCGTCGGGCCTACACCATGGGCTCCATGGTGGGCGCGGTCTGCCTGCCCAGCCGCACCATGATGCTGACCGGGCGCTCGCTCTTCCATGCCACCGGCGACGCCAGCGGCGATGATCCCGCGACGCATACCTTCCCGCGGGTCATGAAAGATGCGGGCTACACCACGATGCACGCGGGCAAGTTCGGGAATTCGCCCAAACCCATCACGAGCGAGTTCGACGAAACCACCGATCCCGGTTGGGCGGGGGCGGTCGCCGACGATGTCATCGACTTCATCGGCCGGACTGCCTCGAAATCGCCCATGTTCATCTACATGGCCGGCCGCGAACCCCACGATCCCCAGTACGCGGCTGACGAATTCTACGCCCAGTATCCGCCGGAGGAGGTGCCGCTGCCCGCGCGCTTCGCCCCGTATCAACCCTTCGACAACGGCGCCATGACCATCCGCGACGAAATGACCCTGCCCTTCCCACGCACGCCGGAGGAGGTGAAGGGCAAACTCGCGCGGTACTACGCGTCCATCGCCTATCTCGACGCCGAGGTCGGTCGCGTGGTGCAGGCCCTGAAGGACGCCGGCCAATACGACAACACCCTTTTCGTCATCGCCGGGGATAACGGCCTTTCCCTCGGCGATCACGGCCTCCTCGGCAAGCAGAATCTGTACGAGTTTGGCGGCATGCACGTGCCCCTCGTCTTCGCTGGACCCGGCATTCCGGAAGGCGACACCGACGCGCTCGCCTATCTCATGGACATTTTCCCCACGGTGTGCGACCTTACGAACGTCCCCAATCCCGCCAACGTCGAAGGGAAAAGCCTCGCGCCGGTCATTGACGATCGCGACTCCGGCGTCCGGGACTGGCTGTACACCGCCTACCAGGAAGGACAGCGCGCCGTAACCGACGGCCGCTGGAAGCTCATCCGCTATCCCCTCATCGACAAGACCCAACTCTTCGACCTGCAGAACGACCCCCTCGAACAGAACGACCTTGCGTCAAATCCGGACCACGCGCAACGTATCCAAACCATGATGGACAAACTCGCCGAACTCCAACGCCAATACGACGACCCCGTCCCCCTGACCGTCCCCGACCCCAAACCCGCTGCCTGGTCCCCCGAACAACTCACCCCGGAACAGATCGAATACCAAATTGCCGAAACCGCGCGGTGTCGTGACGCGAAACCGATGTGACGAAAGTAAGGGAGTTCTCAATGATGAACGTCCAAAGAACAATTAGTCGATGTCTTCTCGTCGGGATGGTACTCACCGGAATTGTCATGGCCACTAATAGCGGCTGTCGCAGCGACGGACTTGTTTCCTCCCGCGACGAATCGTCCGAGCCGGAGAACTTAATCGAAGAAGATGATGTGGATTTCGTGGAATATGAAGCATATGTGTTCCGGCTGCAAATCCCCGCGAATGTCACGATCGAAGAATCTCAGCAGGCCGATTTCTTTCGCTATGAATTTTACCTGAGAGAAGATCCCCCTCGATCCTTCATGGTCACGTACGATGCCGCCTTTCCACCCTTTCCGGCGCGGGCACCCAAGACTGCGCAGATCGACATTGCAAGCAAGGGAAAGGTGGAAAAGCGGTCCGTTTCTTGGAGGCCAAATTCCGATTCGGGGCTGCAGTCGCGTGAGTTCTTGTATACGTACCAGAAGTCCAAAGAAGAGGTGCCTATGCGGCTGCATTTGATGTACTCGGATTTGCCGGAGCGGGAGGCTCGGATTGCGGACCAAATTATAGAATCGGTACGGTACTACAAAGACTAGGCCATCGACCGAGGAGTTCCGTTCGGTATCGCTGTGGACTTACTTGTGTCTCGAATTCAATCAAGGGGGAACCCAATGATTCCTTTGTTCAGTTCGACTAGAAGCATGCGCCTCGCGATACTCGCCGCTCTCGTGATGTCTTCTTGCGCGTTCGCGCAGGACGCCAACCTCACGCTCGACCAACTCCGAGCCGCGCGGAAAGAAGCCGCCCACCAGCCGCGCCGCATCATCATGAACAACGACGGTAACGACGCGCGCACGAAAGACCAGGAGCACACGGTCGAAGATTTCCTCGCGAACCGGACCACGCCCTTGGCAGGGTCCCAGGTGGACGCGATCTTCTACTGCACGGGCGTGTTCAACCTCTACACCCACGCGAGCAAAGAAACCGAATTGCGCGGCCACGGCGACCGCGAAGCGCTGGACTGGGCCTGGGAACTGACGAAGCAAGGCACCGACTCGCTGACCGAGATCGTCCGCTTCTGCCACGCCAACGACATGGAAGCCTTCTGGTCCATGCGGATGAACGACACTCATGACTCGGGCGACGACGCGCTCTTATGCCAGTGGAAACAGGATCATTCCGAGTACCTGATGGGGAAGAAGGGGGAGAAGTTCCCCCACGGCGGCGGGCGCTGGTCCGCCGTCAACTACGGCCTGCCCGAGGTGCGCGATAAGGTCTTCCGGATCTTCGCCGATGTCTGCGCGCGTTACGACGTGGACGGTATCGAAATGGATTTCTTCCGGCATCCGGTCTACTTCAAACCCCAAATGATTGGCGAACCCGTCACGCAAGAGCACTGCGACCAGATGACCGATCTCATCCGCCGGGTACGGATCATGACCGAGATGATCGGCACGCAACGCGGGCGACCCATTCTCATCGCCATCCGTGTCCCCGATTCGCTTGGATACGCGAAGGGCATCGGGCTCGACTGGGAAACCTGGCTGAAAGAGGACCTTGTCGATATCGTGTCGCTCACCGGTTACTTCCACCTCGAACCCTGGGAGAACATGGTCGCCATCGGCAAGCAGTACGAGGTCCCCGTCTACGCCTGCCTCAGCGGATCCCGCATCGTCTCCGCGTCCAATCCCGAAGGCAGCCGTCCCGACAGCCGTGCCCTCTGGCAGGCCGAAGCGCGCGCCGCCTTGGAAGCCGGCGTCAGTGGGATCTACACCTTCAATCTCTTCGACCCCAAAAGCCCTCTCTTCCGCGAAATGGGCAGCCTGGAAACGCTCCCGGCGAGCGACGAACCCCACCACCAAATCACCGGCGACCCGAAAACTATGGAGCGTTGGCTCAAAGGCGGGAGCGGTTTCCTGAAACTACCCCAGTAGTTGCGACTGCGACGTCGCATCCCAAATCCCATTGCTTTTCTGGCGGCTTTCTTGTATCGTTTGAGTACTAGGCCACTGGGTTTCGGGGGAGCGCGAACCCGGGCCGGTGGAAGGACGAAATCAAAATCACCCGGGCGTGGGAGAAACGACTATGGCGACGAAAAAAGGCAGCGGACTTCAACAACTCCTTGACATGGCCGGTAAATTCGTCGAGGAGCAACGCGGCAAGTGGGAGCACAAGGATTGGGAAGCCTTTCTCGATCAGGTGAACAAAGCCGGCGTTGAACTCACGGACGAAGTAAAGCGCAACCTCGGCAACGTCCTCGAAGCCAGCAAGCACTTCTATTCCAAGGTCTCTGTCGTTCCCGATAAAAAGAAGGCTAAGGCGAAGGCCAAAGCGAAGTCAAAGCCAAAAGCCAAGACGAAGAGCAAGGCAAAGGCCAAGACCAAATCCAAGGCATCGACCAAGAAGAAGGTCAGTTCGTAGCAAGGGAATCACAGGCAATTATTCGTCGGCTGGCGAGCGGCTTATCGCGGGACGTCGAAGATACATCCCCCTTGATCCCTCTTCAAAGGGGAAGTCTTGCAACGCAAAGCGTTACGAGAATGAAGATCGATGGCGCTTGACTCTCGCGTCATTGCCTTTGCCTCGTTCAAGCGATTTCTATAGCCCATTCCCCCTTTGAAGGGGGACTAAGGGGGATGTTCTTAAACCCCGCGCGTGGCACTGCGCACGTTCACGGCGACCTCCAGTTCGTTCAACGAGAGGATCAATATGGCCGGGCAACCACGAAAGAGCTGGCTTGGACGCAACTGGTTCTGGGTCGTCCCCGCCGGGTGCCTCGGGATGCTCGCCGTGGCCGTTGGTTTCATCGCCCTCATCCTTGTCGCTGCCTTCAGCCTGATGAAATCCTCCGAAGCCTACGTGCAAGGCGTGGCGCAAGCCAAGGCGAGTCCCGCCGTGCAAGCCGCCCTTGGCACACCCATTGAAGAGGGCCTGCTCGTGACCGGCAACGTCAGCGTGAACAACGGTTCCGGCGAGGCCAGCCTCTCCGTGCCCTTATCCGGTCCGAACGATTCCGGAACCCTCTACCTGGAGGCCCAGAAATCCGCCGGGCAATGGACCTTCTCCACATTGATACTCGACACCGGGGAAAGCCGAATCGACGTGCTCTCGGATACTGGATCGACCACGTGGTAGTTTGCCTCAACCCCGCAATGGAGCAACGAACGATGACTGAACCAAATCGAATGACCCGCAGAACCGTCCTCGCTGCCGGCGCAGCTACGCTCCTCGCGCCCGCGATACTTCGCGGCGCGGAACCTACCGACGACCCGGTGCGCGTGGGACATATCGGCTGCGGCACGCGAGGCTGGGATTTGGCGCAGCATACGGGCCGTATTCCGGAAGCGAAGGTCGTCGCGGTCTGCGATGTGTACGAGCCCCATCTGCAGCGAGGATTCGACGCTGGGCTGAATCCCGATGCCAAACGCTACACCAACTACCACGATCTCATCGCCGACCCTGATGTGGAGGCGGTCATCATCGCCACGCCGGACCACTGGCACGAGCAGATGGTGATCGACGCGGCGAACGCGGGTAAGGCCGTCTATTGCGAGAAAGGGCTGACTGTTTCGGTGGAATCGGCGAAACGCATGCGCGACGTCATCCGCAAACAAGACACCGTCTTCCAGCTCGGCCATCAGGGGCGCCAGCATCCCGCTACCGCCGTGGCCGGCGATCTGATCCGGCAAGGGCGCCTCGGTCCGGTCACGGTCGTCAAGACCGGCCGCTATTTCAACGGCACGCTCGAGCGTGCGCCGTGGCGCTGGTACGGCAACTACACCTGGTGGGATCGTCCCGATCCCGCTGAGGTTATCAAACAGCTTGACTGGGAGGCGTGGCTGGGGAATTGCCCCAAGATCGATTTCAACGAGCGCCACTTCTGGCATTGGCGCTGCTACTGGCCCTACGGCACCGGCCAGGCAGGCGACCTGCTTTCCCACGAACTGGACCACGTCCAATGCGTGCTCGGCTGGGGCATCCCGGACTCCTGCACCTGCACCGGCCAACTCACCTACTACAAGGACGACCGCGAAGTGCCGGACAACTGGATGGCGACCTACACTTTCGAGGAGCAGAATTGCACCGTCATGTTCGAGGGCTGCATGAACTCCGGCCGCTGTCAGGCGCCGGAATACGTCGGCAAGGAAGGCCGCCTCGTATTCAACGGGATCGGGCAGGACGCCTCAACCTACAGCATCTTCGACGACAAGCCCGCCTTTCCTTTCCAGGGCGGCACGACCGAGCCAGTCGAACGGTTCGACCCGACGACTGCCCCCGAATGGCCCACGCACATGCAAGACTTCCTCCGTTGCGTCCGGACGGGCGAGCAGCCCAAGTGCAACATCGACGAGGCCTTCATCGAAGTCGTCACGCTTCTCATGAGCGTCGAGGCATACCGGCAAAAACGCGAAGCACGCTGGGATCGGAACGCGGAGGAGATTGTGTAAGGGACACACACCAGATCATTCAGCGCTTGCGATGTCCATCTTACCCGAGCCATTTCGCCATTCGCTGGCGCGCCTCTTCCTGGCCGATCAGCGCGCCCGCCTCTGCCTGCTCGATTCCCTTTTCGATCTTGAAGATCAGGTAGAGCCGCTCCACGGCGTCAGCGTCGTTCGCATCCTCCGGTAGCGATTCGATCGCTTCTACAAGCTGCTGCATTGTATACATGGCTCAAAAGAAGCGCTGAAATAGTGGACGGCGTCGATACATCGATCGTGCGTCTTCAGGAAGTTTCCAGTTTCTCGCTGACCCATTCCTTGAGAAGATCGGCATCATCGACTCCCCTGCTCTGCGCAAGCCGGTGCAATGCGTCCGCTTCCTTGTGGTCCAGCGCGATTTGTACCACGATTGAATCCTTGCGAACGAAAAGGGGCTCTGACACTACTCGAAGTTCATCCTCGAACTCCGTAATATCATGCGTGTCCCAAAACTGCGCCAACTCATCCACGGAATCAGTTTTTGGAATTCGTGTCATTGTTTTCTCTGTCTGAATCGACGTTTCTCGGCTTCGGTCATTGGTCTGGCGGTCACCGGGTAACCTTTGCCCTGAGGGAATTGTATCACAACGCAGAATAGATATCGCCCGGCCGTGGTGCGGCCTAAAATGTAGTAGACCGGATTCTTCCCCTTGGACTGTCCACGCAAAATAAGTGGTTTTCCGAAGCAAATTTCTTCCACTTCATGAGGCCGAACGCCATGACGCGCAATATGATCGACACGGTCTTGCGGCCAGATCAGTTTAGCAATCACCACGGTCAACCCCTTCATCGATTCTGCGCAAATACAACCAAAGACAGGTACGGGCGGTGCCCAGTCTGAATTCAAGCAGCCGGGAGTGTCGCCTCCATCACGCCAACCGGAGCACGCGCCCAAACGTCACGGCGCGCACCATGCCGATGGTGTAATTCAACGCGGCAAACTTTAGCGCGCCCCACATGGTGTACTGCCAGCACGTCGCGGTGTCGTCGGTGTAGGCGATGAGACCGCGTTTCGCCAGGTACTCGTAGTGCGCCTGACGCGCGCGATGGAATTCGGCGATTTCCTGGCCCGGCGTGAATCGATAGGCGTCGAAGCCGGAAAAGCGCAGCATCTCCCGATGGCGTTGCAGCAGATCGGTAAACGACTTGGCCCGCACCAACCGACTCTTCCAAAGGCGAGTCACATCGACTTCAATGGCGGACTGGTTGTCGGTCGTATAGATCGCCCGGCCATCCCGATCGACCGAGTAGATCCAAGTCCCTCGCATGGAAATCCCCATAATCGTGCCCACGCCCACAATGACGAAGCAGTCTCGCTCCGGTGATACCAGGAGTCCGTACGTGAGCTTGTACTTCTCGCCTTTCGCATCCGGCGCCCAACCGAGAAAGACGAAGCCCAACTGCAACGCTTCGCGGACCCAGCGGATGCTGTACCCCGACGCGTCCGGATAGGGCGGACGCTCCTGCATCGGCCCGTACGGCCACACGAGCCGCTTCTCGAGCCGTCCCACCACGGCGATCCCAAGTACGAGTACGATAGGGAGTACGATAAAGACAATGTAGAACAAGGCAGAACTCCTCCCGCAATGGCGCCCCGTCGCCCAACCCCTGCTGCGGGATTACTCTACAGGATTCAGCTCCATTTGCACACCCTTCGGCCCAGGGTATTACGCTTGGATCTCCGGCCGCCTGAATGGAAGGACAGAAAGCGCGATGACATGATAGACTCTCTCCGCCCGATAGGAACTGCCGATTCCCGTAAGTCATCCAATATAGGTTACAAGCATGAAAACATCGCAGCGCCGGGCGACGCGCGGAACGGGTTTGATGGAACCATTCCTGGCGCGCCAGCGGTATCGCATCGCGAACAAGCTGATTCGTCCTGAACTTCGCGCCGGACGCATCCTGGACATCGGATGCGGATCGTGGCCGGGTTTCCTTCTCGCTACGCCCTTTGGCCAGAAGTGCGCCCTGGACCCCGCTTTGACCGGCGAAGCCATCCGCCAATTGGCGCAGGATCACGGCATCGAAGCGGTCGGCCAGCAAATCGCCACTGCGGCGCTGTCGCGTTATCCGGCAGGCTCGTTCTCGGCGATCACGATGCTGGCTGTTGCTGAGCATCTCTCGGAAGCGGACCTCGTTTCCGTCCTGAGAGACGCCGCCACATTGCTCGAAGACGGAGGCGTGCTCATTCTGACCACGCCGGCTCGATGGGTGGATCCCATCCTGCGAGGCATGGCGAGGCTGCGTTTGGTCAGCCCGGAAGAAATCGAAGAACACAAAACGCTACTGACGCCGCGAGACGTACGCGCATTACTGGAAGAAGCCGGTTTTTCCCGCGACGCTGTGAAAGTTGGCTCCTTCGAGTTTGGCATGAATATCTACGCGCGGGCCACGAAACGATCGCAGAAAACATCATGATCGCCAGGGCTCGCCATCCGGCCACCCCTCATTTTCCACCGGCGAGATCGACAAAACTGCCGGTCACGTACGACGCCTCATCGGATAACAACCACAGGATAGCCGCTGCGACCTCCTCCGGTTGACCGCCACGCTTCATGGGAATCGCGCTTTTGATGCGGTCCACGCGACCTGGTTCGCCGCCGCTGGCATGGATATCCGTGTAGATGAACGCGGGCCGGACCGCATTGACGCGGATCCCTTCCGCGGCCACTTCCTGAGAGAGACCAATGGTGAATGAATCCATCGCACCTTTGGACGCCGCATAATCGACGTATTCGCCCGCGGAGCCAAGACGTGAAGCCGCGGAGGACACGTTGACGATGGCCCCGCCTTTCCCGCCGTTTCGCGTCGACATGCGCCGGATGGCCTCCCGCGCGCACAGAAAACTCCCCGTAACGTTTGTTGCGAGGATCCGCGTGAGCCGGGCCGCGTCCATAGTCTCGACGCGCATCTGGGTTTCCAGGATGCCCGCATTGTTAACCAACGCCGATACGGAGCCCCAATGCTTATCAACCGTCTTGAAGAGCGCGACCACCTCCGACTCCACCGACACATCCGCGCTGACCGCGAGGGCTTGGCCTCCGTTCGCAATGATCCGCGATACAACCGATTCCGCCGCGTCACGTCGTTTCGCGTAGTTGACGCACACGGCGTATCCCCGCTCCGCCGCAAGAAGGGCCGTTGCAGCCCCAATGCCCCGGCTGGCGCCGGTGATTACAAGTACCTTCTCATTATCCAATGCACATCTCCTGCGATTGCTTGCTTGTCCTATCGGCGGCGCATGCGCACAGACGCGCGCCCGGTGCGCGACTGTCGGAGCGCTACGAAAGCGCGTGGCCGAAGGAGAGGATGCCACCGCCAAACCAGACGACCCACCCGAGCGTCCAGAACACCAATTTCGCGACCCGCAGCCAACGCCAATCCGGCGTGCGAATAAACTGAAGCCCGGCGCTAACGAGAAGTACCGGCGCGCAGTACGCCATCACCAGCAGGGAGAACCGGAGACAACACCCCTGAAATCCGCGGGAGATTGCCCCGGTAAGCGGTCCAGCGATCGTACCCAAGGTCGTTAGGTATACCCGGTAGTTGTGTTCGGGCCCATCATCCAATCCCGCATTCGTGATCCGGTACGTCAATAGCGTGAAGACAATGAACAAGACGACGAACACGATCGCATGGGCGCGGGATAGATTGTTCTTCAAATACTTCAACGCACCCCAACGGCCAGTCGGCTCGACGGTGGGAATCGCGTTGGTGGTTGTTGGACCCATCGATAGTGCTTCGCCTACTCTGAAGTTTGCGCATCCGGTTGCATCTGATCAAAATAGGCTTTGTTCTTCTGCAGGTTCTCCTGGTACTGTCGATCGTAATCCGTTTCGCCGGTTGCGTCCTTCCACACGTACATCACCGCGCCGATGACCACCAGAAGGCCGACAAGGGCCACGATCAAGAGCATTTTCGTGCTTCTGTCCATTTGCCGTCTCCCGTTTCTTTCAGTCTTATCGTACCACGTTGAGAACCGGTGCGTGTCAATCACGAATCATCCCGTCCGGTATGGTGATGATCTTCTCGCCGCTCGCCATACCAGACATCCAATCCTTCACGCCGCTGTATGGCCTTCGGTCCGCTCGCGGCCAATCGTACCAGAAGCCCCAGGATCTCGCGCGCGGAATGCGCCCGCAACTTTCGGCCGGATGTGGTCACCGTCTCGCGCAGCACGACAAGCCGTCCATGGCGGCGCAACGCCCGGCTCATGACCGCTTCCTCCGCTGCATAAAGTCGTTCATCGAAACCGCCTACGCCATCGAAAGCATCACGGGTACAGAACACAAAGCACCCGGCCGCGAGTCGCGCCGCGCGATACAGGGGGATTACGATGGCCGCCATGATACGGCCGTATAGCGGTAAAGGCCCGTCAAAACGTACCGAACACCCGCCGCCAACCGCCCCGCCACGCATCGCATTCACTGCAGCGCCAACTACCGCCTCAGTGACCACCGTATCCGCATCGACAAAGATGAGCATATCGCCTGTCGATGCCCGCGCCCCCGCATTCCGCGTCGCCGCAATCTGACGATGCTCAACCCGGATCACTCGCGCCCCATGTTCCTCTGCGATCGCAGTCGTGCGATCCGTCGACGCATCATCCACGACGACAACTTCGTACGATTCGGCAAGCGACCGCGCCGCCGCATCAATCGCGTCCAACGTGCGCCCGAGGAGTTGCCCCTCGTTATGCGCGGGGATGATGAAGGAGATCATAGTCATGGCCAAGGGCATCTCTTCTGGATGGACAGTTCCTCGATCGGAATCCATCGTTCATGTCAGTGATGGGAATAATCCAGATACGCCATGCGTCCGGGAACGTAGCTTTAACATGTCGGTTCCTGAAAGCGATCTAACCATGCATTGGACTCATCAAGTAGGTGTTGCCTTAGCGTCTGCTCAATCTCAGAGCTAGGGTGGTCTACCGAGTGCCCAATAGGAGAACCATCTCGATAGTCCCAGATTTCTCGCAGCCAGGAAAAAATAAATTCAAGTCCGAGCGCGTCCCCGACATACTCTTGATTCGGAAATTCCTCGCCCAGAGCCAGGTGCAAACGATATAGGAACTCCGCTCCATCCAGGATGTCCAGATCTCCGGCCACCATCCGAGAAAGCGTGCTTCGAACGATGAGACGTACTGTCCCAATTCGCGATAGGCTAACGACCCCCAGTTCTTCCATTGCAGATTCAAACAACGGACCGACTTCCGACATGATCGGCCGACTGACCGTGGACAACTCAGCGAGGGAATTTGACACGATGTCCTGGTCAATCCATTGGCGGGCGAGGGCACAAATAGCGTCGCTGTCCAGGATCCCTAGTTGATATCTTGCCTTTGCCTCGATTAGTTCCACAGTTACTAGCCGCCTACCGCGCCGTAGACTTGTTCGTATTATCCCTTGGCGCATTGGAACGATCTCGAAGGCGTTTCAAGAACGGATCCTGGATATCCTGCGAGGCAAGCCACTCCAACTCTTCTTCTATTGACATTTTCTCGATGGTTGCGGAAAGCTTATCGCGCGCCGCGCGCATCATCGCGACAGAGTCGAACTTCTTCGCCGGCTTACTCATCATTAAAGACCTCCCGTGGAGTCCGAATCTCGATCAAAGGGTAACCCAGACGCAGATTGACCGAGTTGTAGCCGCGGATACGCTGTAGATTGACGATATGTTTGAAGTTCCAACTTACGAGCACATCCACCCGGGCCACAGTTGCCATAGCAATGTGTTGGGCATCGGCCCGCAGTCTCGCGGGTAGCACGCCCGAGGAGATGTACTCATCGGCAAGTTCACCCGCCTCCGCTCCGAGTCGGATTGTCTCGATGTAGACTTCCGGAACCAAAGCAAGCCTATCGCGGACCTCGGTAGGCGCGTTCGCCAACTCCTGTAGTGTTAGGTCGGAGAGGACGAGAGTTCGTTCACCGAGGACGAAACCTTCCAGAAGGCGGACAGAGTGCGCCGCGAATTCTTCGTCCTCACAACCGCCCAAAACCGACGTGTCTGTGTAGACTCTAAGCCTCATGTCTCGTATTTTACCACATATGACTATTTAGTCAGATTTGCGGAGAGAAGCGCGAGTCAATTCAATTCGGGTGA
This sequence comes from Candidatus Hydrogenedentota bacterium, assembly GCA_045863335.1. Lineage (GTDB taxonomy): Bacteria > Hydrogenedentota > Hydrogenedentia > Hydrogenedentales > SLHB01 > JAHDWY01. The sequence continues at coordinate 101,931 of BTVY01000002.1, read as the reverse complement.
ATTCACCGGCTGACTTTGCCAATGTCCACTTTGCCTGTGAAGACGGGGCCGTGCTCGGACGCTACAACCTGTCCAACATCTCCTCCGTCAGCCGCCAGACGTTTAGCAGCATACGCGGGAGATGGAACGGCGCTTTCCATTTGCTCCCTTTAATCGTATTGGCGAGGGATCCGTCCCGATGAAGGTAGCCGAACCATTCGCCGTGCTGGGGGTCGGGGAAATGGGCGAAAGCGTATTCGTCGATCTTCGCGAAGTTGTCCCAGTAGCGCTGCTCGCCTGTGAGGTGGTAGGCGAGGAGGTTTGCGTACAAGGCTTCGCAGTGGACCCACCAGAGTTTCATGTCGTGTTCGTAGGGTTCTGGCGGCTTTCCGTCGATATCGACGAAGTAGAGGATGCCGCCGTATTCGTCATCCCAGCCGAGGTTCATGGAGTAGTCGATGATCGGGAGGGCCTTCGCGATGAGTGCGTCGTCCTTGCGATGGCGCGCTTCTTCCAGAAGAAACCACGCCGTTTCCAAAGCATGACCGGGATTGATGCAACGCCCTTCCGGGATGTCCAGCAACAATTCGCCATTCGGTCCCACGGTCTCAAACAGAGCCCGCTTCTCGTGGTGCAGGAAGTGATTCAATACCTCGTCGATACAGCGATCAATCGTAGCCTCGTAGAAGGGAGCATCGCCGTTCCGTCGCAACACCTGCGTCATCGCAATGATGATCATGGGCATGGCGTGGGACTTCATGGGCCGAGTCGGGTAGAACTTCGGCGGCATGGAGGCGTCCGGCGCGTCGTTCAGTTCGATCACCTTGCGGTAAAGCGCCCGCGCCCGGTCAATAGCGGCCGCGTCGCGGGTCGCCTTGCCGTATTCCGACAGCGCGATAACCCCGAAGGTTTCCGTGAAGAGGTAGCGCCGCTTCCGCAAGGGCCGCCCGTCGCGCGTGACGGTGTAAAACATGCGGCCGTCCGAATCGAAGCCGTGCTTCAGGATGAACTCATACCCGAGCCGCGCGAACTCCAGCCATTCCGGCCGCGGCTCGATGTCGTTGTACGCCTTCGAATACATCCACACCGCGCGTCCGATCATCCAGAAGCACTTGTCCGTCGACACCACCGTCCCGTCCGCGTCGATGTGGTGGAGATACCCGCCCATCTCGTCGTCGCGGATGTGCCGCATCCAAAACGGCAAGACGTCATCCAGGAGCGCATTGCGATACCGGTCTCGAATTAAACCAATATGTGGCGTACTCATTTTGACCCTCCAGCGAATGTGCCTGAGTATACGCGTGGTATACTCGACGTATCGACAAAAAAACGGCTGGATCGGGAGCCCCCACGGGCGGATCAGGAGGTTCAGGTATGTACGCCAAACGATTCGTCATTGTCGTGTCCGCGCTTGTGTTGTTCTTCGCACCTCAGGTGTTCGCACATCGGCTCATCGAGAATGACGGCACGCACGTCGACGCAGCGTCCGCGCTCGCCGTCGTCGAACCGGGCGTATCGCAACTGATCCTCCACGAAGTCTCCGAAAACAATCAGGAGGTCTGGTTGACGTTCGGCGGGACTGCGGGCGACTCCGTCTACTTGCAGCTCGGCGTACCGGTCATCGAGAACCTGTCCGAGTACCTGCCCGCGGTTGCGCTGGTGGGTCCGGGGTTGCCGAGCGCGACGGTTCCCTTTGATCTCCCCAACGGAACGGGCGCGTTGACCTTCGAGACCTCCAGTTCCGAGGTCGAGTTTTTCTCGGAGCCATTCACGGGAACGGAATCCTGGATTTATGTCGAAGAAGACGTGACGCTCCCCTCGACGGGGACCTACTACATCGTCGGGTATCATCCGGAAGACTCGGCTGGCAAGTTGTGGGTTGCGTTTGGCCGCGAGGAGCAATTCGGGATTTCCGACATCCTCGCGTATCCCGAGACCCTTCGTACGGTGCGTAGTTTTCACGAGGTGTCTGACGATCCGCTCGGCATCATTCCCCGGTTGTTCCTGATCGTGGCCGCGATTATGAGGCTCTTTGCCTTCGTCTTCTGACGAATTATCGGCCACAAATCCGGCATTCTCCCGCTACCGTCAGCGGACTTCTTCTGCTATTCTAGCTTTGGTTCACCTGCAAGGACCCTGGGATACAAATATGAAGTCATACTCGTTTGGCGTTTGGATTGCCGTGTGCGTGTACGCAACAGGACCGTCCCACGCCGCGCCATCAAACTCGGCCGCGCTGGAACGCTTCGAGCGCGACGTGCGGCCCGTGCTCGTCGAGCATTGCTATTCGTGTCACGGCCCTGAGAAACAGAAGTCGGGCCTCCGCCTCGATTCCGCCGAGGCCATGTTGCAAGGCGGCAGCCGGGGTCCCGCCGTGGAGCCGGGCAATCCGGAGAGCCTCCTTGTACAGGTCATCGCCCATACCGGTGACGTGCAGATGCCGCCCCGCGAGAAACTCTCACAGGAGGCCATCGACGCTATCACCGCGTGGGTGGTCGAAGGAGCGCAATGGCCGGAGTATGGGGATAAGCCCGCGGCAGCCGCTCCGAGCCTCGCCGAGCGCAAAGCGGCGCACTGGGCCTATCAGCCCTTGGCTCAAACGGACGCGCCCAACGTCCAGCATTCTGATTGGCCGAAGAACGATATCGATCGCTACATCCTCCACAAGATTGAGTCGCAGAAACTTCAAGCCGCACCGCAAGCCGACCGGCGCACGCTGATACGACGTCTTTCCTTCGACCTCACCGGGCTTCCGCCGTCTCACGAAGAAGTACACGCCTTCGAGTCTGACACGCGACCCGACGCCTACGCGCAACTGGTGGACCGTCTGCTGGCGTCCCCTCAGTACGGCGAACGCTGGGCGCGCCACTGGCTCGACGTGGTCCGGTACACGGATTCCTTCGACTCCCGGGCCAGCGCGCAGACCGATCCCGTCGAAATCTGGCGCTATCGCGACTGGGTTGTCAACGCCTTCAACGAAGACATGCCCTACGACGAGTTCCTGCGCTACCAGATCGCCGGCGACCTGTTGCCCGGTCTAGACGGCGGCTTCAACCGGGACGGTCTCATCGCCACCGGCATGCTGGCTATCGGCAACTGGCCTCAAGGCGACGCCGACAAACAGAAGATGGTCACGGACATCGTGGACGACCAAATCGACGTCGTCACGCGCACCATGCTCGGCATGACCATGGCCTGCGCCCGGTGCCACGACCACAAGTTTGACCCTTTCACGACGGAGGAGTACTACGGGCTTGCCGGCATTTTCTTCAGCAGCAGCATTCTTCCCGGTCCGGGCGCCAAGACGGAGGGCTCGCCCATCCTCCATCTGCCGCTCGCGTCGAAAGAGGAACTCGCGGCGCGGTCGGCTCGTGAGGAGCGCATCAATGCCCTTCGCGCGGAACGGGACACCTCGCTCGCGGAAGAACGGGCGTCGTTCGCGCGGCAGGAAAGCGCGAGAACCGCGCAGTACCTCCTTGCGGCGTATCGAGGCGTTTCCGCCGAGGCGGAGGGGCTGCATCCCGATGTGCTGCGCCAATGGTCGCGCATGCTGAACGGCGACAGCCCGCCCGCACTACTGACGGTCGACAAAGATTTCCAGAGCATCCCCGGTCTCCATTCGCGCCACGATGCGGAATCCACCCCGTCCTCCGTCGCGAACACGACCGATAACGAATTGAAGTACAGCACCATCACCCAACCGCCCCATTCGCTCGTCATTCATCCGTCGCCCACCGACGGCGTCGGCATCGGTTGGCGCGCGCCCGTCGAAGTTGCGGTGGCCGTCTCCGGGCGGATCGCCGATGCCGACGGCAATTGCGGCAATGGCGTTCGCTGGACCGTGGCGCACCGAGGCCGTGGATTTGAACGAATCGTGGCCGAGGGACAAATCATGAACGGTGGCGATGGCGCCATCGCAATCGATGCGCCTGTGCCCTTGAAGCCGGGCGAGCAGCTCCTGTTGACCGTCCTGCCCGACGGCGACTATTCCTGCGACACGACGGTAGTCGACCTTCAAATCGACGGAGCGGGGGAGAGGTGGTCCACTGCATCCGATATCTTGCCCCATTTCACGGGCGGCAATCCGTGGCAAGACGCCTCCGGCCGGCCGGACGTGTGGTGGCTCTTTGCCGGCAGCGCGAAGCCGCCTTTGGACGCGATCCTCTTCGCGCCGTGGTGGGCGGTCCTGGAAGAAGTGGAAGCAGGGCGTCGAGGTCCCGAAGCGCTCGAAGAAGCCGCGAAGAATGTGGAAGCGGCCGTTACAGCAAATTCAGGCGACGGTGCCGCGGCGCTCTTATCAGACCAGGGGCCCTTCTGGCTCGGGTCGCTTCCACCCGCGGCCGGCTCGCGACGCGCGGCCGTTGAAGCCGAACTCCGCGAACTCGAATCACAAACTCCCGCGCCCCTCGATTACGCCGTGGGCATTCAGGAAGGCGGCGTGCCCGGCACCGAGCACGAAGGCATCCACGACGTCCAGGTTCATCGTCGGGGTTCGTACACGACGCTTGGCGATCTCGTGCCACGCCAAATGCCGTCGGTGCTGACCGATTCATCACCCCGTCCAGTTACGGAGGGAAGCGGCCGCCGCGATCTCGCCGACTGGGTGACGGATGACTGTGCCGCACTTACGGCCCGCGTCATGGTCAATCGCATTTGGCAACATCACTTCGGCGAAGGACTCGTCCGCACGCCCGGCGATTTTGGTGCCCAAGGCGAAGCGCCCAGCCACCCAGAGTTGCTCGACTACCTCGCACGACGCTTCATCGAATCCGGTTGGAGCATCAAAGCCCTGCATAGGGAAATCCTGAGTTCGGCAACCTATCAACAGTCGAGCTTTGGGTCCGATGAAAGTATCGCGCAAGACCCGGACAACCTGTACCTGGCCCGCATGAACCGGCGCAGATTGGATGCGGAGACGTTGCGTGACAGCATCTTGTTTGTCACCAACCAACTCGATCTGACGCCCGGCGGGCCCGCATACGTGGAGATGGCCACACCTCGGCGCACGCTCTACCTGCGCACCGTGCGTTCCAACATCAGCACCTACACCATGCTGTTTGATGGCGCCGATCCCACCGCCGTGACGCCGGAACGAAACCAGTCCATCGTAGTGCCCCAGGCACTGTTTACCCTGAACAATGACTTCATGCTCGATCAGGCGCATGCCCTGGCCGAGGAAATGGACTTCACGGCCGAAGGCGCCGTCGTCGCCGAACTCTACCTGCGCCTGTTCGCACGCACGCCCACGGACGAGGAGTTTTCGGTGGGTCAATCGGCGCTGACCGGTCTTGGCTTCCCGAAGAAGGACGCAATCGCCGTCTACGCGCAAGTCCTGTTGAGCACGAACGAGTTTTATTTTGTCGATTGACGAAGTGATACAGAGCCATGTAGCGCAGGCGTCCCCGCCTGCATTCTTCGCCAAGGTCTTTTGCAGGCGAGGACGCCTGCGCTACGTTTGCCCGATTCTGTGCTATCCTGATTGCATCGGTCTTGAGGAAAGCTGCTCGTGAACACGAACCATCGGACGACATTGTCCCGCCGCGAGGCGCTCCGCACCTTCGCGAACGGCTTCGGCATGCTCGGGCTGGCCGGCCTGTTTGATACGACCGCTTCGGCCGTCGCGCCCCATTCCGCGCATTTGGTCCCGCGCGCCAAGCGGATCATCTTTCTGTTCATGTCCGGTGGCCCTTCGCACGTCGATCTCTTCGATCCGAAGCCACGGCTCCTGGCGGAAACAGGCAAGCCGCTGCCCTTCGACAAGCCCGCGTTGGAACGCACCAAGACCGGCAACCTGCTCGGATCGCCTTGGAAATTCCCCAAACACGGCGAGTGCGGCATGGAGATCAGCGAACTGCTCCCGCACCTCGCGACCTGCGCCGACGACCTCTGCGTCATTCGTTCCATGGTGGCCGACAACATCAATCACAACGGCGCCTGCCTCCAGATGAACACCGGCGAGCAGACCTTCTCCCGGCCAAGCCTCGGATCCTGGCTGCTCTACGGACTCGGCAGCGAGAACCAGAACCTGCCCGGATTCGTCGTGCTCAGTCCGGCCCAGCCGGCGCAGGGCGCGCCGCTGTGGAGTTCCAGTTTTCTGCCCGCCGCATACCAGGGCACTTTGGTTGCCAATTTGAACGAGCCCATCGCGGACCTGAGCAACGACCGCTTCGATCGGCAGACGCAGCGTATGCAGCTGGACGCATTGAAGGAACTGAACCAGCAACACGCCGCGTTGCGCGAGGAAGACTCCCGGCTAAGCGCCCGGATAGAGTCATTTGAACTGGCGTATCGCATGCAGACCGAAGCGCCCGAAGCCTTCGCGTTGGACGGCGAATCCCCGGCGACGCGGGAACTGTACGGACTCGACAATCCCGTGACGGAGATCTTCGGCAAGCAGTGCCTCATGGCGCGGCGCATGATCGAGCGCGGGGTTCGCTGCGTGCAGGTCTACCATACCCAAACGTCCAAGCGCAGCAGTTGCCAGCTATGGGATCAGCACGGTTCCTTGCGCGAAGAATTGCCCATGAACTGCGCCTCAACCGACAAGCCCATTGCGGGTCTATTGAAGGATCTCAAAGCGCGAGGGTTGCTGGAAGACACGCTCGTCCTCTGGGGCGGAGAGTTCGGCCGCACGCCCACCGCGGAAGGCGATAACGGACGCGAGCATCATCCCTTCGGCTTCACCATGTGGATGGCCGGAGGCGGGGTGCGCGGCGGCATGACCTACGGTGCGACCGACGATTACGGCTGGCACGCCGTGGAGAACAAGGTGCACGTCCACGATCTCCACGCGACCATCCTGCACCTCATGGGCATCGACCACGAAAAACTAACCTACCGCTACGCCGGCCGCGACTACCGCCTCACCGACGTCTACGGCAACGTCGTCCACGACATCATCGCATAGTAGGCAAGCGCGTTTCTGTCGCAAACTCTTACTTTGCCGGTCGAAAAGCGAAAGCCTACAACCCAAGCAGCGAAATCTCGCCCCAGTATGCCGCTTCACAGAACCATCCCGTCGGCGCATTCAGGATTTCCGCCTTGACCGTCTGTCCGGCGTAGGGCGCGAGATCGATGTCGACCGTAAGCCAGCCATCGGTCACGGTCGCTTCGCTTACCGGGCGGTTCACCACCTCCTCGCCGTTAAGCTTTACGATAAGTTGCCAATCGCCGCCGTCGTGATGGCTCATGGTGAGCCGCAGCGTTCCCTTGGAGTTTGCGGGAAGGGTTCCCTCCCGCCAGATAACGCAGGGCGTGGCGCCGTCGTCGGGGTGGGTGACCAGTACGTTTTCTTTTCCCCGGTACGTAGCTCGAATGCCGGGGTCCATTTCCAGGCCGCAATCTTCAATCTGCCACCCCTCGGCAAACTGGGGGATGACTAGACTCATATCCGTTCGCCCGTCCGACAAATTCTTGGAGCGGATATGCTCCTCCATTTCCGCGTCTGAATACCGGCTGTTGGCGATTGGTCCCGGGTTCCAACTTTGCTCAAACGGCGATGGTTTCGGCGTCTGTCGGGGAATGACGAATACCTCGCGTCCATCCGACTCTTTCTCAATGCTCCCGCCTGCACGCACCACCGCATCCCGCGCGAGCATCTCGCAGACTTCGATCAGCCGGGAAAAAGAGTACTCCGTGTGGGAATACACCGTGTCGGGCTTTAAATCCGACGTAAACTTGTCCGGTACGTTCGGCAGGTCGAGCGACGTAAAGAGGATTCCCGCTGCACTCGACGGGTTACAGTCCGAGTCCTGTCCGCAACGGGTGGCAATTTCGATGGTCTTGTCAGGGTCGCGCTCGCCATAGAGCAGTCCCATAACGATATACGCGCCATTGATCTTGGCGTCGATGTTAAAGGTCTTCTTCGCGCCGCCGCAGGAGGCCTTGCGGTAGTCAAGATTCTCGTTGTACTTCGCCTCGATCTCGTGCCAGGTCGTTTCCCAATCGTCCGGATTCTTCTTCCACCATGCGATCACGTCCCGAACGCACTCCGCGTACTGGCTCTCAGCAGGAATACAATCCAGGCCCGCAAGCACGATCGTTTCCGGATCGGTTTCAAAAAACGCCGCGGCATACATGCCGCCCACAAACTGCCCACCGTACAATCCGTCGCCATAGTTCACGATCCGGCCGAAGGTTTCCCCCAGCGCGATGGGTACGTTTGGCAATCCCGGCGCGATGAGGCCCGAGTAATCGGCCTCGATTTGGTAGTCGATATCGTCGGCGTGGGAGTTAAACTGCGGATGGCCCGAGTCTGGCGGCGCGATCCCTTCACGCAGGTTCCTGCGACCCGTGTTGTTCGCGTGCCACAACGGGTAAGCGCTCACCGCGAAATCGAGCCCGGCCTGCTTATGCGTAACGTCCCATCCGTAATCTTCCAGCGACTTCAGAAAGGTCATCTCAACATAAAGGTCGTCTTGCCAAAACTGATTGACCAGCACCGGTTCCCATTGAGGCATATCGCTCTCGGGAACGATCTGTCCGTTGAATTGAAACTCGGTCGGCGCGCCCCAGCCCACGCCAGCCATCTGGCCGATCCAGCCGGCTTTCATCCGGGTGACATATTCATCCACGGGTAGCCGCAATGCTGCGTCTTGCGCACTGGCCATTCCACAAAGGAAACACGTAACAAAAATCGAAAGGACTCGCATGGTCGCCCCCAAATCGTTTGGCTCGTTCAATTCTTCCGGCGCGTAATTTACAGAAACTAAAATAGTCTAATCACGTTTAGACCTGCAATCAAATCCCGGATCGCATTCGGCATAGATTCGTATCGATCCGGATCGGGATGAGACGGGATGCCCCGGAAGAATCGATGTGGCACAATGGATGCCGAATTGATCGGCCGGACAATCGGAACCAGGGGGTAGAGTGAGAATGATGTACCGGGATAAGCTATTGCTGTTGGCCGTCTTCTTTGGCTTGACTACAGGAGCGGTTGGCCAGTCCAATCCGTTGCCAGTCGACGGCGCGTGGCGGCTTGTATCCTCGGCGCAAATGAGCCAGCCTGATGGGGCCGCACTGTCCACACCAGGCGCGCAAACGGGGGACGGGTATCCCGTGACTTTGCCTACCACTGTCCTTGCCGCACTCGTCGAAAACGGTGTGTATACCGATCCCTACTTCGGCGAGAATCTCAAAGCAATCCCTGGATATCAACCCGGCCGTTGGATGCGAATGAGTGAGGACAGCCCATTCTATCCATCCTGGTGGTACCTGACGGAGTTCACAATCCCCTCCGACTTTCCTGACGATCATATTCGCCTCCACCTTGACGGGATTAACTACCGAGCCAACGTCTGGCTGAACGGCGTCAAGGTCGCCGGCGACGACACCGTACGCGGTATGTTCCAGCGCTTCGAGTTTGACGTCACGGATGTTGTTAAACGCGGCGCGGTGAACGCTCTCGCAATAGAAGTGTTCGCGCCGGGGAAACTCCCGGAAGGCGCCTACCGAACGAAACAGGTTGAGGCAACTACCGGCTGGGACGATCACAACCCGCAACCGCCGGACCTCAACATGGGCGTCTGGCGCGAGGTCTACCTGACAACCTGCGGACCGGCAATGCTGCGTCATCCTTACATCCAGAGCGACCTGAGTCTGCCTGGCCTGGATCGCGCCGACCTGACCGTACAGGTGCAGGTCACCAATCTCACGACCGAGCGCATTACCGCCGAAGTCAGCGGTTCCATTGAAGGTATCACGTTCGCCGATACGGTGGAGTTGTATCCCCAGGAAGCCCGCTGGATCCACATCACGCCGGTCCAGTGCCCGGCGCTTTCGATAGAGAATCCGAGACTCTGGTGGCCAAATCCGTTGGGTCCGCAGAATCTCTACGAAGTATCAATGCAGGTTGAAGTGAATGGCGAGATCTCGGATTCCGCGGGCACCCGATTTGGTATCCGTCACGCCACGAGTTACATCAATGACGAAGGCTGGCGCAGATACCAGGTCAACGGAAAGGATGTGCTCATTCGCGGCGGCGCGTGGATGACCAACGAGATGCTGCTGCGGTTCAGCGAACGGCGCGACCGGGCGCTCGTGCGTTACGCACGCGAAGCCAACCTGAACATGCTGCGGTCCGAGGGCTTCTCCATCCGCGAAACGGATCAGTTCTACGACACCTGCGACGAATTGGGCGTCATGGTCACGCAGCAACTCTTCGGGCGCAGCATTCCCGACGAAGAACTCGCCGTTGACTGCATCCGCGACAGCGTGCTGCGCATTCGCAACCATCCCAGCCTCGTCCATTTCCTGGGACACGACGAGACATTCCCCACCGACCGGCTCGACGAGGCCTACCGGGGCATCATCGACAAGTACTCTCCCGGTCGTACGTATCAGCCTCATTCCGGCGCCTTCGAGGTGGATGACCGTTTCGATACGGGCGGCACGCGCACCGGCACGCGCGAACTCTGGACCTACGCCGACCCCACGCGATACTACAACGACGCCTTTGAAGAATATGCGTGGGGATTCGCGCAATCCGGCGGAATCGGCGGCATCGTCGCGCAAATCGAGAGCGTCCGCCGCATGATTCCGGAAGACCAGCTTTGGCCGATCTGGACCGACGCCATGTCCTTCCACACCGTGATTCAGGAGGGCGACTTTTTCCGCGAAACCGTCAAGTCCCTGAACACGCGCTATGGCGAGCCGAAAGACATTGACGACTTCTGCATGACGGCTCAGGTGATGAACTACGAGAGCGCCCGCGCCATGTACGAAGCCTACGCGCGCAATAAGTACGACGCCACCGGCATCACAACTTGGAAGTACAACGCCGCGTGGCCTGCGGTCATGACCTGGCATTACGTGGACTACTACCTCGTACCCACCGGTGCCTACTACGGAGCAAAGAAAGCCTGCGAATCACTGCACGTGCAGTATTCCTACGACGACCGGTCGGTTTGGGTCGTAAACAGTCTCTATCAACCCTACGACGACTTGAAGGTCACCGCCCGGATTTTGAACCTCAACATGACGGAGCTGTACGCAGAGAACGCAACTGTCGAAGTCGGCCCCGACGGCAAGGCCAAAGCCTTTGTCGTCGGTACTCCGGAAGGACTATCCACCACCTACTTTCTGGTTCTCACGTTAGACGACGCGGCAGGGAATCGCATATCGGAGAATCTATACTGGCTCTCAACCGTGCCCGACATTCCCGGAGAATTGAAAGACAGTTGGATGGACTTTCAAATCAACGCGAAGTCGGTCGCGGATCTGACTGCGCTGCGCAGTCTGCCCAAGGTGGCAATCAACGCGACGATGGAAACCTCCGAGAAGGGCGAGGAAACCCTGGCAACGGTTACCCTCGAGAATCCCACGGATCAGATTGCCTTCTTCATTAATCTGGGAATCAAGCAAGGGGAAGAGGGTCTCGAAATCGCCCCATGCTATTGGGAGGACAATGACTTCTCATTGCTTCCCGGCGCCAGCCGCACGGTGACGGCGACCTTTGCGACAGCAGACCTCGGCGGCGCGGCGCCCGTACTACGGGTAGACGGATTCAACATCACAAGCGCGTCGTAACGATTCGATTGGCGGGTCAACCCCGGTTTCGCGCCGCCTCTGCGAACGCCACGATGTTTTCCCAGGGCGTCTCCGGCTGCACCATGTTCGACGGACACAAGATCGCGCGATTCTCCGGCGCGCAGGATTCCCGGGTTCGCTTGACCCACGCGCGAATCGCTTCCGGCGTCCCGAAGGGGAACAGCTTCTGCGCGCTGATCGTTGCGCACAAAGTAATGTCCGCTCCATATTCCCGGTGTATGGCCGCGAAGTCCATGCATTCGGGTTGAATCGGGTGGAGGATATCGAAACCCACCTCGATGATGTCTGGAACGATCGCCTCGATGTTGCCGCAGCTGTGGAGGAAAAAACACGCGTTTGGATGCTCCGCCCGCACCGTATCGAGAATACCTTTCCACTGCGGTTTGATGAATTTCCGCCAAAGGTCCGGGTCGATCTGCATGCCTGTCTGCATTCCGGCGTCGTCGTAAAAACAGAGCACATCGATTCCAGCGGCCGCCGATTCCAGCGCCAGCGTTTTCGTGTACCCCGCCACTTTCCCGACTACGGCCTCCGCCAACGGCGCGTTGGACAAGAGATCCATCATGAAGTGTTCCATCCCCCGAAGCCACCACGACCATTCGTAGATGCTGCCCGCATACCCGAATACCGGATACCCTCGTTCGCGGTAACCCCGCGCTGTCTCCGCTGCTGTTCCCTCCTCGATGATCGGAACCGGAAACGACTCCACGTCCGCCACCGATTCAGCATGCGCGAGTGGGGGAAAGGTCTTCTCATACGTCCCCGTCGCGCCGCCCGCCCAGTGGCCAATGCCCCACTCGTCAAAGGTCGTCCCGCCGGGTACCGAGGCGTGGAGGGCTGCCGGGTCGTCCCCGCCAAACCGTGTCTTCAGAGACACCGTCCGGAAGTCGTAATCAAAGTACTCCTCGGGGTGGCGTGACCCTGTTTCGCGCTCGCAGCGTTCGAGAATCGGACCGGTGAAACCCGGAACCCCTCCCACGTCCAGCGTGAACGGGATCCATCCCGCGCGGCCGTCTCGTATCATCCGTTCAAAATTCTCTCGATGCGTAATCCCCAAATCTCCCCCCTTTGGCCTACGAAATCAGGCCTTTCTACAATTCAGGATACACTGTACCTTGGAATGAAAAGAAGCATCGCAACCGGTGCCCCGCGCAATTCCGAGGTTGCGCCCCAGGTTCGCAACAGCGCACACCAAGCGCCGGGATTGATAGGAGGGCGGGTTTTCCAACCCGCCACGCCAGCCATTTCACGACAGTGCGTTGATGTGAATTAGAGATGGATTGCGTAAGGTGCCGCGGGAGTTGAGAGGTCTGCCTCACAAATGCAATCGTATGCGGGGCGGGTACGAAAAACCGCCCTCCTCGGAAGTCTGAATACAGGACCCAGGGCGATCTTCATTCTTGGTGGCGTGGACCGCAGCCTCTCAGTTGCGATCGAATGCCAACGATTCTCAACGCAAAAGGGGACTTCTTTCAATGATCGTTCCGCGAAATAGACGAGCGTTCTTTTGTGCTGCCATGTTGCTCGCCCTGCTATGCCTGATCCCAGCCGCAGATGCACAGGATTCCGGCAGTGTCGATTCCGTACACGTGGAGACGAACCCGGACACATGGGTCTGGTCGGCAACGTGGGGTGCGACTAACGTGGGGATCTCGGACGCATCTTCGCAGATTGACGTTAATGGCGTCGCATACCCATTGCGGCCACTCGACCGGCCTACGGAATCCGCGGTCGACGACGAACTGGGGAAGGCAACAGAGATTTCTGCATCGCTCGGCGCGGAGAATCTTCCCGTCGACGTGACGATCCGATTGCGACGTTACGACGAACAAGGTCTGGTAGCGATTCAGGGGGAGATCGTCAACAAGTCCGGTGCGTCGGTATCACTGGGCGATTTCACGCTCGTCACGCCGAGTCGCGTCGCGTTGGGACAACCCGCGCGCGACGCCTGCGCCTATATCGAACGCAGTCCCGGCCATCCGACAATGGAAGCCTTTTGTTCGACCAACGAGGACGGAACGGAAGCGGCGCTCGACGCCGACAGCAGCGGGATGGTCACGTTCGGCTTTCCGTCTGGACCCGCGTTTACCGCGGGTTTCATTACCGCCCCGAGTTGCCGCCCCGTCGTTCAAGTCCGCTACGCGGCGGACACTGACGAGACGTTAATCTCGGGCGTCGCACGTTTCCACGGTCGCCAACTGGCGGAAGGTGAACGCCTCGAAACCGGCTGGCTCGTCCTCCGCAGCGACGCCAATCCTTTGAACGCCCTGGAAACTTACGGCGACTTGCTCGCCAGCGCGCTTCCGCCACGCCGTTCGCCGGCCACGATCGGCTGGTGTTCCTGGTACGCCATCCGCCTCCCGATTAGCCACGCATTCACCATGGCGAACGCCCAGGTCGTCGCCGAACGCTTCCGGGACCTTGGCATGGACCTGATGTTGCTCGATCATGGCTGGCAAATCGGCGACATCTGCGGCGATTGGGATGTTGATAGGGCTGACTATCCCGGCGGTCTGGAAGCGCTCGCAGCGGACCTCCGCGGACTCGGGTTGAAACTCGGGATCTGGATCGCCCCAACGGAAGTCGCGGAAACCTCGCGCTTGTTTCAGGAACACCCGGACTGGGTCTTGCGCGACGAATCCGGCAACCCCGCCGTCACCTGGACGTGGTATTGGGAACCGAACCCACAGCAATTCCAACTCGACGCGACGCAACCGGACGCCTACGACTACATCGTGGATACCTTCCGGCGCCTCACCGATGCCGGGGCTTCATACTACAAGATCGACTTCATCGCCGCCTGCGCCGGGGAGAACCTCTATCCCGCCGACCCCGCGAACGCGCGCGGCTGGGAGCCCTTGCGCCGCGCCATGGAAGCCGTCCGCGAAGGCGCGGGCGACGAAGCCTACGTGCGTTACTGCCAGACGCCGCCGCTCCTGTCCAGCGGCCTCGCCGACGGCGTCTACGCCACCAGCGACACCCTCGACGCGGGCACGAGCACGTGGCCCACGCTCCGCAGCGTCTTCGCCATGTCGTCCGCCGAGTACTGGCTTCACGGCCGGTTGTACAATCACGAAGCCTGCGACCTGTCCATCCGCGCGCAAGGAAGTACCGAAGAATGCCGCGTGCGCGCAACCATGCTCGCTCTCTCCGGTTCGAGCATCATGTACTCCGACGACCTCACCACTCTCCCCGAAGAACGCATCCGCATGATGCAACAGACGATGCCGGCCTTTGCCCAGGCGGCGCGGCCCTTGAACCTTTTTGCCGGTAGCGAGCCCGACATCTGGCACCTCCACGTCGAACACAACGGTATCGAATGGGAACTGCTCGCCTTCTTCAATTTCTCCGATGAGGAACGCAGCTATTCCGTCACTTGGGAAGAGATGGGGCTACAGCCGGGCACTTCTTACCTCGCACGTGAATTCTGGACGGACGACTTCAAAGGAGCCAGCACGGATGCTTTCACCGCGTCGGTTCCCGGCAAGGCCGTGCGCCTCTTCGCGCTATGGCCGGAACAGGGTCGGCCTCAGTTTGTAGGCACCGACTTTCATCTCTCACAGGGTCAGGCCGAACTCGCCAAGCTCGACTGGGACGAAAGTAAAGGACGCCTTTCTGGCACGATTCACCGCGCCAAAGGCCTCCGGGGAAACCTGTATGTTTACGTTCCGGAGAACTGGACTCTGGAAAAGACATCCATTCCGGCGCACAATCTGGGCCGCGGACTCCACGCTCTCGAAATCGCGTTTGACACCGCAAACGTCAAATGGAAAGTGTCGGCGCGCAAGAATTAATGCAGAAGATGAAACGGCCGGGGGAGAGGATCCTTCCCCGGCCGTTATCGCGTAAATTCGGGTTGGTGTCTAGACACTCCACGGGGCGCGGTAGTCGCGCGTCAACCATTCCGCCTTGCCGCCATCCTTCTCGAAACGCAGGCGCTTCGGCTTCCACTTGATCGGGGAGTGATTGTAGTAGGCCTGGTTCAACAGGTGACAGCAGATCGCCGAATGCCCACCCACGATCTCGCTCGTGATCGGTTTCTTGCGAGACTTCACGCAGTTCAGGAAGTCTTTGAGGTGGTTGTCGCTCTTGTACAGCTTGATGCGCGCGTCCTTCAGATATTCCTCTTCAACTTTCAGCAACGTTGCGCCGAGTGAACCGTCCGTGCGCTCAACGAAACCGGCCACCTTCTTGCCGTCGCGGTAAAACTCGAACCTGCCGCGATTCACCTTGACCTCGCCCTCGCTGCCGAAGAACTCCACACCAAACCCGCTCACGTGGATTACGCGCACGCCGTTCTTGTAATAGAGAACGCCTCCGTTTTGGGCTTCCGGATCGTTGGGCGGGCAAACTTCCACTGGCCCGCTGTTGTCCATGTCCAGGCCCCACTGAGCAATGTCCAGATGGTGTGCGCCCCAGTCGCAGACCATGCCGCCGCCGTATTCCTTGTAGTTTCGCCAATCGGGGAAGTGGTCATGTATACCGCGTGGACTCAAGACCGAACTGTACGGCCGCATGGGCCCGGGGCCGATCCACATCTCCCAATCCAATCCCGGTTCCATCGGCTCTTCCGGCAAGTCACAGGGAACCCCCGGAGGGCCAAAGCTGCATTCCACCCGATCGACTTTGCCGATGGCGCCGTTCTGAACCAACTCGCAGGCGATGCGGAATTCGCTCATGGAACGCTGCATCGACCCGGTTTGCAAGACGCGCTTGTTCTTCTTCACCGCATCCATCACCGCGATCGCCTCGTGGATGTTGTGCGTCAGCGGCTTCTCGCAGTAGACATCTTTGCCCGATTCCAAGGCGGCAATGGTGGGAATGGCATGCCAATGATCCGGCGTTGCGATACAGACCGCGTCGATGTCATTCCGCGCGATGATCTCCCGGAAATCGTTGTAGGCCTGACAATCCGCCGAACCAGACTCCGGCCGGTCCGCATACCGCTCGAGCACCATCTGGTGTGCCGATTCACGTCGCGTTGTGTCCACGTCGCACACGGCGACAACCCGGCATTCATCATATTGCAGAAACGTGTTCAGCAGATACCGGTTCTGCTTTCCCATCCCGATGAATCCCATCGTGATCCGATCGTTGGGCTTGGTCTTGGCCGCCCAAACACTGGACGGCAGAATCAACGGAGCGGCGGCAACCGCCGCAGTCTTGAGGAAGGATCGTCGACTTGTGTTCATGGTAAATAGTTCCCCTACGCCGTGGTTATGGCAATGTCCCCGGCATTATCCTACGATTTCGCGTGAAACCACAAACCCGCCTGCGGCCACCAAGCAGCATCGCGGCGTCGGCCACGCGACCGCGGACCGTTGGGACCGCAATCATCGCAGGCTCCCAGAGGAACGACCGATAATGGTGGTGGATGCTACCCTACAGGTAACAACAACGAGAAGAAGCTCAATATCTGTTGGATGAACTGAATGAGCTGCAAGAACTGGCTCAAACTTTGCAACAGCGTAAAGATCGTAGGCATTTGATCACTTCCTTCAATTACCTATCGGGCCAGAGGAGATACGATAAACACCGGGAAAAATACGGCGACTTACGCATTATAGCACGTAAGTCGCCAATTGGAGGAGATTTAAAATGGTCGGGGTGAGAGGATTTGAACCTCCGGCCTCTTCGTCCCGAACGGATTTTTGCCGTGTAACGCGGTAGATTCTAATCCGGCCTTTCGAGGCAAATACCCCACAAAACCCCCGTAAACATTGGCTATCCGAAATTCATGCTTTTCTACCGTCTTACTCCGTGTTATACTGTCTCCGGGACAGATACGGGACAGAATCCGGCACACGCACTATAGGAGTGATACGGATGAAAGGAAAGCTGACGGCGAAGGACTTACCGAAGTACACGCCCCAGGAGAAACCTTACGAAGTGTTCGATCCTGACTTGCGCGGATTTAGCTTGCGAGTCGAATCGGGCGGGGCGCGGACGTACTACCTCCGGTACCTGCTTCCCAACGGAACACGGGGGCGGGTGAAGATAGGGCGAGCGGAGTCTATGACGCCCCAAGAGGCACGCGCGGAAGCCGTCCTGAAAGCCGCAGACGCGGCGAAGGGCATCGACCCCGGCGCGGAGCGCAAGAAAGCCGCACCGTTGACCCTAGGGGCCTTTGTGGAGGATGAATACGATCCCCTGTGGTTACGCTCGAAGCGCACCGGCGCGGCTACGCTCCGAAACATGAAATCGGCGTTCGCAAGCCTTTGGAACGTTCCCTTGCAGGAAGTCACACCGGGCCGTGTGGAAAAGTGGCGAGCGGCCATGATTGCGGACGGCGCGAAGGCTGTCACGACAAACCGCTACCTTGACGATCTGCGGTCCTGTCTGTCCCGCGCGGTTGAGTGGGATCGCGTACCGTCGCATCCTATCGCCAAAACCAAGCGGCTGAAATTTGACCGGGCACCCAAGGTGCGGTATCTGGATGCCGACGAGGAAAAGGCGCTGTTAAAGGCACTGGACACCCGCGAGGAAGAAATGAGGGCAAAGCGGGACAGCTACAACAAGTGGCGGCGGGATCGTCATCGTGTCGAATTGACGGACCTGCGGAAGCTGGCCTATGCCGACTATCTGAAACCCATGGTTATCGTGTCCATGAATACCGGCCTCCGGCGCGGCGAAGTGTTCAACCTCCGATGGGAAGATGTTGACCTTGACGGCGGTATGCTTACGGTACGCGGAGATACGGCCAAGTCGGGACAGTCCCGCCATGTGCCGTTGAACTCCGTCGCACGGTCCACACTAGCGACGTGGCGCGATCAAGTACCTCCGCATGGCTACGTGTTCCCCAGTCCGAACGGGGGCCGTCTGGATAACGTCAAAACCTCATGGGAAGGGCTAATAGAGAAGTCGGGGATCAAGAACTTCCGCTGGCACGACCTCCGGCACCATTTCGCAAGTCGGCTGGTTATGGCGGGCGTGGACCTGAACACCGTTCGCGAACTGCTAGGGCACTCCGATCTAACCATGACGCTGCGGTACGCGCATCTCGCACCGGAGCACAAGAGCGAAGCCGTTGAACGTATCGCGGAACCACGCGGCGCGAAGGTAGTGAAGTTTCCGAGGAAGAAACGCAGCGGGAAGTAGTACAGTTTAGTCGTTCGGGGACTAGGCCGACGGGCCGAAAGTCCACACAATCGGCAGTGGATTGTCCCCGGCTCATTTAATGCCGAAGATGGAGCCGAACATCATGAAGAAATCGAAGCCGAAACCTACCGGATGGAAAAACGTCACCCCAGACCTAACATTCGACACGCCGGACGGCACTTTGTTCGTTGTTGGGGGGGTATCCTCCGCGTCCATTGAAGCGCGGCTGTCGAAGATTGAACGAAGCGCCCGCACGGTATTGGATCAAGTCCCGGAACCCAGACTACCGAAGAACCCCACCCAACGCCAGATTGACTCACTACAGGGCGTGCAAGGCATGAGAATCGC
Organism: Candidatus Hydrogenedentota bacterium; assembly: GCA_045863335.1. GTDB lineage: Bacteria > Hydrogenedentota > Hydrogenedentia > Hydrogenedentales > SLHB01 > JAHDWY01. The sequence goes on along the minus strand of BTVY01000002.1, from coordinate 82,956 downwards.
GGCACAGGCGGCACTACATCAAATCGTGATACTTCGGCATTACATCAAAGCGGGGGACATTGCGAACGCGATCAACTGTGCTCTGATGCTTGGGCGCGTTGAACAGACTATCAATGCCTACGCGGATGCACCCGACACCCGGAAGGGGCGGCGGGCGCATGAAGAGCAACAAGGGCGAGAGGCGGAGAAGCGCAATACCTTATCGCCCCGCGACCAGTTCATTAAGGACACAGCACGCGCGTTCAAAGCGAGTCGCGAGAACGCGTCACAAAGTGCCGTGGCCGATCATGTCCTGCGCAAAATCAACGAACACCGGCTGCGCGATTCATGGCCTACTGTAGGTAAGCGTCAAGTCCTGCGCATCATCAAAGAAACTTCGTAAACTCCCACCTACAGAAAGTGTGACATTCATATCGAATGTCATGACAGACAAGTGGTACAACTCGGACAGACGAACCAAAGGGAGTCCGAGAATGGCCACAAAGGTACAAATCGAATCGCAGCCAGACCTATCGGTTGAAGATGTTGCTTCCCAGTTGTCAATCCATCCGAGAACTGCGCGGCGTCTGTGTCGTGCGGGCGTGATTCCAGGCACATTCCGTTGCGGCGGCCAATGGAGAGTCACCCAAGCGGGCCTTGACGCGTTTCGCGGCGTGCGAGGCAGTTCACGGTGAACCCCACAATCACGGCGAGACTGCTATCCCCGGCGGAAGCGGCGCGATACATTGGCATGTCCCCGTCGTATCTCGCGAATTCCCGTTGCCAAGGCAATCTACCGGGCCGGACTCCGGCACCCCCGTACATTCGCATCGGGCGCACGATTCGGTACGACGTTCACCAGTTGGACGAGTGGATAGAACAGCACACGCACGGGGGCGAGCGGTGAACGGCGCGGCAACCCACCGGCGCAACGGGCACGCCCCTAGTGAAGCGACAATCGCGGCGTGTCGATCCCTACTCGGAACTGCGATCAAAGGCGATCCCGATGCGGCGGCGGAACTCGCGGCGATACCTTCCCAAGCCTGGCCGGATACTTTACACCGAGTCGTGGCCGGTGAAATTATCAAACTCACGGCAGGCGGCGGGCGGTTGGAACTCTCGATCCTGTTGCATCGGTTGGCAGTCGGCGCGGAAGTGAGCACGGGCGACGTGTCCGAACTCGCGGCGGCGGAACCAACATGCAACCCTTGGGGTCTTGGCGACATCATTCGCACCGACTACCGAGAGCGCGAAGGGCGGCACCTGGCGGACCTGTACCTACGCGGCGGAATCACTGCCCCTGACTTGCAAGCGAAACTCGCGGAGCTAGACACACCCGCAGCAGCGGGCAAGACTTCGGCGCTATCCCCGGTTGATACCAGCGAATGGCTCACCGGTGAACCTCGCCCCATCGAATACCTTTATCACGACATGATCGCGCGGCGTTCGCTTATCCTGCTCACGGGTCAGGGTGGAATAGGGAAAAGCGGCGTACTACTCGCCATTGTGACATCCGGTTGCATTGGGCGGGCGTTGCTCCCGGCGTTTCGACCTGCGAGCCGGTTGCGCGTGCTGTGGCTCTGCTCTGAGGATGACGCGGAGGAAGTCTGGCGGCGTTGGGCGCGGCTCTCGGATGCCTACGGATTAAGCGACGAGGATCGCGCGGCCTTCGCGGAGAATCTCCGGCTCTACTGCAATCCCGGCATTCCGTTGATGGACGCCGCAGGACGAACCACGGACGCATACAAGTGGCTCCATGCGGAAGTGGACTCGTTCAAGCCAGACCTTGTTTGCGTCGATCCGCTATGCCATTTCCATCAGTTTGATGAAAACAGTAATGCTGAAATGGCCGTCTTTATGTCTCGGTTGCGTGACTTGAGCACGCCACACTGCGCGGCGATATTGGCCGTCCATCATGTTCCGAAGGATAGAGAGAAGGAAGCAAAGTCGGCGGCGGCGCGTGGGGCTTCATCCATTCGCGACAGTGCAAGGTGCATGTTCGGAATTGTTGAATTGAACGAAAAGGAAGTCACGGACTACGGCATATCGAACCCCAGGCTATTCGCGCGGCTGGAACACTCCAAGGCGTCATGGACTCCATTGTCAGACCGAGCCGTGTACCTGCGGAATCAGGACGGCGTGTGGTTTGAATGCGACATGGCCGGACAACGCGACGAGACCTTGAAAGATATCCAGTCCAGGATCGCCCGTCGAATTGCCGACGAAATAGCAGCCGAGGACCACACCTACACCCGATGGGAAATCTACAAGGGCAAACCCGGCGAATGGCTCCGCGAGAAATTGAGCGACGAATTCGGCCCGAACGCGACCCGTGACAAGGTGCGGGACGCTATCAAATACGGCATCGGCGCGGGGCTTCTTATCGAGGAAACCGAGACCACAAAAGGCAAGCAACGGCCTACCCTTCGTAAACCTACGGACCTACGGACAGGCGCGGACAATGAACCCTGTCCGCAGGTTGTAACGCAATGAGCAACAATACGTTAAATAGTCTTTCTAAACCTACGGACAGGCCGAAAAGTGAAGATACCCTGTCCGTAAGTTGTAAGTCCTTTAGTATCAATACTCCAAACCTACGGACAGGGCGTCCCCTAAAGGGGGACAAAGTGCTGTCCGCAGGTTGCAGCACACTTTGTCCCCCGCCGGTTATTGAGCACCGGCGCGGCGGACCTATCGAGAGCGTTGGACAGATACTCCCGCGCGTTGTCGGCAACCTTGGGATGGAAACGCGGAAGGAGTCGGCAGCATGAGTTTGCCGGAAGTCAAAGGATTACTCACCGACGAGGGTCTAGCCAACATCGGCAAGGCATGCGCGGTATTGATTGCCTACAACGATGCATCCATGAGCGCAGCATTCGAGCAACGGACGGCCACGGTAGACCAGGCACGCGCGGCGGATGACACGATGAGATTCTTGTACGCCACACGTCAATGGGCAGCGTCCGTGCTCAGTGAACGGCTGGGGCACACGGTATCAACGGACGTTCAACGGCGGGATGCTGATTACTTCATGCAGGATGACAACCTCGCGGCGCTTATCGCGGCGTGCAACGTCATGATTGGCTACATCGACGTGGCCACGGCGAACGCGGACGAACTGGAAGCGTTGAACCCCGGACACATCGAGGCAAGCGACGAACTCTTAGGCTGGATTTACGGCACACGGCAAGCGGCAGAGAATATGCTCGCCGAGCGCATAGACATACAGGAGCGTAACTAATGGCGGCACAGGCACATAGGGGTAGGGGGTCGATATTCTGGCAACCGGCGGTTGTGTACCGTGTGCCTAGGCGTTCGCTTGCACGTGCCTACCCGGTTGAAACCGAAATTTGAGGATTCGAGAACATGAACACTCCAAAACCACCGACACACCTTAGCCGGGAGTCTAAAGCACTCTGGCGATCCATCGTGGCGGATTTCAACCTCGAAAGGCATCACTTGAACCTACTCGAAAACCTTTGCACCCAGTTGGACCGGGCACGGGCTGCGCGGAAGTTGATCGAAGCCGAGGGCGAGCTTGTGCAAAACCGTTTCGGCGAATGGAAGGCAAACCCGGCATGCGGCATCGAGCGAGACGCTACCACGTTGGCGGTACGGATTCAGCGGGAACTCGGGCTTGATTTCGAGGGCGGGCCGATAGAGGCACCCCGACCACCGAAAGCAGTCGGAACCGAAGGGAGATCACGTTAATGCCAAAGGTACGACGCAAGGGGATTGCACGCGGCATGCAACCGCTCAGCAATTTCGAGGTAAAAAGGATCGCCAAGTTGGGCGGGGCGTACTTGCGGAAGTATCGCGCCTATTGGCCGGTTCATGGCGCGGCGTGGGCACGACTGGTTCCCGATATGCGCGCAGAAATTGAAGCGCACATAGGGCACAAATTCACAGAAGCCGAAATGCACGAAGCCGTCGAGGCCACATACCGGCGGACTGAAAGTTGAGCACACCCCCGCACAGCGGGGTTAAGCGGGCCACGGCGCGACGGGGCGGCCTAGTCAACCCCAAGCGTCGAAGGTAGCGGCGAAACGCCACGCGCCCAGTCGCATGGCAGCACGCCAGAGTTGAACGAACGAAACGAAACATGAGGTTTTGAAACCATGAATTTGAAAGAACTACGCGAGAAGCGGGCCAAGCTGGTCTCTGAGATCAAGCAAATGGCCGAGACGATTCAGAAAGAATCCCGCGATTTCAAAGCTGAAGAGCGCGAGAAGTGGGACAAGTTGAATGCGGAAGTTGACGGCATGGGCGACCAAATCAAGTCGGCTGAGCGCGTCAACGATCTTGATGCTGAAATGTCCCGCAGCGTGAACGAAGGGCGCATCCTTCCGGGCCGTGGCGACACACACGATTCCACGCACCCCAACGCCGGCGGTTTTAGCGCCCGCATGACGTTTGAAACCAAGAGCGGGGATCGCGTGCCGTGCATCGGTCCCGAGGCACGCATGGCGGACGTGTTTCGCAATCGCTTCGCCAACGAATTGCCGGACGGCATCGAACCCGAGGAGCTGAGCTTGCAACGGCTGGTCCGCGCGGCGGCGTTGGGTGACTGGTCGCAGTCTCAGTCCGAACTCCGGGCCATGGGCCAAGGCACGGGCGCGGGCGGCGGTTTCTTCGTTCCGTCCGTCCTGTCGATGCGCGTCATCGATGCGGCGCGAAACAAGGCGCGTGTCATCCAGGCGGGCGCGGGCACGATCCCGATGGATTCCAGCGAGCTTACCCTCGTCAAAGTCACCGGCGATCCTACCGCGTATTGGCGCGAAGAGCATGCCGAAATCACGGAAAGCGACATGACACTCGCGCCGGTCATCCTTCGGGCGAAAACCATCGGATGCCTTGTCCGTTCATCCATCGAGTTGATCGAGGACGCGGACAATTTCGTGAGCACCCTTGAGAACTCCATGGCGTCGGCGTTGGCGCTGGAGATCGACCGTGTAGCGCTGTTCGGCAGCGGCGTGGGCGAACCCAAGGGCTTGTTCAACCATAGCGACCTGAACGAGCAAAGCCTTGGCGCGAATGGCGCGGTCCCGACCGATTACAACGATTGGAGTCAAGCCGTGCAAGCCATTCAGAACGCGAACGGTGAACCGAACGCGACGATCTACAACCCCCGGACGGCGGGCACGCTGGACAGGCTGATCAACGGTAACGGCGATCCCTTGCCTCCGCCGGACAGCTACAAGAATCTGGCGAAGTACGTCACGAACCAGATCGGCAACACCTTGACGCAGGGCACGTCCAGCGTGGCGAGCGCGGCATTCGTCGGCGACTTTCAGCAATGCCTATTCGGTATGCGGACTTCGCTGAAGATGAAGATCGCGGAAACCGGCGGCGGCAGCACGGGCGATGAAGCATTCTCCCGTCTGCAAGTCCTGATTCGCGCATACATGCGGATGGACTTCGCGATCCTTCGCCCGACTCACTTCACCAAGATCACCGGCATCCTGGCCTAAGAAGGAAAACAGATCATGAACCGATTGTATGAAGCACAGAAGATTGACATCGGGCTTGTCTCGCAAGCCTTGAACAATACCAACGCCACGGGGCGATACTTCGCCATGAAGGACTACGGCTCCGCGTTGGCAATCCTGAACGGCGGCGCAATGGCGGCTACCAAAACCACGAAGATCGAAGTATTCGAGGCGTCCGACGAGGACGGTACCGGCGCACAGCTTATCAGCGGCGCGACGGCCACGATCACGGCCAACACGAACGTCACGAAAGCGACTATCGCACTGGCGACCGTCCTGAATGGCGAGGCCATCGTTATCAACGGTCTCACGTTCACCGCGCACACCGACACGACCACGGCGGCGGATCGGGAATTCAAGATTGACGGCGACGATACCGCAGACGCGGCGGCGCTGGCGGGCTTGATCAACGATGCGACCTACGGCGTACCGGGCGTCACGGCGGCGGCGAATACCGGTACGATCACGTTGACTGTGGACGATCCCGGCTCGCGCGTGCTCACGATTTCGTCCGAAGATGCGACGTTCACGATTGCCACGGTTGAAGCGCAAGCGTACGTGGAACTGGACGATTTTGATCTGAGCGATGGATTCACCCATATCGCGTGCAAAGTCACGACCACGGCCAATAGCAATGTGGCCGTCGTGCTCTTGCGCGGGAAACCGGACGGCGCTGTCACGCAGAAGGTAGGCGCGTCAGCGAGTATCTAGTGCATTCCTTGCGCGGACCTGTAGTTCGCGCGATTACTCGCAGCACGGGGGCGGCGCATATCGCCTAGTCGTTTGCGCCGTCCCCGAGGCCGAGCAAAAAGTTTAACGGTCTCATCTCCCTCTCCTGGCGGGGCGTCGCGTTTTTCTCCGCTTCGCGGCGTCCCGCACCCCATGAAAGGATCGGCAATGGCGAAGTGTCGCAATGATGGATTCCACTTTTCCAAAGAACAATGGCTTGAGGGCGTGCTGTCTCAATCGTTCATCGAAGCCGACGTACCGGATCGGTGTTGGGAGCCATTGTGCGAAGCCGTCATGACACGGGCGCAGAAATCGGGACTATTGGCCGGACCGTGGCCGAAGTCGCGCGGGACACGGGGCGACGAAGATTCAATCTATCTGTTTGGACCGGACCGTATCGAGGTGCCCCATGTTCAACCAGACGGGGACTGGGATTGATTCCATGAACACGCCAAGCCCAATCGTTCAGGTTGACACGCGGGAGCAATCCATCCTTCCGATTGAAGCGTACCGGCTCGAAACCGTGACGTTGCCCGTGGGCGATTATGGCATCCGTGGATTCAGCGATTGGAACAATCCCCGGTTCATCGTGGAGCGGAAGTCATTGGACGATCTGGTATCGAGTCTCACGGGCGAGCGGGATCGGTTCATGCGCGAGATTGAGAAGCTACGGCAATTCGGATTCCGCGCGATCCTCGTGGAAGGGCTGGAAGCGGAGATTCATTTCCGGCAATACCGAAGCCTGGCGCGTCCGCAATCGATCCTTGCGAGTCTCGCGGCGATACAGACGCGGGCTAACGTGCATGTGATTTGGTGCGGCGATCCTACCGGCGCGGCGCGGAGTCTCGAAAGATTGGTGCGTCAATTCGTGCGAGGCATCGAAAAGGACGCGAAACGGTTGAATGATTCCCTTGCGGAAAAGGAGATCGCGCCGTGTGGGGCAGTGTAGACCGTGTGAATTCTGCGAACGGGCGTCGAATCACCTAATCAACTTGGATAAGCCCATGAATGCGCAAGAAATCAAGAACCCGAGTCTCTATGACTTGCGATTTCGAGACGGCCTTGAGAGCCTTGCTCACTATCGTATCTGACACGCGAATATGGCGCTTGAGTAGATTGCTTTGTTCACTTGTCGTTAGTTGTTGGGTTGTCCAAAGTCGGGCACGAGAAAGGTTTATAGTTGACTTTTCAGTTAGGAAGTCGTGCTCATTGGGATAGATGACACACGGTGGATCTGTCCACTCTCTTATTGTAATGAAGTTGACGACCACGACGCTCTCTTCGACGGGTACATGAAGCAAAAAATAGAGGTGAGAACCGGCGGCGCTTAGGAAAAACGAATCCCCACCTTCCCATCTACCGGGGGGCATTTAATCACCGAGGATCTTTGCCAAGAACTCATCCTCGGCCTGATTCTGGCGAATTTCTGCGATGCTGTCCTCTCGGCCAACGGCAACAAGAATGTCTTCCAGCGGAATTGCCTTTCGAGAGGAACCTCTCTTGTTCTTCTTGACCTCCGGCAAGTCCCCCACGAAGTCAAGCATCTTCCCGAGGAGTGTCTTCTTATGTTTGGCGGTTAGCGTCTGAAGCTTTTCAATTTCGTATTTGGACAAATGATCCGTTCCAGGGCTTGCCTTCAGGACCAATTCCTTTCTTTTTGTCTCAAAGAACTTAGACCAGTACTCCGATTGCTCTTCTGAGACATAATTCGTCTGTCGGATCAAATCGCATACGCGACTCAGGACCGGACCGCGCGGCATGGCAACATGAATGTCCCCGCTAATTGGATGTCCAACTTCCGCGAGGCTTTCCCGATCTGCCAAGTAAAGGATCTTCAGAAGCATCGTGTAGTTAAAGCGATGCTCCGGCACTTGATTGAGGATGACGCCGACTTCCTGAACAACTTTCGGAAGCCGGAATGTGAACGACATGGATTTACCCTCCAAATTGAGTATAACACATAAAGATGGCCATTGTATTCTCACGTAAGAACGGTTTTGCTGGTTAGAATACCTTGTCGCTCGGGACAGATACGGGACAGGCTAGCCACTAGAAATAGTACAGCGACTTACGGTATCTAACTCGTAAGTCGCTGTTTTTATTGCACTTAAATGGTCGGGGTGAGAGGATTTGAACCTCCGGCCTCTTCGTCCCGAACGAAGCGCGCTAACCGGGCTGCGCTACACCCCGACAGAATGCGTATGGTATCGCGCGGCCGATGGTTAAGTCAAATTGATTGCGGGTAAGAAACGAGGCGGGAGGCTGGAGACCGGAGGCTGAAGGTACGTTTCGTTGGGTTTCAAAATCTCCCCGAAGTAGCGCCCGGCTTCCACGCCGGGCGTCTTCAGCGAGGACCGTAAGACATTCTCTTTGCGGACTCACTTATCGTTTTCGCGGCAACGACCCCAAATGGTCAGATCCTGGATTCAGTTCCGCCCGGCGTGGAATCCGAGCGCTACAGGTCGGGCTCTAAGTCCCCTTTGCCGCGGGCGAGTTTGCGGCGGATGCGTTCGAGGCGCTTCTGAAACGCGGCGAGCGGTGCGGCTTCGAATTCGGTCGCGCGGCCGAGCGTGGCGCGGGTTTCCAGATAGTCAACCGCTTCTGAGCACATGCGTTCCGCGTCCGGGAGACGGCGCGCGCGGTGTTCGTAATGCTTGGCCAGTTCGAGGCGGGCAATGAGGTTCGTCGGATTCTCCTGGAGCAACAGGGTGTAGCTGTCCTCCATGCGCTGCCAGTCGTTCAGCCGCTTTGCGGCAAGGGCGATGAATTCCAGGCATTCCTTACGCAGTTCACCCTGTTCCTCGATCTCCAGGAGCCGCTCGCCCCGCACGACCACCTCGGTGTATTTCTTCTGAAGAAACAGGACCCGCACCAAGGACAGATGGTCCTCGGCGTGTTCGAATCCGCCGCCCTCGGTGGTGGACAAACATCGCGACAGCCACGCCGTCAACGCCACTAACGAGAGAATATCCATCTTGTGGTGATAGAACACGCCATCCAGCCGCCGTGCGTCGCGCGTGCGGATGTAGTCAAACCAGAGTTGCGGGATCTCAAAGCCCGGCACGTCGCCATGTCGCTCGATGCCGAGCACCATCCGTTCCACATTCGTCAGGTTGCAGGCCCCTAACCGGCGCTTCCAGAACCGCCGCGCCGCGTGCAGCAGATCGAAATGCAGGAACGAATCGCCCCTGAACGGAATGCGGTTCTGAATAAACCGTGTGCGCAACAGCGGCAAATCGAAGCTCTTGCCGTTGTAGCTGACGACCGCCTCTTTTCCCTTGAACACCTCACCGAGGTATTCGAGCATGTGCTCTTCGTCGTCGTAGTCGCGCATGAAACACTGATCGAGCCGGAACACGTCATCGACGAAGTACCCCACCCCAATGAGAAATGCGACTGTTCCCGTGCCGCCGGAGAGGCCGCTGGTCTCGGTATCGATGAACAAAGCCTTGCGCGGATCGAACTCGCAGAGTTCGTCGTCGGAAGCGGACAACGCGATGTGATCCCCGCACACGTCGAGCACGGCTCCGAGTGCGATAGCCCCTTGCAACGTGTCGAGCGGGAAATCTTGCTGGACCAGATAGAAGCCGAGATCATCGTCGCCGACCACGCGTCCCGGCACGACCTTGTCAATCTCGAACTCGCCGGACTCCCGTTGCCTGCGCAGGTCGTCCAGCTTCTGCATCCAGTCTGACCCTTTCATCAGGCCGGACTTGCCCGTGAGAAGCCCTTCGAGTTTGTCCTTCATGCCGGACATGATTTGCCGTCCAAGTGCATTGGGAACGACGAGGAAGAACATCCCCCTTGATCCCCCTTCGAAGGGGGAGTTGTGCCCATCGTAGTCGTTCGAGCGTTCAAAGCTGAATCTGCGCGAGTCAAGTACCTGAACGATCCGCTTCCGCGCCGCAAAGCGGCCGCGAAAAATCCCCCTTTGAAGGGGGCAGGTCCGAAGGGCCGAGGGGGATGTTGAGTTGTCCAGAGCATTCTCGACTTCCATAGCATGCGCGAATTTCTCTCGCCCGGTCGTGTATTCACAACGCCAACCGCGCCAGTATGAGCGCGCCGTGCTTACCTTTGGCCCCGACTTCCAGCCCCGGCCCAACGCAACTGGGACAGCCTTCCTTGCAACTGCATCGGCTGATGAGCGAGATGGCGGCTTCCACCAATTGCCGGTGGTGGGTAAACAACTTCTCGCTGAACCCAACGCCGCCGGGATAGGTCTCATACAAGTATACTGTGGGCAATTCCGAAAACGGCGCCCGTAGCATCCCTAGCGCGCGGATATCGGTCGGATCGCACAAGACCTGCACCGGCGCAACCTGCCGCAAGGTATTGGCCAGACCGTGCAAGGCCTCGCCAAGCTCCTGCTGCTTGATATCCAACCGCGCCGCGACGTCTTCGGGAAACTCGATCCAGTACCCCGTCGTGTGCATCGTCGATTCCGGCAAATCGATCTCGCCCCAGCCCACGTTTTCGTGGGTACCGAACTTGATCTTCTTATAAATGCTCGGCAACCACGTCACGCTCACTTCGCCGGTCCGCTTCGTCGCGTCGCCCACGGACTCTTCCCGGAAGGTGTCCAGCACTTTCACATCGACCTTGATCTGCGCGTCCGTGTAGTAATCAACGTCCACAGGCCGCGCGTAGGCTTTCCGATCCTCCAGGTCCAAATGATCGATCGTATACTGCGCGCTCTGGTGCAAGTAGATCGCGTTTTGATAGACCTCTGTCGGCGCCGCGAACAGATCGATCTCCACGATGACCCTGCCGTTCTGCGACGTGTCGAGGATCACCACGTTCCCCGGCGCGGCGGTGCGCAGGCTGATGTCTTCCGCGGGATAGGTATCCGCGCTCCAGTGCCACTTGTCGCGCACGTGCCGCAACACGCGCTGCTCGGATAGGAATTCCAGAATCTCGCGCGTCGAGGCCGCGTCCATTCCGAAGGCCTCCCCTTCCTTGAACGGGATCTCAAAGGCCGCGCATTTCAAATGGCTCGTCATGATGATCAGATTATTCGGGTCGACCGTCGCGCTTTCCGGCGTCTGCTCGAAGAAGTACTCCGGGTGGTTGATGATGTACTGGTCCAACGGCGCGCTCGACGCCACGAGGATCACCAGCGATACCCCCGACCGCCGTCCCGCGCGCCCGGCCTGTTGCCACGTGCTCGCAACGCTGCCGGAGTACCCGGTCATGATGCATACGTCCAGCGACCCGATGTCGATCCCCAGTTCCAGCGCATTCGTGCTTACTACCGCCATGATCTCGCCGTCGCGCAACCCCTTCTCAATCGCCCGCCGCTCGGTCGGCAGATACCCGCCGCGGTATCCGCGCACAAGGTTGTGGTCCTTACCCATCTTGCGGACCGCTTCTTTGAGATAGGTCGTCAGGATCTCGACCCGCAACCGGCTCCGCGCGAACACGATGGATTGAATATCTCGCGACAACATCTCTTTGGCGAGCCGGTTGGCTTCCTTCACGGACGACAGCCGAATCCCCAGTTCCGCATTTACCACCGGCGGATTGTAGAACAGAAAATGCCGCTCCCCGGTTGGCGCGCCGTTGTTGTCAATAAGCGTGACCGGCTCCTCTACGATCCGCTCGGCCATTTCCTGCGGATTGTTAATGGTCGCGCTGCAACAGATGAACGTCGGTTTCGACCCATAAAACGCACAAATGCGTTTGAGCCGCCGCAGCACGTTGGACAGATGACTCCCGAATACGCCCCGGTAATGGTGAAGCTCGTCAATTACAACAAACTCCAGGTTCTCGAACAGCTTCATCCAAATCGTATGATGGGGGAGGATCCCCGTATGAAGCATGTCCGGATTCGTTACGACTATATGCCCCGCGTTTCGGATCGCCTTGCGCGCGGAGGCGGGTGTATCCCCATCGAACGTGTACGTCCCGATCTTGACCTCAAGGTCGTCGATGGTCGTCTTCAGCTCATTGACCTGATCCTGGGACAAGGCCTTGGTCGGAAACAGATACAGCGCCCTCGCATCCGAGTTCGCCATGAGTCGGTTCAAGACTGGCACGTTGTAACACAGGGTCTTGCCCGAAGCCGTCGGCGTGACGATACACACGTGCGACCCAGCCAATACCGCGTCCACGGCATCGCGCTGATGCGTGTAAAGGTGATGGATGCCCCGCTTGCCCATGGCCGCAACCAGTTTCGGATTCAGGTTTGTGGGGAAATCCGCGTACCGGGCCGGCTTGGCCGGCATCACCCGCCAGGCAGTCTGATTCCTGCGGATTTCCGGGTCCTTCTGCAATCGGTCGACGATTTGTGCTACGTTCATGAGCTGATTCCAGTGATTGACCATCTGAATATAACATCAGTATTTCTCCGCTGCAAGCGCTATCTCGAGGCGTGGTATTCCACAGGCCTGTTTCAAACGTGATAAAATACGGGGGAATAGCGTCGCAGCGACGAATTGAAGTCTGGCCATGCCAACGCATCGGGATTCGCTTAAGACTGCAAGAGTTCTGGGTGGATTCCATAAGGTTTTTAGCAGTAACATCTTGTGCCGCAAGGGAGGCCTATGCCGCAGTACGAATTGATTCTCCACCAAGGTGACAAACACCTCAGCACTTACGATATCAACACTGAAGGTCTAGTCATCGGCCGCGCTTCCGAATGCGACGTAGTACTGGTAGATTCCATGGTCTCCCGGCGCCACGCGCGCGTCTGGAACGACGGCAAGAGTGTCAAAGTCGAAGACCTCGGCGCCCGCAACGGCATCCTGGTCAACGGCCAGAAGGTCTCTCGTCTCCGGGTTGACGAGGGAGATGAGTTCACCGTTGGCACTCACACCTTCCGTATCGCAAAGGTAACGCGGCATAAGGATAAACCCGATACGGGCGCGACGATCAGCTTTGAGAAGGCCGGCGACATGTACGCGCGCATGCTGAAAGAGCCGGACTTCAATCGCTTGATTATTCTCTACAAAGCTTCCCAGTTGCTCGGTACCATATTTGACCTCGACGATCTCCTGAACCGCTTGCTCGAACTCATCTTCGAGGCCTTGCCGGTGAAGCGGGGGTTCATTCTTACGCTCGACTCCCACGACAAGTCCCCCGACGTGAGAGCCAGCCTCCCGCGCGACGATCGTAACGGAAGCCTGCCCCTCAGCCGTACCTTGATCGACCACGTTTTCGAGCACCGCAACTCAGTGTTGACCCTGGATGCCCATGAAGATTTCTCCAGTTCGGAAAGCGTCGTCGTCCACGGCATTCATGCCGCGATGTGCGTGCCCTTGTGCGGACGCGAAGAAATTGTCGGCGCCATTTACGTCGACTCCGGCGCGAGCGACGTCGTCTTCAAAAATGACCACTTGAAACTTCTCACGGCCATCGGCCGCGTCGCCGGGGTGGCCGTTGAAAATGCCCAGCTCCACCAGGAACTGGTCGAAACGGAACGGCTCTCTGCGATTGGTCAAGCCACTGCGGGACTAGGCCATTGCGTAAAGAATATGCTCGTCGGAATCAAGGGCGGCGCCGAGTTCGTCGACCTGGCGCTCGAAACCAACGAAATGAAGTACATCCAAAAGGGATGGCCTCTGATTCGCCGCTCGGTGGATCGCATTGAAGATCTCGTGCTCAATTTGCTCACCTATTCACGCCACCAGCGCGGGGAGCGGACCAACACGGACCTGAATCTCCTGATCGACGAAATCAAGGATACCGTTGCGGCCCAAGCCGCGCTCGCAAAAGTCACGGTGAAGGTTGAAAAAAGCGAACTACGGCCCCTGCCCCTGGATAGCCTGGGCGTGTATCGCGCCATTCTCAATCTCGTAAGCAATGCCATCGACGCCTGTGAAGAAAACGGGGGGGAAGTAACCATTCGAACCCGCAGCGACGACACCCACTACTGTGTCGACGTCCAGGACAACGGGTGCGGCATACCAGATGAAATGTATGATCGTTTGTTCACCGCCTTCGCCACCACGAAAGGCTCCCGAGGTACCGGCCTGGGCCTGGCCTGTTCGCAGAAAATCATTCGCGAACATGGCGGCACCATTACGTTCGCAAGTAAACGCGGCAAAGGCTCCACCTTCACTATCGCGATTCCGACGCAGACCCTGGTCGCCTCATAAGTCCAATTCCAGCGGCCATCGTCCGGAGACCAACCCGCGCGCTTCCTCGGGTGTGGTCACCTGTCCCTCCAATTGCGCGTCTTCCACGGCGGCCAGGATGGTTTTGAATAGCGGACCAGGCTTGTATCCCATCGCGATAAGATCCTTGCCCGTCACCAGCGGATCGGGACGATACTCCTCCTCCGTGTGATGAGCGAGATAGTCTTCGATCCAGTCAATGGTGTCCAGGTCACCATGGCTCGCCAGACAGTCGATGCGCCCCAGCTCCAGTAACTCCCGGAACCCCTCTTCGCGGACAAAACGCTTGAGTTTGCTGGGCCGCATGTTCGGTGCGTGTGCCAGCCGCATGTGTTGGTCTACCAGCCACTCGATGCGATTCGTATCTTCATTGGGCATGTGCAGCCGGCGGCAGATCTTCCGTGCCAACTCGGCGCCGATTCTGTCATGGTTGTTGAACCGGATTCGGTCCGCAAAGGTGATTGTCTCCGGCTTGCCGATATCGTGCAGGAGCGCGCCGTACGCCAACGTAGGCGAGGCTCCCTTCAAATGATCAAGCAGCAGCAGCGTGTGCACGAACACGTCGCCTTCCGGGTGAAACTCCGGCGGCTGCGGGACGCCCTTCATGCGGCTGACCTCGGGCAACACCTGTTCAAGCAGGCCCGCCGCATCGAGCAACTCAAACGCCCGTCGCGCTCCGCCTTCGGTGAGCATCTTCGTTAGCTCGTCCCGAACGCGTTCCGCGCTGACCGTCCGTATCGACGGTGCCAACTCGCGCACCGCGGCAAGCGTGGGCGGGTCCATTTCAAAGCCGAGTCGCGCCGTGAAGCGCACTGCCCGCAACAGGCGCAGGTGATCTTCCGCGAACCGGGTTGCCGGATCTCCCACCGCGCGAATGATGCCGGCCTTCAGATCAGCCTGTCCCCCTACGTAGTCGACCACCATCTCGGCCACTGGGTCGTAGAACATGGCGTTTACGGTGAAGTCACGCCGCAAGGCGTCATCCCGTTCACTCAGGAACTCGACCGAACTGGGGTGCCGTCCGTCCAGATACGGGCCATCACCCCGAAACGTGGCAACCTCGACAGGTCCTTCAGGCATGAGCACTAGAACAACACCGAAAGCCGCACCCACCCCCACAGTTCGTGAAAAGAGGGACGCCACGTCGTCTGGTTTGGCATCGGTCGCAATATCGAAGTCTTTCGGCGGGATTCCCAATGCCATGTCGCGAACGCAGCCGCCCGCAAACAGTGCTCGGAATCCCCGCTCGCGAAGCACGCCGCAGATGCGTTCCGCGGCCGCCCGTCGCTCATCCATCGGTCGATACGCCTTTGGCTGGCAGGTCGGGTGGCGGCGCCGGAGCCACTGGGTGGCGCAAGAAGTACCCCCAAGTACCGCCGAGCAACAAGAGTATCCCCACCGCGCCGGCGAGAAACACGACGGAGGGCCGTTCGGTCCAGATGACCCGTTCGTACCCAAAAGTCCAGATCATCGCGCCGACGATGACGATTAAGGCGCTCCAACGATAGCGGTTCTCACGGAATAGTGTCCCCAAAATCGTACACACCAGTGCGAGCCCCAACCATAGCAGATACCGGCCGTCCTGCGTTCCGAATTCACGGGCGCTGGTAAACCCAGTGAACGCAAAGACAAGCACCAGCACCGTTCTCGTGAACCGCTCGGTTACGGCCAAGCTCCGCTCAGTCTTACGCCCCCAAAACATGGCGCGTTCGGCTAGGGCAAGCATCCCGAGTAACGCCATCGGGATCCCCCACTGGGCTTCCGGCGCCATCCGCAGCGCGAATCGTGTCAGATACGGGTCCAGGAAGATTCCGACCCCTGCAAGGAGCGCAAAGACACCACTGGTCTTCACCGGCGCGCTGGACGTCAACGCGCCGATGAGTACGAATGCCGTGCCTGCGGCGCCGTACACCACGGGTACATAGGCCGGAAGGATTTGTCGTGAAAGCACGGTCAGCAGCATCGCGGTTGCCACGAGATAGGGTATGGCCGCGCTGAAGTAATGCTCCCATGGGTGGCCCTTGCGCAATCCCTCGAGGTACTTCTCCCATCGGTGCGCGAGGAAATACGTGAATCCAAGTACGAGAAGCGTATACAGCAGAAAGTGGGGCTGATCGGAAAAAGCTTCCTTACCAATGGCCCAGAAGAAGTAATAGCTCACATGCGTGGCCACGACCAACATCACGGCCCCGACCTCGAGTTGGGGCAGACGGGCAACGAAGCCCAGCACTGCGAACACCACACTGCCCGCCGCAAGGATATAGGGAAGAGAAGGCCGGTCTCCGAAATCTGATATCGTCAATACCATCACAATCAACGCGGCGCCCGCGCTGTGCAGCAGCCCCGCCGTCGACGAGGGCACGTCCCAGAACGAATCCGCGAGAAACCAGTGCCCGCTCAAGCGCCGTTCGTGGCGGTCCAGGCTCCGAATGTGCCGCTGGTAGTAGTAGGCGGCAAACACGAGAAGGGCGCAGGTAAACAACCCGTACAACCAGTTCTCCCGCAGCGTCACCCCCGCCAGCGGCACCGGCGATCCCAGCTTGGTAACGCGCAACCCCAGGACCACGGTCACCGCTAACGCAGCCAGGTTGAGCACTTTCAAGACCACGATGCCGCTCGTGTGGTACGCCGCCGCCAGAACCAGACACTCTATCGCCAGCGCGAGGAGTAGCCGCTCTTCACTCAGCAAGCTGTAGAGCGCGGCATTGCAGAGCAGAATCGCTGTCGCCGTAAACAGTTGAAAGAGGTAATTCCGATGGGAGCCCACCGATTCCGCGAGAACCGCGAAGAATCCTGCCAAAATGGCCGTGCCAACGTAGATATACCATCCCGAATCCGCCGCGTACGTTCTGATAATGAGTACCAGCGTCGTCAGGTATGCGACCGTAGCGAAGAAGGAAAGCCACATCGCCCGGGTGCGCGCACGGCCTGCGCCCAATGACTCGTAAATTGCCAGCCAGGACGTTGCGCCATAGCACAAAGTAAAATATAAAGTACTGGCGATAAGCGCGCCACGCGGTCCCAGGCCCAGTGTGTCCAGCACGGTAGAATTGAAAGTCCAATATGTGGCGTAAATACACGTACTGCAGAAGAATATGGACGTAAGAAATCGTCTCGAAAGATGCGAAAAAAACGCCAGTACAAATAGGAAGGCGTACCCAAGTAAGATGTAATTTATTTCTAACGAAGCTAACCGCCGCCAGATCTCCTCCGATGGGCCGATGCCCGCCAGTCCTCGGCCAATCGTGCCGCGAACCGCGAGGCCGACTATCGCTGCCGTCAGAAGCAGTAGCGTGCGACCCAACCAGAGGCGTCTGCGGATCGGTGGTTCTTGGGGTGCAGGATCGCTGGCCCGGCGGCCGCCTCTCGATAGCCGTTGGCGCTCGGCGCGCAACGTCTCGACTTCTCGTGACAGCTCGGCAACGCGAGCTTCAAGCTCGTGGATACGTTGTTCGGATTCTCGTCGCTGCCGTGAACTCATCGGGAATCGACTATTCCTGTGTCGCTTGCGATACCAGACCGCTGCACCGAATCAAGGAAGTGCCCTCCAACGGAGCGCCGATCAATCCCGTGAATGCGACGGGACTGATGAAATCCATGGGTCCACCCTCTATTGTAACAAATCCGTTACGTTGCGTGATGCTTTTTGCTTCCGCACACTGGGTTATCACGTAGTGATGCGATTGGCCGGGGCGCACATTAAGGACTATCACGACCCCGACAGAACCATCCTCAGCGGCGTAGGTCTGATACCAATCATTGCCGTAGATCTGCTGATCGTGGAAAAGCCACTCGTTACCAGTCTGCTCCCACAACATGAATCCGCGATGGCTATCGAATCCTTCGACGAGAATGGGTACCCAGTTCGATCCACCAGACAGCGTAAACTCCGCGAAGCCGCGCGGGTCTGCTTGCACGCGCGGAGGATAGCCCGGCAACGTCGCGCCATGAATTGCTTCGACCTTCGCCAAGCCCTCGCCATAGAGTTCCGTTTGACGCTCCGCGACGAGGAAGTCGCTGTCTTCGTTGCCATAGGGCATGACAAATAGGTGCGATTCGAGGTGGTCGCCGGCCTCCAACCGCTCCAGGTTCTCCGGTGCCGTAAGGAACAGCTCCGTCCAATGCTCTCCGCCGAAACAGCTCAACCCAAAGGCCGAGATGGGCTTGCCGCCGAGCATACCTTCGACGCGGTTAACAACGAAAGCCATGTTGCCATGCTCGTGAGGGTACGCCGCGGCGAACACGGCGCCGTCGCCCATCGGCACCGCCTCCAAGGTCCACGAGTCATCCGCGGTCACATCCACAATCTGCGTCGCACCGTCCGCGGCAGTGTAGGCCACCTTCGGCCAGACCGTATTGACGATATACGCGCCGGCGTTCAGGAAGCGCAGATGCTGCGCGCTGCCACCGTCAATCTCCACCGGTTCGAGCACGTCCATCGTCATTTTCACAAAACTCCGCGCTTCATCGTTCTGGGGCGCTTCGAATATCTCGAGCGTCGTTTTCACCTTCCCGTCTTCCGACAGATAGTCCAGCGCGAAGCTCGCAAGATTTGGAGCGGTTAAATAGATGCGCGTGTCCTGAAGCACATTGTTCACCCACTTCCCACCGGACTTATAACGCAAGGCTCCGATTACCGAGACATGGTCGTGCTGGGGCTGTCCCGGCCACGTATCGTTTGACAGTCCCCGGACATCGGCCATCACGTAGTCGCGATCGTCGTCACGCGGATATTCGAACGGCACGTAACAAAAGGTCTCTGTAGGCCCCAGCGAAGCGTGGAAGTAGTGGTGATAGAACCGAATGGACGATATCTGCTTCAGAGGATGGGTGCCCCAGTTCCCGAAGAGGTGGTAGACCTTTCCCGAGAACGGCGCGGATGGTGCAACGGAAATCGGCACGTAAGACTCGCCGTAAGGCGCATCGCCCTCGGCTTCGCCTTCTTCTTTTTCTCCGCCGAAGTTCTTGCTTACCTGCACTTGGACCGGCAGGGGAAACCCATCCTCGTCCGTCAGCACTGCCGCTTCGAGAACGCCGTACTCATTCCGCACGTTGCAGATCAGCTCGGCGGACGGCAGGCCCTCCGGCGCCGATACCGACAATTCGACTTCGTACCGCTGATTTGGATTCACCCACGCCGTCTCAAAACTGCGCGGTCCCCGGTACTCCGTCGTGACCTCGTAAAAGCCCTTCAACGCCCGGTATCCATCGTACCGGCCTCCCGCAACCGTGAATTCATACCGTGCCGCGGACGCCTCCACCGTCGCGATGTTTACCAGGTTCTCGTGCGTTTCCCCCGCGACCAGGATCAAACCTGCCGTCCGAACACCCTCGAACCCCGCCGAATACCGGCTGCCGATCATCAAGCGCTCGGGTGGATTCAATGCGATGCGTGTCGGCACGCCCCGGCCGTCGGGCGTCTGGTGGCGGGGAACCAGCGCCGCGATGCGGGGCCGTTGCTCCCCAGACGCGAGTTTCACGGCGTAATCATCCTCATAGCTGAGGATGTCCGCGGAGTGTTTTACCGATCCCAGCCAGCCTACTTCGAGGTCCCGGCTTTCCCCCTGGGGAATCACATTCACGTTGGCAAACACGCGCTTGGCGTAGCAGTACAGAACGATCTCGATGTCGGCGTCCAGATCGGTCCACTTCAAGTCGCGCAGATGAATCTCGTACATCTGCGTGCCGAAGCTGTAGATGTTGATGCGTCCGGGCCCTTTGACCGCCCCCGTATTCAAGGTCGGCAGCATCGCGTATTCGCCGATGAGCGTTTCGTCCCCGGCCTGGAACTGCGTGATGGCCGCGATAGCGAGGTCCAGATGGAGCGTGTAAGTCTGCCCTTCGACAATCAGAACGTTCCGCTCGGGAGTCGCATACCGCACGGACACGTCAGCCTGGTCGGTCGTAGGGGCAAATCCAAACGCATAAACAGCAATCAATGCCCACGCCGCGACAAAGTACCCAATCCGCACAAACACTCCTTTCACTCGTACCGCCTCGCGCGCATTGTACCGCGCATCCCCTTGCGATTCCATCGGTTGAACAGCATCGCACCCCGGCTTATACTTCCCCCATTCATTTCCGGGGACAACGCTGGGAGGCCATTCAATGACGCTCATCGGAATCATATTAGCCATCGTAGGAGTGTTGGGTTTTCTCGCCAACGTATCGGGGATTTACGTGATGACTGGCCTGGGTGGTGATCTGCGCCTCTGGGGCGGCATCGCCATCGTGGGGGTCATACTCGCCATCTTGACCCGCCGCGCGCGAGACTAGGTGGACGGTAGACCAAGCTTGTTGAATTTGCTTTCGGGGGAACACGTCATGCTTGCAACACTACTCGTACTTTGCCAGGCATTCGCCGCGGGCGATCTCGCACCGCGCGTGGATACCCTGAAATTCCATCTCGAACGCCTCGGCACAGTCGCGGTATCGGCCGAAAACCAGTCCGAGAAGGAGCGCAAGCTCGAAGACCTTCGCCTCAAACTCGAGGCCGGCGCTGAATCCGAAGAAGCGTTCAACCAGCTCTATCGCGACATGGACGCGGTCCGCACCTGGCTCTGGGAACACGCCGCCTCCAAACCTGAAGTCGCCTCCGGCACCTTCGAGGAAACTTCCGACGCGTGGATCGTGACCAACCCCTCGATTGAATTGCGGATCAACAGGTCGGATCTCTCCATGACGGTCACGACCCCGGCGACCACGTGGCATTTCTTCCCGAGTGACGCGACCGATGTGGAACTCGTCGACCAATCCTTCGCGCTGACCGCGGCCAAGACCATCGAAGCGGCGGAGTTCCGGACCGGCTACAGCGTTGGGATGACCTTGACCTGCTCAGACTTCCCGGACGCTCCGAGACTAATCCTTCGTCTGACCGCGAACCTCATCGGCGACGAGATCGTATTCGAACTGGCCGCCGTCGACGATGCCCATACTTTCAGACACATCCACTGGCCCAAGGCCATCGAAACCGGCGCCACCGACGCCGACTTTGCCGTCATCCCAAACATGCAGGGTATGCTGCTCCCCGGCAACTCGCAGCAGGAGTTCCACGAGTCGAGCCTGTGCAACTCGCGCTCTCTGTATATGCCCTGGTGGGGCCAGATCCGCGATGGACACGGCGTTCAAACCATTCTGGAGTCCAGCGACGACGCGGGCGCCTTTTACAATCATGCACCCGGAGGTCCTACCATCATCCGTCCCCGCTGGTATTCGAGCATGGGCAAGGTCCGATATCTGCGTACCATCCGCTACGTCTTCGACGACGAATCCACTTACGTCCGCATGGCCAAGCGCTATCGACGCTACGTGCAGGAGGACGGACGCCTGGTTACCATCGACGAAAAGCGCGTCCGCACACCAAACCTCAACGAAGTCATCGGCCGTCCCGTGGTGCACATCGGCGCACTCTACCATTTCGTGCAGGAGTCGGCGCTCTTTAACAAGGAGCGCATCGAAGCCAATCATGGATTGAACACTTTCGACCAACTCGCCGACGGTTTGCGCGGACTCAACGAACGGGGTATTGATGACGCCTACGTCCACCTCGACGGCTGGGGGTTCTACGGCTACGACAACGGCCATCCCGATGTGCTGCCGCCCGGCGAAGAGCAGGGGGGATGGGAGGGACTCCGCCGGTTCGCCGATACCTGCGACGAACTCGGATTTTTGTTCGCCGTACACGACCAGTACCGCGACTTTTATCTGAATGCCGCATCCTTCGACGACCGGCTAGCGGCGTACCGTTTCGACGGCACCCGCGAAGAGACCTCCACGTGGTGCGGCGGTCCCCAGACCATCCTCAGCAGCCGCTTCGCGCCGGAGTACGTGCGGCGCAATCATGATCTGTTCGCGTCTCATGGCATCAAGGTGAAGGGTGCCTATCTCGACGTATTCTCCGTGGTCCCGCTCGAGGAAAGTACTGCGGCCGCCCATCCCGTGACGCGCAGCGAGTGCGCCCACTACCGGCAGCAAAGTTTCGACCTGCTTCGCGCAAGAGGCTACGTGGTCAGTTCGGAAGAACCCACCGACTACCTCGCGCCCCACCTCGACCTGGTGCACCACGGCCCCTACGGAACCTACCCTCATTACGGCGGCGGCGAAGCGCGCGGCATTCCGATCCCTCTCTGGAACCTCGTGTACCACGACTGCCTCCTCCTGCCCTGGGAGATGGGGGAGGACGGCGGTTGGGGCATTCCCAAGGGCGACGCGGCATGGCTCCATTGCCTCCTGAACGCGGGCCTACCCTACGTCGGCCTCGGCCCCGACGAGGCCCAGGTCGCGCGTGTCCAAGAAGCGTGTGAGTTAAATGAGCGCCTCGCATCGCAAGAGATGGTGAACCACGAGTTCCTGGACGGCTCCTTTAGAAAGCAGCGCGCCACTTACGCCGATGGAACCACCATAACCATCGATCTCGATGCCAGGACGTACGCCATAGCACCATCAGTCACTATTGAGTGAGCCCACGCGCCAGAATGAAGCCCCGGAAGGGGCGACTCGAATGTAGCCCGGGGTGGAGCGAGGCACGAGCGGAACCCCGGGTACAGGGCCACCAAACGTCGTGAGAGCCCCGGATAGGGCGACAGAAACCGAAACTTTCTCGCAACTCAACGAACCTTGGAGTTCAGATTTCCGCAAACGCTATAATTCCTCATCCAAACGCCATACAACGTCCGGAACAAACCATTGCAAAACTTTAAAAACGACCTCCTTATCCGCGCCGCTCGCGGCGAAAAAACTTCGCGCACTCCCATCTGGATGATGCGCCAGGCGGGCCGCACCGATCCCGAATACAACAAACTCAAGGAAACGTCGGGCCTGCCACTCCACGAACTCTTCTGCCACCCGGAACTCGCGGCGCAAATTTCACTGCTTCCAAAACGCATCGGCGTGGACGCCATCATCTATTTCCAGGATATCTTGACGCCACTCGCGCCCATGGGCGCCGCGTTCGCCTTTAATTCGGGACCGGAATTTGAGAAGGACTTTCAATCCATCGATGCACTGGATGCGCTGCATCTCTACGACGTCGCGGATGAGCTTCCCTTCATCCCCGAGACCTTCCGGCTCGTGTACAAGGCCCTCGACGGCGAACTTCCCGTACTCGGATTTGCAGGCGCGCCACTCACGCTGGCCGTGTTTCTGATCCAGGGCGGGAGCTTTGGCAAGCGGGCTGACCGGTTCAGCGCGTTCATGAGAGAACAGCCCGAAGCGCTGCATCGGCTACTCGACAAGTTGACGAATATGACCATCGACTACCTGCGCTTGCAGATCAATGCCGGCGCGGCGGCCTGGCAACTCTTTGAATCGGCCGCCTATCTGTTCACCGCCGACGAGTACCGGGAATTTGCGTTGCCGTACCAGCGACGCATCTTTGAAGCGCTGCGCGGTTCCGTGCCCACCATCATGTTCGCGCGCGACTGGCCGGATCTCGACACGCTCGACGCGTCGGGAGCGGACATTCTGAGCTTGGCCGCAACCCCGAGCATTTCCGAGACACGGCATCGCCTCGGCGCTGACCGGGTTCTTCAGGGGAACCTCGACAACCGCCTGTTGGTGACGGGCTCCAAAGAAGAAATTGCGGAAGCCGCCCGCGAATGCATTCGCCAGGGCGAACATCGCGGCCATATCTTTAACCTGAGCCACGGTCTCCTGCGGGAAACGCCATTCGAGAGTGTCTGCCATCTCGTGGATGTCGTCAAGAACACCACGCTCGCGGAGACCTGACTATTTTCTGAGCCGTGCGAGACGATTCAGGTCAATTCCCAAGTGATATCCCAACAGCACCAGTTGGTTTTTGAAGCACAGCCGCCAAGCGCCGGTTCCGCGCCACCGGCGCGCGGAAGTGACGGCGATTCCCTCGGCAAGCTGGACACGACCGCGGCGGCGTGCGCGCAGCACAAACTCGTAGTCTTCCAGAATCGGCATTTCCCGGAACCCGCCCAGCGCGTGAAAGGTCTCTCGCTTTATGAACAGGCACTGGTCGCCGTAGGGCAAGTGAAGGTAGCGGGAGCGCCAGTTCGCACCCCGCGCGAACAGCCGCGATGGGAGATCAGCGCTGTCAATCCCCAAGTGGAACGATCCAGCCACGACTTCCGCATCCGCAAGAACCCGCCGAATCTCCTCCACGTACCCCTGGGGAACCCGGGTATCCGCGTGCAGAAACACAAGCAGCTCCCCACGCGCTGCATCCGCCCCGGCATTCATTTGCAGAGCCCGGCCCGCGGCGGAACACATCACCATCGCCCCGTACGTTTCGGCCAGGCTCACGGTGCCGTCCGAACTCCCGCCGTCTACTACGATCACTTCGACATCGGGGTTCGCTCCCAGGGCGGCAAGTGTGTTGCCGAGTTCCGCTTCTTCATTGAGCGCAGGCACAATCACGGAAAGAACTGGCCGATGACTGATTTCCTGAGGACCGTGCAGTTCCCATTCCGACAAATCGTCCGTCGTGTCTACGTCGTGCAGCGTCGGCAAAAGGGCCACGGACAAACCGAGCTGTTCCGCCCGCGACAAGGTTGTCGAAAAGACGGTACCCGTACCCCATTCCACATCACCGAAGAGCGACGCCGACGGCCCGCGCAAACCGATGAGGTAGTACCCGCCGTCGTCAGTCGGCCCCAGAACGACGTCGTAATCCCGAAGGAGCGCGAACGCTTTCCGGATGGTCGCATCCCGAAGTCCGGGGCAGTCGGTACCAATCGCAATCACACGTTTCCACCGCGCGTCGAACGCCTGGGCAAATGCGTCGTGCAACCGTGCGCCCAAGTCCCCCTCAGACTGCTCGCAATACTCCAGGTCAGGCCCCAGCCAGGCCGCCATTGCGGACTCCTCGCCGCCGGTGTACTGGACCTGAAGCCCCGTCTTTCCGTCCAATACCGCGCGCCGCGCCACGCGCAGGGTCCATGCGGCCATCTCGCGATGCAACGTCGCGGCGCCCTCCGGGCCGAGAGCGGGGATTAAACGCGTCTTCGTCCGTCCGGCCACGGGATATCGCGAGAAAACGAGCAGTCGTTGGACCGACCTGCCCTGTCGATGCCGCGCCGCCGCCTCGTTGAAAATCGTATACAGGATTTTCGCGCCCGCGCGAATCACACCCTGAACCGTGCCGGAGATCTTGGAAACACCGATTCGCTTGCGATATGACACCGGCACTTCGATCGCCCGGATTCGCGCCTTGGCCGCCTTCACCTGAAGTTCCACCGTCCATCCCCAGGTGCGGTCCGCCATTTCCAACTCGATGAGCGTTGACCAGCGAACGGCGCGGAAAGGTCCGAGATCGGTATGGCGCACGCCATAGATCCATCGCATCAGCAAACAGGCGAGGGCGTTTCCGTAGCGCTGCTGCGGCGTCAGCGATCCGGGTTCACATTGCCCCAGTACCCGCGAGCCAATAACAATTTCCGTGTCTCCCGACAGAATGGGGTCGACCAACCGGTCCATCTCAGAGGGGTCATCGCTAAAATCCGCGTCGAGAAACACCGCCACATCCGGCGCGTTCAACGCCTTCATGGCCCGCAGACACGCCGCACCGTATCCGCGCATCGGCTCGTGGACAACCGTGGCCCCGTGTTCCGCCGCAATCAAGGACGTTCTGTCGCCAGAAGCGTTGTCGGCCACCACGACTTGGTCCACCCAATCCGGTACAGCCGACAACACCCGCCCAATCGATGCCTCCTCGTTGTAGGCGGGGACGATAACGGCTATGGTGGCACCGTTGCGCATGGCGGCGGTTATAGAACAACGGACGCGAGGAAACAAGAATGACCCTTGCCCTGTAACGGCAGAGAGCGCTATAACTCCTGAAAAGGGAGGGGACCTCCATGGTGCATGACAGCGGCAACTACGATCGGGACTACTCGATTCCTCGAAACTACGACCCCGGCGGCACCCACAAAGATCTGGACTTGGGCGATTTGCTGCAAGACGTCGTGCGATTCGGCGGTGCCATCATCGGGATAGTGCTCATCGTGACGGGTTTGACATTTGTCCTGAAGGTTTTCGGAGTGATCGTCACGACCCTGAACAACCCGGGGAACATTCGTTCCTTGGTCGCTGAATGGGCACAGCTCATCGGCAATGAGAATTTGACGATCGTGTTCGAAGGGGATGAAGTGGCGTTGGCGCCCGTCATCGCCATAGGAATACTCGCTTGTGGAGGACTCGTCCTCGCCTCCATCTCCATTCAGCTCATCACCAACGGCGCCAAAGTGATCTCCATCACCCTCGGCGAACGGGAAGCGATCAAGCAATTGTTTAAACAATTGAAAATGTCCGGATCGATCAACGTGAGCAATTCCCGCTAGCGCTGCCACCGAAGAATGGTCGCAAGTACCCGCTTCAGCAACGGCGTCAGACGCGTCCGGTTGTACGCGTCCGCGGCCTTTTTGACGATTTCGGCGTGGGTGGGATATGGATGAATGACGTCTGCGATCGTTCGGAGCCCCACGCCCGCAGCCATCGCCAACGTGATCTCGCTGATGATATCTCCTGCATGACGGGCTACCAAGGTGGCGCCCAGGATTCGGTCTGACCCCTTCTTGAGGTGGACCTTGAGAAACCCCTCCGTCTCATCATCCGTACGTGCGCGATCCACGTCCGCCACAGATACCTGGATTGTATCGATCGCGATTCTCCGTTCCCTCGCCTCCAGATCGTTTAACCCTACCTGCGCGAGCTCGGGCTCCGTGTACGTACACCACGGGATCGTCAACGCGTTTGCATTTTTCTTGCCGGCGATTCCGAAAAGCGCGTTTTGAATGACTATCCGCGCCGCCGCATCCGCCGCGTGCGTGAACTTGTACCGCATACATACGTCACCCGCCGCGTAGATCCGCGGATTGGTCGTCCGGAGAAAATCATCCACCTGTACTCCGGTGCGTGACTCGTAGGCCACCCCCGCCGACTCGAGTCGGAGATCTTCCACATTTGCCCTCCGCCCTGAGGCCACGAGGATTGCATCGACGTCAATTACGCGCTCACCGCCGTCTCCAGCGAGGATTGCGCGCTTGTTACCCTCCACCAAATCGACGTGCGCGATCGATGCACCCAACACCAGCGAAACGCCGTCGCGCCTCAAGCTGTCGGCGACGATTAGCGCCGCATCGGAATCATCCCGCGGAAGCACCCGAGCCCCGCGTTCAACCAGGGTTACTTGAGATCCCAGACGCTGAAAGGCCTGAGCTAGCTCGCACCCGATCGGGCCGCCGCCGATCACTAACATCCGGTCCGGGCATTCCGTCAAGGAAAAGACCGTCTCGTTCGTCAGATACCCCGCCGCTTCCAACCCCGGGATATCCGGTACCGCGGGCCGCGCTCCCGTTGCGATCACTGCTTTGGAGAAACGTAGCGCCTGACCGCCAACTTCGACGCAATCACGGCTCTTGAATCGTGCATCTCCGAAGAATACGTCAACACCAAGCTCGCGGAAACGCTCCGCGGAATCATGATGACTTATCCCGCTCCGAATCGCCCGCATTCGATCCATCACAGCCGCGAAGTCGACCGAACTCGCCCCACCGGTCTGGACGCCGAACCGGTGCGCATCGCACACTTCGGCCAAGGCCCTCCCACTTCGAATGATGGCTTTCGACGGCACGCATCCTGTGTTCAGACAATCGCCGCCCATGAGGTGGCGCTCGACCAGGGCCACTTTCGCGCCCAGGCCTGCCGCGCCCGCCGCCGTGACCAACCCTGCAGTACCGGCACCGATCACCACCAGGTTATAGCGCGGCTGCGGTTGTGGATTGACCCAATCCGGTGGATGCACGTTGGCGACCAATTCTCTGTTGTGCCCATCCATCGGCGGCATCGTAATCTTTTCAGCCGTGCTCATTCAGCGATCCCTGGTTGTTGTGGGGTGGTCCCCATCGATGGTCGTACGGAGCGCGGCGCGCGCAATTCGCGTCACGTACACCGTGACAACGATGGTCACAACCAATCCGAATCCGTACAACACCCACTGCGCGATATTGCGCTGCCGTTCACCCGTGCCCAACGTGGCCAGGTCGCCCGCGAGCGAACCAATATAGACGTACAGAATCGTTCCCGGCAGCATCCCGATCCAGGATGCAAAAAAGTACGCCTTCAGGGAAACCTGGGTCAGTCCGAACGCATAGTTTAATAGGTTGAATGGAAATAGGGGAGAGAGTCGCGTCAGCCCGACAATTTTCCACCCCTCCCGCGCGACAGCCCGGTCGACTGCCTCGAAACGCGCGTTTCCCGCGATTCGCCTGGCTACGGCGTTTCGCGCCAGATACCTTCCGACAAGAAACGCGGCGGTTGCACCCAGGGTTGCCGAGATAGAAATGACAACGGTTCCCCGGATAACCCCGAAAAGAAACCCCGCACCCAGGGTCAGGATCCACCCTGGCACGAGAAACACGCAGGCAAGGATGTACGCAATGCCCAGCGCAATAGGCGCAAGTGGGCCGAGGGCGTCGACCCACGTCAGAAACGCGCGCATCCATTCCGCGATCGGGAACGCCTGGGACGCAAGAAAGAGGACCGCCACAGCGACGAGGAGCAGCAGTGGCTTCAACAACGATGGCGTCTTGGCGTCGGGTGAACTCACGGGATATCCTTCCGCTGATCGTTCAGCGACCAATCGTATTCGAGGTATTCCACCGTGTAATCGCCGCTCCGCAAATACGCGCTGTCTTCTGGCGAGAGGTAATCCGCGATCGTGAAGAGGACCGCAGCCTCGACCGCACCGTGTCCCTCGATAACCCCGCTCTTGGCGGGGGCGACAAAATCCGATCCAAACCAACGGAAGATGAGCGAGAGATAAACTGTACCCGTATCGCGACTGATGCGGAATTTATTGTCGTGCGCCAGAAAGCGCCTCATCTGATCATCTAGCTGGGCAATCAACAAACCGCCCGTATACGGCTCATTTCGCAATGGGGGGCACCCCATTGCCGCGCACACCAGCGCAGCGTGGATTCGCGGCTCCTCGAACTCCGCCCGGAGCACTTCATGCTCGATAGCGTCTAGCGTATACCGGGATCCCATGATGATCCACTCTCGTTCCGTCCAAACGCCGGGAATCTGACGTATACTGTTCTCGGGATAGAAGAACCTCCGCAGAAGGCTCGGCTCAATTGGATAGTTGTCGACGACCGAGGCCAGCGTTATCGCGTTGTATGCGTTGAGCCAGAAGGCGATCTTATCCGGCTCACTCCACGCGGCGCAGACATCGGGCTTGAGTTCCGCTAGATCCGCAATGAACGCGTCGAGGCTTGAACGGTTCGCTCGCAGGCCCGCATAGTCGACCAACCCTCGGTCGTCGACGTAGCGTGCAAGCACTTCGGCAAAGTAGGCATACGAGACCGAGTCACTCGACGGTTCGTGCGTTACGCCAGATGATCCGCTACTCCGGCTGCCTTGCCCACTGCACGCCGCCAACGTCAACATAATCGTGAAGCTTGTTGCCGTACGTCCGATTCGAGTCACATCGAAACTCCCGGCAGTTGAATCCGGTCCTGCGCTCCGGCGGTTCCTCCCGCTGGACCAAACTGTATTCCGCCCCGAAACCTCTTGATGTCAAAACCAGCACAAGAGTATCGCCACAGCGCGACAAATCCTCCCGCAAGATGGTACAATTCATCTACTGGTGACCGGTATTGCGCGTATCGAGACCGTTGTTGCAGTTGCCGTGATGGACGGAGTCGGAGGCAGTCTGGAGGCTCGAATCATGATTCAGCGTTTCGCGTATTTCGCAGGGTGGATGACACTGGCCGTGATCATTGCAGTTCATGTTGCCGGTTGCAACACGATCCGTGGTGTCGGCAGGGATATTCAAGCCGGCGGCCGCGCCATCGAGCGCGCCGCTCAAAACTGAAACACTTGCCGTTCACGCCCGTTTACCAAGCATCTCTTGCAGCATTCTTGCCCCGCCCGCGGACTCGAGACTTGAAATTCGCGGGCGGGGCCTGCATCATAAAAGGCTCATCCTGCGCGACGATTCTGCGCAATTCTATGCGGGGTAACTCGCTCCGTTCCACGAGTGAAAACGAATTGGAGAAGTCCACATGACTGAAGTCGGCATGGGTATCATCGGTTGCGGCGTGATTGCGCCGATCCACGCGCAAAGCATCACGGACATTCCAGGAGCGAAACTCGTCGCCGTGTCCGATGTCGTGGAAGCAAACGCCAAGAAGTTAACGGAGAAGTACCCCGCAGAAACCTATGCCGACTATCTCGAACTGCTGAAGCGCGACGATATCCAGGCGGTCAGCCTTTGCGTCCCCAGCGGTCTACGCGCGGACATCGCCGAAGCCTGTGCGAAGGCCGGAAAACACATCCTTGCCGAAAAGCCCCTGGAAGTCACCACGGAACGCATCGATCGCGTGATCAAAGCGGTTGACGATGCCGGCGTGAAGCTCGGCTGCATCTTTCAATATCGCTATGCCGACGGTCCCACGAATATCCGGAAGGCCCTCGATGCGGGTCGCTTCGGCAAGTTGGTCCTGGGCGATGCCTACATCAAATGGTACCGCTCTCAGGAGTATTACGACAGCGGCGCCTGGCGCGGCACGCGCAAGCTCGACGGCGGCGGTTGTCTCATGAATCAGGGCATTCATCAGATTGACTTGCTGCTCTGGTTCTTCGGCCCCGTCAAGACCGTGACCGCCCAGACCGCCCTCGTCGGCCACACGGGCATCGAAGTCGAGGATCTCGCCTGCGCCATGCTCACCTTCGAAAACGGCGCCATGGGCGTCATCGAAGGCAGCACCGCTATCTGGCCCGGTCATCCCGCCCGCGTCGAAGTCCATGGCACCCAAGGTAGCGCGGTACTCGAAGACGGCGAACTAAAGTCGTGGCAATTTGCCACAGAGGCGCCGGAAGACGCCGATGTATTGTCGGGGATCAAAGGGGACACCCTCGGATCGGGCGCCAGCGACCCCATCGCCAGTCTCAAACACGAGGGGCATCGCCGCCAGATCGAAGACTTCGTCAACGCCATTCGGGAAGGCCGCAATCCAACCATCGACGGCCGCGAAGGCAGGCGATCGGTCGAAATCATCGAGGCCGTGTATCGGTCTGCTGAGACAGGCAAGACCGTCACGCTCTAAACTTGCGCCGCTCGGGCCACGTTGCCGCCATCATTCAGGTCTGCTACGATTCAGGGAAGTCTCGTCACCGGAAGCGTTCAACTGCGACGGGGCGGATACTATTCTTTGGAGAACCCACTCATGTACAGGTTTTCAGTCGCTTCTATTTGTGTCCTTCTGGCGTCGCTGCTGTCCGCCTCGGTTGCATTCGCCCAAGCCACGAACGATCCCGAAATCGTCGTGCAAATCGGCGACAGCGAGACCATCACCCGCACGGAATTGGAGCGCGCCCTCACCGCAATCCTTCAGGCCCGTATTGCCCAGGCGCAGAACATGGGCATCAAGGATCCGGAGCGCCTTGCTCAACAGCCTATCAGTCAGGATGAGAAGCTGAAGATCATCGACACGATGGTCGATGGAAAAGTTCTGTACGTGCTCGCGAAAGAGGCCGGTGTGGAAGTAACCGACGAGGAAGTCAAGGCGGAGATCGAACGCAACGCGGCCGCACTGCCGGACGGCGCCACCATGGAAGAGTTCATCGCAAAGCAGGGAATCTCGATGGAAGAGGTCGAGAACCTGACCCGCATGCGCCTCGTCTCTCGCAAATTCAGCCAGATGAAAGCTGCGGACGTAACCGTATCGGACGAGGAGATCCAGGCGGAGTACGACAATCTGAAAGCGAAGAACATGTTCGACGTCGCGGATATCGCCCACATCCTGGTCCGCGTGCAGGGCGACGATCCCGCCGCTGGGGAGCAGGCGCGCGGGAAGATCGACGCAGCCTATAAGCGCATTCAGGATGGCGAAGACTTCGCGTCGGTCGCGAAGGAAGTCACCGACGATGACCGGACCCGGGAGACCGGCGGAGTGATCCAGGGTGCGACCCGGGGAATCCTCGGACCGGAGTTCGATCAGCGCATGTTCGACGCGCCCTTGAACGAAGTCTCCCAGCCGTTCAAGACCCGCGTAGGCTGGCACATCATGAAGGTCACCGACCGCAAGACGGCTCCTCTGGAAGGAGAGCTGAAGGAACGGCTCTCCAACGCCATGGTGCAACGCAAGAAACAACAGATAATTGAAGACCTCGTGAACGAGGCGCGCTCGACCATGAGCATCCAGATTTCATTGCCGCCCGACGCTCCCGCAGGGGGAGAAAACGCACCCGTGCAGTCGCCGTCGCTTTTGGAAGGTGCTACCTGACCAAACGAAACGGTTCCGCGAACGATGGATTGACAGCACACTTAGGAGGGGTTTGTGCAGAGACAGATTAAGATCGGTTTGGTTGGTGCGGGAATGTTCGGCGGAGACGTTCATCTTCGCACCTATTGCCAGTTGGAGAAGTTTGGACTTGCCCCCTGGCTCGGCCGTCTCGGTCTCGACAACATGGCTCGCAAGCTCGGGGACATCGACATCCAATTCGTTGGTCTCGCGACGCGGACCGAAAAGACGGGGCAGTCCAAACGCGACGAGTACGGCAAGCTCGGTATGGATTTCCAAATCTACCACGGCGAGACGCCCTGGCTGGATCTCCTCGATGCGAATCCCGACCTCGATATCCTCGCGGTTGCAACGCCCGACGATCTGCACGCCGCCCCCATCCTTGCCGCGCTCGAACGCGGCGCCCACGCCATCAGCGAAAAACCGCTCACGCTCGACACGGGCGAGACCGACGACATTATCGCGGCATCCAGAAAGGCGAACCGGCTTGTCGGCGTCGACATGCACAAGCGCTACGACCCGGATCATCTGCGCATCCGCGACGACATCTCGAAGCGTATCGGCACGCCCATCTACGGCCGCGCGATCCTGGAGGAGCCGTTGGAGATCTCCACGAAGGTCTTTCGCAAGTGGGCGGAACGCAGCGACCCCTTCAGCTACGTGGGTTGCCACTGGACCGATCTCTTCGTCGCGTACTTCGGCGTGAAGCCCGTCAGCCTGTACGCCGTTGGCCAGAAGGTCAAACTTCGCAACGAATACAATATGGACGCCTACGACGCGGTCCAGGTCAAGGTCACCTTCGACAACGGCATGAGCATCGATTTCATCAATAGCTGGATCATGCCCGACGAATTCGAAGGGCCCGTCAACCAGGAAAGCCAGATCTTCGGCATCAACGGATTCGTCGAGTGCGATTCCCAGTTCCGCGGGCTGCGCTATACGGAGGGCGGCGTCGGTACCCAGACCCGCAACGCCCATTTCACCCGCGACGTCAAACGCGAGGACGGCACCTACGCCTACTGCGGCTACGGTGTAGACAGCCTCGTCGTTTGCGTCGAGAAGGTGGCGGAGATGAAGTTCCTGGGCAAGTCCTTGGACGACATCAAAGGCACCTACCCCGACGCGGAAGAGTCGCGCCTCTCTGTCCTGATCGTGCACGCCGCCCGCGAAGTCTGCCGCCGCAACTTCGAGTACACCGCCGCGGGGAAAGGCGCGCCCGTTACCGCCTGCTTCGGCAACGAGGGAATCACCGTGTTCGATCCCTACGCCGGACCCCAGGTGATTTACGACAGGCCGGTCTAGACCATGAAGCGCCGCTCGGGCAGACCCTTCTCTGGACTGGCTCTGCTCGCAGGCGTCGTCATAATCGCGTACGTCGCTTTTGTGTACCTGGGACCCCTCCTGCCAGATACAAACGAATCGCATCTCCACGAAGCCATCGCGGGTCAACGCATTACCGAACTCGAGGTGCTTGCGTCGATCATGCCCTCGAACGCTGATAGTCCGGGGTCACTCTCCGCGACGGCGGACCTGACCATCACGATTCTCGAAGCCGATCGGCGGGAACTCCTCGTTCTGCTTGATCCCGGATATACCATCGAGAAAGCGACGGTGAACGGCAAATCCGTCCGATGCAGGCGCAATGGCGAGGCGCTTCAGATCAGGTGTCCCGAAGCATTGCGGGAAGGCGAGACGGTATCCGTTCAATTGACGTATTCGGGGTCGCCTAGTGGCGATACACTGCAGCCGGCGCTAATCGGATCCGATCGCGTCATCCTTCCTCACTTATCCCTTTGGCATCCTACTGACCTCACCAGTTTCTTCTTGATGCAGGGCTACGTCGAGATTCCCGAAGACTGGACGGCGGCCATTGCGAATCCAACGATCAACCCGAACGAAACGCGGAAGCGGAAGCGGGTTGCCTGGGAGGAAAAGCGGCCGGTCCTCGGGGCCACGTTCATCGCTGGTCCATACCAGAGTCTTAACCGCGTTCACGGAGCCGTTCAATGCGGTTTGCTCTGGGATCAGGATGCGCCGATTCCCGACCCGCAAGCGCTGCTCAATACCGTGGGGGAGGCTTACAGCTACCTGCGCGTGTTATTCGAAAGCGATGGGTTTGACCATGTGGTGGTTGTGGTTGACTCGCATATCGACGAGCCGTTCAACGGCGGCAATTCGGTACTAGGTCTGCCCCCGATGCCGCTCAAGCCCGCTCCGGAACGATTCGCAACCGTGGCTCGCCAAACGGCACACAACTGGTGGGGCAGTACGATTACGGGACGCTGGTTCACCCAACAACCCGAGGCCGCTGCCTGGATTGTCCACGGGTTTGCCGAGTACAGCGCGTGGTTGGCACTCCAAGGCGCTAGGGGGAACCGGGAGTTCCTCCAATATGTAGAGACGCTTCGTTGCCCTCCAACCGTCGATTTCCCAATGAAGTTGATTGACTTGCAGGATGCCTTGAGGCCGTCGTCGGATGGAACGAAATCCGATCCATCCATTATTCAGGTCCGCCAGGCCTATACGCTTTCGGCCATAGCCGCGCAAACAGGACAAGATAAGTTAATCTCCGGCTGTCGAAATCTGCTGCGGATTCATCGGTATCGCCCTGTCTCGTATACGGCAGTCTTGCAGGAGCTGGAACTCGCTTCCGAATCCGACCTGCGCGAGACCTTTCGCGTCTGGTTCGAGCGCGGGGGCACCTTCGATTACGCCATCGACGACGTGGTTGCGAGCGACGGGGGCGTTCGCATTCTGGTTTCCAATCCGGGGGATATCCCGATGTTCGGCGAACTTAAGGTCGCCCTTGTGTCCGGCAGTCGCGTCACGCAAACCGCTATCGAACCGGGCGCGAACGGCGGCTCGTTTCTATTGCCGGTTGATGCGCCGGTGGATACGATCATCCTCGATCCCGCATTCACGTATCCCGACATGCTTCGCGAAAACAACGTGTGGCCGCGTCGCGTTCTGCCACGCGCCGTTCAGGGATTCGCGAACGGGGAGATTCTTGTAACCGCAAATCCAAACCCCATGGGGCGCGGCGCGGATCGTCTCGCAATGCTGAAACCTGATCTAGAGCATTCTGACCGGGTCAACTTGCCTTCCGTGTTGACCTCAGATCCCGTCGGCAGAAGCGACGCCACCATGTTCCTGCTCGATGCCGACCCCCTCTATGCGTGGAACCCCAGTGATGGAGCCGTGGATGAGATTGCACGCGAGGGTTTCGGTCCGTTGGGTTGGGTAGGGGACATCGCGTTTCTGCAAAATCCAGGGCCCGCGAAGTGGTATCGATGGGCGCCCGGAAGTGCTCCGGTATCCATTGCATCAAACAACTCAGAGGCCCGCCCGGGAAGCCTCGTCCCGATTAGGGCTGGTAACCAGTCCGTATACGTCTCGGCACAATCATCCCAGATCCGACGCGTTAGCTGGGAGGAGTTCAGAGATGAACCTCTCGAATGTCCCGCGGCGGCAAGCAACCTCGCCTGGAACGCGGCTGGCGGCTTTGTCGTCTATATCAGCATCGTTGGGGCAATCATCAAACTCGACCCTGTTTCCGAAACCTACGAGACGATTCTTCAACTGGAATACGCGCCCCTTTTGGCCAAAGTCTCCCCCGAGGGCGCATACGTGGCGTGGCTCGACCTGCGAAACCAACTCTGGTACTGCAATACCGCGAGAACCCAACCCAAAGTCGCAGCGATCGAGGGGGAACCGGTCTCGCTATCCTGGATGAATGACGAAACCTTGCTCGTGCTTACCGCGGAACCGCTGAGCGCGATTCCCGCGCATGCGCACGCTACCTATTCGCTGTGGCGGGTCGACGCCATCAGACATCGGGTGGAACGACTGCCCGTCAATCCTTCCAAGGTATTCTAGGCGCTAAGTTGCGTCCGCGCGTTGGATGTTGGGCAATGGACCATCGTCGCCGACGAGCTTATCGCCGTCGATTCGAAGGATGTGGTCATCGTTCGCAATGTGAATGATGACGCGGTCGTCCTCGATGCGCCACGATCCCTTCATGCCGCGCCCGACTCGGACTTCACCGTCCGCGAGGAAGCGGATCCGGAACCGGCCGCTCCTCCACATGGTGCCGATCAAACTTTCGGCCGTTACCGGTATACCCAGTCCCGGCCGTTCTCCTTCGGCGAACATGCCATCCTGCGTGCGGGCGCTGCTGTCGGTGTCCACATACGCGTAGCGAAGATAGCCGATGAACATTTCCTCAAAGGTCTGCTCGCCAAAATAGACCCAGCTTTCGGGGTCGGGGTTCATGGGATTGCCTAACGAGTTGTCAAAGGCGCCTTCGCACCGGATCACCGTGCCTGCGGGCAACACCTTCGGCTCCTCGAAGCGGTACATGGTCTGCCAATTGAAATCATAGTTGGGGACGTTCAGCAAAACCTCCGACGACCCGTCCGGGAAATCGGCCACGTACCGAAAGCTCTTCCCGCGGAAGTGCATGTGTGGGGACATGGAGTACAGAATTGCATCCTGGCCGAGACGATACGCCGCTTTCGCAGGGAACGCCGGATCGCCGGGCGGGATGGCGATTTCCGTGTTGCTCGCCGCCCGGGTGAACAGTTCCCGTTTCGGCTCGCCCTTGTTCAAGTACAACCCGAGCTTGCTGAGGTCTTCCTCGGCCTTCCCGGTTGTGCTGTAGTGCAGTTGAAAGACGAACTCGGACCCTGCAGGCACAAACTTGGCCGTTCCCTCCGGGAAGAACGAGGGCTGCATGCCGGGGACATACCCCGCGAAGAAGCCGTCCAATCCGCCTTCGTACTCCGGTTGCAGATGGCGAAGGTGCTCCGGATACCGGATGAACACGAGCACGTGATGCACGACGCTCCGCGCGCCCGGCAACACGTCCGCCGCCTTCACCCACACGTCCTCCGTCCCGGTGTAGGGAACTCGAACGTACTCGTAGTCCAGCACCCCCGTCGCGGGCACGGCGATGGACCTCGGCATGGACACGACGATGTCTGGTTCGCCCAGCGGCCAGGACGATTCCATGGGCTTCACCTTGGCCAGAGGGTCGCGGCCCCGGCCTCGCGGCGCATCGTTGTCGAGCCACGCCAGCAAGCGCCGCGTTTCCTCCACCGTCAGTCCATTGTCGTTTTCGTATTGTCCGTAGTGGGGGTCCGCATGCCAGGGCGGCATGCGTTTCGTCATGACCACTTCCCGGATCATGCGCTTGTGATCGACGACTTCCTCGTAGCTGTCCATGGGGAAGGGCGCGATGTCGCCTTCTCGATGACAGGTCGCGCATTTCTCCCGCAGGACAGGCGCGATATGCCGTGAGTACGATATCTTCTTCGGCTCGGGAAGCCGATCGATGAGACACCCCTTGGCCTCGGTGAACGGCGTCTCCACTGGCTGTTCCGCGAGAACCGCGTCCAGCGCATCCGTTAGCCAGCGGTGCGTGGGTTCCGGCTTTTCCGCTCCGTAGCCGAGCCGATCGTCGATGGCGCCCCGGTACACGATCTTCCAGTTGCCCGGTGTGATGACGAAGGTCGTAGCCGTCCGGTCGACCTGGAGCGCTTCTGTTACGGTCTGTGCTTCGTCCAGAAGAACCGGGAAATCGATGCTGAATTCGTTGGCCTCCTCGACAACGCTGTCCTTGTCGTTGCCAGGATTCCCGTCAACCATCAGGAACGCGACGCCCTTCTCGGCATAGGCATCACGGATTTCCTTCAACGTCGCCACACTCTTCCGAACGATGGGGCATCCGTTCCCCGCGAAAAACAACACGATGGCCTTCGAGTCCCGATACCGGTACAACTCGTGGGATCCATCGAGATGGTCATTCAACCGGAAGTTCCGGGCGATGGTAGGGAGGTCGTTGGCGTGCGCCGCGCCAGAATCCGCCTGCGCAAATGCCATGGAAGAACCACACAGTGCCAGCCCAAGAGAAAACAAAATACGTGCAATCATGCCTTCACACTCCAATACGCGTTGGCCGTCGCGTCACCAGAAATCGCCGGCCGGTACCCCAGTTTACGAGAGCCGAATGGGGCCTCGCAAGCATCCTATCTACCGTTCGTAAGGTTTTCGGTAACCACCAGCGTTGCAGCTACTCCGAATTGGACGAACGATATCGCTAAATGGTTTATCGTCAAGGTTGATCTTCATTGAACCCGGCCAGTAGACTTTGGCGCTATGCGTGACCCCAACAAGAAACCCCATCCGCTCGTTGCTTTGCGGATGCGCTACCACGACACCTACGACGCGGTGTCGCTGTTCGTATATCTTTTCGTCATCTATATTTGGAGCGTAACGACCTATCCCATGGGCCGGGATTTCGAGGTCCTCGCGACGGCCGGAAGCGACCTCCCGTTCCTCGCCGGTCAACTCTTTCGGCTTGAGATGGCGGTATTCAGCACGTGGTTGCCTGGCTACCATCTCGTCAACATGCTGCTCCTGTATGCCTGCGTCATGTGCGTCTATTACTTCACAAACCTGACCGTTCGCGGGCTTTGGTGGTTCGGTACCTTGTCGGCGTGCCTCTTTCTGGCCAATCCGGTCCATTCCGAGGCGGTCCTCAATATTTCCGGCGTTGGCGACATTATCCCGTGCCTGATTGCACTCCTCGCACTCACCGCCTACGCCGCGCACGTGCGTACCCCGAAAGCCTGGAAGGTCTCCGTGGCCCTTGTCCTGTTCATGGCCGCGACCGTACCTTACGCCGGGAACGCGACCTTGGTCCTTGTCATTGTCTTGTTCGAATTGCTCGTCGCCCGAACCGGCGAGCGAAGTTTTGCCAGGCTCGCTGTCTTTTTTGTGGCCGGTATCGTGGGCCTGTTCGCGCATGCGGGTGACCTCGTCACCTCGGGCGTCCAACTTGCCCAACGCATGACGCCTTTGTATTTCCTGTTCTATCCCTTGGGCTTTCTCCCAAAGACCGTAGTCGCCTTCCACGAGCAACCTTGGCTTGGGTGGCTTGCTGTCCTGGTGGTCGTGGGCTTGTTCGCCCTGATCTACCGTAAGGCGCGGCGTCCGGTCATTCTGTTCGGCGTCCTTGCGATGGTTGCGCTGCGGCTGGGACCGTTGGACCGGCCCGTGGATTTCGTATCCCTCATTGGCGGGGGCCAGTTGCTGCTCGCCAACGCCTTCTTCACCATAGGCTTGGTGGCGCTGTTCTTTCGCATTATGGAACATCCCAAGTGGCGCATCTCCATGGTCGGCATCACGACCAGCCTGGTGATCATTCTGTTCGCCATGCAATTCATCTCAGTCCGGCGCTGGCACGATGCCGGGGAACGGGTTGCGGC
Source organism: Candidatus Hydrogenedentota bacterium (assembly GCA_045863335.1). Taxonomy (GTDB): domain Bacteria; phylum Hydrogenedentota; class Hydrogenedentia; order Hydrogenedentales; family SLHB01; genus JAHDWY01. The sequence continues at coordinate 43,105 of BTVY01000002.1, read as the reverse complement.
GTTTCAGGCGGCGGCGAAGGAAGTGGCGGGGGAGGGGCCCCTTGGCGTCCTGCCGGACTACCGGGATTACTATGGCGCCCCCATGAACCTGTCCGACGCCATTGCGTACGACACGATCTTCAGCGAGGCCGTACCCGCCCTAAGCATCCTCCCCCTGCGCGCGGAACGGACAAAACATCGGAAGGATGTCGTCACGGAATGGAGCAGCGCCGGCGGCGTAGTAACGCTGACCGGGGACCTGCCGAATTCGGTGTATGGACTCTTCCCGAATCCGATTGCCCTGGCGGAGGCCCGCAAAGGAATTCCGGTCTCCGCAATCGCAGGTCCTCAAGCTAGCGCCACTGCGGATGCAACCATTTCCATCGCGGACGCCGAAGACGAATCCGTAAAGATCGTCATAACGACAGAGGCACCCCCATTGCCCGAGCGAGTCATCCCCGGTCTACCAGCCGAGTAAGCCCAACAAGGGGCATGGGCGTCCCGCCCGTGCACATGCGTGGGCGTCCTGCCCACGGCTTCTTCACTCTTTGACCAATCTCACAAGCTCGTTCGCAACTGTCCATTTGCTTACGACTCACCCCCCCACGGGCTGGAAGCCCGTGTCACAAAGAATCTTGGCCTGGAAGGCCAAGGCACCTCGAATTCTGGCCTGGAAGGACCAAGGCACTTCGGTCAGCGGGGGAAGAAGCCGGATGCGAGGCCGAATCCTACGCAGGTCACAATCAACACCGCGCCGCAGGCCAGGGCCGTTGGTTCGGCGCGCCAGCGGTTGAGCAGCGGCAGGATGGCGTATCCCGCGCCGTAGGCGACGGGCACGAACGCGGGGATGGCCCACCAGTCCAGTCCGGAGGTATCGTAGCGCCACATGTTCGCCCAGACAAACAGATTCTCGCCGAGTAGTCCCATGCCGAATGCGGTGAGGCCGACGACCGCGATGCCGGTGGTCCGTCCGTACCCCATCGCTTCCAGCCGGTGGGACAGGTAGTAGAGATGAGTCGAGGCCAGCCAGCCGATGAGGATGCAATAGAGCGGCGTGTGCCAGATGGTGATGCCCGCCGCGAGGTACTCTCCCCACCAACCGAAGACCGCCGTCACGAGACCTTCGCCGACCGGCCAGGCGAATCCGATAATGGCCCCGAAGACGAGGGCGTCGCGCAACAGCCGGTCCGACCGAACCGCGCGCCAGACTTGAAACGCGAGGGGAACCGCGCTGGCCAGCTGGCAGACCATCGCCGATTGCCACCAGCAGTTCGCCACAAACACCGCCAACGCCGCATGGTTCGTCGCCATCACGACCGTGTCCGTGCGGTTCCAATGCTCCCGAATCCGCCGCCAATGTTTCCGCATGGGGATTATGGTATCACGCGCGCGACAGGTTTCAGGCTTGTATATAGATGGTACTCCCAAATTGAATCGCCAAGCGCCGATTGGTACGATGACCGTATGGAGCCGAGGGTACTACACAGCCGAGACGCCGAGACTCCCGAGGCCAAGGCGCGGTGGTTTCAGTCTCTTTCCATGACGGAACGGATGGACCTTCTCTGCGAGTTCACCGACCTGGCGCTCGCTGTAAACCCAGAATTGCTGGAGCTGAAACGTGCTGAACCGGTTCCAGGACGTATTCAAGTCATTTCAGCACCATGACGTGAAGTACGTCGTGATCGGCGGCGTCGCTGCGATCTTACATGGCGTTCCGCGCGCGACCTTCGACCTCGACATTCTCATCGAGGCCTCACCGGCAAATGCACAACGGCTGATTGATGCACTACTGGAAGCGAATTTGGGTACAGCGTCGCTCACATGTGCAGACGATATTCTCGCCAACGAGATCACTGTTTTTCAGGATCGTGTACGGCTGGATGTTCAGACCTTTACTCCTGGAATTGAGTTCGAAGACGCGTGGCGTCACCGTGTCTCGCTCACGTACCAAGGGCAGGAATTCCAAGTCATCTCCAAAGACGATTTGATTGCGTCGAAACGAGCAGCGGGCCGAGCTGTCGACTTGGCGGATGTCCAACAGCTTGGCGGGGGAGACTGATCCGCCACGAACCGTAGTAATCCCGAACTCGAATAGTTCGTCGTCAGCACGTCACATCCTTTCCTTCGCTCCCGAAGATCGCCAGGCGGTCTTCGTCCGGGGTCTCGACTGCAGACGCCGGGATGAAGTGGTATTGCAGCGCCCACCGGTAGTCGGCGCTCCGGTTGATGGGCGTGCCGTGGGGGAGCTTGGAGTCGAAGAACAACACGTCGCCCGCCTGTGCCGGGACCGCGGTCTGCGTGCGCCGTGCCGCTTCCGCATCGCAGATCTGCCAGTCCCGCCGCCGCCAGTGGACCTGCGGTCCGTCCAAGTGCGCGCCCGCGAGGACGTGCATGCAGCCGTTCTCCGGCGTCGCTTCTCCGAGCGAAATCCATGAGCCGACGATCTTCGTGTCGAGTGGGTAGTTGAAGTACGCGTGATCCTGATGCCACGGTTTCTCACGGCCCCTGGGCGGTTTGATCATCGCCATCTCCTGCAACACGGCCGCGCGTTCGCCGATAAGCTTCTCGACCACCTGCGTCAGTTCCGGTTTCTCCAGCATGGCGCGGAGCGGGGGATGGTGTTCCGCAAACTGGTTGAACTTGCGCACATACTTGGCGCGCACATCCCCGGGAAGCGCGGGCATCATATCGCCGGTCTGGCCCAGCGCGAGATCTCCGATCTGACCGGATACGCCGTGTTCTGTGCCGTGGGGGATCTGCGCGATGGCCTCGCGGATGCTGCCTTCGAACCAAATGCCTTCGCACTGGGGATCGTCCGCACGCACCATCGCGTCCAACTCCGCCAACGCCGCCTTCACTTCGTCCGCCGTGAAGAGACCACGAACGAGGAGATAGCCCTTCTCATGAAACTGCGCCACCGCAGTGTCGGTGACGGCCGCGAAACCATCGACCCCGGCGCCAATGGCATCGGCGCGATAGAGGTGAGGGGCGTGGTCTTCGACTTTCGTTTCCAGAATGACTCGGGTCATATTCGGTGCTCCCAAGAACCTCTTAATACCTTGCCGTATCCGCGCCACGGTGCGACGATGCCGCCGCATACGGATCGATTATGGGTACGACGGCATCCCGCGGTCAATACAGCGACGGAATGGAAACTGGAGGGGGCCACACCGGGAGCGCCAGGCTCCAGCCTGGCGAGGTCGGAGCGATGATTGGTAGCGATGCAATGACTGCATGTGTATGGGTGAATTCAGTTGCTCCGAAACTTTGCCAGGCTGGAGCCTGGCGCTCCCGGTGGGGCATGCGCTGAAATCAACGAAACGGTTTTGCCCAATCGAATCAGAGCTGCTAGTATCGCATGTCACGCTCCTTGTCTGTTCCAGCGCAGAGGAGACCATCACATTGTCCAACACCCCGATCATCCGCAACATGACCCGCGCGGAGGTCGACGAACTGGTCCGTTGGGCGGCGCAGGAGGGATGGAACCCCGGCCTGCACGACGCCGACGTATTCTGGGCGACCGATCCCGAGGCGTTCGTGGCGTCGGAACTGGACGGCGAGATGATCGGCGGAGGGGCCATTACGTCCTACAACGGCGAATTCGGGTTCATGGGGTTCTTCATCATGCGGCCCGAGTTTCGTGGACGCGGGCTCGGCAACACGCTTTGGCACGCGCGGCGGGAACGCCTCCTCGCGCGACTGCGGCCCGGCGCGAGCGTCGGCATGGACGGCGTCTTCAACATGCAGGACTACTACGCGAAAGGCGGGTTCGTCTTCTCCCACCGCAACATGCGTTTTCAAGCCGGAATCCCGGAGCGGCCGGAACCGGCGCCGGGTGATGACGAGGACATTGTTCCGCTGAACGAGATTCCCTTTGACCAAGTTTTCGAGTACGACCGCACCTGTTTTCCCGCGCCGCGTCCGGTCTTTTTGAAACAGTGGCTGGCCCTGCCCGAATCGCTCGCCCTGGGGTGCCGGCGCGACGGCAGGCTGGCGGGATTCGGCGTGGTGCGGCGTTGCCGGATCGGGTGCAAGATAGGCCCGCTCTTCGTAGACGATGCCGCAGTGGCGGAAGCCCTGGTCGCGCGGTTGTCGCCCTTCGCTGAGGGCGGACCGCTGTTCCTGGACGCGCCCGAGAACAACCCCGCGGCAATCGAATTCGTGCACCGGCACAAGATGGTCGAGGTCTTCGGCTGCGCACGGATGTATCTCGGGCCGCCGCCCGACCTCGCACACGACCGCATCTTCGGCGTCACCACCTTCGAGTTGGGCTGATGCCGGAGCGCGACTTATGAGCGTGTTTGAAGAGAGCGGGCTGGACTTTTTGTGGTACGGGCTTCCAGCCTGCACGAAGGGGGAACGTGCTGCAAGAACTGTGCAATCGAGACATCTCCACCGCGAAAAGTGACTCGCTAGATTGGCGCGCGTCGACCACCTTTTCCTATACGTTCTAAGAGGCTACTTGCTCGCGGTTGATGGAAAGGAGAACGGGCGTCTCGCCCGGTTTGATTCTAATTCGCGAATACGACGGGGGAGGGGAAAGGATGACATCGCGCGAGCGGTTGATGGCGATGTTAGAGCGGCGGCCGGTGGACCGGCCGGGCATCAACTTCTATGAGATCGGCGGATTCAACATCGACGCGTCGGACCCGGATCCGTTCAATATCTACAATCATCCGTCGTGGCAGCCGCTGCTCCAGCTTGCGGAAGAACAGACCGATATCATCCGCATGCGGCCGGTACGTTGGCTGCGGCCCGACGACCATCCCTGGCACGAGTTCTTCGCCCGCGAAGTCACCTTCGAGGACGACGCGCGGTTCACGCGTACGACGTTGCGCATCGGCGGGCGCACCTTGACGCAGACCGACCGACGCGATCAGGGACTCGACACGACGTGGATGGTCGAGCATCTGTTGAAGGATGTGGACGATCTGAAAGCGTATCTGCAAGTGCCCGATGACGTGTTTGACGCCGAACCGGACTTGTCCCCTTTCGCGACTGCCGATGAGGAGGTCGGCGATCGGGGCATCGTTATGCTCGACACGGAGGACCCCATCTGCGTCGCGGCCCAGCTCTTCTCCATGGATACGTTCACGCTGATCGCCTACACAGAAGGCGTGTTGTTTCACCAACTCCTGGAGAAGATCGCGCGTCCTCTGCATGCCCGCACCGAAACCGTCGCGCGGGAGGCGCCGGGACACCTCTGGCGCATCTATGGTCCCGAGTACGCAACGGAGCCTTATCTGCCGACGCCGTTGTTCGAAGAGTACGTCGTCCGCTATACGAAACCCATGCTCGATGCCATCAATCAGCACGGCGGATACCCGCGGCTCCACTGCCACGGCCGCATCAAGAGCGTGCTGCCCTACTTTATCGAAATGGGCGCCGACGCGACCGACCCTATCGAACCGCCGCCGCAGGGCGACGTCCAACTCGCCGACGTGCGCCGCGAATTCGGCCAGGACCTCGTGCTCTTCGGCAACATCGAAGTCAGCGACATCGAAAACCTCGAACCCCGCGACTTCGAGAAGGTTGTTACGCAAGCCCTCCGCGACGGTACCCACGGCGAAGGCCGCGGCTTCGTCCTCACGCCGACCTCCTGCCCCTACGGCCGCGAGATCACGGCCCGAACGATGGCCAATTACAAAACCATGGCGCGGCTAACGCGGGGGTGGGGTTGACTGAAGATCGGTCATGGCGTGGATACATGTAGTGTGGCGAGCAGTTTCGCATGGCCGGCTTGGGGTACTTCGCGTTCCAGCCCACCTGCGAAGTCATGGTAGACTACGTGCCGAAGCATCATCATCGGTTGACCTTCTCTTACTTGCACGCATGGAGTATTCATTGCAGATCAATCACGCAACAAAGGCGCCGCAGGCGTCATGGCGGCACCTGCGGGACGACCCGGACTGGCTTCTCACGTCTGAAGGTGCGCCGCGCGGCTACATTCAGCCTGCGGCGCTCTCTGAACTCTGGTTTCATACGGGGACGAACTGCAACCTACGCTGTCCCTTTTGTCTGGAAGGTTCGCACCCCGGGGACCACCGATTGCAACTGGTAACCTTTGATGATGTGAAGCCGTTTGTGGACGAGGCGCTGGACTTGGGGGTGGAAAAATTCTCGTTCACCGGCGGGGAACCGTTTGTGAACCGCGATATCTTCCGCATTCTCGGTTACGCCTTGCAGCACCGGCCTTGTCTCGTGCTGACCAATGGCACGAAACCGTTGCGGCAACGATTCGACGAGGCGCTGCCGCTCATCGAACGGCCCCATCGCCTGCGGTTCCGAATCAGCCTGGATTACCCGGACGCCGAACGGCACGACGAAGGGCGGGGGAGAGGGAATTTCGAGTTGGCCGTGGATACGCTCGGCATGCTTCACCGCGCCGGGTTTGACGTGTCCATCGCGCGGCTTGGCGCGGCAGGCGAAGAACGTGCTACGGCGGACGCGGCCTATGCGCCGGTCTTCGAGAAGGCGGGCGTACCGGAGGACACGCACATCGTCGTCTTTCCCGACTTTCAGCCGCCGTGCAGCCACCCCAGCGGCGTTCCCGAAATCACCGAGAACTGCATGACCACCTACCACACCGCGGAAAGCCGCGCGGCCTTCATGTGCAACTTCAGCAAGATGGTCGTCAAGAAAGACGGGCGGATGCGGGTTTACGCCTGCACGCTCGTCGACGATGACGACGACTACGACTTAGGCGGATCGCTGGCGGAGAGCATGGACGTCCGCGTCATGCTGCGTCACCACCGCTGTTTCGCCTGCTTCGCCCACGGCGCCAGTTGCAGTGAGAGATAGTCTGCAGGCTGGAGACCGGAGGCTGGAGGCTGGGGTCGTTCGCCTACAGACAAGTAACACCGGCCTGGATTCAAGAACATCCCCCTTGCCCCCTTCAAAGGGGGAGTGGAGTGCGACTACATCCATCGCCTTAGTCAGCGCTATCCGCTCCGAACGCGACTTCTCGCTTGTCTTCACGCAACGCGGCGCGTTGCGTCATGGGTGAACGATGACTCGGATACGAAACGTCTCATACGCATATACCAATAACCAGAGCCGAGCACGATTTCCCCTTTGAAGGGGGCAAGGGGGATGTTTTTCGGCTCTAGTCGCCCGAGACGTAGGCTTCCGCTTCGATCTCGACCAGCATGTCCGGGTCGATGAGTTTGCTGACTTCGACCATGGTCGTCGCGGGCAGAACTTGACCGAAGAACTCGCCATGGGCGCGGCCGACCTCTTCCCACTGCTCGATATTGGCGAGGTACATCCGCGTGCGGTACACGTCACCCAGTTTTGCGCCCGCCCGGGTCAACGCCGTCTCGATGTTCTTCAGGCATTGGAACGTCTGCGCATAGGGGTCGCCAATGCCGACGAGTTTGCCGTCCGCGCCTGCGCCGGTCGTGCCCGACACATGCACCATCGACCCAATCCGCACCGCCCGCGAATACCCGATGACCGGTTCCCACTTCGACCCCGACGAGATGTTTTCCCGCTTCATTGCCCTCTCCTGATTGTTGCCGTGCATAGAAAAAGGCGACTCTGCAACGAGAGCCGCCCTCGAATAGACTGTGGTGCGCGAGGCGGGACTTGAACCCGCAAGCCCTATCGGGCACTAGATCCTTAGTCTAGCGTGTCTGCCAATTCCACCACCCGCGCATGGAACAACATACTATACGAAATTTTGCCGCGTGCGATCAACTCGCGGTCTTGCCGCCGGGAGCACCGTCGTCTAACAAACTGACCAGATAATTTCCGTAGCCGCTTTTCAGCAGGGGGTCGGCGAGAGCGCGGAGCTCGTCGGCGGAGATGAATCCCATGCGGTAGGCGGCTTCTTCGATGCAGCCGATCTTGAGGCCTTGCCGTTCTTCGATGACTTGGACGAACTGACTGGCCTGCATGAGGGAGTCGAAGGTCCCTGTGTCGAGCCAGGCGGTGCCGCGGTCGAGGATGGCCACCTTCAGCTTGCCGCGGCGGAGATATTCCTTGTTTACGTCCGTGATCTCGTATTCGCCGCGGGCGCTGGGCTTCAAGTTCTTGGCGATGTCGATGACCTCGTTGTCGTAGAAGTAGAGGCCCGGTACGGCATAGTTTGATTTGGGTTTCGCGGGCTTTTCTTCGATGGAGATCGCCTTGTTGCCGTCATCGAATTCCACAACGCCGTAACGCTCCGGGTCGGACACGTGGTATGCGAAGACGACGCCGCCGTCCGGGTCTTTGTGGCTCTGCAGGATGTCGTGGAACCCGGACCCGTAGAAGATGTTGTCGCCCAGGACCAACGCCGCGTTGTCGTCACCGACGAAATCCGCGCCGATGACGAAGGCCTGCGCGAGACCGTTCGGGACCGCCTGTTCCGCGTAGGACAACGAACAGCCGATCCGTTTTCCGTCGCCCAGGAGGTTCTTGAACAACGGCAGATCGTGGGGCGTCGAGATGATGAGGATCTCGCGAATACCCGTCATGATCAAGGTCGACAGGGGGTAGTAGATCATGGGCTTGTCGAAGATGGGCATGAGCTGTTTGCTGACCGCCAGCGTGAGCGGATGCAGCCGTGTGCCCGATCCGCCTGCGAGAATGATCCCCTTCATCGATTTCTCCCTTGTTAGGTCAATTGTCCCGTGGCGAGTACCCTACCCTCGCCACTATCGATCCTAGTTGCATCGTTCTAAAAATCGCTATCGGTATCGCGATCGGTATCGGTATCGAAATTATCCTGCGCGCTATCCTTCGATACCGATCCCGATACCGATAGCGATAGCGACGAGGGCAGTCCGTTCGCGACGACGCTGGTCCGGAACGCCGGAATCCGCATAGATCCCGCGCTCCAACCTACCCCTACCGCTTCGCGATCACGAATACCGCCTCGTCCGCCAGCATGTTCGGCCACATGCGCGCCGTCCACACCAGGCCTTTTCGATTCAGGGGTAGTTCCCGTTCGATATGGATGCTCCGCTCCGCGCAGTACTCGCGGAAGTCCTTGATCGAAAGCACGTGCCGGTTGGGGCTGACCCACCACGCGTAGGGCAGGTTCCGCGTCACCGGCGCGCGCCCGAGGGCGAACGTCTTCGCGCGCACCTTCCAGAACCCGAAATTCGGAAAGCTGACGATGCACTTCTTCCCGACGCGCAGCATTTCCTGAAGCACGTAGTCCGGTTTCTTGATGACCTGCAAGGTCATGCTCAGGATGACGTAGTCATAGCTCTGGTCCGGAATCGTGGGCAAACCCTTATCGATATCCGCCTGCACCACGGAGATTCCGCGCCGCACGCAGCTCACGATGTTGCCCTGGGCCAGTTCGATACCCGCGCCGTCGACGCCCTTGCGCTCGATCAATTGATCCAGCAATTCGCCGTCGCCGCAGCCAATGTCCAGCACGCGGCTGCCCTCGTCGACGAGGTCCACGATCATCTCGTAGTCGACGCGGTGCCCTTCGTAAATGCTCTGCGACGCACTTGAGGGCGGCCCGAACTCCGCTTCGGAATCCACCTCGTGAGCGATTCCGCGCGTCGTCCGATCCTCATGCCGCACGTGCTGCAAGTAGCCGCCAATGATCTTTTTCATCACGTCCACTTCCAGCAGAAACGCATCGTGCCCGTAGTCGGACTGGATGTTGCAGTAGGTCACATCCTTCCGCTGACGCGTCAACGCATTCACAATCTCCTGCGACTGATACGGCGGATAGAGCCAGTCCGACGAGTACGACAAGACCATCGTCTTGCCACGTGTCCTGGCCATGGCATTGTCCAGCGATCCGTAGGGTGCCGCCACATCGTAGTAATTGATGGCCTTCGTGATGTAGAGATAGCTGTTCGCGTCGAACCGGTTCACGAACTGCTCGCCCTGGTAGTCCAGGTAGGTCTCCACGGAAAACTCGCTGCTGAAATCATAACGATATTCGCTCTCGCTGCGCAGGGCGCGGCCGAACCTGATCCGCATGGATTCGTCCGACAGATACGTGATGTGCGCGAGCATGCGCGCAATGGAGAGGCCCTGCACGGGCTGCTCGCCCGTCTCGTAGTAGTCGCCGTTGTGAAACGAGGGATCTGCCTGAATGGCATGCCGGCCCACGGCATCGAATGCGATCCCCTGCGCGCTCAACAGCGGCGCCGATGCGATGACGATGGCGGACTGCAACATCTCCGGATACCGCGTCATCCATTCCAGCGTCTGCATGCCGCCCATAGAACCCCCCGCAACGCAGAGGAGCTTCGCGATGCCGAGATGTTCGATAAGTTGCCGTTGCGCGCGGACCATGTCGCCGATGGTAATGATGGGGAAACTCAATCCGTACGGCTTCCCGGTCGCGGGATTGATGGATGACGGTCCTGTCGAACCCTGGCACCCGCCGATCACGTTGGAGCAGATGACAAAGTACTTGTCGGTATCGAAGCCTTTGCCGGGGCCAATCATGTTGTCCCACCAGCCGGGCTTGCGATCGGTCTTACTGTGAATGCCGGCGGCGTGGGCATCGCCGGAGAGGGCGTGCACGATCAGCACCGCGTTGGACTTGTCCGCGTTCAGAGAGCCATAGGTTTCATAGGCCAGCGTAATCGGACCCAACTTGCGCCCGCAATCCAATTCGAGTTCATTCGGCGTTTCCGCAAAGGTGTAGTGCTGCGTTTGAACGGTGCCGACAGAATCTTCTTCAGCCATTTCGATGATCCCCGCTGACACAAAAAATCCGGCGCACGACTCACTGGCCGCGCGCCGGATAGGATACCGCTTATTTCGCTGCTGCCGCCAGCGCCTGGTCAAGGTCGGCCAGGATGTCGTCGATGTCTTCCAGACCCACAGATATGCGTACCATGTTCGGCTCGACACCCGCGTCTTTCTGTTCTTCGGGGGAAAGTTGCTGGTGCGTGGTGGACGATGGATGGATTACGAGCGTTTTGGCGTCGAGAATGTTGGCCAGATGGGAGGCGAGCTTGCAGTTGTCGATGAATTTCACGCCCGCCTCGCGTCCGCCCTTGATGCCAAAGGTCATGATGGCGCCCTGGCCGTTGGGCAGGTACTTCATGGCGCGCTGGTAATCCTTATGGCTCTTGAGTCCGGGGTAGTTCACCCACTCGACGCCCTTATGGCCTTCCAGGAATTGCGCCACCTTCAGCGCATTCTCGCAGTGGCGTGGCGCGCGGAGGTGCAAGGTCTCCAGCCCCTGGAGGAAGAGGAACGCATTGAAGGGCGACATGGCCGGGCCCATGTCGCGCAGCAGCGTGACCCGCGCCTTGATGATGTAAGAGATATTGCCGATGGGCGCCAACGCTTCGTAAAACTTGATGCCGTGATAGCTGTCGCAGGGCTCCGTCAATTCCGGAAACTTGCCGTTGTTCCAGTCGAACTTGCCGCTGTCCACAATTACACCGCCGATGGAGGTGCCGTGACCGCCAATGATTTTCGTGGCCGAATGCACGGCAATGTCCGCGCCATGGTCGAAGGGGCGGAACATGAGCGGCGAGGTGACCGTATTGTCCACGATCAGCGGAATGCCGTGGTCGTGAGCGACCTTCGCGATGGCCTCGAAGTCCACAACATCCCCGGCGGGATTGCCAATGGATTCAACGAAAAGGAACCGCGTGTTGTCATCGATCTTCGCCGCAAAGTTCTTCGGATCGCTCGCGTCGACAAAACGGCATTCAATGCCGTAGTCCTTGAACGTGTGGTGGAACAGGTTGTAGGTTCCGCCGTAGAGCGTCTGGGACGATACGAAGTTCTGCCCGGTCTTGCAGATGTTCATGCACGCCAGCGTAATCGCGGCCGAGCCCGACGCAAGGCCCAACGCGCCGACGCCGCCTTCCAACACCGTCATGCGCTTCTCGAACACGTCCACCGTGGGATTCATGATCCGCGTGTAGATGTTGCCGAATTCTTCCAGGCCGAATAGACGGGCGGCATGGGCGGCATCGTTAAACACGTACGACGTAGTCTGATAGATCGGAACGGCGCGCGCGTTTGTCGTCGGGTCGGGCTCTTGCCCCCCGTGCAGCGCCAACGTTCCCAGTTTGTAGCTATTCTCCGCCATGTAGCGTTCTCTCCCTTTCCTCGCTTATCCCTCAAACAGGGGGGTTGACAGATATCGTTCGCCCGAATCGGGCAACACCACCACGATTGTCTTTCCGTCGAATTCGTCCATGGCCGCCAGTCGAAGGGCAACCGACGCAGCTGCGCCGCAACTGATGCCGCAGATCAGTCCTTCTTCACGGGCAAGCCTGCGCGCGATATCGAATGCTTCTTCGTTCGATACCAGCTCCACACGGTCCACCAGGCTCATGTCCAATACGTTCGGTTTGAATCCGGCGCCGATGCCCTGGATTTTGTGGGGCCCGGGCGAGCCGCCCGAAAGGACCGGTGAGTTCTCCGGCTCAACCGCGACGCTGATGATGGCCTTGCCTTTTTCCTGTTTGATGTAGCGGCTGACGCCCGAGATCGTGCCGCCGGTGCCAACGCCCGATACCAGCACGTCAATGCCGCCGTCGGTGTCGTTCCAGATCTCCGGCCCAGTGGTCTTGAAATGGATCTCCGGGTTTGCCGGGTTGTTGAATTGCTGCGGCAGGAAGTACTCCGGATGCTCGAGGAGTATCTCTTCCGCCTGCGCGATAGCGCCTGGCATACCCTTGTCACCCGGGGTCAGGACCAATTGCGCCCCAAAGGCTTTCAGCATCTGCCGGCGTTCCAGGCTCATGGTCTCCGGCATCGTCAAGATCAGCTTGTATCCCCGCGCGGCCGCGACAAAGGCCAATGCAATCCCGGTATTTCCGGACGTTGGTTCCACAATGGTACCGCCGGGCTTCAACGTACCGCGCTGCTCGGCGTCCCAAATCATGGCAGCGCCAATCCGGCATTTCACCGAATAAGCCGGGTTGCGCCCTTCGACCTTGCCGTAGACTTTTGCCTTCAAACCGGAGGCCAGGTTATGCAAATTCACCAGCGGAGTGTTGCCGATGCTAAAACTCGCGTCTTCAAATACTCGCATGTTAAAACTCCCTCTATAGTCCCGTGGCAAAAGTACACTGCGCAGCGGCACTCGACGCACTACACGACACCAAGACTTGCGTGGGGATGGTCGAATGGATCGTATCATCCCGCTGGCAGTCAGTCAACCGGGCACCTGATTCGTAAGTTCATGTGGCTTCACGTGATTTGTACTATTGTTTCAAAATATTATCATGTTTTCAATATTTAGGAAACTGCCCACACACTATCGTCTATTCCACGATGATTCATTTGGGGTCGAGTCGTGTGAACGGCAATCCCCTGTTGCTTTTGGCAAAGTGGATTCGCCCTGCTATACTTTGGGTGCATGCAACTGAGTAATCCCAAATCCGTCCGGCGCAGGATCTTGACCATCCTGTACGAGCGATACCTCGCCGATCCGTTGGAAATGCTTGCGCCCGAAGACGTTCTTGAGGACGGCACTGTCCACCGCAGCGATCTGCTTGCGAATATTCATTACCTGAGCGATCGGGGGCTTGTGGAACTCATGATTGGTTACAATCCTCCCATGTTCGCGGCCGCCCGAATCACGGCGGATGGCATGGATTTGGTGGAGAATCGCTTCGAATTCAACCTTCGCTTTCCCCCGGCGCTCGGCGAATTGGAGGAGACCATGGCGGGCGTTCCCTTGCTCATGGAGCGCCTGGTCGCGGAGGCGGATTTCTCCTCGCTCGATGGGGAAAGGCGGAAGTGTCTTCTCCGGGACGTCGAGTATCTTCGCGACGAACTGGCTCGCCCGGTGGAACGTTGGCGCCGCGATGTCATTGAAACGGTATGCGGATGGATTGACGATCACTTTAAAAACACCGACGAAGTACTGCCCTCCATGACCGAGTTACGCGAGGCGATCTGGGCGGAAAAATGACGCATGGGTGTCGATTTGCCGCGTAGGGCGACCTCAACGCGGTGGAGATCGAGTTTAAGATAAGGAGTTTGTCGTGTCTCCAAAATTGACTGAAGCGCCTGCTGAAGGCACCAAGGCACCGGCAATTGACCTGAAGTCGCAGGCCGGGAAAAAAGTGAAGCTTTCCGATTTCTCCGGCAAGCCGGTCGTGGTCTATTTCTACCCGAAAGACGACACCCCGGGGTGCACGGTGGAAGCAAAGGGTTTCCAGGCTGCCCTGCCAAAGTTCGTAAAGGCGGGGGCCGAAGTGCTGGGGATCAGCCCCGACGGGGTTGAATCCCACTGCAAGTTTGCCGAGAAGTACGGCCTCGGATTCACGCTGCTGGCTGACGAGGACCACAAGGTCGCGGAGAAATACGGGGTCTGGGTCGAAAAAAACATGTACGGCAAGAAGTACTGGGGTGTGCAACGCGCGACGTTCTTGATTGGTCCTGAGGGCAAGATTGCGAAGGTCTGGCCCAAAGTGAAACCCGACGGCCACGCCGACGAGGTATTGGCCGCTATCGAACAGCTATAGTTGCGCCCCCCGGCGGAAGGCTTACATGTTTTCCTGTGACGGGCGGAGCGCGCGTTTGGGTTGATCTGCTTCAACGTAGACGAGGTGTCGAATGAAGACTGTTCTTACGGTTGTCGGGGTTACGCTCGCCGTTGTCATCGTCGCCGTTGCTGCTGTCTACGGATGGATGTTGGTTTCCACGCCGCCCCCGTCCGACAAACTGCCCACACCGCCGCCCAAGACTGCACGTACTGCGCCGTCAACACCTCCCGCCACGCCACCTCCGTCGGCGCAGGGTTCGGCTTCCCAATCCGAGGGGCGCGTCAGTCAAACGCCCAACGCGCTTGCACCGCCTTCTTCGAGAAACCTCGTACATCCTGCCGCGCCGCCGCCAACACAGGTTGCCGACGCGCAGACCGGCGGCTCCACGTCGACGCCGGTAGCGGAAGCGCTCCCCCCCGTCACACCGGAAAGCGACGCGCCACTTGGGGAAAGCGCGGTCGTGCCCGACACGATGGAAGCAAAATTGAACGCACTGCAATTTGGACTTACCGACGACGAGGTGCGCGCAATCATGGGCGCGGAGGGGACGCCCGCCGACGATGTCATTGAATACATGCCCCAAGGCTGGTACGCCCTGCGCTGGCGCGAGGCCGACGGCGCGTCGATCACCGCGACGTTCAACGAGTACAACACGCTCGTCCATCTCGCCCCGTTCAAGGTTCCGGGCGCGTTTGAGTGGATGAACGCCAACGTTCCTTATTCGATCGTCACGTGGCTCAACGATAACCTCGAAAACACCAATCTGCCGGTGCGCGTCCCCGCGGTCCAGGTGGGAGCTGTCAGCCAGTCGCAATTTCAGTTCCAGGCAGGACTTGTCACGCAGGATGGCCAGGTCGCGGGCAGCATTGCAGGCAACTACTACCTCGGCGACGGCCAGACGACCTACATACCCAATGACCCGCAACCTTACGTGCGCGCCATGGAAGGTTCGTACCAGTTCTACGCGCCCAACGGCGCCCAGGTCGCCGACACCTTCGGCGTCACCGAGTATTAACGCTGGGCTGGAATCAAAACACGTCGTAGGCAGTGTTGTGGGCTTCCCAGTCGATGATGGACGTGTCAAAAACGGGGCCGTCCAAACAAACGCGCACCATCTTTTCGCCTTCGAGGGCGCGCTTTGATTCGACCACGCACCCGAGACAGGCGCCATCGCCACAGGCCATCTGCGCTTCGAGCGATACAAGGCAATCCGCGCCCGCCTTGGTCGCTACGGCCGAGGTCGTCTCCATCATGATCATGGGACCGCACGCGTACACCCGCGTCCCGGGACCGGGGGATAGGCGCGCGAGCATGTCGGCGGCATAGGCTTTCTCACCGGCGGAGCCGTCATCGGTGGCGATGTGGACTGTGCACCCCAGCGAGCGGAAGTCGTCTTCGCACAGGACGAGATGTTTCGTTCGCGCGGCGAGGATGACTTCCGGCGTAACGCCGCACTCTTTGACGAGGGCTTCCGCAAGTCCCGGAAACGTGGCCACGCCGATACCGCCTGCCACGATGATGTGCCGGTCAAACGAGGCGTCCAGAGGGAAGCCATTTCCAAGTGGCCCCTGCACGGCGATCCTGCCCCCGGGCCGCATCTTCGCCATCAGGGCCGTGCCTTCCCCCTCGACTTTGTACAGCACCGAGATGCGGTCCTCGTGAATGCGCTCGAAACACATGGGCCGACGCAGAAACGGGTAGAGACCTTCCGACACGGCGAGCATGCAGAACTGCCCCGTCTTCGCCTCCCCGGCAAGTTCGGGCGAGCGAATCACCATGCGGAATTGCTCCGGCGCGACTTCGTAATTCTCCAGAATTTCACAATCGACCAAGTACCGCATGATGCGTAACTACTCCAGAATTCGCCCAATTCAATGTTGGGCAAGAACACATTGAGGTGAATCGGGACCGATGACCCGCTAGCGCCGGCTTCGATCGAGAGCCAACTGGCTCCGCAGGCTGTTCAGACTCAGACGCACGCGTTCCGCAAGCACCTCGCCGATACCGTCCACTTCGCAGAGTTCCTCCTTCGGCGCCCGCATGATCGCCTGCAACGACCCGAATTTGACGACCAGGTTGTCAATGATCTGCGGCGTCAGCCGGTGCGTCTGCGTGAGGATGCGGTAACCTCGGGGAGACAAGTATGTGTCGATGCTCTTGAGGTTTGGTCCGTAGCCCAGCGCCTGACTGATGCTACCCAGGTTCAGTAGTTCCTGCTGGGTCAACTCGTCGACCTTCTGTTGCACCTGTTCGTAGGTAACCCCGGCCTTCTCGCGATAGTAGTCTTTCGCGACCAATTCCGCTTGCTCGATGGGGATCACCAGTTCCTTCAACTGCATGGCGATGAGTCGGCCTTCGGTTCCCAGTTCGAGGATGTACGGTTCGATTTCCTTGGCGATTCGCACGACCATTTCGCAACGCTGAATCGCTTTGCACACGTCGAAGATGGTGACCACGTCTTCGAATTCCCGCGTGCTCAAATCCGTTGTTGCCTGATCCAGCACGTGGATGTATTTCTCCAACGTGTTAATCGCCTGCATGGCTTTGTTCAACAACGTGGGAATCGTGTCGAGGACGTGCTTCACGTCCTGCACGTACAAGGTGACGCTCGATCGCCGCTCCGATACGGCCACCACAATCGCACCGGACTGTCTTGCAATGCGCTCTGCGGCGCGATGGCGGGTGCCGGTTTCGTCCGTCGCGATGGAGCTGTCCGGTTTCAGGAACCGGTTGGCGTAGGCGATGGTGCTTGCGTCTTCATTCAGAATAATCGCTCCATCCATCTTTGCGAGTTCGTAGAGAAGCTGCGGCGTATACTCCGCGTTGATCGCGACCCCCGCTTCCGAGAGATCGGCAAGACGTTTCGGATCCCCAATGCATATCAAGGCGCCGTTCCCGCTCTGCAGGATCGCCGATATGGCTTCACGCAATTGGGTTCCCGGTGAAACCAGGGTCAATGCATCCCGTAACGCGGCCTTACCTGTCTTTTTCTTCTTCTTCGCCATGTCCCGCCTATCCCGTCACAACCGCTTATTAATTCAACAACTTCTTCCCGTTTACCTGCGATCCAGCGCGACGTCTATCGCGGAAGAAACCCCGGTTACGGGTACGATCTCCACCGGCACGTCACGGACGTCTGCCGCACAACTCTTGGGTAGAATACACTTTATGAACCCAAACTTCGAGGCTTCCGCCGCCCGGCTCCGCGCCATGTCCACCGCCCGCACTTCCCCGGCCAAGCCTATCTCTCCAAAAACGGCGATATCGGAAGGGACCGGCGCCTCCAACAGACTCGATGCCAGCGCGACGGCCACCGCGAGATCAATGGCCGGTTCTTCCAGCCGCACGCCTCCGGCGACGTTTACGTAGACCTCTTTGTCGGATATGTGGACGCCCGCCCGTTTCTCCAGCACGGCGAGGATCAACGCTACGCGATTCGGATTTACGCCGGCGACGGTTCTGCGTGGCGAGGCCAGCGGCGTGTCGCCCACGAGCGCCTGCACCTCAACCAATAACGGCCGCGTCCCTTCGATGCTCGGAATCACCACCGACCCGCTCACGCCCCGCGGACGCTCGTTCAGGAACAGCGCGCTGGGGTTGGGCACTTCCTGCAGGCCCGCCTCGGTCATTTCGAAGACGCCGATCTCGTTAGTCGATCCGAACCGGTTCTTCACGGAACGCAGGATGCGCAACGCCTGTTTGCCCTCGCCTTCGAAGTACAGCACCGTATCAACGAGATGCTCGAGTAGCCGCGGTCCCGCAATGGAGCCTTCCTTGGTCACATGCCCCACGAGAAACACGGGCACGTTCTGCCCTTTCGCGATCCGGAGAAACTCGTTGGAACAGTCGCGCACCTGCCCGATGCTGCCCGGCACCGCGGCGAGATCGGGCGTATACATGGATTGGATCGAGTCGACCACCACCGCAGAAAACCCGCCCTTCTTGATCTCCTTTCGGACCGCATCCACGGACGTCTCGGTAAAGATCATGAGGTTGTCGCTCAGGGTGCCCAGCCGTCCCGCCCGCATGCGGGTCTGATCGAAAGACTCCTCACCGGACACGTACAGCACCGGACCGACCCGCTCCGCGACCGTGTGGGAAACCTGGAGCATGAGCGTCGATTTGCCGATGCCCGGGTCGCCCCCAATGAGCGTCAACGACCCAGGGACGATCCCGCCTCCGAGCACGCGGTCACATTCGATGATGCCCGTCGGTATGCGTTCCGCGGGCGGCTGCGAACGGTCGGTGATAGGGATGGGTTCCGCGCCGTCTTTGATGGCGGGCCTCACGTGGGTGCCCGTCTCGATCACCTGTTCTTCAACGATGGAGTTCCATTCGCCGCAGGTCTCGCAGCGTCCCGCCCAACGGACGGACACGGCGCCGCAGCTTTGGCATACGTAGGTCGTCTTTGTCTTCGCCATGGAAACTCCCGAAAAGGTCGCGCCGAAGTCGTGTTCCGAGGATACCAGATCGCGAGGTGACGTTGGAATGAATACGTTCATGCCAAACGGGGTCAAGGCTTGTGGTGTATGTTTCCAGTCGGCCTCCGTTCGCAGGCTGGAAGCCTGCACCGCAACGGGGATCTGTAGTGAAGCAGAAGGGGCCGGGGTGGAGATGATCGGCCCCGGATTCGTATAGTAGTCTCCGCAGTTTCAACCTCAGGGAGATGTATCATGAGAAGCGCAGCAGCTTTGGGATTGGTGTTGGTATTGGGATTCGCGTTCGCGCCGGTCCTTCACGCGGAGGAGGAATGGGTCGACCTGTTCAACGGCAAGGATCTCGACGACTGGGAAGTCAAAGGCGGCGCCGCGACCTACCACATTGAAGGCGATGCCATCGTCGGCGTATCGGCTCCGAACACGGAAAACACCTTCCTTTGCACGAAGAAGCATTACAGCGACTTCGTCCTGGAGTTCGAAGCCTTTGCGAGCCCGACGATGAACTCCGGCTGCCAGGTCCGCAGCAACAGCCTCCCCGATTACAAGGACGGCCGCGTACATGGCTACCAGATCGAAATGGAAGACGAGAACAATCCGCGCAAGTGGTCCGGCGGCATCTACGACGAAGGCCGTCGCGGCTGGCTGTATCCGACGAAGGAAAACGAAGACCTCGCGGCGAAGTTTTCCGAGCAGGGCAAGACCGTCTGGAAGAATGGCGAATGGAACCACTACAAGGTCGAAGCCATCGGCGACAGCATCAAGACCTGGGTGAACGGCGAACTCCGCGCCGACCTCACCGATGACATGACCCCCTCCGGCTTCATCGCGCTCCAAGTCCACGGCGTCGGCGACAAAACCGAACCCATGTCCGTGAAATGGCGCAATATTCGCATCAAGGAAGTGAAGAGCGAAGGGTAAATCCGCGTTTGCAGCCGTACACAAGAGGGCAGGCACACCGTCCTGCCCTCTTCCAATCCTATGAAATGTGGTGGCCGTATAGCCAATTGCCGCGTAGGGCTTCATGCCCCACACCGCCATCGCCGTCGTCATCCCCGCGAAGGTGGGGAAGGCGGGAATCCATCGTCAACGCGGTCCTCCGTTTAGACCATTTACAGCGGATTCCCACGACCATCCCAACCCACCCCTAAACCGTCATCCCCGCGAAGGCGGGGATCCATCTTTTCCCGTACCGTGTGCATCGACCGATAGTCTTGTGACATGCATCGGGAGTACTTTTCTTCGATGGTTCTCATCAAGTGCCTTTATGCCATGCGTACCGCCCCAAGATGGATCCCCGCCTTCGCGGGGATGACGGAGCGGGGAGATTGCGCATGTCGCGGTATCATGATGAATGCTACGCCATTCCGCAAAACAGTTACGAAACGTGAAATCGACGAACGCGTTTCGCTAAGGTGGACCTGCGAAATCGGTATCCAACGCGAACGGGGGAGCCATGAAGTGCTTCAGCAGATCCAGTGCAACATTTTGCTTTCTCTTGCTTTGTCTTTCCGGCGCACGCGCCGAATCCTTTGTTGATGACGGCAAAGTAACTTCAGTTGCTATTGTCGGAGCGGATTGGACGACAGGCAACGGCTATCTCGAAGCTTCCGGCGTCGACCGGTTTCTGTACTCCAATCAATATGCCGGTGGCGGCGACGTCCACATCCGCGCGCATTTGTCGCTTGAGTCACTAGACGGCTCAGCGGCGTCATTTGTCATCGGCGAGGACAGCCATTTCGGCTTCAACGGCGCGAATCAGCGTGAGATCTTTGTGTCAGGTTCCGTATTCAATGGCGTCGATATCGGCGGGAAGAAGACTTCCGACTACATCGAGCGCGGGAAGCCATTCGACTTCGAGGCGATCCGCGAACGCAGCACGCTCCGAATCCTGATCGACGGAAACGAGATCGTGTCTGCGAATGTCGGCAATCGTCCCTTGGGCCGCTTCGGATTCCGGCCCTGGCGGGACACGTTGCGGCTCTACAGTTTCTCCGCGGAAGGCGATCTTATGGACCCGCCGCCGCCGTCCACGGAGAACCCCGGATATACTCTTCCCATCATCGATCTCTCACGCCAGACGGCGCGCCAAGTCATCGTAGACCGCGAAGTGGGCCAGTACCTCGGTCATCCCACGACCGTGCTGCTCGAAGACGGTAAGACGATCATCACGGTGTATCCGAAAGGACACGGCCGCGGCGCCATCGTCATGAAGCGCAGCGAAGATGGCGGACTCACGTGGAGCGATCGGCTACCGGTTCCGGAAAACTGGGCGACTTCCATGGAAGTGCCGACGATCCACCGGGTCGTCGACAAGGAAGGCGTCAAGCGGCTCATCATGTTTTCGGGACTTTACCCGATCCGCATGGCCGTGTCGGAAGACGAGGGCATCACGTGGACGCCGCTGGAGCCCATCGGCAACTTCGGCGGCATCGTCGCGATGGGGAGTGTCGAGCGTTTGAAGAACGGCGACTACATGGCGCTCTTCCATGATGACGGCCGCTTCCTCCGCAACAAGAATGAACGCGGCAAATTTTACGTCTACAAGACGATCTCCAGCGATGGCGGTTTGACCTGGGGCGATCCTGAAGTCATCGCGACCCATCCCGCCGCGCACCTCTGTGAGCCGGGCCTGATCCGGTCGCCCGATGGCAACCAAATGGCCGTGCTCCTGCGCGAGAACAGCCGCCAATACAACTCCTTCGTCATTTTCTCCGACGATGAAGGGGAAACGTGGACCGAGCCGCGCGAACTTCCGGCAAGCTTGACCGGCGATCGCCACGTGGGCCGGTACGCGCCCGACGGCCGTCTCTTCATCTCCTTCCGCGACACGACACGCCAAAGTCCCACCGCCGGCGATTGGGTCGGCTGGGTCGGCCGCTACGAGGACATCGTCAATGGCGATGACGGGCAATATCGCATCCGGATCATGGACAATACCAAAGGTGCGGACTGCACCTACCCCGGCGTGGAGCTTTTGCCGGATGGGACCTTCGTGACGACCACCTACGGCCATTGGACCGAAGGCGAAGAACCCTACATCGTGAGCGTACGCTTCACCATGGAAGAACTCGATCGCGAGGCCGCATTGCTTCCGAAAGAGCAAGCGATCTTCACGAGCGGCGAAGGCGGCTACCACACCTATCGCATTCCCTCCGTCATCAAGGCCGCGGATGGAACGCTGCTCGCCTTTTGCGAGGGCCGGAAAGGCAGCCGCTCGGACAGCGGCGACATCGATCTCCTGCTGCGCCGCTCGACCGACGGCGGCGAGACCTGGGGACCCGTTCAGGTCGTCTGGGACGACGGCCAGAACACCTGCGGAAATCCCTGTCCCGTGCTCGATGAGGATACCGGCCGCATGTGGCTGCACCTCACCCACAATCTCGGCCAGGATTCGGAGCACGAGATCGTGGATGGCACGAGCGAAGGCACGCGCACGGCGTGGGTAACCTACAGCGATGACCATGGCGCGACCTGGGCGTCGCCCAAGGAGATCACGCAGAACGTGAAACTGCCTAACTGGACCTGGTACGCGACGGGACCTGGCGTGGGTATTCAGTTGCGGCATGCACCTCACAACGGACGGCTGGTCATACCATGCGACCAGAAAACCAGCGGCGACACGGTGGGATACCATTCCCTCGTGTACTATTCCGACGACCACGGGGAGACCTGGAAGCTCGGCGGCGTAACGGCAGATGGAACGAACGAGAGTCAGATCATCGAACGTCGAGACGGGTCGTTACTGTTAAACATGCGCCGTTCGTCCAACCACGAGACGGTCTACCGCGTCATCTCGGCCAGCGCCGACGGCGGCGCGTCCTGGTCCCCGCTCGCATACGACGAGACCCTCATCGCGCCACGCTGCCAGGGCAGCATCATTCGCCAGACGCCATCCGATGCGGAAGGCCCGAACCTGGTCTTGTTTTCCAATCCCGCATCGCGCAACGAGCGCCACGAGATGTCCGTGCGCCTCAGCGAAGACGACGGCCAAACCTGGGCGCATAGCCGCACGCTCTACGCCGGACCATCCGCTTATTCGTGCCTCGTGCCCCTTGGTGATGGCCGCGCGGGATGCGTCTACGAGCGCGGCGCAGAGGGACCGTACGAAACAATCACCTTTGCGCGGTTCACGTTGGACTGGCTGCGTAGCGAGTAGTCGCGTTCGCGGGATCAATACACCAGTGCGCGAAGATCTTCCCGTTGTGCGCGTCCTACGAACGGACATCGCAGATTGGGGGAATTGACGGAGTAGGAGTGGGAGCATATGCATTCGCAAACGGTATCACCTTTCCGATCGGCATTGGCGGTATTGATGGCACTTGCCAGTGCGCCGATTTACTTTTCGGCGGGTAGCCCGGCAGAGACGCCGGTCTCGAACACAACCCAAGGCATGGTCTTCCTGCAGCATTGCGAGCCGCGTTTTCGCGACGGTCTGGCAAAGCATGGACTGCTCGAGGGCGCGGGGTACCGTCTCCACAACACCGGCATGACCAGGCATGTGTTCGGTGAAACATGGTCCAATTCCCCGCTCATTGATACGGCGAAGAATTCCGGCGAACTCTATTACTTCGATCGGCTGTGCGGCGGCATGTCATATCAGTCGCTAGATGGAATTGGGGCGATTGCGGATGCGCTGAAGGACGATCCGAAGTTCCTCGGGTTCCAGGTGCACGAGTGGGGGAATTCGCCCATCCATGACTACGAGCGAATCCACAAGCTGATCCTGGACAAGGGCGATCCCTTCGATGAAGAACACTTCGCACAATTCGAGGGCCGTGTCGAATCGCCGTACTTTTCGGCGGGCGATTTCAGTGTCTACCGCGACGTTTACCAGGAATTGAGTAATTTGGATGACGTCGAGCAGTACCTGGAACGATACTTCGCGAAAATGGTCGAGATGACCTCCGGGCAGGTCATGTCGGTGACGGGGTTCGGTCAGCTATACCACGCCGCTTTCCGCCTGGGTGCAAAGAACGTCATGCCCGAGATCGGCAATCAAGTTCCTCTGTCTGCGCTGCAGATCGCTTTTGCGCGAGGAGCGGCACGCGAGTATGGCAAGCCGTTTGGCGTCTACTATGAACCCTGGGGCGGCGCGCCCATGGGCTGCGTGTGCGCGTTGACCTTTTCGCCCTGGTTCCCCGATTACCCCGAACTGAAGAAGGTGATGGATGGGTACAACATCGGACGCGAGTTCGGAAGCAGCCGGTCCCTTCAGCGTCGCCTGCTGTACTTCAGTTGGCTGTCGGGTGCGTCGTTCTACGGCGAAGAGTGGGGCGCGGAAAACTACTTCGGCAATTGGGAAGAGTATCCGCTCACCGAATACGGCAAGATCGTCCAGGAGTTCGACGCGTTCAATCGCCGGTTTTCGCGCCCCGAACCTGTGGTTCCCGCGGCGTTGATCATGCCCCCCGATACCTTCGGCGTGGATATCCGTTACGTCGCAGGATACACGGACAAGCTATGGCGGATGGCAGAAGGTGATTCGTTTCACGCGCAGCTCCGGAGTTTCGCACGAGACCTCTATGCGACGCAGCGCGCCGTATCCGGTGGCGATTCGCATAACCTCACGCCTTCGCCGTGGATTGGAGGTTTTGATGTGTTGTCGGCCAATGCGCCTCAAGACGTAATTGATTCCTATTTGCTCGTCGTCTACTTCGACGCAGAGCAAGCCAACCAGTCGAAGATCCCGGCCGAACGCAGGTTCGTGTACGAAGGGTCCAAGGAAAGTGCCGATGCCTGTATAGAGCGGCTTCGAACCTTACTGCCGTATCGGGTCGAAGGGAAGGTGGGGAGCGCGCAAGCTCGGAGCGATGGCCGGGATCTGCTTGGCGTATTCAACAACCTCGGCATCTCGAAGACTACGGCCAACGGCGAAGTCGCGGACCCCGCCGCTACGCAGGACGTAACCGTGTCGGGCGCGTGCTCCGAAGTCGAGGTCCTTATTGGTGGCGAGTACATCGTGGGTAGCGACGCGGATCAAATCAGCATGCGGGTGCCCGCAGGGCAAGTGGTCGTGCTGAGTTTTCCCGATCGCTAATGCCGTGAACCCTAAGTGTCTTGTCAAAGAACTGCTGCTGGATATGTTGCTCAAAGTCCCCCTTTGAAAGGGGGATTTAGGGGGATGTTCCCTCACATGCCGGGAGCGAGTATGGAACGAGAATCGCCGTAAATGCGCTAGAAGCTTGCGTCAGCCTTCCCAAGCCAGGATCTGCGCGTCGTCTTTGAGCCGTTTCTGCAATTCTGAAATGTCCAAGTCCTGCACGGCGCTCTCTCCGTCGATGGCCATGCATGCGGCGGTCGCGGCCGACTGACCCAGCACCATGAACACGGGTTCCATGCGGATGGACCCGAAGGCTATATGCGACGCCGACAGGCAGACCGGCACGAGCAGGTTCTCGCATTCCTCCCGCCTGGGCCGGATTGAGCGATACGCGATGGGGTACGGCGGGAATCCGCCGACCTGAACGTCTCCCTCATTCCACACGCGCCCATCCTTGACGTAGCGCTGTACGTGATGGGAATCCATCGTGTACGCCGCCAGGCCGATGGCGTCGTTAATTTCAGTATGGCCTTGGCAATCGTGCTGCGTCATCACGTAGTCCGATATCATCCGCCGCGCTTCACGGATGTAGAGTTCGTGCGGCCATCCGCCGTTATCTGTGAACTCGTCCTTGGGCAGACCCCACTGATTCACTTCGTCCTGGATGTGCTTGGGAACCCGCGGATCGTTGGCAAGGAACCACATGAGCCCTTGCTGGTAGTCCTTGTGCTCTTCAATGATGCGCTCCCGCGTGGCATAGTCGCCGTCGGGGTACTCGTAGTTCATGCCGATATTATCCGTCGCGAAGGCGCCCTTGTTGTTCGTGTCGGTCTTGTTGTTGGGCATTGCCTTCGACAGGTTCAGCACGGTCCAGTGACCGGCGTTCATGTACCGCAGCAGCAGTTCGTATCGCAGCGGATCGTAAGGGTCGGGCTTGGGAAAGGGCATACGATTGTCGGGTTCGTTCGTCATGCACATGCGGAAGCAATAGGCCTGCACGCGGTGATCGCCGCTGCCTTCTTCGCCGGGGCCGCCTTCCTGAATGCCGGGAAGTAACCCGCTCGACGGATCGCCTTCGACCACATACGGATCGATGGCGCATTCAAACTGGTGGTATTTGGCGTTCTTCGTCTGCACGCCATTCAAGGTCTCGTTGTAGGTCGCGTTCGACTCCCGGCCTACGTGGTACGCCACACCCGCCTTGGCCATCAGATCGCCTTCGTAGGTGGCATCGATGAACATCGTGCCCGCATACCGGCGGCCACTTTCCATGGTAATCGCAACGATGCGGCCACCCTGTTTCTCGACACCGTTTTTGAGATCGAGGCGCTCGTTCAGCACCACCGGAATCCCCGCTTCCGCGACCATGGCGTTGAAGGTGTTCTCCGCGACGTGCGGCTCAAAGGTCCACGCTTCATCCTGTCCGTAATGTTTCCCGAGCCGTTTGTAGAACTCCCGCGAGATGCCGCCAATAGCCGCCTTGTTGCCGATGTCGGTCGCGCCCAACCCGCTGGACGAAAGGCCGCCGAGATGCCCGCCCGGATGCACGATGATCGCGGACTTGCCCATGCGCGAAGCCTGCAACGCGGCCGCTACACCGCCCGAGGTGCCGCCGTAAACGATCACGTCGTAGGTCTGATCGCTTGCCTCAGTTGGATTCGTGGTTACCTGCGCATGGGCAACCGCGGCCACGATGGCAAATAAGAACAGTGGTGTCGCAAATTTCATAGTATCTCCGTCTCCCGGAATTCCGTGTTTATCCCCATGTGCGACCGCTACAACCGCCGGACACCAAATCCGCCGCCGATTTCGATCACCGCGCCGGTCGCGTAGTCGAAGTAGCCCTCCGCCAACGCCGCAACCGCTTTGCCCACGTCCTCCGGCGTTCCCCAACGTGATTGCAGAAGCAATCCATCCGCGATGAGCTTGTCATACTTCTCTTTTACGGCAAAGGCCATATCCGTCCCGATGATGCCGGGACGAATCTCGTACACATTGATGTTATGGGGCGCGAGTTGAACTGCGTAACTTTGGGCCGTCATGCTGAGCCCCGCCTTGCTCACGCAATATTCCGCGCGCGATGGACTTGCCGTATCGGAGGATACGCTCGTAATGAAAACAATCTTGGGCGCGTACGCGGCGCCGGATTCGACCTGTTTGATCATCTGATTGGCGACCAATTGAGTGAGAAAGAATGGCCCCCGCAGGTTGATGCCAACGACCCGGTCAAAACTCTCCGCCGTTGTCTCCAGGATATTCAGGCGTTTCAGCACGCCGACACCGGCGTTGTTCACGAGCACATCAATGGTTCCGAATGCTTCCAGCACCTCTTCGACCATCCTGGGGTGATCGTCGAGATTGGCCATGTCGCCAGCAACGGGAAGGAACCGGCAACCGAGTTCCACCACACGCGTCTTGACCTCATACAGGCCCGATTCCGTGTTGGCAGGGTCGGCCTTCGTCGCGCACCCCGCAATGTCATACCCGTGCTCCGCGAGCGTCAGCGCGATTCCGCGTCCAATTCCGCGGCTCGCTCCAGTGATTAAGGCTACTGCTTTACCCATAGCGCTCCTTTCCGGGGGGATAATACCAGAGCGCAATCCCATTCGAGAAGGAGGCGCGTAATCGTTGGTCCGCTTGGGCTATTTGATGGTGTAGTTCACGCGCACGTCGCGCCGCTGGTAGACCCGGCCGCCGCCGCCGTGGTTCGCAATGTCAAACACGATGGCGATGATGAGTAGCAATAGGCTCCAGCCGCGGAACCCGCCGTTTGCGTTCATGCCAATGGCGTACGCGCAGGTCGTGTAGGGCATGAAGAAGAACCCGAGCAGAGGCCACAGATACGTTTCAAAGGCCGTCGCCGTATAGCCGACCAGCCACATGAAAAACAGTGTCACGCGGGGGATGAGGAGTCCGATCAAGACGAGGAGACAAGGCATTTCGTTCTCCTTGTTTTGCAAGCGCCAAGCCAAGGCCGTCGGGGCGCGGCATTCCTCGCGCCCAGAGTGCTAACGCCACTCTACAACGGGAACATTCCTGATACAAGGCCGCGAAGGATTGCGAGAATCGAATTGTTTGCTTGACAGGAGCCCTGCACAGGTGCAAGGCTCTTGACGAATCTGAGGAAATTGCGAGATGAGCGTTCCAGGAACTTAGCGATCGTGAATCAGGAAAACCCAATCGATAGGGACATGGCACCCATGATTCGCGCCGAAGGACTCCGCAAGGAGTTTTCCGGTCCGAAGGGCGATCCTGTGGTCGCAGTCAAGAATGCCACGTTTTCCGTTTCGGCGGGGGAAATATTCGGATTGCTGGGACCGAACGGCGCCGGCAAGACCACGCTCCTGCGCATGTTGGCCACCATCATTCAGCCGACCGCCGGTCAATGCTGGATCGCGGGGCACCCGGCGTCGCAGGCTCCTGAGCAGGCGCGCCGGCAGGTCGGTTTCCTGTCGGGCAACACCAAGCTGTACGGTCGCCTCAAAGCGCGGGAAATGCTCCTCTACTTTGGCCGTCTTTATGGCATGCGCGACGACGCCATCGCCCAACGCACGGAAGAACTGGCGGAGTCGCTCGACATGAAGCCCTTCATGGAGCGCCGCTGCGATACGCTCTCCACTGGCCAGACCCAGAAAGTCTCCATTGCGCGTGTATTGTTGCACGATCCGCCGGTGCTGATTCTCGACGAGCCAACGCTGGGCCTGGACATCATGACCAGCACGGCGATCCTGGATTTCATCCTCGACGCCAAGCAGCGCCAGCACAGCATCATTTTCTCGACCCATTACATGACCGAGGCCGAACTCTTGTGCGACCGCGTGGGGTTGATGTACTCCGGCGAGATCATGGCTATGGACACGATGCAACGCCTCTACGAGGAGACGATGACGGACAATCTGCACGACGTATTCCTGGCCTTCGTACATCGGCAGGCGGCGCTCCCGGCATGAAGTTTCACACCGTACTTGTCATATTCCGTAAGGAACTGCTCGACATGCTCCGCGACAAGCGGACGCTGATCGCCATGCTGGGCATTCCGATTGTGCTCTATCCAGCGCTGTTCATCTTCGGCTCGCAGGCCGCCATGATGGAGCGGGACCGTGTCGCTCAGGCGCCCTCCCGTGTGGCGATCCTTGCGGACCACGCTGGTATCCTTGAAGACTGGCTGCACGGTGAGCAAAGCATCGCCCTCAGGTACCCCGGCGATCCAGAAGCGGAATTGGCTGCCGGACGGCTTCAGGCGGTCGTCGTCCTCGAAGGCGACCTGCAACAGGATCTGGAAGAAGGCCGCGCGGCGCAGATCACGATCCTCTACGACGCGACCGACACGGCCTCGCAGGAAGCCGTCAAACGGCTGCTGGAAGCCTTTAACGAGCGCGAAGCAGATCTGCTGAAAACCCGTCTGGAAAACGCGGGCATTCCGGCCGACTTCGTGAACCCCCTCGAAGTATCCCGCGAGAACGTCGCGCCCAGCACGCGGACCACCCAGGTCGTCTTGGGCATGCTCATGCCTCCGTTAATGATCGTCATGCTCGGCATCGGGGCCTTCTATCCCGCCATCGATTTGACGGCGGGGGAAAAGGAGCGCGGCACTTTTGAAACGCTGCTCTCGACACCTACATCCAGTTACGAGATTCTCTCCGGCAAATTCTTGACCGTCTTCATACTCGCGTTGCTGACCGGTCTGACAAACCTCGGCAGCATGGTGGCGACCTTTGCTTTTCAACTTGCCCAGCTCCAGGGCGACATGGGTGTCTTTGAGTTGCGCCTGCCCATCAGCAGCGTCGTTGTCGTGATACTGGCCCTGCTTCCGCTGGCTTTTTTCATTTCCGCCGTCATGATGTCCATCGCAGTCCTTGCGCGAAGTTTTCGCGAAGCGCAAAGCCTCCTGACGCCGTTCCTTCTGATCCTTCTGTTTCCCTCCGGTTACGCCGCGGTGCCCAGCGTGCATCTGACTACATCGATGCAGTTTGTGCCAATCGCGAACTTCGCCCTCCTGTTCAAGGATCTGATGACGTCGCAGGTGGATCCCCAGTCCATCGTCATGGTGCTGCTCAGCACGACCGTCTACGCGTGCATCGCGCTCTACGTGGCCGCGCGGATCTTCCGGCGGGAGGACGTCGTGCTCTCGGAGGATCGCGGCCTCCCCCTGACACTGCGCCGCTCGTTCTTCCGGCCACGCAGCGAACCCACGCCGGGCGTTGCCCTGTTCATTTTCACGTTGTGCCTGCTGTTGCTCTTCTACGTGGGCACCTACGCGCAGTCTGAACTCGCGGTTTGGGGAATCGTGGTGACCCAGTGGGGACTCTTCCTCCTGCCGACGCTGCTCGTGCTTTGGTACGTGCGCGTCGATCTTCGGAATGCTTTGAGTTTGCGGCTCCCCCCAGCGGGCATTTGGCTCGCCACGCTCATAGTCGCCGTGGGCTGGGCGACGCTCAGCCTTCAGTTCAGCGTGTGGCAGCAGAAGATTCTGCCCTTCCCGGAAGATCTTGCGAAGCAAATGGAAGAACTCATCGGGCTCGGCAATCAGCCACTCTGGTTCCTCATTCTGGTGCTTGCACTATCGCCGGCCATCTGTGAAGAGGTCGTCTTTCGCGGAGCAGTACTGTCCGGACTACGACGCCACTTACCGTGGTGGGCCTTGTTTCTCTGCGTGGGAATCGCCTTCGGAGTGGCGCACATCAGCATCCACCGCATGATCCTAACCGCCCTGAGCGGCATCCTGCTCACCTATCTCGTGTGGCGATCCGGATCCATCTTCCCTGGCATGCTTACCCATTTCCTCATCAACACGACTGGCATCGTTCTTCAGAGCGAGCACGTGCCGGAGTCAATTCAACCGTTTCTCGACCGCACCCTGAAAGAGGAACAAGGTTTTCCCTGGTGGCTCATCGCACTCGCGGCGATCATCTGCACCGCTGGAATCTTGCTCCTGGAACGCTTCCGGCCGCATCGCGAAGCAACGGGTTCTTAGGAGGGCGGGTTTTCCAACCCGCCGTCGCGGATCGCCGGTCGCCGGAGTGATGCCTGCGCCAGTATCGTTTCGCAACAATTACGCAGTCGCGGCGGACGCTCGCAGGTTATGGGTTTGGCGGGTTGGAAAACCCGCCCTCCGCAGATCATGCCATCATCTCATTTGCGACCATCTGTTGGAGGGTCTGTCGTTTGCGGACGAGCAGGAAGGTGCCCTCCTTGGAAAGCATGACCTCCGGCGCCTCGGGAAAGCTGTTGTAGTTCTTCGTGGACATGCCAGCACAATAGGCGCCCGCGCCACCGATAACGAGATAGTCCCCGATTCGCGCTTCGGTCAGCGTGCGCGGCAGCAAGCCTTCCGGGTTGCCCGGTTCCGGCGTGAGCACGTCGCCGCTTTCGCAGCAGTGGCCTACCACCAGGTAGTCCTGCGTGCCGCGGGTCTCCTCTTTGTGTGGGACGACTGCAATTGGATGTTGCGCGCCGTACATGCTGGGCCGCACCACTTCGGTCATCCCGCTGTCGACCTTGATGAAGTGGTACCCGCCTGCGCCGGTGTCGATGACGTCAATGACGCCGCAAACGATTGCGCCCGCATTGGCCACGAGAAACGTTCCGGGTTCCAGCTCCAGGTGTAGCTTGCGCCCGTGGTTGGCGTGGAACTCCTCGAAATCCTGCACGATGAGCTTGCCGATTTCCTGAAGGTCCACGGACGCTTCGCCGGGCATCCGGCCCGCTTTGAATCCGCCACCTAGACTAAGGGTCGTGACCTCAGGTAATCGTGACGCAATCTCCAGCGACATTCGCGCGCACCGGTTCCACACTTCGGGGTCCGTGCCGGAGCCGATGTGCGTGTGCATCCGCGTGATTCGGAGATTATGTTTCTGACGAATGGTCTCGACATCGGCAAGATGTTCGTGCCAGATGCCGAAGGCTGCCGACGGGCCCCCCACGTTGGTGCGGTTGGAGTGGCCCGAACCGAGGCCCGGGTTAATCCGGACGCAGACTTCAGCATTCGGAAACAATCGTCCGTACGTATCGAGTTGATGGAGCGAGCACGCGTTAAACAGCATCCCTCGGGATACGAGTTCGCTCAGATTCTCCGGCATCTGCTGTGCAGTAAGCTGAATATGCGACGGGGCCACCCCCACCCGCATCGCGCGCTCGGCCTCATAGCCGCTGCTGGCGTCGATATGAAGCCCCGCATTGGCAAAGAGCCGCACGACCGCCGCGCTGGGCAAGGCCTTCATTGCGAATCGCGCGGTTAGGCCATATGCGTTTGGGATACCCAAGAGCGCCCGCGCCTGCTGTTCGAGGGTTCGTTCATCGTACACGTAGACGGGCGTGCCGAAGTTCCGCGCGACTTCCCGCACCTGGTCCGCCGACAAAAATGACCACTGCTCCATGTTGTGTTTTCAATCCTTCGTTGGGGGAGAATGCCTTACAGAGGTACTGCGGCAAAGCATATCAAATTACCGAAATGCGGGGCTACCTTTCGCCACGCCCGCGAGCACCGTCGCTACGACACACCACCGTTATGCAGACTTATTGACCCAAAACGAGGTCCATCCATCCCTCAAAGGTGTACTCGGGATTGCCTGCTTCTCCCGGGAAACAAGCCAACTCCGGCGGTGCCAAATACTCGACCCCCATATCGGGAACGATCAAGCCATATTGCCGCTCTTCGGTGCTGTAGAGTTTCTCCAACGGTTGCCCGGAGCGATCCGCCCACTCCCCGAACTTCACGGTATCGTCAGGCAGCGGACGGCGTTCATCTTCATGCATGAGCCGTTCTTGGAACCAGAGCACCGAGTCGGGCGCGAGAAACAGGGGCCGGTGATCGGCGCCCGGCGCGAACCGGTAGCCAATGTCGTGGGGAATTCCGGAGTCGTCCAGGATCTGCCGTGCGCCCGCCACGTTGGCCTTGATGTACCGCACCAGCGCCGCGCCGTCTTCAAAACTGTCGATGATGAGATCGCGGTCGCCGGAGTAGAAGAGCGCGGCGCTGTGGGGCGCGAAAAGTGCCGTCATCTCCGCGAAGCTCATGACGCGAGCGAATTCTTCGTATGGCAGTCGCGTGCACTCCTTCCCTCGCACCACCCCGAGCCGGGTGAATCCCCAACCGCTGATCAAGGTGGCATGGATGCGCGGCTCCAAAACCCCGACGCATCCCGCCGAGGTTCCGCCCAGCGAGTTCCCCGCCAACCCGATGCGACCGGGATCGACCTCCGGCCGCTGCGCCAGGTAGTCCACGCCGCGGATCAGGTCCCACACGATCTTGCCGAGGATGCTTCGCTTGAGGGTGTTTTGCACGAAGTCGATGCGCTCCTGCTGGTTGAACCGGTACAAGTCGTGCGCGCGGCTGCCCATCTTGCCCTCGACATTGCGCTCTTCCTCACCGATCGTGTCTGGCACGAGCACGGCAAAGCCCATGGACGCGTAGAGCTGGCCCGCATACTGGGCGTACAGGGCGGATTTCGAGCCGCCATGTCCGCAAGCAACCAGGATTGCGGGGACAGGTCCGTTCATGTCTTTCGGCAGGTAGAACAACGCTGTCACGCGCGATCCCGTTTCGCTCTGGTAGGAAATCGATTCGATCCGGCAGTGGGGGAGTTCGCGCTCCCGGTGCGTTTGCGGATCGAGCGGTACTCGCGCCGAAGGCAGCGTCAAACTGGCCGCCATCCACTCGCGCAAGGTGGCGCTCCGTTCGGGCCAGTTCATGGGATGGATGCGCTGAGCGGTCTCCGCCGGAAACCCTTGCTCCCAGCGTGCCGTGCCGATGGCGAAGTACTTGTGGTCGAAGGGCGGCGCAGGCCGCGTTGCGTACCAGATGCGCAACGACCCGGCGGCATCGCGTAATACGGATTGACTCGTCGTGTAGTGCGATTCCCAATCCCGCGACGGGTCCGGCGTATACACGGGGTTGTCCGGATGCTTCGTCCACGTCAGCCCGTCGTCGCTCACCGCGAAGCCCAGCGCCGTCGTGTTGTCGCGAGCGGTCCAGTACGCGCCGTACCACATGCAATACCGGTCACCGATCTTCAGCACCGTGGGGTAGAAGAGCCGCCGCGTTTCCCAGTCCTGGTCCAATTCAATGCACGGCTTCTCCGTGACGTGCCACTGCGTTCCGTCGCGGCTGATCGCGTGGCGTATGACCCAAGGCTCCGCCGACACGTCCGCATACCACATGCGATAGAATTCGCCTGTGAGCAAGACCGTGGGCGCGTACACGCCCGTCAGCAGTGTGGGGGAGGGCGCGTCCCATGTCTTGCCATCTTCGCTGAAGGTCTCGTGCAAGGTGTGGATGCCGTCGCCCGATGGAAAGTCGGTGCTCGAAAACCACATTCGAAGCCGTCCGTTTTCACGCAGGACCGATCCGTCAGGCGAACGCAAAAACGTGGGCGTCAACACCGAACGCGTCGCGTCATCAAAGCGGAACACCGGCTCCTCGGTTACGCGCGTGAAGTTATTGCCGTCCGTGCTCGTCGCCAGCCCCATGGCGAACACCCGGTTCGCCACATCCGCCTGAGAGCCGCAGTAGTACATGGAATACACGCCGTCCTCGTAAATGACCGCAGGCGCGAATAGATGCGTGTCGTCGAATTGCCCTGTTTGCCCGAGCGACAATACCGGCCCGTCTGCGTCGCGGGTCCAGTCTTGGGAAACCAGCCAGGGGTCTATCGCCGGATCGGCATGAACGTGCATCGCGCCCGTCATGAACGCGACAAACAGGCAGAACGTACGTGAACGCATCAATCCCTGGTCCCTTCTTTTGTAGTCTACGGTGTGCGCAAGTGCTCTCGATAGAATTCGCGCGCCGTCTCCAGCCGCTTCAGTACGATCTCCTGTCGCTCGCGTGGCATGGGACTTCCCTCCGGCGCGACCCGCGCGCATGCCGCCATAAAACCCGATTCGACCACGTCGATCCATTCCAGAAAATACTGTGCCGCCTCTGGATCGCGGGCCCATGGCACTCCGGCCACTTCAAGGTACACCGGACTCGTGATGGCGTACTGGCCTTCGACCATGGCGTTGCCTTCGGGCGCGTTCATGACCTCGGGTACCGCAGGTCCCTTCACGATCACCAACAGCCAGCCGCTGCGCTGCACCGGCAACGTGATTTGCTTGTCGACGCGGCCGTTCGACGCCGCGAGCATGGCAACGAGCGAACCGTCCTGCCAGAGCTCGACACCGTCAATATCCCACAGACTTTGCGCGGTTACGTGAATCGAAATATCGCTTGGGGCGTCAAGAGTGACCGTATCACCGATTCCTCCACCATTGACCGATAAGGAAACCAGGGGTCCATTCGTGGCGAAGGTGCGGCCTTCGCGATACGATTCCGCAATTTCCGGCCACTCCAATGCCTCCGCCTTTACATACGTGCGCATGCCGCCGATGGGTTCCCGCGCCTGGTCCACGTGAAAGTCGGTCGACGCCGAAACGCCGATTCGTACGCCACAATTCAACAGCCGCATGTAGTCCCGCAACTTCACGTCATAGGGCGCGCTGTCCGACTCCAGCGTCAGCATGTCGAGGGTGAATCGCGCACCCAGCGCGGCGTCGATGGGATACCCGCGCGCGCCATGGCCCGCATCGAAATCGCCGATGTGCGCCAGCACCCCGACTTCCCGCATGCGCGAGTAGGGATGGGCATAGGCCATCGCGCCGCCGGCATCGTTCGCGGCCACGATCCAGTCGTAGTTCATGGGCCAGAGGTCCTGGTAATTGTCGAATCGTGGCCACTCCTCCACGCCAATCGGGCACACATGGCCCCAGGTGTCGTGCGTTTCTTCTGCAGTTGCATATCCGATGAACCCGGGCGCGTGATAGTCGCGCGCCGCATCCGTTACCTTGTCTTCGCCCATGAAGGGCAGGTACGACAAGCCTTCCGCTTGCGCGATCGTGTACACGTCATCGAGGTTCATCATGGGATACACGCTGCTGCCGTGACGAAAAAGGTGGGCGTGATGATCGCCGCTCCACCAGTGCTTGGACGGCATGTCGAAGCGGCGTTGCACGCGCAACGTCACCACGCGCGATTCGCCCGGCGCGAGCGTCACGACTTCCTCCGCAACACCGTATTCAAAACCTTTCATCGCGCGAATCGTGTACCGTCCTGTCGGCAACTGCATGGTTCCCAGCCGCGGATCGGGCAGATAAAAGCAACGGCTACCCAAGGAAGAACCGTAGGCAAATCGCGGGATGTGCCCTTCGCCATTCTTATCGATCGCGTATATTCTCGCGGGCACCGCTGATCCCGAATCGTCCACTACCTCGATGCGAAGAAGCGCTTCGCCGTCTTCCAATGCAGGTGCGTCGCTCAAGTCCTCCAGCGCGAAATCCCCCACCAGAAACCGTCCCGGAAGCGGATCGTTCGACACGATCGAAACGGACGCCGTCACGCTGTGCGCGGATTCCGGCGCTTCGAGCAGCACCCACGCCTGCTGCCAGCCAAGCGTCCGGTAACAATGCGAATGCCGCTGAACCGTTTCCACAATGTTTCCGTCGGCATCGGCAAAAATGGCCGTAATTCCGGCAAATTCCGCCCGAAACCGCCACGCTTTTTCGCCCTCCACGTTCATCGCCCAATGCAACACGTAATCATGCCCGCCTGTCACCGGCCGCTGCTCGACGACGACCGTCGAAGGCGCGCCGGCCGGAGCGGGGGAGATGATGTACGGATCGGCGGGTTGGCCTCGTGCCACGAGCATGAAGAAGACTCCAAGGCAAGTACTTCGGAGGAATAATTCCATCGGGGGTCTCCGAGTCTCGTTTACTTGTTCAGACGTACGATACGCAGCCAGTTTAGGCAGGTGTTCAACGACGGCTCTTCCGTTCCGATGTCAACTGTCAGCCTTCCATCGCGGACCTCCACTTCTGCGGACGCCGCATGAAAATCGCCGATGTACGTGTCGACGCCATCCGCGACAACCTGGCCCTCAATCTGAACGAACTGTCCCTGCTGTTCGAATCCCGAATCGCCGACGCAGACGGTAACGTAATAGATCCCATCTTCGACCGCACACTCCCACGTGTCCGTCCCGCGCGTGAAGATGAAGGTGTCGTACTTGATGTCGGCATCGAACCCGCGCGCGCGATGGTTCGCACTGAGATCGTTAAGCCAGCCGTAGCCCCTTCCGGTATCGAAGGGCAATCCCCTGTCGTGCTCGAACCCGTCAGTGGCCTTCGCATCCGGTCCCGCGAAGTTGAACCAGTGCGTATCGTCCGCCCTCGCCGAGATGGCCTCCGGTAAACCTTCATCCACTTTCTCAAATCTGAGATTTGAGATTGGTAACAAAACGTCATGGCCATATGGCTGCGGATCTTCCGCGTCAACAATCCCATCACCGTCGGCGTCGATTTCGCTCATGCGATCATAGGGCCGCTCCGGGATGTCCTTCACAATGTCGTACCAACGCATGGCAAATTCGCCGCGCGTCATGGGTTCGCTTGGATACCCGATAACCCGCGCAGTCTCCTTGGTCAGCAGGGTCCGCACCAGGACTTCGTGCCGCCACTCATCCGTCGCGGGGTCGTCCGGACGGAAATCGACGTCTTGCTTTGTCATTGGAAAAGCCCGCCGCGCTGCGAGCAGATTGATCGCCTCGAAAGCAGGGTGGTCGGTCGCTAGGTCGCGGTACGGCCACAGCGTCGAAGGCACGCCTCCGTCCAGCCGCGCGCAAAGCCCCCGGCGGGTTTCTTCCAGCATCATTGGATCGCCGGGAATCGCGCGCGGCGCAACATCGTGCCGTAATGCCACCGCCGCCGTGGCTCCGGCGGCCTGACCGATGGCCATGGACTGATCGTGCAGCCGCACCGCCGAACTCACGATGCTGCTGTAGCCGAGGTTCTTCTGCGCGCCGAGCAGCCCGTCCACCGATTCGGGAATCAGGCTGCGCATGGGGAAGAGGGAGCGGCCGCTGTATGGCGGACCCCAGGTCCGGCCTTCTTTGAAATACCATTGCCACGGTCCGCCCGGATCGCAGTCGGCAAACTTGCGTCCTGTCGGATGAAAATCAAACTCGAAGATCCACGAGGCCACGCCGTCGTAATACATGTGCTCCGCAAAGGCCCCATTCGTGCGCGCGCCGTTCACGTCCATCGTGTCCTGCTGCTTCATCATGTACAGGGCTTTCAACCTCAGCGATTCGCGGATATACGGTTTCATGGGAAGCATGTCCGGCGTGCCGAACTCGTCGCTCAGCGCAAAGCGCCGGAAACTGTAGCGGGTGTTTTCGTTCTGATCGTGCACCGCCGTTTGCAGGTAATGCAGAAACCCGAGCGATTGAAGTTTTGCATCGTCGAAGACGATCTGCCGCTGCGCGCGGGTCATGCACACGATGTTCTTCTTCGACGCCCCCGGCTCGTTCGCTTCCAGCGCGTCCACGACCCGTTGCGGCAAGACGTCCAGGGGATAATCCTGGGGCGTGTAACACAGGAGAATCACGTCGGGATGTTCGATCCCCAATTCGTAACTGTCGACAACACGGCGCGATTTGTAAATGACCTCCTGATCGAACTGCTGCCACGAGTAATTGCGCGCATCGTACGTGGGCGGTGGCGGAATGGTTGCGTCCGCCTCCGTTTCGATCACCATCATCGTGTACGAAATGGGATTCATATCGGTGAGCGGATACCCGTCCCGCGATTCCGGCGCGAGCGGTTCGCCGTAGGTGCTCTTCAAGTCCGGACCATACTCGAACGCCGCGCCCGCCGCTTGCACCACATCGCCCCAGTCCGACGCGTCGATGGTGATGGATGCATGCACCGTGAATCGATCACCGTCGCCCTCCATCGGCGCGAAGGTCACCGCCTTCAGCGCGCCGTCATCGACCGTCGCCGAGACGGGATAGTGATTGCTGACGATCCGTAGCCGCCCTGAATCCACGTACGGACGCACCATCTCACGAAACGCCGCTTCCGCATGCGCCGGCCGGCAGGTCGTGTGCACGTGCGTGAACCCCGGCCGCGCCGCGCCGTAGCGCTCCAGGTTGTCCGCCTCGATCCGGTCCATCACTTCTTTGAATATGCCCGACCGCGGAAAGGGAAAGCGGTTCACCGGACCCCGGTTCTCGTCGATAGCCACCAGCGATTCCGCCGTGAACTGTCCCCCCAACCACTCGATGTCGTTCACCAGCACAATCGACCCGACCCCCATCCGCGCCGCCTGCACGGCCGCCGCACACCCCGACTCCGTCCCACCCACGATCAGCAAATCGGCATGGAGGTCATCCGACGAGTGCGCATTCATCGGGATCAAAGCAATCGCGCAAAGGTAAAGGATGGCAACAGATCGATTCAGCATCATATGAGGAGGCTAAAGCACCGAACGCTATGATTCAACAAGAGCGCCGTCCGCGTTTCACTCATTCTTCGACTTGTTCACGGAGCAAAGCGAACGTGAATTCCCCCTTCGAAGGGGGCGGGCCCGAAGGGCCGAGGGGGATGTTCTTCCAATCCGCAATCGTCAAAACCGAATCTCATACCCAATGCACAAATGCGGCTCCAGCGGGTGCTTCGTGACGATGTCGTACTTCTCCTTCACCAGCGGCCATTCCTCTGGCAGGCACGCGCAGTAAAGGTATTCGATGCCGATGTAGTTCCGCCCGACCACGTCTTTGACCTCTTCCGTGGCCCGCATGCGGAACCGGTAATGCCGCCCGATCTCCTTCATGCCGAGCCGCTGATAGTAGCGCTGCGCCCTGCGATCCTGCGTCCAGTACTCCAGCCGGTGAAAACCTTTCTGCTTCGCGTCCTCCACGGTCGCGTTGATCAGCAACTCGCCGATGCGATGCCCCGTGTACTCCGGCAACCGCCCGAACTCCAGCACGTACCCGCCCACGCTGTCCTTCTGAAAACAGAACTCCCCCGGTTCATTCTCATACTGCGTATCCGTCAGCCCGACGATCTTCCCCTCGTGCACCGCCACCAGCCGCGTCGACTGGAACCCCTCATACGCCGGCCGCTCCTGGATCGTGTAATTCCACGCATGCGAAATGCTCAAGATGATGGCATGCACCCGCATCCACTCTGCTTCGTCCTCCGCCCGGTACTCCCTGATCTCAATATCCACGCGCCATTCTCCAAACTCAATTCATTAGTCCACAGAGTACACAGATCGACACCGATTAAGAAACACAAGGAGCATGGGCATCCCGCCCGTGTAAAGTGCCTCCAGTTGGCTTCACCCTTGCGAATCCATTGAAGAAAGCCACCCAAAGGCTCTCAATTGTGTATACCAGATCCCGAGCAGCAAGAACTCATTGCCGATCGCTCGCGATCCCGCGTACAATTACCGAAGAAGGAGGGCATAAAACTTATGGAATTCAGCGTCATTATCGAACAGGACGCGGAAGGATACTACGTAGCCTCCGTACCGGCCCTTCGCGGTTGCCACACACAAGCAAAATCACTCGATGAAGTAATGGCGAGAATTCAAGAGGCCGCCGAGCTGTGTTTTGAAGATTTCGGTGAAGCAGATTTCTGTTCCCCACGCTGAGCAAGCCGTCAATTACGATTTCTGCCATATGGGTATGCCTACCAGATTTCTCAGCCCCGGATGGGGCGAAAGACTGTTGCCCAGGGTGGAGCGAGGCACGAGCGGAACCCTGGGTAAGCTGTTTCTTGATTTGATCAAGCCCTGGAAGGGCGGCAGAACATTCACCGCCTACCCGCAGCCTCCGCTACCGCCGACGGATATCCCGCTTCCCCCGGCGCGACGCCGAAGTGGTTCCCATGCTCGTTGCAAGTCTCGATCCGGTTTTGCGCGCGGTTGTTGTAATTCATCGGAGTCTCAACGCCGTACACGACGTTCCCCGTCACTTCGATGAACCCGCTGCCCTCATCGAGATAGATCCCGCCCGGCCATCCCGGGTTGTCATGAATCAGGTTCCCCTCGATCACGGTTCCCGGTTGGTTGCCCAGCGTATACACGCCGCCCCCGTCGTTGCGCCGCTGCATCACGCGGTAAATGCGATTCCCCGCGATCCGGTTGTCCCGCGCGGGCGTGGGCTGCTCGTACACGAACGGGATCGAATAGTTCCCGCCACCGCTGTCTTCCTCGCCCCAGCCCCACCCGATCGAAACGCCGGAGTAGGGGAGATCCCGAATCTCGTTATGTTCGATGACCGTGTCCTGTACGTACCCTGCGAAGATGCCCACACTGTCCTCGAACTCCGCGCCCACCCGCTCGATTAGGCAATCGCTCACCTGAATCCCGCGCACCACCATCGCCGCGTCCGCGGGATGATGATCGTCCTTCTGCACGTCGCCGATCTGAATCCCGCT
Organism: Candidatus Hydrogenedentota bacterium; assembly: GCA_045863335.1. GTDB lineage: Bacteria > Hydrogenedentota > Hydrogenedentia > Hydrogenedentales > SLHB01 > JAHDWY01. The sequence goes on along the minus strand of BTVY01000002.1, from coordinate 1,958 downwards.
CCCCGAAACATCCGCGAAGGTGCACCGCGACACCACGCAGTCCTGCGATCCGCGCGCCAGGTCCAGCCCCGCGCCGCCCAACCGCGTGAAGGTGCAGTTCTCGAACACGATGCCGTGACCGTATTCCACGGCCACGTTCGCGGGACTCTTCACGTACTCGTTGTGGAGATTGACCAGCGACCCGTCCCGCTCGAACAGGTTGGCCGGCTCGATCGTGAAATTCGCCTGCACGTCCGCATGCCCGGTCCGGTTCGGACCCAGCCACGTCGCGTCCGCAAAGGTGATCCTCGCGAAGCGGACGTTCCGCACCGGCGCGTCCACGGCACCCCGCAACGCCACGAGCGTCTCCAGCACCGGCACGACACACGCTGCCGACGCCATGTCCTCGCCCTCGCGCGGGAGGTAGTAGATCGCCCGCGTCTCGCCGTCGTGATACCACTCGCCCGGCTCGTCCAACAGTTCCAGCGCGTTCTCTACGTATGCGGGATACTCCGCCTTCACCCCTTCCTTCCGGCAGAGCAGGTAGAAGTTCGGCTGCTGCATCACCAGCTCCGCCACGCCGTCGCCGTTCCGCCGCACCGACGCCACGCGCCCGATCATGTGACTCCACGAATTGTAGAACCCCAGCTCCAACTCCCCCGGCCGCGCCCAATCCGCCATCGCGCCGTCCGCCATGCGGAACCCCGCCTCCTCATCGATCGCCGCAAACGTACCAAACCGTTCCGCCCCCTCCGGAAACGGACCCCGCGCCCGCTGCGCCCGCACCCCGTTCACATACAACTGTCGGCACGCCGCAAGGTCCGTCTGCGCCTTCCAACGCCCGTCGGCATCGGGTTCCCAACCCGTCACCACTACGCCCCCGCTCAACACCGGCCGCGTCCCCTCCGCCGCTCGAAACACCAGCCCCAAATCCTCCGGCCCCAACACCAACGGCTCAGTCAACGGATACACGCCATCGGCAAGCTCGATGACCACGGAATGGCCATCGTCGCGCGGTGTACGACGCGCCGTGTCTATAGCCGCGCGCACCGTGCGAAATGCATCCGTATTCGCTCCCGTCACCGCGTCATCCCCATCCGGAGAGACGTGCAATACGACCTCGATTCCCGCCGCAACGCCGCACAACACGAGTGTATGCAATAAGACTATGAACGCGACAAAACGGCGCATAACGAATTTCTCCTGACTTTCGAAAACATGTGCAGCCATAAAAAGAGAGAGCCATCGCGATGCTTGGCGGTCTTCGGAGTGCGTAATCCTATGCTTCCTCGTCGACCCCAGACCCCGACCGCTCGCGCAGGATGAATGTCGCTTCCTCGACGTCCTCCTCCGCAACAAGAATCTCCACTTTGCCGAGCCCATCGACCGCCAGCGGCAAGACGTTATGCGGCACCTCGGAATTCGTGCGCGCGCCGATCCCGTGCGCGCCCAGGCACGACACGATGACATCCGCCTCGTGATCGCTCCAGCATTCGTAGATGGCCACCAAAGGCCGCCCGGTATCGTCGAAGATCATGGTAGGTGTCCCTCGCTTCCCGCGATTACACTGTTCGATCACATTGTGCAACGAAGCAATAGCCGCGTTCCACGAAAAGCAATCGGACCGAGGGCAGGTACATGGAGTGCGGCCCCTTGGGGCTGCTTTCATGGAGCAGGCTTGCCTGCGGCTTTACGGCAAGCAGTTGCATAGTCCCGCGCCCAATCGACATTACCCCAACTTCTTAGGTCCACGAGTACAGCCGGAACCAAAGCAGCCACGCCGCGGCGTGGCCGCACTCCATATTGCCCACTTGTGACTTTTGGCTAGTCTCACTGCGCATCTGCGTGGGTATAGCGATAGGTTTGCCGATCCCTTGATTCCGCGTGTAACCCGCTCAGAATACTATGAATACTGACGCGAAGTCCTGTCAAAACTTGCTGATAATGTCCTCTTTTGAACTCATTAGAAATGTCCTCTT
>BTVY01000001.1:104670-305628 GCA_045863335.1 Candidatus Hydrogenedentota bacterium | reverse complement strand
GTGTAGGTCCGTGTAGGTCCGTGTAGGTCCGTGTAGGTCCGTGTAGGTCCGTGTGGGTCCGTGTGGATTCACTCGACTTCCCCAACGATCACCACATAATTCTTCCCATACTTCTTCGCGCATTTCGGACAAGTCGTATACCACATGAACCACTTCTTCACGACCTGGCCCCGGTCCCTGACAACGGCTTGAAAATCCTTGCACCAGTTGCCGGTCTCCCTGTAGGGCCCCTCGTACACCTTACTCAGGAATGACCCACTCAACGTCACGTTCTCCGCGCCTGCGATCTCCTGGTCCACGGCGAGATACACATCCATGTTCCACTTCGACGTGTGGTCGGACAAGCACAGGTTCTCAGGGACTGCGGCCCCGGCGCCCTTAACAATCTTGTCGAGCCGCTTCATCGTGTCGGCGAAGTTAATGGGCATATAGAAGAACGTAAACACCCGGTCCTTGATGAACCGTTTCTGATTCCATTCGATCGTCTTGTCGTTCCAGGGTTCGGGAACAAATGGGGGACAGCAGATTTCCTCGGTGGCAGTTTCAGCGGTCATGATACAAGTTCTCCCCTTTGTAGGAGCCGCCCCTTGCACCTCGCTCAATTATGCGCCCCTACCGATCATTACGGCAATGCAAAAGGCCCCGCCGGGATCATCTCCCAACGGGGCCTTGAATCGCTTGTCGGATTCCTCCGCTATGCTGGTATGGCCTCCAGCGCCCGCTGAGCGCGATCGCGGACTGCCTCATCGTCGATCTTGGTCAACACCACGCCGAGCGCATCGCGGGCCGCGGCGCGGCCGCCTTCCTGCTTGCCCAGTTCAGTGGCGACCGTAATGATGGCCGACGCGGCTTCGTTCTTCACCTCCGGATTGTCGAGGTGCGCTTTGAGCGCCTCCAGCGACTCCGGTGTGTGCAAGGTTCCCCACGCAGCGAGCACCTGCCACTTGGTCTCCTGAGTCGATGCCATCTCCATGGCGGTCTTCAGCATTTCGGTCTTCTTCGCGGCATCGCCTTCCTCACGGGCAAGCCGGATGTAGCCCCGGAATGCCTGGTCCGCGCGGCCCGCATCGTCGCCCTTCGCAAGCGTCAGCAAATGCGGCGCTGCTTCCGTCGAGCGCCATCCCGCGAGCACGCGAACGGCCTCGTTGCTCACCGTAGCGTCCGGATTGCCCACCGCGGCAACTACCGCTTCGAGCGCCTTCGTGCTGCCGATCTGACCGAGGTTCCGGACCAGTACCGTCCGCGCTTCCGGTCCCGCGCCTTCAACGGCGCCCAAGACGACGGGCAAAAGCTCGTCGCCGTGGATTCCCGCGATGGCGTTGAGCGCCTCAGCGGCGGTGGACCGTTCGTCAGCATCGGACGTAGACGTCAGTACTTCGATTACAGCGGGCGCTTCCGCCGGTGTTCCGAGGGTAACCAAGGTGCGCATGGCTGCCTCACGCACGCCCGCGTCGTCGTCATGCAGATTGGAAAGCGCCAGCGGAATCGCTTGCGGAGCGGTGCGTTCCGTCAACATGCCCAGCAGGGCCGCACGAACGACCGTTGACGCTTCCGGCACTGCGGCAGCGATGGCCGCATCCACTTCGTCCCCGGCCATGTCGCGCAACGCGAAACGTGCCGCCGCGCTGACATCTTCGTCTTCCGAGACCAGCATGGGGGAGAGCACGCCCACGTCCGCCTGGCTGCCCACTTTTCCAAGGGCCGTGATGGCCGCCAACTTCACCTGCTCGCTCGAACTGCCAAGCGCCGCGAGCACGGCGGCGTGCGCCGCGCTGTCCCCGCGAGTACCCAACGCGCGCAGCAGCGCGACCTGTCCCGTTTCGGGTAGGCCTGACACGGCCGCGGCATACTTCAACGTGTCGGCTTTGCCGGAAGTCTCGGCTACAAGTTGTGCGGCCAGTCCGCGAAACATCGCGTCGTCGCCTTGCAAGGCGTCGATGATGCGCTTCGGCGCCTGGCCCGGCTGCGCATAGGCTTGTCCATAAAACGCGCCCATCCGCGCGTGCTCCGGCCAAGCTTCGCCCTGCAGCGTATCGTAGATGGTCACAGCCAGTTTCTTCTGGCCTTGTTCCGTCAGATTACGTCCGGCCGCCAGCAACCCTTCGACGACGGCCCGCTGTTTCGCGGCAGACCGCTCGCTGTTGACTGCCAGCAGGGCGTCCACGGCTTCCTTCGTTGCAATTCGTCCCAGCGCTCCCGCCGACGCCGCGGCAATATTCTCATCGGAATCGGAAAGCAGTTCTACAAGCTGGGGCACGGCTTCCGCATCCCGGCGCTCACCCAACGAGATGACCACTCCCATCTTGGGCATGCCCGATGTGGTCTTGAGCGCTTCCCGCAAGGCCGCGTCCACTTCTGGAAAGTCCATGTCTTCCATGGCGTACCGGGCCATGTGGGAGAGCTTTTCGTCGCCCAGCAGGGTGGCCAGCGCGGGAACGGAATTCTGCGTTCCGATATGCCGGAGTTCGCGGCAGGCCTGTTGCTTCGCCATCCAGTCGCCGTCGCCCTGGACGATCGCAATCAGTTCTTCCTCCGCACGGGGAGTGTCTTCGGTGTGGACGGGTTCCTCCGCCGCAAAGGCCACTGCCGCGATCAGCACGGCAGCGAGGATACCCGCGTATTTCAATCCATTCGTCATGGCTGTTTGCCTTTCTTCGTAATTCCCATTCGACATCTACCAGCGATACCGGCGTCGGGTCCCAATCACAGGTACCACGGCTGGCGGTACGCGCGCGAGCACAACCGGTTCGCTTCCTCGTCGCCGATGACTTCTTCCTTGGTGGGATCCCACTTCATGGGTCGGCCCAGCCGTTTGACAAAATTCGCCACATGGCACGCGGTGATGGAACGATGCGCCGTTTCCGCATCGGCCACGCATTTCTCGCGCGTCTTCACGCAGTCGAGGAAGGCCCGCACGTGGTTGTCCGGCGGATAACCGCCCTCGAAGCCCCGGTTGCCGAGAAGCGATTTGGGATGCGTCTCAATTTGCCCGGAGTCGCCCACTTCGACCCACCCCTCGGTGCCCTCGTAGCGCACCGGGCAGGAACCGAATCGCAGGCCTCGGCGAATGACGATCTTGGTACCGGTCGGATACTGGCAAATGAACCGGTCCCCTTCTTGCCAGTATTCGGTCGGGCTGGTGTGGTCCATGTTCGCCGCCCATTGGCACAGGTCCACCGTGTGGCTTCCCCACTCGGTAATCGACGCGCCGCTGAAGTCGACGTGATCGCTCCAGAATCCGCGCGTCGGGTATTTGCTGTTGTACGGGCGCCACGCCGCCGGCCCCAGCCACATGTCCCAGTCGAAGAGTTCCTTCGGCGGCAATTCCTCTTCCGGGAGCACCTCATAATTGAAGGTGGGCATCCACGGCGCTTCCTCGGCGTGCAGTTCCTTCAGTTCGCCGAGCTTCCCGCTGAGGGCGAGTTCCGCGGCGGCCCTGAAGTGGGCGATGCTGCGGCGCTGGGTGCCGCACTGGAACACGATGCCCAGTTCCTTCATCGTGTCCGCCACCGCACGGGACTCGGAAACGACCACGCTCAATGGCTTTTCACAATAGATGTCCTTGCCGTGGCGCGCCGCCTGGATGGACACGTTCGAGTGGTTGTTGTCGCCGGTCGCGATGAGCACCGCGTCAATGTCGTCGCGGGCAAGCAAGTCCAGGAAGTTGGCGTAGATCGAACAGTCCTGATTGCCGTACTCCGTGTCCACATCGTTCTTCGCGGCTTCCCGTTTCTCGCAGTAGGCGTCGCAGATCGCGAGGACCTGGCAGTCGCTCTGCGCCATAAACGCCCGCATGACCGAACGGCCCCGGCCCCCAACGCCGATCACCCCGAGGCGAATCCGCTCGCTCGCCGGTGTTCCGCCGTTGGCGCCCAGCGCCGTGCCGGTGATGATGTTCGGCGCGGCCACCAGACCGCCCGCCGCCAGGGACGCACGCTTCAAGAATTGCCGGCGCGTCCAACGCCCTTTCGTATCGAGTGTACTCACGATAATCTCCCTCGAAGTGTATTCGGCGCGTTTGCCCCGCCTCGGTATCCGACCGCGAACGCGACCGCGCTCCAAACTGATAGTACGATTCCAAATCCACCGCTTCGCAATGTGGCAGCCCTTCGCACCCAAGGGCTCCTAAAGTTGTACTACCCATCGGCCTTGTCATTCAAGGACGCCGCGTCCCGGGCTCCCCGTTTCGGCGGACCGGCTGTCGTGGTTCCGCTGTGCCACTCGTGTTTTCCGCCAGCCTGTGTGATACACTCCGCCGTCGGGTGGTGGGGACGGATTTGAACATGGAGCAAACTCTTTCGTCGAAAGCGCTTCACGAGCGGTACGACTGGCTGGACCAGGCGCGCGGCTTGGTCGTATTGCTCTTGTTAGTCTCCATGCCCACGGCCGAATACGCCGGCGATTTCCTGACCGGCGACCCCTTCCTTGGGCCGCCCATGCTCAACCACGGGTACGAATACTTCGATGGGTATCCGCAGGTCATCACGTTCATCGACGTGGGTCAGGCGCTTTTTCTCTTCGTCCTCGGATTCGTCGGGTATGTCGCGCTTACCAGCCGCTGGAGGAAGCGCGGTGGCCGTTCCGCCTTCTGGTACGCCGCGCGCCGCGTCGGGATCCTGTATGCACTTTCCTTTGTGGACGCAATTTTGCTCCAGTACCTTTCCTCCGATACGCCGCACTGGGACGATTTTATTTACAACGGGACCTTCGCGCTCATCGCCATCGGCTCCTTCGCGGCGTTCCTGAGTATTGCCATATGCCACGACGCCGATCGCCGGTTTGCCATCGCGATTGGCCTGATCATGCTTCACGCCCTGATCTACGAGTTCCCCATCTTCGACGAGCGCGGCACCTTTGACAACGTCCTCGGTTTGCCCCGGTTCCCCTTCGGGGCCTTGGGGCTGGCTAGCATGGCCATCGCAGGCACCTGCTTCGGGCAGTGGCATAGGTTGGACGCGGACGACCCCCTCGTCGGATTCCGTAAGCGCATCGTTCCCGTTTCCACGGCGGCCTTTATCGCGGCCTACTGCGTGGACTGGATTCAGCCCGCCCAGCACCACGCCGCGAACGCCGCACTTCAACTCATCGCGCTTTACATGGGCGGGTTCATGCTGATGATCTTTTTTGCCTTCGGCCAGGTCGGCTTCCGGTTCCCGCTGTTGACCAGCCTTGGCCGCAACCTGCTGCTGATTTTCGCCGTCGGCGGCCTCTTCAACAGCATCTACTTAAGCCTTATCCCCAAGACGTTCCTCATGCAGTCGCCCTATCTCGCGCTTCTCCTCGGCGGCATTGTGCCGGTCGCCCTCTTCGCCTGGTTCGCCGTGTTCCTCGACAAGCGCGGCATCATGGTGCGCGCATGAGCGATACCACGCGAAAGAAACGAGCCTCCGTCGTCCTGCTCGTCCTCGTCGGCGTGGCCTACTCCGCCGTCTTCCAGTTAGCCGTGGAGCGCCGCGCAGACGCGAACGCCCTGGCTGCCGAAGGGAACAAGGCGATCAGTGCCGCCCGAGTCGGCGCTGTCTTTGCAGACGGCCACGAAGGCTGTTGGCCGTCCCTCGATCCGGCGCGGCGCTTTGCATACGCCCCCGACGATTTGCCGATTCCCTATACGCTAGGCCATCCGCCCAAGAAGGAAATGGAAGAACCGGCGCAGGCGCTGCTCGTCACTCAAATCAGCCGGCACGCCGCGCTAACCCTGGAGCCGGTCGATAACCTTGACGACTACGTCTACCTCGGGTACGCGACGACCAGTGAAACCGAAGGCATGGCCCTCGTGGAAGCCCTCCGCTCCGGCGCGCCGCTCGCCGACGCCATTTCCGTGGGCGATGGCAAAGGCACCGCAGGCGGTTCCAAACTGTACCGCCTTCACGCAGACCTTCCGCTCATGCTCGCGGAAGATCAGGTCCTCCCGGACGAGCAACCGGAAATCCGCAGCCGGATTCCCGTACTCGTCCAACGCCCCACCGGCGATCACGCCTGGGTCGTCTACCTCGATCTCCACGCCGAGTACCTGCCCTATCCGGGCGACTATCCCCTGACAGAGGAATTCGTGACGGCCATTCCGTAGGCACACAAGAACACGCGCATGGAAAACACGAGGCGCGAGCCGTTCTGAACGACTCGCGCCTCGAAGGTATCTTCGACCCTTACAAACCCAACGCCGCGCGCTGGAACCGGTCGCCTTCAAAATAGCTGTCGCGATATTGCCGCTTGATGAACTGATCCGCTTCCGGACAATTGGTCGCCTTGAGCGCGACCGGGTCCCACTCGAGTTTCTGCCCCGCGCGGTAGGCCACGTTGCCGAGATGATTGGCTTCCGTGAGCCAGCCCGCGTACTCGAAGTTGCACGTCGTCAGTTCGCCGGTTTTGCAGGCTTCGATCCATTCGTTGTGATGGCCGATGGAATCGGGAATGAAGGGGTCCGGCGGCACGAAGCCCTCGAACTGGGCTTCCGGCAACAGCACGTAGCGGCCGTAATCCGCCAGCAGCATGCCCTTGTCGCCCACGAAGAGCGTCCCGCTTTCCCACTGGGGAATGGCGCCTTCCTTGTACAACTGCGGCTTGTTGTGCCCCTGGTACCACGTCAGCGTTACCGCCGGCATGTCCCCGCGCGCGGCGTACTCGTACTTCACTTCCATCGATGCCGGCGCGATTTCGGCGTGGGGAGGAGGACCGCTCGCTTCGATGGTCAGCGGCACCTTCAGGTTCAGTGCCCAGAACGGCAAATCGATCCAGTGGCTGCCCAGGTCCGACATGGTGCCGTTCCCGAAATCCCACCACCGGTACCACTTCGGACCGGGGAAATAGACGTTATTAAAGGGCCGCTCCGGCGCGGGTCCCAACCAGAGGTCCCAGTTCAGTCCCGCCGGGATGGGATCGGCCTCCGCGGGCCGCTCCTGCACGAACACGATATCGTTCGCCGCCTTGGCCTCTTCCTCCGACTGCCGGCCCCAGGCGCGCCCGACCCACACATGCGCCTCGCTGACCGCGCCGATGGCCCCGCTTTGAATCAATTCCACCACACGCCGGTAGTTCGGGCCCGCATGAATCTGCGTGCCCATCTGCGTGGCGACCTTCGTCTTCTCATAGAGTTCCCGCACCACCCGGGCTTCCCAGATGTTGTGCGTCAACGGTTTCTCGCAATACACGTGCTTGTTCAACTGCAGCGCCGGGATCGTCGCGAAACAGTGCGTGTGTTCGCAGGTGCTCACCACGACCGCATCGAACTCGTCCGCATAGTCGTACAGCTTGCGGAAATCCGTCAGCTTACGCGCATCCGGGAACTGCTCCGCCGCGCGGTTGAGGTTCTCCTCGTTCACGTCCACCAACGCGACGATGTTCTGCGACCGGACCGCCTGCAAGTTGCCGCCGCCCCGTCCGCCGCAGCCGATGATGGCGATGTTCAACAGGTCGTTAACGTTCTGAGCCCGCGCGATGGCCGGCGCCCCCAGGACCGCCCCCGCCGCAACGGCCGAGGTCCGCAAAAAGGTTCGGCGCGACATACCCCCGCGCCGCTGCTGTGATTGGTTCGAATGCCGTGACATGGTTTCCAAATCCTTTCCCCGTTCGTGCGAACTGCACTTCTGACGGTATCCCGGCAGTGTAGCGAAGCCGGGGGAAAGCATACAAGGCGGGGAACAGACCCGTTCGCCTTACCCCAGCAGGTATTTCGTCATCTGGTCCCACACATTCGTCGATGCCAGCCGCATGATGAGAAAACTGGAGACGGCAAGCACGGCGTATCCCGCGGCGTAGTACCGGTCCCACGACCGCGTCAACAACCGATTGACGACCAGGAACACCAGTCCCAGGACCAGCATGGCAAAGAAAGGACCGAACAGGGGGCCGAAGACGGTCCCCGCGTAAAGGTTTCTGATGACATCGATGCGGTCCATGGCGGCGGGAATGGCGGCCATGGTGGCCAGCAGCATCATGGGACGATGGATTTTCGGCCGCTTGCGGTTCCACACGCCGATGAAGACGAACGCGCCGAAAAGCAAAATGCTGAAGAGCGGGACCGCCAGGAAACGGTTGGGTTCGAGATTCCACAGTTTGAGTTCCGGCGGGTTGACGCGCGCCGACGCGAAGGCAATCTGAAGGCCCGCCGCGACGACACCCGCCGCAAGCACCGCCCCCACACGCCCGGCCATCATATGAATGCGCCGGTTTCCGGCAACAACCAGCAGCGGCTGCGCCAGGAACAGGAGCATCCAGGCGGTCATCGAGACGCCGTGGACGATCAGCCAGATGCGAATAGGCGGCGTGAGTTCCCGGTTCGGGAACGCCCTGCCGTGCAGATAGAACTGCTGAAAGCCCAGGAACATGAGGGCCAGGAGCACGAAAGCCGCTCCCGTGTAGAAGTAACGTCCGAAGTCGCGCCTTGCCTGCGACTTCCCTTGCGGTTTTTCCAGTGGCAGAGTCTGGACTGTAGCCATGGTTCAACAATTCCTCTTCGTTTGGATGTGGTGTTCAACGCGCTCGATTCCCGGACCGATTTTCGGGAACGATGCACCAGGAGCGCGGATACTACTCCATGTCATTCGACGAATTACAGCGGAAGACTTGTGCGTCCATGGCGTCCATACCGTCCATAGCGTCCAGCCTTCGCTTCGCAACGAAGTGGAGAAGCGGAGGCTGCCGCGCCGTAGTCCAAGGCCGCGCGAAATTCTCGTAAAGGTCGTTACTAAAAGCCCGGTGCAGGAACATCCCCCTTCAAATGGTTCAACTCCAATTTCCGGGGACTGAACATGTTGGTCCATTCGCTCGTTGGATCGTGCGTCACGTTGACGGACCTACGCGGACGATAAGGGCGATTTGAGTAGGCATGGCATTCACTCTGCGGGTTTGCAGCCCCGGAGGGGCGGAGGACTGTAGCCTAGGGTGGAGCGAGGCACGAGCGGAACCCTAGGACACGCGGCCTCCCGACGTCACAGCCCCCGAATGGGGGCGGCAGAATCGACTTCCTCGCGCTATGCCGGGGCGGACCCGCCTCCGTCGGGAAACTCCGGCGTGGCTGGTCCGCCTTCGCGATCGGGATTGGACACGGTGGCGGGTGGGCTTGCGTTGTTGGCTTCGGCTTGGACTCGGTATGGGGAGCCGATGGGGAAGGCTTCGGGGGGCATTTTTCCGTCTCGAATGAGATCGAGGTAGTACTGGAGGATGTCGTTGGCATCGGGTGTGACCTCGGCTTGGTTGATGGGACCGGTTGTCGTCGCATTTTCTGAAGAACATCCCCCTTGGTCCCCCTTCGAAGGGGGAATGGGTGTGGCGAATTCGTTGGTGTTGCTGCGGGTTGTCGACGAATTCTGCGGCGTGGTGTTGTCGGTGTGCTGGTAGTTGCCGTTTGGTGTTGGTGGTTCGAGGTGGAGGTGGCCGAGGATGGCTTCGGCGAGTTCTTCGGAGACGCTGTGTCTGGCGGGGCGGTAGCTGGCTAAGACGTGGCTGCGTTCGGATTCGGCGTAGGCTTCGTCGAGGAGGGCGGCGTTGTCGAAGGCTTCGCACATTTCTACGTCGCGGCCTTGGCCGGCGGCGAGGGCGGCTTGTTGGATGTAGGCTTTGGCGTGGGTTTCGGGGGTTTGGGGTTCGAGTTGGGCGTCGGCGATGGAATCGGGGTCGAGGTTGGTGTCGTGTTGCATGCGTTGGGTGTGGCGGAGGACGCCCTCGGCGGTCGGGGGTGCACCCGCGGAATTTTGACGGTTCAAGGGGGTCACCCCCGGTGCTTGGAGGAGTTTTAGTGTGTGGCGATACTCGCGCATGAGGCGTGTGAAGGCCAAGATGGCGTTGGGGTTAGGAGTTGGGGTTTGGGGGGCTTCGGAGGCTTCTGAAGAAGAGGGACGCCTACATGGGCTGGAAGCCCATGGAACGGCTGGGGGACACGGGCTGGAAGCCCGTGGCACCTCGAAGAGGCTGGAGGCCTGGGTGAGTTGGGCGGCGGCGGTGCTGACGAGGACTTGGAGGGTGGCGACGTTGTGGGCGGTGTGGATGCCCATGGGGTTGGGGTGAGGCTGGGATTCGACGATGGCTAGGGCGTCGGTTAGGACGGTGTTGTATTCGATTTGCTGGTATACGCAGGTTGGCGGCGAAGTAGGCTGGAGACCGGAGGCTGGAGACTGGAGGGAAGATTTCAATTGCGGATTGCGGACTGGGGATTGCGGATTTGGAGAAGGCTGGAGACCGGAGGCTGGAGTCTGTAGAGAAGAATCGGACGGATCGGGCCGATCAGTCGGATCGGACGTGTGGGATTGGCCGGACGCGGCGGGAAATTGTGAAGATGGAGCTCCGGTTTCGCAGGGATTGGGTACGGACTGTGAAGATGGGTCCCCGTTTTCACGGGGATGACGATTCGGGTGGGAAGCTGGGTTCGCGTGTTCGCCGCATTCGCTGAGATATTGGCTGGCGATTGGGCAGGTTTGCCAGTGGGGGCAGGTTTGGGTGCAGGGTCTCAGGCGGCGGGAGTAGAGTCCGTGGATCACGTGGTTGCGGTTGCCCGGGGGGGCGCCGGTGAGGTCGAAGCCGCCGTGGTATTGGCAGCGTCCGGAGGGGTGGTCGGATTGGTTGCAACAGGGCGTGGCGTCCGGTAGGCGGGCGCCGCAGATTCGGTGGTTGCGTTCTTGTTCGGTTGCGTCGACGGTGGCGATCCAGTCGTTGGACCAGGAACGGGCACAGGGGGTGCCGAGGGTGGTGTGTTTGGGGGTGGTTGGCATGGGTGTGAGATCTCCTTGTAGAGATCAGCCAAGGTGTTGCAGTGGGAACTGGACCTTATGGAAAATCAGAGCGTGTTGGACTCTCGCGCACTAATTGACTAGCGGTGAACGGTTATGTATGGTAGCCATATTGCGGTGCGTACCGATTACGGCACGCTTACTCCCATCACAGGAGATCGAGAAATGGGGCGAAAAAGAGCATTCATAAGCTTCGACTTCGACAACGACCAGAAATTGAAAACGTTCATAGTCGCACAAGCCCGCCTGGGTGACTCGCCATTTGAGATCATAGATACTTCACTTAAGGAAGCTGCTCCGCAGAAAACATGGGAAGAGAAAGCGCGTCGCGCCATTGAACAGTCTGATATTGTCATAGTGATGGTTGGGCCAAAAACGCATTGTGCACCGGGAGTCCTAAAAGAAGTTGCCATGGCGAGATCTGCGAAAGTACCGATAGTGCAGATAATCGGTTATAGAGATGGTAACTACACGCCCGTAAGCAACGCTGGGCGACTGTATTCTTGGAATTGGGAGAATCTCAAGAAGCTCTTGAGTTGAGATATTATTCGTGTAACATACAGTTTTTTTGGACTGGTCCTGGCAAAACTAAAGGCGATTTTTGATGCTTTGGACTCCGGATGAAAGCCAGCAACAGTTTATTCGACGGTACGCTAAGAGTGTCGAAACTGGAGATGTCGCGCTATTTGCGGGCGCTGGCCTATCGCGCTCGGCCGGTTTTGTCGACTGGAAAGCGTTGCTAAGTGATATTGCGAAGGACCTAAAGCTCGATATTAATCGTGAACACGATCTCATCGCAGTTGCCCAATACCACGTAAACGAAAAGCAAAATCGAAGTCGAATCAACCAGGCGATAATTGACGAGTTGAGCGAAGGCGCAGAATTAACTCGGAGCCATGCGATTCTCGCGCGCCTGCCGTTCGCGTCAGTATGGACAACAAACTACGACCAACTTCTGGAGAAGTCGTTCGAGGAGGCTGGGAAAACCGTTGACCTCAAAATCACGCAGGAAAACCTTGCCCAAAGCCGCCGCGGACGCGATGTCATAGTCTACAAAATGCATGGATGTGTGACGCAACCACAGGACGCGGTGATCACAAAGGATGACTATGAACAGTATGAACAGCGGCGTCAATTGTTCGTTGAGAGTCTGAAAGGGGACCTCATATCCAAGACATTTCTTTTTCTCGGCTTCAGCTTCACGGATCCCAACATTGATTACATTCTCAGTCGCGTCCGCGTGTTGTTGGGGAAGAACCAGCGAGAGCACTTTTGCATCATGAGAAAGCCACAATGCCCCCCAAAACTCGATGGCCAACTGAAATCAGACTATGAATATGAACTTCGCAAGACGCAATTGAGGGAACAAGACTTGCATCGTTTTGGCATCAACACGGTTTTCGTTGATGACTTTGCCCACATTACAGACATTATTGAGTCTCTGGCGAGCTTCATTCACCGCAAGACTGTATTCGTCTCTGGGGCGGCGCACGACTATGGTCCACTCGGACGTGATCGCATTGAAGGACTTGTTCGATGCATCGGATCACGCCTCATCTCTGACGGGTACAACTTGGTGTCTGGTTTCGGCTACGGGATCGGGGAACAGTGCGTCGTCGGAGCATTGCGAGCACTTTTTGCAGTTTCAAAAGGGGGCGAGCGAGATCGAGTGACAGTGCGCCCATTCCCTGGTACGAAAGGCAGTGGCCACGCGCAACAAAACAAAGCACACAGGGAAGACTTGATCGCCCGGTCTGGGGTAGTAGTTGTGCTCTGCGGTAACGGAGAAGGTCTTGACGGAAAGACCCAAGAGTCGGCTGGGGTATTTGAGGAAGTAGACATTGCGATTCGAGAGAAGAAGGTTGTAATCCCGATCGGTGCAACTGGCCACGCAGCGGATACAATCTGGAATCGAGCAAAGGAGAGTCCTCGTAAGTACCTTCAAAGTGTGGAGCCCGGGAAAGAATTTGATGTGCTGGGAAATGTTGGTGCATCCAATGATGAGATTCTCGAGGCCTTGTCAACCTTGCTGCAAAGAGCCGAAAAATCGGTTACGTTTTGACCGGCTTATTTCACGGTATCAGGGTATCTGAGAACCACTAGGAATCTAGTCGAACCAGAAAGAGCTTACCCATGGCGCAACAAGCCATAGGAAAGGTCGGGCTGGGCGGAACGAGATGGTTGAGGACTTCAAAGGGGCGTGGGGGAAAGTTTTGTTTCGGCAGTCGCTTGATGCGTCTTAAGCAGGACTGTAGGGAATCGTTATCTTGAAAGACAAGAAGCCCGATTCGAACCAAATGCTCATGGAATTGGCCCGAAATGAGGGTCCAGATGTTGTACACCTTCCATATTCGCAAGAGTTTGAGGCCCTCTGTAGTCAGATAAAGCCGAAGGCGACAACACAAGACAAGCACAAGATCTGGGAACGATTGCTCGAACTTGGGGGATCGGAGGATAAACCTCCGTCGGTTTCGGCCCAAGCCGCCGTTTCGCCTACTCCGGAGGCTTCTTCAGCGGCGCGCATTTCAAGGCGGCTGGATGAAAGTGGGTTTCTTTTCCCTACAGAAACGCCGCTCCCGGAGATGCAGCCATGGGCGCTTTCGCCGGAATCAGAGCTTTCGCCAGAAAATGCAGAGAAGCGCGACCGATTGCTTGCGGACATTGCGAATTCTCACCTTGCGAAGCATGAGCAGCGCGTGGCGCGGATTCTTGAACGCTATCCCGAGACGCGCGATAGCGACACTGCGTTGTGCCTGCGCTATTGGCGGACTTTTCAGGCGGACGTCATCGAACGATGGCAGCCGCTTGAGCTTGACATCTTGTTTGAATTGGACCGCATAGAGACGCTCGGCCGCGCGCGGCGCTTCATTCAAAACGATTTGCGTCTCTTCCGGAGCACGGAGGGCACGCGCAAAGCACGTGGCGCGATGCAGCACGAGTTTCATGAATATATAGTCGCACATCAGGCGCTTCCGGAGATCCGCTTCTATCTGGACGAAACTGGTAACGAGGGCGACAAAACATACACAGGCGTTGCTGGCGTCTGCGTTATCAATTGGAAGCAATACGATAAGCATCATGCGGCCCTGGAGCAGTGGCGAAACCAGCGAGGCTGGGCCGAGACGATCCACTTCACGGAGACCGGTGCTGACAAGGTTGGGCGAGCAGTTTCCCTCCTCCAACAACTCTCTCAACGCCGCGCCGGAGTGCTATTCCTCGGCTATTCCATCGCGTCTCGCGGTCGAACGCAGGATGCGATGGACTCCTTGTTCATCCAGCTCATCCTGGATTCATTGAAGCATTTGCAGCAGAACGGCTGCTTGACAGAGAACCGAAGTATTCGGGTAATCAAAGAAGCGGAGCCCGGCTTTGATGGTATCTACCTTGAAATCATGAAGAGGCACCTCGAGGATTCGGTGGCACTGGAGTTTCCAGGGCAGTTGGCGGTTTTGCCCGTAGAGGCGATGACAAAGGGGCGCAATGTACTGCTTGAGTGTGCGGATTTGATCGCAGGGGGCATGCAGCGACGCGCGCTGGGCAAGGGCCGAAATCCGAAGGATAGGCTCGCAGAAGCAGTAATTAACGTTACGGGATTCGAGGACATGGACGAGACGGGTGCGTTGTTCAAGTGCTTTGCCTAACGACGAGGGTATAGGGGAATGGCGAATCTCAAGTGCTCTCGAACTCGGATAGGCAATCGCTACATACGTCTGGCTGGTATGTGCCTGCAAAAGAGGGGATGAACGCCCACAAAGTCCTCCAGGACTACCTCGACACGCTCCGCGCCGGCGGAATCCCGCCCGAGGCATTCCCCATCGGCTCCAAAGCCCGAGCCGTCGCCGAGGCCATTTATACCGGCCCACCTCACGGTGCGCGGGGGTGTACCGACGATGATGGAGCTGCCCCGGCGTCGCGCAGTGACGGCCATTGTGCCGCCCCCATTCGGGGGCTGTGAGGTCGGGAGGCTGCGTGTCCTAGGGTTCCGCTCGTGCCTCGCTCCATCACGCCTGTGGCGTGACTACAGCCGAGTCGCCCCTCCGGGGCTGCGAACGCCAAATCGGCTGCCGTAGCGTACTTCCTGTCGTGCGCGCCATGTTTTGGTCATTGGAACTTTCGAATTTGTTTCGGATTTCGTGCTTCGGATTTCGAATTTTGGCCCCGCCGCCCGGGGTTTTCCAGTGGACAGGCCGCCGCCCTTGGGTGTAGCCTAGATCCGGAACGTGCGGATCAAATCCTTCGGGGGAAGGGATGTTGTTATGGTTACGTCACGGAATCTTTCGGGGTGTATGGGGTGCCAGATGAACCGTCGCCGATTCTTGGCGGCGGGGTGTGCCTGCGCGGCGGGAGCGCTGTTCGCTCCGCGGCGGGTTCACGCGGCACAAGGGGCGCAAAAGGCCAAGATCAAAATCATTTACTCGTTGCACGCGGCCGTGCAGCCGGGGCCGGACTGGCCGAACGTGGGCTATGATTTTAATCCCGTGATGGAACGCATCACGGGCGGTCTGGCGGAGGCCTGTCCGGAATACGAAATCGTTTCCGCCATGGCCACGGGCGAGGAGGAAGCGGCGAAGATCGTCGCGGACGATGCGACCGCCAACATCGACGGCTACATCGTCTACCAGATGAACTGCTGGAACAAGGTCGTCCAGACTGTGGCCGGTACGGGCAAGCCGGTCATTTATGCCGACTACCAGTTCGCGGGCAGCGGCGGGTTCCTCGTGTACACGGCGGGGTTCCTGCGCAGTCAATCGCCGAACGTGGCGTTTGTCGCGTCGTCGAAGTTTGAGGACCTCGTCGCGGCGGCGAAGTGCTTCGCGGTGGTGCAGAGCGGGGGAGCGCCGGCCGAGTTCGTTGCGGCCGTGGCGCGCGCACGCGTGGCGACGACGCCGAAGCCTGGCGACCTGAGCTGCCTGCCCGATTCCGTGGCGTTGTTGTCGACTGAGGAATGCGTGCGGCGTCTGGGCGAATCGAAGATCCTCGCCGTGCGCGATCAGGAGTCCGGCGATCAGCCGGCCATGTTCGGGATCCCCGTCGTGAAAGTTCCCTTCGCGGAGCTGAACGATGCCTGGGCCTCCGCGGATAAAGACGAAGCTATGGCCATTGCGGATCATTGGTCTCTGGGTGCGCGCTCGATCATCGACGTGCCGCGCGACGTGTTGGAAACTTCGGCCGCCATGTATCTCGGCGAGAAGGCGGTGATGGACAAGTACGGCGCGAATGCCATCACCATCAACTGCCTCGGCGGGTTCTACGGCGGGCACATCCACGCGTACCCGTGCCTGGGATTCCACGAGCTGAACAATCAGGGGCTCATCGGGGCCTGCGAATGCGACGTGCGATCCACCGCGTCCATGGTCGCGCTGACGGCGCTCACGCAAGGGCGGCCCGGTTACATCTCCGACCCGGTGATGGACACGGCGAAGCGGCAGATCATCTACGCTCACTGCGTGGCGTCGAACCGGGCCTTTGGTCCCGAGGGCGAAGCGAACCCATTCGACATCATGACCCACTCCGAGGATCGGCAGGGCGCATCCGTGCGCTCCGTGCTTCCGACCGGGTACATGACTACGACCATCCAGGTGGATACGGAGAAGAAAGAGATCCTGTTCCACCAGGGCAAGGCCGTTGACAACGATCCCGATGACCGCGCGTGCCGCACGAAGATCTGCGCGGAACCCGTGGGGGATTTCGAAAAGCTCTTCACGGAGTGGGACCGTTGGGGCTGGCACCGTGTGACCGCTTACGGCGATTTGAAGGAACCGATTTTCGCCCTCGCCGACGCCATGGAATACAAGGTAACGGAAGAGGCGTAACCGCGTGTTTCCGAAGTGGTCTCACGCGATTCAAGAGACATGCGGCAGGTGTAGCGCAGGCGTCCCCGCCTGCAAGATCTGGAATGAACCGCAAAGAATGCAGGCGGGGACGCCTGCGCTACATTCGCTGCGGCTAGTCGATAGGTCACTTTTGAAACACCGCCTAAGATAATTGAGATGGATTCTGTGGCTACTTTACGTCAAACTCGATGACGCCGAGGGACTTGAACTCGGCGCGGTAATGGCCGGGTTCGGCTTTCAGGATCTTTCCGAGGGCGCCGTTGGTGATGACGTGGCCGGTTTCGACGGTATAGCCGCGGCGGACGACGTCGTTGACGGTTTTGAGCAGCGTGTCCCATTGTCCGCCGGCGGCTTCGTCCGACTTGGCGGTGTTTACGACGGCGCCATCGTGCGTCAGCGTGATCGCCACGGCGTCCACGTCGACCTCCGCCGGATCGTGTCGCGGCCCGACGATGAGTTCCTTCGCGTTGATGTTCCAGGCGAGCATGTCGGCTGTCGTGTTGGGTTCGTGGTTGTCCACCGGGTTGCCCGGAAGCTCGACGATGGGCGCGACGAATGCGATGTGCTGCTTCAAGGTTTCCACGTCTGGCAGCGGCTTTGAAATGGGAGCGGAGAAGATGTAGCCCATCTCCGTTTCCACGTGCCGGTTCGCGTCCTCGGACAGATCGACGATGATGGCGTCATCGACTTCGTGTATGCCGGAGGCGGGGAACACGCCGGTCAAGGGTCCGTCGACGCCATTGTTGTCGCGCGCGCTCTGGCTGATCCCGGCCGCTTTGAATCCGCCGATGCCGTCCGGTCCGAACATGCGTTGGACCACGGCCTCTTGAACGAGGTATCCGTCTTCGAGGGTCGCGTCGGGGCGGCTCGCGCTGAGCCGCGGCATGGGTTCGCCCGCCTGCCAGGCTTGGTGCAGCTGAATTGCCACAGCATCGACCCATGATCCGTCGGGAGGGACAGCGGCAGCGAAGCCACATACGGCCAATGCCAGCATCCCGCCGACTTTGAGTAACGGATGGTTGGCTGGAACGCGGACGCGTCTGATTTGCATGTAACGATTCCTTCTTTGGAAATGGGGTCCATCGTAACTCTAAACTGAAGACTTCATTTTTCAGACGAGAAGGGTGTTACGCAACTTGGTGAGTCCGAAACGTCCGAGGGCAGCGAGTGGGTGCCGGCAGATGCAATAGCGCGTCCGATGTCGATAGAGTATAGGCCGTGCTTTCCGGCGAGACGCCGCACGAGGTACGAAGCGGCTCAGCGAATAACGACGCACGTGGAGGTAGCATACGATGCGCAGGTTACGATTTCTCGCTCTCGGACTGATTGCAGGCGGTGTCTTTATCTACGGGTGCCAGTCCACCGCGCCGCGCTGGACCGAGGTTGGCGGCGACGCGCTCACTCCGGCGCAGGCCGCGCAGCAGGAACGCGCCCTGGCCGCACGGAATGAACTCGCCCAAACCCTGATGGGACATCTGCAGGAAGCCTTGCAGACCGGTGACGCCGCGTCGGCCATCCGCGTATGCAAAGAGATCGCGCCCGCGCTCGCCACGGAGATCGGCGCCAAGCACCACGTGACCATTGGCCGAACCTCCTTTCGCCTCCGCAATGCGGAGAACGCCCCGCCAGCATGGGCGGCTCCGTATGTGGAGAACAGGGTTGATTCACCGTTGTTTCTCGCCAACTGGGAAGATGGCTCCTTGGCGGCCTTGTTGCCCATTCACCTGAGTTCCCAATGTCTTCAATGCCACGGTCCGCGTGACGCCATCGCGCCGGAAGTTCAAGCCGCGCTGGCCGATGCCTACCCGAACGATGCGGCCGTGGGTTTTGCGGACGGGGACCTGCGGGGGTGGTTTCACGTGGAAGTTCCTCCGCTTCCATAGCGCCGATTAGGTTCGAACCTCGCCGTACGAAACGCGGTGTGCTACGACTTAACCCTTGACGCAGAATCCCCGTTATGGTATTAAGTGAAATTAGTAAGGCGTTAACGGCGTTGGCGTTATTTGTGGAGGCTTCAATTATGGCGAATGGGCACCCATCGCCACTGACCATGGGCTTGCTCTTTGGGGATTATCCCCGCGACGAGGTCCAGCTCACCGACAAGGATCCGCGGCTTGTAGGGTCCTGGATTGGGGATATCTGTACCGTCTTGCAGGGTGGGGGGTATTTCCGGGACGTCATTCTCACCTTTACGGAGACCACGCTGACCATGGACGCGCCTTCCGATAACGCGTTTGTGGGCGAATACTTCTGCGATACGAGCGTCACTCCCATGAAGCTTCATTGGCACAGCCCCACCGGGCTGGTTCGCGGGCTGTACACCTTTGGGTCGAATCCGGAAACCCTCGTACTTGCCTGGAACCGGGCCAGCGCCCGCGTGTGTCCCTCCAATCTCAATGACAGCGAAACGGTATTCACCGGCGCGTATCAGGTCAGCCGAAAATTGAGAATGGCCGGCGGGCTCGAGAAGATGATCGAGTAAGCTTTTCCAGGCTGAGTCCCCAGTGGCCAGCACTTTTAAAAGTCCCGAATTCCAACCATTTGCACCGTCGGTGCAGCCCAGACCCCTTCAGTGCAACATTTCTTCTTGACAGGGTCGGCCCTCTGTGTTTTAATATAACCAAATGGTTAATTAACGGATTGGTTATAGAGTATGCGAGATCAATTGACGCTAACCTTCGCCGCCCTGGCCGACCCCACGCGGCGTGCCATGCTTGCCCGGCTCGCGCAGGGGACGGCCAACGTCTCGGAGTTGGCGCAGCCGTTCCTTGGGAAGATGAGCTTGCCGGCGGTGACCAAGCATCTGAAGGTGCTGGAACGCGCGGGGCTCGTGACCAAGACGCAGGATGCTCAGCGGCGGCCTTGCGAACTTAATCCTGAAGCGCTCAAGAACGCGGCCCAGTGGATGGAGCAGTACCGGGTCTTCTGGGAAGAAAGCCTTGATCGCCTTGATGAATACCTGAAAACCGTTACTGCCGAATCCAACCAGAGAAAGAGGTCAACTCATGTCCCCCACGAGCAAACCGAATGAGATTCGCCTGATCCGCGTGTACGATGCCCCCGTTGAGATTGTCTGGGATGCCTGGACCGATCCTGAGCAAGCCGCCCAATGGTGGGGTCCTCGGGGGTTCACCTTGACGACCCATAGCAAGGATCTGCGCCCCGGCGGCATCTGGCATTACACGATGCATGGCCCGGACGGCACCGACTATCCGAACAAGACGCTCTACCATGAGGTGGAGGAGCGAAAGAAGCTCGTATACGACCATGGCGCCAACGACGAGCGGGCGCCGCTGTTTCGCGTGACGGTGACGTTTGCCGAGTCGGGTGGCAAGACGACCATGGATATGACGATGGCGTTGCGGACTGCGGAGGAAGCGCAGGCGACGCGCGAGTTCATCAAGAAGGCGGGCGGCAATGGGACCTGGGATCGCCTGGCGGAGTACCTGGACAAGCAGATTGCCGGGCGCGACATTTTCGTCATCAACCGCAGTTTCGATGTGCCTGTCGACGTGTTGTTTACGATGTGGACCGATCCCGGGCGCTTCTCGAAATGGCTTCCGCCGGTCGGACTCGATATGGAGTTTCTTGAGGCGGACATCCGCGCGGGCGGCAGCGCATATTACCGGATGACCAATCATACCGACCTCACCATGTACGGACGCATCGAGTACCAGGAGATCGTGGAGCCGAGCCGCCTGGTTTACACGCAGCAGTTCTGCGATGAAGATGGGAGCCTCAGCCGCCACCCGAAGTTGCCCGTGTGGCCCGCGACAATGCATACGACGGTGCTGTTGACCGCGGAGGGAGACACGTCGTCCCGCGTGACCGTGACCTGGAAGCCGGTCGGGGAATTCACGCCGGAAGAGGTCGCCGCATTCCTGGAGCATCGCCCCAGCATGACGCAGGGTTGGACCGGGTCGTTCGACAAGCTCGAGGCGTTGCTGGACTCGAAATCGTAGCACTGTCTCACGGACCTCACGAATGGCCGTGGTCGATATCCGGAGATTGCGGACGAACGCGACCTACTTTATCGCTGCCCTCGGGATTTGCCAGCTGCGAATGCGCTCCCGCTTCCAGGTGTAGGTCACGGCAATTCCGTCTTCCGTGCGGACGATCGCGGGATACGAGTATTCGCTTTCCTGGTTGGAGTCGTCTTCGAGGTGGGCGATCGTCCGCCAGGTGACGCCATTATCCGCGGTGACGGCAAGGTCGAGGGGCGTGCGGGGACCCCAGTCTTCGCCCACGGGATTGTACACGAGGAGTACGCGACCGTCTTCAAGTCTTAACGCGTCAAATCCGCTGTTGTTGTTCGGCAGATCGGTTGCAGTGAGGGGAGACCAGGTGACACCGCCGTCTTTGGAATCGGTACGCCATGCCACCCCCGCGCCGGTGCGCATGAGTGCGTGGACCTTGCCGGGCGAGGACTCCCAGAAGGTGGGTTGAATTGCCCCTGGGCCGCCGTATCTTTCGTCGCGTACTTCCGGTAACGCGAAGTCTGCGGAGCGAATCCAGGTGTTTCCGTTGTCCGTGGAGCGCTCGGAGAAGGCGGTCCAGATCTCACGCTCTCCTTCTTTCCGCTCCAGCGATGCGGGGGCCAACCACGTGCCGTCGGAAAGGATGATCGGCTTGTTCTTGACCGGGCCGCGACCGCCGACATCGCCTTCGACAAGCGGCAACGGTTCCGACCACGTATCGCCAGCATCTTGGGTCTGCATCCAATAGGTGGCCCAATTCACTTCGTCGACGCCGACTTTGAAGAAGAGATAGATGACGTCGTCCGAGTCACGAAAGAGCACGGGGTTCCAATGGGCGACCTCACCGACCTTGGCGGTTTTCTCTGGGGCGGACCAAGCCGTTCCATCGAACCGGGAGATCCAAACGCTCACGTCGGGATCTTTTTCCCGGGTGCCGCCGAACCATGCGCACAGCAGGGAGCCGTCGGGAGCTTGTACCACGGTGGACGCGTGGCATTCGGCGAAGGGGCGGTCGTCGCCAAATACGAAATCGACGCGGCCGCCTGCGTTATTGACGGCGGCTTGAAAGTCGGATGCGGAGGTTGCGTTTTGCATTTGGCTGCGATTGAGTCCTTTCTCCGTCTCGGCTGCGAGGGAAAGCGGGGCGGCTATCAGGGCAATGAGTACTACGCGCAGGAGATTGGGCATCGGGTGTCTCCGTTTTTCAGGGGCAGTGGCGAAATCAGGGACCAAAAGGACCAAAGGGACAACGATGACACGAGGTACCTTAGGGAAGGAAGGCCGTGGCCTCAGATCGTTCCTTCCAGATCGACGGATCTTGCGCGATACGATTCCGCAGACCTTCCAGCATGCGGTCGCGGTTCATCGGCTTGATATCGTGGACGATGGCTTCGCGCATGGCTTTGCCCTCTTCGGTTTGTTGGGGATAGGAGAGAAACTCGAGATCGAGATGAAGCCGTTCGGCAAGACGATAGGCCATGATCGGCCAAATCACGCCGATATCGCCGATGACCGGGACGCTGCCTTCATGACGGGCAAAGCCTGACATTTCCATGCGGAAGGGAACTTTGAATGCCTTCGTTTTGGGCAGTCCGTTCGCGATGGCCTGTTGAACGGCGCTGCCTTCCTGTTCGGCTTGCCAGACTTGTTCGAGCGCGGGGTCGAGGTCGATGCGAATCAGGCTCTTTCCTTCGAGGGAATAGGACTGGTGTCCTTGCCATGCGGCCCACATGCCGTGGCCGGTGTACCGTTCGAAGGGACCGTCGTGGATTTCCTGTGTGAGAACCACGGCGGACTCGATGATGACGTCCGCCTTGTCGAGCATGCGAGCCAGGCGGGATGCCCGTTCCGAAATGCTGATGCTGTCACCGATGGCCAGGCCGACGGAGCCGCCGCCGATGAGTTGGGGGATCGTCACGAGGACCGGCAGACCCAGCCGCGCTCCCCGGCCGATCATGGTGCGCTCGTCCGCGCCCAACCCGGCAACTTCCTCAAACGAGGCGCCGTGACTGCGGGCCAGGGCGCAAATCTCCCAGGACAGGCGTTCGAGCCAGAGCCCCACGGGATAGCCGAGATTGCCGGCGGCCTTGATGATGGTTTTTCCATCCGCACGCTTGAGCCGCTCGATCAGCCCGTCGTCGACCGGCATGTAACGGCGAATCGCGTCCAGCGTTTCGTCGTCCATTAGAGTAAGTTCGAATTCTCCGCCTCGCGGCGTGAACGACGGAGAAACGCCGACCGCCGCGCCCGCGCAGCGTTTGACCTTGTCCAGCGTGCCGCCCATTTCGTGAGATACCACGGCGGAGCTGGTTGTTACGGCATCGACCACGCCGGCCCGCATGAGTTCGGCGATAAGTGTTGTGACGCCTTCGTGAATATTGGGGCCGCTGCCCGTTACTACCGCGACGTTTCCGCCGCGTTCCTTGGCGTGGACGATGCGATCGACGGCCTGCGAAATGCGTTCGAGCGTTGCTGGATTCAGTCCCTCTTCGAGTTTTTTAGCCGTGTCTGTGTTGATTGCCATTGTTCGTCTCCTGAACTAGCTGCTCGACGGGTGTGCCTGACGTTCGCGAAGCATGCGTTCGGCACGTTCCAAATCCTCGGGGGTATCGACACTGAATCCGCTGAACGATTGGTCCCTACATTTCGTCTCAACGACGCGAATTCGCATGCCGTGTTCCAGCCACCGAAGTTGTTCCAGGGATTCGACGCGTTCCAGGATGGTCGGCGGAAGTGCTGCCACTTCATCCAAGGTGGTCTTTCTGTAGACGTATAGCCCCACATGCTCGAAAACCGCATGGTCCACCGCCTCCCGTGGATAGGGAATCAGGGAGCGGGAGAAATAGAGCGCGTCGCCGTTTGCATCCGTAACGACTTTTACGACGGCGGGATTCTGAAGATCGGCCTCGTGCGCAATTGGACACTTTAGCGTGCACAACACCACGCCGGGGTCATCGAGAAAGGGTTGAACACCTTCGTCAATCATGACCGGATCGATGAAGGGTTGATCGCCCTGGATATTGACCACAATATCCGCGTCGAGGGAGCGGGCGGCTTCGGCGAGTCGATCCGTACCGCTCACATGATCCGGACGCGTCATCACGGCTTTTCCCCCGAAGGCTTCGACGGCATGGACGATTCGCTCGTCATCGGTAGCCACGCAGACAAGGTCCAATACCCCCGCCTGTGCACAGCGCTCGTAGACATGTTGAATCATGGGTTTTCCCAGTATGGTTTTCAGCGGTTTCCCGGGGAGCCGCGTGGACCCGTACCGGGCCGGGATAATACCCGCGACGCGTGGCGAGCCCATGTTGTCCACTCCTCCTGCGCACCTTGGAGGCGCACCTTACTCAATAAGAAGAACGTTGAGGATAAAATATGCTTTAATCCCAAACTTTAAGAATATTCTATGTCAGAGCGCTTGCAGGGTCAAAATAAATACCATATTATTTTCGAGCTAGACGCTGGGGTGGTCGGACAAAGGACTGCTTCATGACACCTGCATTTCGTATCCTTGGACGTTGTGGACGATGACGACCCAGTGGGAGGAACCGCCGCGTGAGGCGGGGACTCCGAGGGCGTTCGACGTGGAGGGAGCCTGGCGTGGCCGGAATCAATCTCATTGACTTGGGCGTGCTCGTCATCTATTTCGGTGCCATGCTTGCCATGGGTTCGTATTTCGCCCGCCGAGCCAAGAGCACGGAACAGTATTTCGTCGGCGGCCGCGCGTATCCGGGCTGGCTCATCGGGATTTCCCTGTTCGGCGCAACGATTAGCTCGATCACCTTTGTGGCGTATCCGGCGGACGCATACAAGACCGCGTATGTGCGGTATCTGATCTGCATCATGCTTCCGGTGGGTGTTTTCATCGCATCCTGGTTGTTCGTGCCGTTCTTTCGGCGCGGCAAGATCACGTCCGTCTTTGAGTATCTCGAAGGGCGGTTCGGACCCGGCACACGACTTTATGGCGCGTCGGTGTTCATGTTGAGTCAGTGTATCCGGATAAGTTTGATTCAATACCTGGTGGCGCTTCTTATGAATCGTCTCACCGGTTGGAGTGTTCCGACCTGCATTCTTTTGGGCGGGACGATCACCGCGTACTACACGATCATCGGCGGAATCGAAGCGGTTATCTGGACGGACTTCGTTCAATCGCTGATCTTGGTCCTGGGTGGTCTGCTCATTCTTGCAACCATCGTGTACAAACTGCCGGATGGGTTCTCCCAACTTTTCTCGGTGGGGTGGGCCGACGGAAAGTTCGGATTGAGTCAGTTGAACGCGAGTGGGGAGTTGGAGCCTATTGCGTGGGGGATTTCGCTCAGCGAGAAAACGGTTCTCATGTTGTTACTGGTCGGGTTGTTTCAATGGCTCGCGGAATACAGCACGAATCAGGAGGTCATTCAGAAATACTGTGCCTCCAAGAGCGCGTCGGATGCGCGGCGCGCCATGTGGATTTGCTGTTGGTTCTGCGTGCCCACCTGGGGCTATTTCATGCTGGTGGGGACGGGGTTGTATGTCTTCTACAAGGTTTTCCCCGACGCGCAGGCGCATGCGATGCTCACGGGCGAGCGGCGGGCCGAGGAGATTCTTCCGTACTTCATATCGAACGAATTACCGGTGGGGTTCTCGGGCATCGTGATTGCCGCCGTACTCGCGGCGGCCATGTCGAGCATGTCGTCGGCAATGAACTCGATCTCCGCCGTGGCGATTACCGACGTATACAAACGCCACCTCGCGCGGGGACGGGACGATCGGCACTACGTCGTCGCGGCAAAACTGTTGACTCTGGTCAGCTCGATAATCATGGTCCTCGGCGCATTCTGGCTGTATCGTTCCCAGAGCAGCACGCTTCAGGATCTGGCGACGGAGATTCAGTCGATTATCGCCGGTGGGGTGATGGGGTTGTACATGCTGGGCTTCTTCACCAAGCGAGGGGACGGCCGCGCAGTGTTCTTTGGCATTGTATTTGCAGTGGGGTGGTCAGCCTTCATCTCGCTGGCCGTACTCGGTTGGTTGCCTTCCGCGTGGATCGCCTTTGTAGAGGGGTCGTTTGAGTCGTACTACACGGGGATCATCAGCAACATCGCCATGTTTGTCGTGGGTTACGCACTATCCTTTGCGATCCCGGAACGCCGCCGGGACCTGACGAACCTGACCGTGTGGACCCAGGACGATCAACCGCTTACCTAAGAATGGGAATGGCCAAAGGATCTGGTGCCAATTCACCATGAGTAAACGAGAGCCGAACACCAATACCCTCGCGAACGTCATCGCCGATCGCATGCACGCGGACATTGTAGCCTCCGAACTTCAGGAAGACGATTTCTTCATGACGGGCGATCAGGTGGCCGAGCACTATGGCGTGTCACGCAGTATCGCGCGGGAAGCCCTGGGGCAGCTTCGTGCGTTGGGGGTGCTGAAATCACGCCAGCGCAAAGGGCTGCTCGTAGGGCGACCCGACCCGGTGAAGCTCATGTCCCAATGGGTGCCGTTCTATGGGCGCGGCGCTCAGGGCAACGAATTGTCCCGCCTTGCGGAACTCCGGTTTGTGCTGGAAATGGGCGCGGTTGATCTCGCGATAGCCCACGGCACTGAAGAACAAATTCAACGCGCGGCCAGACTAGCCGGCGAGTTTGAAGCCGTTGCGTCGAAGTACGGGCACAACGAGAAAGCCGACCAGATCGATCTGACATTTCACTCGCTCATCCTCGAGATGACGGGCAATCCACTCGTGTCCGGCATGCACCGCGTCTTGGCGGACTACTTCCTGGCTTCGACGTTGGAGGCACCGAAACCGAGCGAGGACCCGACCAGTTCGATTCGAGCGCATCACATGATCGCCGAAGCCTTTGCGCGGCGCGATGCCGAGATGGTCCGGTCTATCCTGCGCGCCCATCTGCGCAGGACGTTAGACGACTAAAGGGCGGTCATGGGGAAGTACTCGCGGGGAAACGTACCAAGTGCTCGGAAGCCATGCCCCGCTAAGGGATAGTGCTAGCGACGAATCCCCGCGCCAATTGACATCGATTGGCAATGAAGTTGAAATGGTCGGGGCGACTGGATTTGAACCAGCGACCCCCTGCTCCCAAAGCAGGTGCGCTACCGGGCTGCGCCACGCCCCGAACGAAGGGCAGAGTGTAGCACAGGCGGGTTGGCGGCGCAAACGGCGGGTTGCCTTCTCGAGGCGGGGCGACTACAATTCATCTCCGCTTTACGCTAGGAATGGCGTGGCTTACATTGGGTGTGAGGAGCAGGGGAGAGTTGCGTACATGGCAGAAAAATTCAGGGCGGCAGTAATTGGGTGCGGCGCGATTGCCGAGCGTCTTCATATACCGGATTACGCGGTATGTCCGGAGGCGGAATTGGTGGCGTTGTGCGATGTGGTGCCGGGTAAAGCGGAGGCGCTGGCACAACGGTATGCGCCCGAGGCCCGTGTGTATACGGACTACAAGCAGATGTTCAAATCGGAGCAGCTCGATGGGGTGACGGTGACGCTGGCGAATACGCTGCATGCGCCGGTGACGATCGAGGCGTTGAAAGCGGGCTGCCATGTTTTCGTGGAGAAGCCGATGGCAGCGAGCGCGGCGGAAGCGGAGCGCATGATCGAGGCCGCGAAGAAGGCGCGCAAGCTTCTGATGGTGAACCAGACGCAACGGCGGCTGGGGGTGCATCGGAAGGCGCGGGAGATCGTGAAGAGCGGCATTCTTGGAAACATCCTGCACGTGACGGGCATGTTCGGCCACGACGGGCCGGACCATTGGAGCCCGGAGAGCAAGTGGTTCTTCCAGAAAGACAAGGCGCGGTTCGGCGCGATGGCGGATCTGGGCGTCCACAAGGCGGACCTCATTCGGTATATTACCGGCAAGGAGATCGGGGAGATTTCGGCGTTCACGGCGCGGTTGGAAAAGACGTGGGGCGACGTGGAAGACAACTTTGTGTCGTGCTTCACGTTCACCGATGGCACGGTGGGGACCTTGTGTTCGTCGTGGACCATCAAGGGCGCGAGCGCGGCGTATACGATCCTGCATTGCAGCAATGGCACGCTTCAGGTCGCGTTGCACGACGATAAACCGCTGGTTGCCCGGCTTGTGAATCCGGAGTGCGAGATCGTGTTCGATGTGCCACCGCCGTTGAATGACTATCCTGGATCCTGGGGTTGCGACGTGAGCGGTGGTTTCGTTCGCGCGGCGATGGGATTGGAGGAACCCTTCTGCACGGGTGAGGAAGGGAAGAAGTCGTTGGAGATCATCCTCGCCGGCGAGAAGGCTGCACAGACGGGCCGCGCCGTGAAATTGAATCACGCGAAGCCCAAGCGCCGGATTGCCTAGCGAACTGGACAAAGAAGAGTTGGGGTCTTTATGGAACATTTAACCGTCGGGCTCGGAAATCGATCGTATCCCATCTATCTGGGTGACGATGCGTTGGGCGTTTTGCCGCGCGTGCTTTCCGATCTCAGTGTGTTTGGCACGGTTGCGATTGTGACCGATACGAATGTTGCGCCGCTGTACGGCGACCGAATTACGGAGCTTGTGCGGCAGGCCGACGTGGATGCGCGCCTTTGCACGATTCCCGCCGGGGAACAGCACAAGCGTCTCGAACAGGTCGACTATTTGTGCGGCGAGTTTCTGGATGCCGGCCTCGATCGATCCAGCGTAGTGCTTGCGCTTGGCGGCGGTGTCGTGGGCGATATTGCGGGTTATGCGGCGGCGTCGTACATGCGCGGCATCCGGCACGTCCAGGTGCCGACGACGATCGTTGCGCAGGTGGACAGCAGCGTGGGCGGCAAGACCGGCGTGAACCATGCGCGCGCGAAGAACATCATCGGCGCATTCCACCAGCCGTCCGCCGTGGTAATCGATCTCACCTTGTTGAAGACGCTGCCCGAGCGCGAGCTGCGCGCGGGGCTGGCCGAGGTCATCAAGCACGGGATCATCGCCGACGCGATCCTGTTCTCCTACATGGAGGAGCAGTCCGAGGCCGTTCTCGCGGGCACCTTGCACGTGCTGCAATACCCGGTGAAGCGGTCCTGCGAGATCAAGTCGGCCATTGTGTCCGCGGACGAACGGGAACTCGGGTTGCGCGCGAATTTGAACTACGGTCACACCTTTGGCCACGGGATCGAGGCTGCCTCCGGCTACAAGACCTTTCTCCATGGTGAGGCGATTTCCCTGGGGATGATCGCGGCGGGCACGCTGGCGCGGAACCTCGGGCTTGTGGGCGACGAGTTCGTTCAACGCCAGGAACGGTGCCTGGTTGCGTATGGCTTGCCGGTGCGTTGGCCGGAGATTCCCATCGATCAGGTTATTGACGCGATGCGACACGACAAGAAGGCGCAGGCGGGAACCTTGAAGTTTGTTGTGGCCGACGAAATCGGGCATGTGGTTCAGCGGACGGACGTAAGCATTCAGCAGGCGCGGACTGCGTTGGAGTCGTTGCGGGGGTAGGCGGGAGGCTGGAGGAAGATCGCTGTGGGAAAAACAGGGACAGGCACCATTTTCCTTTTCGGCGCTTGGACCACCTTCGCAGCGATCCATAAGGAAGATGGAGCCAGTCCCAATTCTTCCGGCTGCAGGGACTTCGTTCGGCCCTGTCGCTGAAGCGAGACATTTGGAGACGCACTGCGTGAGATCCTTGAGAGGGGATTCAACTCTCGCTGGGCTGCGACCAATACTGGAGAAAAGCGATGGCGTTTGGCGGCGATAATGCGGAGAGCTACTACGACGAGGGCTTGACCGCGAGCATGAAGGGCGATATGGCCCGGGCCGTGCAGTGTTTTGAACGGGCGATCCGGCTGGATAACACATTCGCCGCCGCGTACCACCAACTCGGGAAATCGTATCTTCGAACCGGCGACGTGCAGAAGGCGGTCGATCTGCTCCAACAGGTCGTATCGCGCCGGCCGGATCAGATTCCGGCCAAGTTGGATCTCGGCCACGCGTACCTTTCCATGAACCGGACGGGTGAAGCGCGCGAGCAATTCGAGGGCATCCTCGCGGTCGATCCGCTGAACTCCCGGGCGCACCTCGGGCTGGCTCATGTGAATTTCAGCGAGGCCAACTGGCGCGCTGCAATGGATCAGGCGCAGTCGGTGCTGGAAAGTGGCGGCAAGAATTTCTCCGCGCTGTTCTTACTGGGCCGCGCCGCGAAGCTGGCGGGCGACGCGCAGCTTGCGCAGAGCACGCTGGAGTCCGCGGACAAATTGTTGGAGAAATCCATCGAACTGAATCCGGACCAGCCGGAGGGCCACTTCCTGCGGGGCGAGGTCTTCTACTTTCGCGAGCAGTTTTCGAGCGCCATGGAGAATTACCGCGCCGCGGACGACCGGACGGACGCGAGGAATCCGGATCGGCTATACTCCGCGTTCGGCGAGAATTTCACACAGCTTGACATCCTGGCCAAGCTCGGCCTGTGTTACCAGCGGTTGGGGAAACCCGATCGCGCCCGCGAACTGGGAGAGAAGATCCTGGCGCGGAATCCGAATCATAAGATCGGCCGGTCGCTAGTCGAGTCTGAGTGAGTCTCGGGCGGCGGTCTCACTGAGGACAAGCACGAGCGCGTATGAGCGAAGTAAACGTCCAGTTGGTGCGCGAGTTCTTTGAACTGAACCTGTTCCAGGTCATGACGAACTGGCAGCAGGGCCCGCGTTTCCGGTCCGGCGAGAACAGCGGTCAGTTGTTCGTGCGCAACACCGCCCCCGGGCTGCCGAGAGAGCTTCCGTTTTTGCTTAGCGTGGGAGACGTATCTTCCCTGGAACGCGCGACCGTGGAAGTGCGCGCGTGGCACGGCGACCGGTTTTATCCTTCCGTAATCGAGGCGAACCCGGTTCTCTACGAGTTCGTTTCCAGCGAATCCCTGGCGCTCGCAGAAGAAGTGTTCGATGGTTTGCCGTTTACCACAATCCTCGTCGTGTCGGAGTTGCCGGCCGGCCCTGAGTTGCGTTCGCGGTCCCTCAGCCTGCTTCGAAAGTCGGGCATCGGGTACGTCATCGAATTCACGGATATTCTGCGCGAACTGGTCATGAAGGTGGACGAAAGCGGCCATTACCCCGCATCGCAAACGTTGCAGACGATCCGGCTGCTGAAACGGTACCGGCTGATTCGCAATCAGCAGATGGAGTTCGCGTTCTCCGTGGAAGCGCCGCCTCCCGCGGTTTCTCCGAAGGTCGAAACGTCCGACGTATCCGACGACGAGTAGTCACGGTTCGATAAGAAGAAGAGAGGACTCGCCATGCTGGACCCCCGGTTTCAACAGACCCACTATATGATTCGGAAGAAGATTTTTAAATTGGTGGGGGCGGCGTTTCACATCTACGATCCTGCCGGGAGCGTGCTGTTCTACTCCAAGCTGAAGGCGTTTAAGCTGAAGGAAGACATCCGGCTTTACTCCGGCGAGGATATGCAGCACGAACTTCTGGCAATCCGCGCGCGCAACATCATCGATTTCGGGGCTGCCTATGACGTAGTCGATTCGCAGACGGGCGAGCAGGTAGGCACGCTCAAGCGCAAGGGATTTCGTTCCATGTTGCGGGATGAGTGGTTGATTGCGAACGCGGCGGGACAGGAGATCGGCGTCATACAGGAAGACAGCATGGCGATGGCATTGTTGCGGCGATTCTTGACCAGTCTGATTCCGCAATCCTTCACGGGCACGGTCAATGGCGCGACGGTCCTGGATTTCAATCGCCACTTCAATCCTTTCGTGCTGAGAATGGATTTGGATTTTTCTGCGGATACGCAGGGATACCTCGATCGGCGATTGGGTATCGCGGCCGGGGTTTTGCTGTCCGCCATCGAAGGCCGTCAGGAATAGATTCGCCTCACCCGGCGTATAGATCCGGGCAGCGATCGGTCGCCCCATAATCACGCAGTAACCTAAGGTCTTTCCATGAAGTCACGCAAGCTCCTGATTCGAGGCGGGGTCGGCATTCTCGCCGCCGCTGCCGCATTCTTTCTGTTTCGCGAACTCAAAGGCGAGGCCATCGATTGGTACGCCCACCGCCGGTATGTCCGCACCGCAGCGTATGTGAGTTCCGCCGCACCCGACCAGATCTGCCTGACCTGGGCCGCCGATCCCGCGACAACGCAAACGATTCAATGGCGCACGGCGTCCTCGGTTGAATCGGGCGTCGTGGAGTACCGGTGCGAAGACGAGCCGGAAACCGAGACGCAACGGCAGGATGCCGCCCGAATACTTGTCGAAGATCTCCTGTTAGAGAATGATCCGGTCAATGCGCGGTTTTCGGCGACAATTGAGGGGCTCCAGCCGGCGACTACGTACACCTACCGCGTTGGCGATCCGTCCGGCGAAAATTGGAGCGATTGGGCGACCTTCACGACCGCTCCTGACGATGCAGTACCGTTCTCGTTCATGTACCTCGGCGATGCCCAGCGAGGTTTGGGTGCGTGGGGTTTACTCATGAATAAAGCTTTTGAGCGCCACCCGGAAGCGGCGTTCTACGTGGTGGCCGGCGACCTCATCAACGACGGCGGCTGGCGGAACGAGTGGGACCATTTCTTTGGGGCGGCGGAAGAGATCTTTCGCCGCAGACCGTTCGTGCCGGCTCTGGGAAACCACGACTATGACTACGACGAGGTGCCCAGGCTCTATCTCGATCTACTGACGTTGCCGGAGAATGGACCGGACGGGTTCCCGGCGGAACGGGCATACTCGTTCACGTATAGTAACGCGCTGTTCGTGGTACTGGACTCAAACCTTTCCGCCGCGGATCAAGCGCCATGGCTGGAACAGGTATTGTCCACGTCAAATGCGAGGTGGAAGATTGCGGTCTACCATCACCCGGCCTATCCGTCCGCGCCGCACCGTGAAAATGAGGATGTGAGGGAAGACTGGGGGGCGCTCTTCGACAAGTATCACGTCGATGTGGCGCTGCAGGGCCACGACCATGCGTATCTTCGCACGTATCCCATGTTTGGGGGAGAGCGGGTGGCGTCGCCGGCGGATGGCACGATCTACATTGTTTCGGTGTCAGGAACCAAGTTCTACGATCAAGTCGATCGGGACTACTCGGAAGTCGCATTTCCGAACGTGATGACGTATCAGGTTATCGACATCTCGATGAATCCGGATCGGTTTACGTATCGCGCATTCGACGGCGAAGGTAAAGTCCGCGACGAGTTCGTTATTGAGAAGTAGGCGGCGCGAGGAGTAGTCCGCCCACCAGTACCACATCCTCCCCAAGCGCGCAAGGAACGATTCGGTAGCGGTCGCGGTAAGGGCCGAATACCCGCGCGTCCACATGCTTGCGAATGGGATCCAGAAGGACATCGCCCATCAAGCTTACGCCGCCGCCCAACGCGACGCATTCAGGGTGGATCAGCGTGATGACGTTGGAGAGTGCGAGGCCGAGCGTAGCCGCAACCTGCTCGATCTCCTGGAGTGCGACAGGGTCGCCTTCCCGCGCGGCGTTCGCCAGCATGGCGCAGGTTATCGTGTTGGGATTGTTGTTGCAGTGCATGGCCAGCGGCGAACTTGGTTCCAGCGACGCGACCATGCGCACCCGTTTTTCGATGGACCAACCGGAGCACAGATGCTCCAGCTTGTCCGCCGCGCCGGGAGCCGGTGATGTGAAGTCCGGCACATAGGTATGCCCGATCTCGGCGGCGCCGAACCCCTGGCCGTCGTGAAGTTGCCCGCTTATGACGAATGCGCCCCCGATGCCGCTGCCGATGTTCATGTAGCAAAACGTGCGCGTGCCCTTGCCGGCTCCGCAGCAGTATTCCGCCCAGCCGGCCGCGTTGGCGTCGTTTGCGATGGCGGCTGGCAAATCGAATCGTTCCTCGAACCAGCGCTTCAAGGGGAAACCCGACCAGCCTCCGACCTGGTGCGAGACCAACGCCGTGCCGGCCGCGCTGTCCACCGGTCCGCCGAACCCGACGCCGATTGCCGTCACATGCGCGCCTTCATTCGCGGCTTGCTCCAATAACGACGGGATCGAATGGTCAAACCACGAGAGAATGGACTCGGCGCCCGCGGAGCTATCGGCGGCGCCACGTTGCTGGTGTGCGATGATGCCATCGCGCGATCCCAGGGCCGCTTGTAGCTTGGTCCCGCCAATTTCGAGACCGAGCACCCAGTCGCTCATACTTTCGCCATTCCCGACTTAAGGACCTTCGTGGCGCGGCCGAGGACTGATTCCAGATCGACGGCGGGGAGGTCTGGCGTAGCGGTTACGATTTCGGTAGCGCCATCTGCGGTAAGAATGAAGGTGTCTTCCGATTTGACGCCAACGCCTGAAGGGTTCCACGCGAAGGCATGGCCGAAGGAGATGTCGATCCCGGCGATGTCTTTGACGCGTTTCGACCAAGTCTCATCGGCAATCCGAAACGCCTCGCCGGGAGCGCCTTTAGCCGTCCGCGCGGAATACCCCGTCGTGCCGCCCTGATGGTGGTTGTGCCATTCGTTCTCGGGGAAACCGAGTGTTTTGTAGGCGCTCTGGCAGGCGGCAAACACGTCGCCCAAGGTCTTGCCGGGCACGGACTCTTCCTGCATGATCGCGTCGACGCCGCAGATGCGGTTATACGCGTCATGGATGTTCGCGGGAACGTCGCCCACTTGTTTGAATCGCGTGATAGACGCTACCAAACCCTCCCGGAAGAAGCATCCAACCACCATGACGTAGCGCTTGACCGTCTTCTCTTTCAGGGACCCTTGGGTGAGCGGGCAGGCCGTCGGCAAGGGATGCCGGAACTGGGCGATGCGATCGTCTGCGGCAATGAGCGCGACCGGGACCATGCAACGGCGTTTGGCGCCCTCCGCGATGAGCGCGGCGGCGATATCCGCCTCGGCCATGCCAGGCTTGATCGCATCCAGTGTGGCCATCATGGATTCCGCGGCGAGGGCGCCGAGCTTGCGGTACTTGTCCAATTCACCGGGCGAGAGGAGCGCGCGCAAATACGCCAAATCTTCATTGACGTTTGCGCCCAGGCTCCCGTCATCCGAAACCAGTGTGCCGGAGAACGTATTCTTCACGACGTTCGCCGGTTCATCATCGAACCACAAGAAGCTCTTGGACTCGCAACCGAGCGCCTGCAACTCCTCGGCCATGACGCGGGGTTCCTCGATGGTGTTCCCCACGAAGTAGACCGCGCCGTCCTTGGTGATGAAGAGGGAGTTGGCACCCATGTCGGAAGCGAAATTGACGTAGTTCCGCTTGCCCCCGGTGGCCATTGCGAAGTTGTCGACGCGGGACAACAAGATGCCGTCGTAGTGGTGCTCGCGCAGGAACGCTTGAACGAGCGCGACGCGGATTCGGAACAGTTCTACCTCGGTCATGATCTTCTCCTCCGATTGGTCGTCTCTTAGTGTAGTGAATTTTGGGTTCGTTCGCCATTTATTTTGGGCGAATGGGCGGGAGGAATCGATTGCGGATTTCGGACTGCGGATTGCGGATTTGCAGTAAGCGCGTGTTGCATAGCAGGGACGCAAGGGACGCCGGGGCAGCGGGGGTAGGAGAACACTTGGGTGTATCGGGGAAAGCTGTTCCCGTCGTTGCCTCAGGCGCCGACGCGTTTGAAGGCGCTGAGGGTTCGCCAGGCGCAGTTTTCCCAGGTGTACTCCATGGCGCGCCGTCGCGAGAAGGCCACTTGCTGCGCCCGTTCGTCCGGTGATTCCTGCAAGACGCGCCGGATGGCGCCGATCAGCGACGCGGGGTTCTCGTGGTTGTAGTAGACGGGGAAGTTACCCGCTATCTCCGGTATCCCGCCAACGCGAGGTGTGATCACTCGCGCACCGCCGCGCATGGCTTCCAGAATGGTGATGCACGCGCCTTCATGGAGGGACGTGCAGATGAAGGCGTCGCTGTGTTGCATGAGACCGGCGGTTTGCGGCACCGGGCATCGATGGATGCGCAGCACGCGCGAGCCCCAGTCTTCCGGCTCCGTGTGGTCGGGCCGTCCGAGCACGACGAGGTTATGGGGGATCTCATCCTTCAACCGCTCAAAGGCCTCGAGGAGAAACTGAAGATGGCCGCGATGACGCGTGTCGCCGGACGTGATCAAGTAGGGTTTCTCAGCGATCGTATCGTGCGTGATATCGAGGCCGGGATCGGCACCCGGTGGCGCGACGACAACCCGGTCCATCGGCACGCCCAGCAGGCTGAGCAACTGTTTTCGCAGACTTTCGGATGGCGCCACGAAAACCTGCGCCCGGCTCGCGATCTTCTTCATGTCGCGCACGAGCGCGGGAGTTCGCCACCCCGCCGATTTTTCGGCCTGTTCGAGGAAACTCAAATCGAGTGCATAGGGCACGACGGGAACGACGGTTACCGCTCCCGCCGTTTGGAGGGGCGTATACACGAGGTCCACCTGCGCGCGTTTGGCCGCCCGATCGACGCTCTTCTCGACGGGCGACTCGTCATTCCCCCCAGCACCGAGCTTGCCCACGAAGACGCGGTCCCATCCCGGGTACGAATTGTGATTGTTCGAGTCGGTGAGGAGTACGAAATGGGAATCCGGTTGGATCTCGCGCATTTTCACCAGGACGTTGCGAAGGTACACGTCCTCTTCATCGTAACCGGGTTCCAGAGTTGTAATATTGACGCCGATGCGCATAGAGCACCTTTGTGGATGGTCGAGGCCGGGTTCAGGTCGCGTTGCCGACGCGGTTCATCGGTTCAGAGGCCACACACGCCTGAACGCGGGACTGGAGAGAGCCGATGCGATGCATGGCGATTTCAAAGGCGTGCTCCACAGCCATCGACCACGAGTCATCCACATCGATACGGTGCGCGCGGACGCCGTTCTCGGGAGGATGCACGGTCTCCGTCGTAACCAGAACGACGACGCCGTTGCGCATCAGGACTTCGCAGGCCGCGGTCCGGGATTCCGGTGAACCGATCCGGCCGGCGAGTTGCGCATCCACGATTTCGGCGCGGCGCCCATAGGACGCAAGCCGATCTTTGACCGCGGCCGCCGCGGCGTCCGCATGTTTACCGTATAGACACAAGGTCATCCCTTCCGCCATTCCGCTATCTCCAATGCGAAGCCATCGGATCGCCACTCAAGATTCATGCAGCGCCGCCGGTTCGCGGGTCGTTCCTTTTGACACTGGGACGCATTCTACCAAAATCCCGGGTGCTATAGTGCAAACTTTTTGAACGATACATTACTCAGATTGCACGGCCTTGCCTTGAAAATCGTGTGGGACCGGTACGCCAAGTAGTTGAAGGATCGTAGGCGCGACGTCCATTACGCTTATTCCTCGCAATCGTTTGCCTCCTGGCTCGCCCCCGCCGGCCATCACGAAGATGCCGTCCATTGCGTGGTTTGCATCATCGGGGCCGGTATCGTTGTTTTCCGTGAACAAGCGGTCGGTGCCTACCAGGCCCACGGCCCTCCAAGCCAGATCGCCACAGTAGACCAGCAAGTCCGGCGCGACGCCGTTGATTCGGCGATAGCTCGACTCTGGAAGAAGCACTCGGTTGCCGAGCGCGCTTCCGTCCGGACCCGGTATGCGCTCGATCCGGTCCGCCAGATCGCGACGATAGTTCTCATACTCGGATGCCTCGATTACACCGGACGGTTCACGTCCCTGAACATTCAAAAAGATTCGCGCGTAGTAGCCTCCAGTGCTCCATGCGCGGGTTCGGGTCCAGTCGATATTCCGATGTTCAAGCGGTTGTGGTTCGGGCGGTGGAACCTTTAGGCAGAGGTCGCCTTCGTCGATCAACCATTGGTTGATGCACAGGCCGCCAACCATGGCTTTCGCGCCGTGGTCAGATACGACCAGGACGGCGGTGTCTTCTCCGGCCAGTGCAATGAGTTCGCCGACACGCCGGTCTACGGCTAGGTAGTAGTCGCGGAACGCGTGCTCGTAGGCGTTGCCAGGCGCATGGCGGGGATGGTCAGGGTCGCAGAAACGCCAGAAGCCGTGATGGAGGCGATCCATTCCCATATCGACGACCATGAAGAAGTCCCAGGGCTTCTCCGCCATGAGATACCGGGCGGCCGCGAAGCGGTTCTCCATGAGCGCGTGGATCCGTTCGAGCAACTGCGGCTTGTCCTCGGTGCGGAAATCGCGCACGTCAAATAGAAACTCGCCCACCGCCCGGGTTAGCTCGTGTTTCAGCGATCGCGGATAGGTAAAGGCCGCGTCCGCGTTGGGCGTCAGAAATCCGGAAACGAGGGAGCCGAGCAGCGGTCTGGGCGGGTAGGTCTGAGGCACGCCGACGACGACGGAGCGCAAGCCGTGCTGCGAGAGAATATCCCATATCCGTGGTTCCCGTATTGCCGTCGCGTCGGCGGTCGATAATTCCGCGTAGCTATGGTCGCGCCGGTTGCGAAATCCGTAGCAGCCGAGGGTTCCCGGGTCTTTGCTCGAAAGCATGGAGGCCCAGGCCGGAACCGTGATGGGCGGGTCGGTGCTACGAAGAAGGCCCCAGCAGCCATTGGCTGCCAGGGCCTGAATATTCGGGAGGTCAAAGCGGTCGTCCCCAAAGATAAAACGGGGTTCCGCGCAATCGAGTCCGATCACCAGGACACGTTGTACGCGTCCATCGGGCATTTAGTCAGCTCCTTGCGCCCATTTAATCAATACTTTGGCGACTTCCGGTCGGCTGAACTCGACCGGGGGAATCTCGCCCGCCTTCAACATCTCGCGCACCTTCGTGCCGCTCAGGAACACATGGTGCTCTTTGTCGTGCGGGCAGGACTTGATGCTGGCCATGTTGCCGCAGGTCTTGCAGAAGAACGAGTGATCGAAGAAAAGCGGCGTAATACCCAATTCCGCCGGATCGAACTCGCTGAAGATCTGATGGGCATCGTAGGTGCCGTAAAAGTTGCCTACGCCTGCGTGATCGCGGCCGACGATGAAGTGGGTGCAACCGTAGTTCTTACGGATGATGGCATGCATGATGGCTTCCTTCGGTCCCGCGTAACGCATGTTTACGGGCATGAGGGAAAGCATGGTGTGGTTCTTTGGGTAGTAGTGTTCGATGATGGCCTGGTAGCACTCCATCCGTACCGAACCCGGAATGTCGTCGCTTTTGGTCGTTCCCATGAGGGGATGGATGAGCAGCCCGTCGCAGATTTCCAGCGCGCACTTGGTGAGGTATTCGTGGGCGCGGTGGATGGGGTTGCGCGTCTGGAAGGCGACGATGCGTTTCCATCCGTGGTGCTCGAACTTGGCGCGTGTTTCCTTCGGCGTGAGGGCGTATTCCTGGAACTCGATCTCGCGCGCCTTCAACACGTCCAAGTCGCCCGCGAGAAAGACATCGCCAAGACCCAGCGTGTAGGCAACGCCCGGGTGCGACTCATCGGTGGTGCGATAGACCTTCTCGGCGACTTCGCGATGATCGATGGAGAACTTCTCTTTCAAATGGAGAATTGCTGCGATGTCGCCGGTGTCGTCTTCGATGGCGATCTCGCTGTCCAATTCAAGCTTGGCGCCTTCCTCGGTGGAAACGGAAAGCAGAATGGGAATCGTCCATGGAATGCCGGGGCGCAGGTGCATGGAATCCAGAACACTCCGGGTCTCGGCCTCGTTCATAAACCCGGTGAGCGGGCTAAAGATCCCTTTGCCGATGCAGTCGATATCGAACGCCGCGTAGGCATCTACCTTGATGCGAGGCAGCCCGGCTGCTTTCGTTTTGGCGGCCTCCAGGGCCGAACCGGTCAAGATGCGATCGACAAGCTGACCGCCATGGGGTGCGATGGACATAGTAAACCTCCGTCAACGGGTTTCTTGGGGTGATGCGCCGATTCCATGACATCGCCCCGAATTCGGAGCGAGACGTGAAAGGAAAGAGTGTAGCATCGCTGGTACGAGAGACTCAAATTGCGTTCAATCGGTGTCAGAGCAAATTAGAATTGTCTGCTTTGGGGGTTGCCTAAGCCCTTTCACAGCCAGACTTCCCCTGTGGACTGGGTTGAGAAAGCAGCAAGCGGCGTGGCGGCCGATTTGAAAAGTGGGGAAATGGAGAAATATGATCGATACTAAATTGGTGCTGATGATACGGCTATGGACAGGAACCGTGGTTGCCGTGGAGGGGACTGCGCTTGCCCGAGTTCGAAGCCGGGCGATTTATTCAATGACCTGCGAGGTTTTATATGGATGATCCTGGAAGTAGCGAACTGGAACGGGAAAACGAGAGACTCAGGGCCGAGCTGGAAGCGTTCACCGGCCGGACTGAAAAGGCCACATCTCCGGTCGATCCGCACTACCTTTCCGAGATCCTTGCGTTCATTCCCGACGGCGTCTTCATATATGACCGCGAGCTTCGCTTCGTATACGTGAATAAGGCGGCAACCGAGTTTGCCGGTCTGCCTGCGAACGAACTCGTCGGCAAGAAGCTGGTTGACGTGTTTCCGTCATTCGCCGAAACGGAGTTCTACCGTGCCTTCCGGGACGTGATTCAATCGGGCAAACCCGCAGTGGCTCGCGCGCCATTCGCGTTTCCCGATGGAACCTCGCGTTGGTTTGAAGCGCGCGCATATCCGCTGCCCGACGGCGTCCTGTCCATTGCCGCAGACATCACGGAACGAGTAGAGCAGGAGTCGGAGCGCGAGCGGATCCACGCGCAGATTCTCAAAGCGCAGAAGTTGGAAAGCCTGGGTGTGCTCGCCGGCGGAATCGCTCATGATTTCAACAATCTACTGATGAGCGTATTGGGATATGCCAGCCTGGCATTGTCAGATATTCCTGCCGAATCTCCCGCATCGGAGAGCATTCGTCAGGTCGAGTTCGCCGCGCAGCGGGCTGCCGATCTCTGCAAGCAGATGCTTGCCTATTCCGGCCATGGTCATTTCGTGGTGCAGTCGGTGGATCTCTCCCGCTTGGTGGAGGATATGGGCCATCTTCTCATGTTGGCCAAATCTAAGAATGCTACGCTCAAGTACGATCTCTCCACGAACATGCCCAGAATCCAGGCGGATGCGAACCAATTGCATCAGGTATTGATCAATCTCGTTTCGAATGCGTCGGACGCTATTGGCGAGGGCAATGGGGTCATCGGCGTTTCCACGGGAGTAATGGACTGCGATCAGGATTACCTCACAGACCTCTATATCGACGAGCACCTGGCGCCGGGTCGATATGCCTACCTGGAAGTCAGCGACAACGGTTGCGGCATGAGCAAGGACATACAGGCCCGGGTATTTGAGCCGTTCTATTCGACGAAGTTCACCGGCAGGGGGCTTGGGCTGCCTGCGGTGCTTGGGATTGTTCGCGGTCACCGGGGGACCGTGAAGATTTACACGGAGTCGGGCCGGGGCACGACTATCAAGGTGCTGCTTCCCGTTCATGCGGCGGATCAGTTTGTTGCGTCCGCCGATGCCGGCGGGCCAGTCTGGAGAGGGAGCGGCACGATCCTGGTCGTGGATGATGAGGAATCGGTACGCAACGTGACGCGCGCCGCGTTGCGCCGCGCCGGTTTCGACGTGTTGGAGGCCCGCGACGGACAGGAAGCGCTGGACCTCCTTGCGAAACACGGCGATGCGGTGCGTCTGGTCCTGCTCGATGTGACCATGCCCCGAATGGGCGGCGAAGAGGCGTATCGCAGAATCCGGCAGATTTCGAAAGACATTCCTGTGATCCTTTCCAGTGGGTATAACGAGCAGGATGCGACAGGGCACTTCAACGGCAAGGGTCTTTCAGGGTTTATTCAGAAGCCGTACCGGCCGTCGGATCTGATTGCGAAGATCCGGGAGTTGTTGGGGGAGCCGGATTTCGGTTAGGGGGGTATTGGTAAAACCCGAGAGTCTATATGGACGATATGGACTAGAGAATACGCGTCCATGTCGCTCGTAGCGGGCTCGCGGGCGAAGCACTATCCGGCTGATTTGGCCGCGGCTGAGAAGGCGTCAATGGCGCGCGCCAATCCCTGGTCGTCGATGTCGAGATGGAATACGGCGCGGATCCGGGTCGGGCTTACGGGGAGCGCGAAGACGCCGCGTGACGCGACTTCGCCGATGAGCGCATACGCGTCGGGGACGTCGAGGTAGACGATGTTGGTGGGCGAGTCCATGGGGAAGGTAAACCCGCGTGTGCCTTCCAGGGCGGCTCGAAAACCTTGCGCCCGGCGATGATCTTCCGCAAGCCACTCAATGTGGTGTTCCAGCGCGTATAGCGCTGCCGCCGCGATAACGCCCGCCTGACGCATCCCGCCGCCGAGCATCTTCCGATAGCGGTGGGCGCGACGAATCGTTTCACGGCTGCCGGCTAACACGGAGCCCACGGGGGCGCCCAGGCCTTTTGAAAAACAGCAGCTCACCGTGTTGCAGGGGGCCACGTAATCGCGGGCGGGTATGCCGGTTGCCACGACTGCGTTGAACAAACGCGCGCCATCGCAATGAAGCTGGATGCCGTTGCTCGTGGCGACGCGTCCGATCGACTCGATTATTTCCAGGGGATACCATGCGCCGCCGCCGCGGTTGGTCGTGTTTTCGATGCTGACGAGCGTCGTATGGGAGAAATGATGATCGTCGCTCAGCACAACCGCCGAGGCGACCTCATCCGGGTCCAGTATGCCTCGCGCGCCGCCCAGCGTCTTGGTCATTACGCCTGCGACTTTCCCGAGCCCGCCGGATTCGTAGTTAAAGGGATGGGAGTCGGCATGAAGGATGACGGTGTCGCCGGGTTGTGTCTGCGAAACGACGGCCAGCAAGTTGGCCATCGTTCCTGAAGGCACAAACAGCGCGGCCTCTTTCCCGAGGATTCCCGCGGCGCGTTCCTGAAGCGCGTTGACCGTCGGGTCTTCGC
Source organism: Candidatus Hydrogenedentota bacterium (assembly GCA_045863335.1). Taxonomy (GTDB): domain Bacteria; phylum Hydrogenedentota; class Hydrogenedentia; order Hydrogenedentales; family SLHB01; genus JAHDWY01. Next base: position 263,382 of record BTVY01000001.1, on the reverse strand, counting down.
CGAAAACGTCGTCGCCGACCTCGGCCCTGGCCATGGCTTCGCGGATCCCGGGCGTGGGGCGGGTGACGGTGTCGCTACGAAGATCGACCGGAGAATCGCCGGCCATGTCACGCGGTCCGCTGGGCCGCGGCGCGAGCCAGCTTCTCCATATGAATGTGCAGGGCGGCGATATCGGAGGCGCGCACGCCGGGCACGCGACCGGCCTGCCCGAAGTTCACGGGGCGGATCTGCTGCAAGCGCTCCTTGCTTTCGACGGGCATGCCGGCAATAGCCATATAGTCGAAGTCATCAGGGATGGGGTGCATTTCGGCGCTACGGAACCGCGCAATGTCGCGTTCCTGGCGTTCGATATAACCGTGGTATTTGATCTGGATTTCGATTTGCTCCGCCTCCTCGAACGCAAGCGGCGCCGCAGGCGGGCAGATCGTCCAGACATCTTCGATTCGCAGTTCGGGACGGCTCAGGAGGCGTGAAGCAGGTTGCGGTTCGGCCATAAGGCTCCCGCCGCGTGCGGCGAGCATCTCCTGGATGGTCTTGTTCGGCGAGACAACGGTAGAGCGTAAACGCAGAATTTCGCCGTGTACACGGTCCTGCTTGTCCCGTACCCTTTCGATGAACGCGTCACCGGCGATGCCGTACTTCGCGAGACGCGCGTCCGCATTGTCGTGACGCAGCAGGAGGCGATACTCCGCCCGAGACGTAAAGAGCCGATAGGGTTCCAACACGCCGCGCGTGACCAGGTCGTCGACGAGCACGCCGATGTAGGCCTCGCTTCGGGAGAGGTACAGCGGTTCCTCGCCGCGCACGTAGCGAATTGCATTGAGCGCGGCGAAAATCCCCTGGCCCGCGGCCTCTTCATAGCCGGAGGTGCCGTTGATCTGTCCCGCGTGGAAGAGCCCGCGCACACGCTTGGTCTCCAGCGTCGGCTTGAGTTCCGTGGGCTGGACGAAGTCGTACTCCACCGCGTACCCGGGCCGCACCATCTCCGCGCGGTCAAGTCCCGGGATGGTCTTGAGCATGGCCAACTGGACGTCTTCGGGAAGGCTTGTGGACAGGCCGTTGACGTAGACTTCCGGCGTGTTCAACCCCTCGGGTTCGAGAAAGATCCGGTGCTGATTCTTGTCGGCAAAGCGGAAGACCTTGTCTTCGATGCTTGGGCAATAGCGCGTGCCGGTCGCGCCGATCTTTCCCGTGAACATGGGGGAGCGATCGAGGTTGGCATGGATGACCTTGTGGGTCTCCTCGTTGGTCGAAGTCAGCCAGCAGAGCACCTTGTTAGGATCGAACCCTTCGATGGGCGTGGAGAACGAGAATGGGCGAGGCCGCTCATCGCCCGGCTGTACTTCCATCACGTCATAGTCGATGGTGTCGCAATGGAGCCGGGGACAGGTGCCGGTCTTCTGGCGGTTGATCTGAAAGCCGAGACGGCGATACGCACCCGAGAGGGCCTGCGCGGGGATCTCGCCGCTGCGGCCGCCGGGGACGTCTCGCATGCCGTAGTGGAGCTTGGCGCCGAGGAACGTGCCCGTGCATACAATCACCGCCCGCGCCGCGATTTCTTCGTTGTCCGCCGTAATCACCCCGGCAATCGCGCCATTCGTGACAATGAAGTCCTCGATCAACGCAGGATACAACGTCAATCCGTCCTGCGACTCGCAGACGCGCTGCATGTCCTTCTGGTAGGCTTCGCGGTCGGCTTGGGCGCGCGGGGAATGGACGGCGGGACCCTTGGACTGGTTGAGCATTTTGTACTGAATGCCGGTACGGTCGATGCAGCGGCCCATTTCGCCGCCGAGTGCGTCAACTTCGCGAACGACCTGTCCCTTGGCGATACCGCCGATGGCTGGGTTGCAGCTCATCTTGCCGATGGTGTTGACATCCATCGTGGTCATGGCGGTGCGCAAACCGCTGCGGGCGCAGGCAAGTGCGGCCTCGATACCGGCGTGACCGGCGCCAACGACTATGACATCAAAATCCCGGCTCATGATTCTCGACGTTCTACTCACAGTTGATTGCGCACAAGGGTGGGAAGCCTTCATCTCCACGGAACAGGAGCTAGAGAATATCAGAATCCGAACGCTTGGAACAAACGCTTCAGGATTCCCGGCGATGCCTGCGGAAGGGCTTCACGCGCGTCATTGAGAATTCCGGGATGGTCCAGTCGGTGACCGATTAGTTCCCAACGGGACCGGTGCGTGGGGTGCACGAGGAGCGGGACATACCCGAGGCCGAGATAGACGCGAATCGCCGCCAAACGCCAGTCATCCGTCACCAGCCGGAGGGTACTGAATCCCTCTTGCTGGCTAAGCCGCATGGCTTCCAGGGTCAGGAGTTTGCCGAGGCGCTTCCCCTGGTGTTCCGGCAGTACGCCCACCATGTGAAGATACCCCGCGCCCGGGTCGGATGGCTCCACCCAAGCCGCCGAGGTACCCACGACTTGACCCTCGTGCTCCAGGACTAGAATGCGTTCCGGGCGGAAACAGGGATGGCTCAGGATATTCTTGCGCAAGGACTCCGGCGTCGCGCTTCCCAGGTCTGAATACTCATAGATGCGGGCCAGTGCGTGCTCATCCCCCGGCCGATACGTTCGCAGCGAGTAGCCTTCTGGCAGGGGAATCCGGGGAAGCTCCCCATCCGATGTTCGTTCCATCTTCAGTTGGATCACAGCAAACTCCATGGCAAAGTATTGGCGAGGCTTTACGGCCTGGGATATACTGGCCGCCACTTTGCAAACCCAATCCTGCCGGTGGAGGATACCATATTCTGGTTCGGCCGTGATTCCGGTTTTTACGGAGGTCTGTTTTACCTGAAGTTGGGTTCTCATCGATGATCATTGGAATTATCAGCGATACCCACGGCAACCGTCGCATGATGCATCAGGTGGCTGACTATCTCGCCACCCGTCACCAAGTAGACCTGTTGATTCACGTGGGCGACGACTATTCGGACGCCGAGGAATTGGCCATGGCGGGACACGCGATCAAGATGGTGCCTGGGCTGTGGTGCCCGGAGTACGCCGATCACCGCATTCCAAGCACCATTGTGGAGTCCGTCGATGGCATCACCATATCCGCCGCCCACGCCGACAAGGACCTTTCCGCACGCGAGTTGGCGGCAACCGTGGTGTTAACGGGTCATACCCACGTGGCGCGGATCGAAAAGCTCGGAATGTCGGTTCACCTCAATCCAGGGCATCTCAAGAGTAAGTTCGACCGGGGGCAACGGCCATCCTACGCGCTCATTACCACCTCGGACGACGAAATCAGGGTCGCGATCTACGAGCTGACCGGGGACGTTCGGGAGTCTCGCACGTATTCCCGCTCGGAACTCGCGTAGTTCCTATGGCCGCTGTTCCCTTGCCGTGTTATGCTGGATGCGTTACGGTTCGATTTCCGTAATTGACGAGGGGGGGCGATGAAATCCGATCTGCGACAAACGGCGATGATCGCCAGTCTGTCCGTCGCCGTGTTGATGCTGGCCGGCAAGCTGACGGCCTACGTCATCACCGGAAGCGCCGCGATTCTCTCGGACGCGGCGGAGTCGGTCGTCCATATTGCGGCGACGGCGGTGGCGGGTTTCAGCCTGTGGTACGCGCGGCAAGACCCTGACAACAAACATCCGTATGGCCACGGGAAGATCGCGTATTTCTCGGCGGGGTTCGAAGGGGCCATGATCCTTTCCGCGGCCCTGTACATCTATTACTCCAGCGTTCGCGAGCTCATCCTGGGTCCGGAGTTGCGTCACCTGGGAATCGGGATCGTGATCACCGGCGCGCTATGTCTCGTGAACCTGGGGCTGGGGTTGTTCCTGGTGCGTGTCGGCAGATCGCGCAACGCGGTGATTCTGGTCGCTAACGGCAAACACGTGCTGACGGATATGTGGACCAGCGCCGGCGTTGTCATCGGAGTCCTTATTGTCCAACTAACCGGCCTGCTCTGGCTTGACCCGATCGTGGCGATCCTCGTCGCGACCAACATCCTGCGCGAAGCCGGGAGCCTCATTTTCGGGTCGTTCGCGGGCTTGATCGATGCAGCCGACCCGCGCCAGACGCCCAAGATCCTCGGGTGTTTGCAGGCCGCTGTGGACGAAGGCCGCATTACCGGTTTCCATCAACTCAAGCATCGCCAGAGTAACGATGTCATGTGGGTGGAAGTGCACATGCAGGTGCCCGGCGAGATGTCGACAGCGGAAGCTCACGACCGCGTTACCCGCGTGGAGGAATCGATCCACAATCTTTTCGAGAACTTCACAGTACACGTGACGACCCATGTGGAACCCGAACACCATGAGGACGCCCATCCCGACGGACATCCCGGACTGCACGATCCGTATGCAGGAGAAACCGCGAGTTCGGCGGAAGAGGGGAACGTTGCCGGAGGCTGAGATTGCCTGTGCGGTGTCCCCATTTTTCATCTCGATCGCACAGAAGAAAAATGGTGACAGTCCCGATTCTTCAGAGACCTGTCCGGGCTGTTGAATGGGAGTCTTGCAGTTGGGGCGGGAATTCGGAGTCGGCGATTGCTGACGAGATCGCGTCGGCGGCCACTGGTCCGAAGGGGTGGGTGAACGCGCGGCGGTGGCTCAGCAGCCAAATCATGAGGGCGACGACGTCGACTAGTACAAGCACGGCCACGATCTGCCCCAACATCGTTTCGAGTCCGAAGGCACGTTGCGTCCAGATGATGGCGGCGCCGCCGAGAACGGGAAGCCGTAGTCCTTCGAGCAAGAGGGCCCAGCGTTTTCCCTCGAGGATTCCGCCGATGCAGACGAGCGTCATGATGATGAGGCCCGCGACGCCAATCCGCTCCGCCGCCACGAGGTCCGCCTCCTTCTTGAGGAAGGACGTGGCGATGATCATCGTGGGGAGAAACTGTACGAAGACATAGATGCTGAGGCTCACGGGGATGCGCGGATTGTACTTTTCGTAGAACTCGCGCCGCAGGTGGGCGGGAGGGCCTTCCTTCTCCAGCCCCGCGGGCCGCCAAGCGGGTTTCATGAACCAGACCAGGAACTTGTCCTGCCAGCGCGGTGCTTCCCACGCCAGCTTCGCAAGATCGATCCAGTAGTGGACGTTCGCCCAGACGGGGTTCCAACTTCGTAAGGGAGTCGCGGTGCCGTACACCGGTTCTTCCTCTTCTTCCTTGAAGGTGCCGAAGAGCCGGTCCCAGATAATCAGCATGCCGCCGTGGTTCCGGTCGATGTATTTGGGGTTCTTGGCGTGATGCACGCGGTGGTGGGAAGGCGTGTTGAACACCCATTCCAGCGGGCCGAGTTTCCCGATAGTCCGCGTGTGAATCCAGAACTGATAGAGCGTGTCCACCGACGCCATGACGATAAACATGGCGGGGGGGAATCCGGTGAAGGCGAGGGGAAGGTAGAAGATCCAGAAGAAGCAGCCCTGGAACACGCCCTGCCGCAACGCGACGCTCAGGTTGTACTCCTCGCTCTGGTGGTGAGGGATGTGCGAGCCCCACAATACATTCACTTCGTGGCTGGCCCGGTGCGCCCAGTAGTACATGAGATCGTAGAAGAGCAAGCATGCCACCCACGCGGTGGTCGACGACATGGGAATGTCGAGGAGCCGGTGGTTCTCGTAGACGTACAGGTAGCCGATGAAAACGATGGATTTGAGGAACGCGCCGCCGACTTGATCCACGGTGCCCATGCTGAGGTCGTTGATGGTGTCATTGAAGCGGTAGTTGGCGCGGCGTTGCAGCCAACTGACGGACAATTCCACCCCGATGAGGATGAAAAACACCGGGATGGCCATCTCAATGAGATTCGGGACCATCGTCTTCACCAATCCTCGGACTTGCCACGATCCAGCTAAGACTCGTAAAACGATAATAGCGGGATGAGACCTAACGGTCAATAGGGTTGCCATCGCAGGTTGGATGGCAGGTCTCCGGTCTGCGAGAATAGACTCGGTGAAGGTCCCAGGGGGCGTGGCACAACCGCGTTTGGCAATACGCCATGCCGCGCACCGTATAGAAAACCGGGGGTAGTATGCTTCGCAATCTTGTGGCGGGATTCTTCGTAGTAGCAGTGGCTGCGGCTGGCGGGGCGGAAACGGGAACCGGGTGGTCAGCACGGGTCGGCGTGGAAGCGGCGGCACACGCAATCGAACCCATCGTCGCGCCCTTTGATATGCCCCAACTTCAGCGGCCCGTCTTTCCGGACCGGGTCTTCGATATCGCCGTGTTCGGCGCGGTGGGCGACGGCGAGACGAAGAACACCGGGGCGATTCGCGCCGCGATTGAGGCTTGCGCGGACGCGGGCGGTGGCGTGGTGCGCGTGCCGGCCGGTACGTGGGTAACCGGAGCCATCCACCTCAGGAGCAACGTCAATCTCCATCTCGACGAGGGCGCGGTGCTGCGGTTCTCCACCGATCCCGCCGACTATTTGCCCGTCGTGTTTACGCGGTGGGCGGGCTTTGAATGCTACAACTACTCGCCGCTCATCTACGCGCGCGATTGCGAGAACATCGCCGTCACGGGGCCGGGGACCATCGACGGCAACGGCGAGGCGTGGTGGTCCTGGGAACCGCGGCAAGAGCCGACGGCCTTCCGCATGTACGAGGAACAGATTCTGAAGGGCGTGCCGCCGGAGGAGCGCATCTACGGAACGGTGGAGGACGGGTTGCGGCCGCAACTGATCAGCCCCATCAACTGCCGGAACGTGTTGCTGGAAGGGTTCACCATCAGCGCGCCGGGGCCGTTTTGGACCATCGACCTCGTCGATTGCGACCGGGTCATTGCGCGGAAGCTGCGGATTTTCACGGAGGGCGGCCCCAACACGGACGGGCTGAACGTGGATTCCAGCAGGAACGTGCTCATCGAGCACTGCTACTTCAACACGGGCGACGACTGCATCTGCATGAAGTCCGGGATGAACGAAGACGGCTGGCGCGTGGGCAAGCCGACGGAGAACGTGGTCGTCCGCTACAACCACACGGCGAAGGGACACGGCGGTGCGGTCTTCGGCAGCGATACCAGCGGCGATATCCGGAATGTGTACGTTCATTCGTGTGTATTTGACGGGACCTTGATCGGCATTCGTCTCAAGTCCACCCGCGGCCGCGGCGGTGTCGTCGAACGTCTTTGGTTTGAGAACATCGACATGACGAACATCCAGAGCGACGCCATCCAAATGACCACCGCCTACCGCGCCTGGATGGGCACGACGGATGGGAAGGCGCCGCTGTTTCGGGATATCGCGTTTCGGGATATCCATGTTGACGGCGCCAAGCGGGCCGCGAGCATCGAGGGGTTGCCCGAGGCGCCGATTGAGGATTTGCGGTTTGAGAACGTATCCATCGATGCAACGGAAGGATTCCGCGCGAAACTGGTGAATGGCGTCGTTATGGATGATGTCCGCGTGTCCCCAGCGACGGGAGAAGCATTCGCGTGGGAAGATTGCACCGGCTTAGAAGTTGACGCGGACATACCACGCACGGACGAGTAGTCGTTCGAATTACTCAAGGATTCCATGGAGTGCGGTCCGTTGGAACGGGCACGACGACGGGTACCGGCGCGACGAACCGGGAGCGCCGTGGTATGGGACGTTGCGGTGCGGCGGCGTCAAGCCGCCGTAATGGCCCAACGGGCCTGCATACCTATAGTCACGCCATCGGCGTGATTGGCCGCCGCGCAGCAAGGCCTACCCGGGGACATCGCATCCCACCAACCCACGTCAGTTCCCCGAAGGGGATATACAACCTTATGATCCTTGTGAAACCCTTACAGGGTAAGATCAAAAAATGGGTCCGTGTACCCCAGGTAGGTCCTCCCGCTGGTCGGACCAACCTGGGGCTGAGAGTATGCAGGCCTTTCAGGCCACGCGATTCGATGCAAATAGCAAGGCGAGTGTTGTTCTGGCGAAGGGGATGGCGCTTGTTAGCCCGATCTGTGAACAAATCTGGAACTAACTTTGTGTGCGGCTCGATGATGGTGATAATCTGCGTCGCTGGACTGGGTTAGGTCCCCGAGAACGTGCTTGGGAAAAGCAGTCCCGGGGGACCGCAGTCCATAGGGGTCGATTTAATTGTAGTCTTTTCCGTTGAGACTTCGGACTACCGATTGTTGCCAGGCTTTCAGGGCGGCGCTCATGGTCTGTACGCGCGGGGTTTGTGAAGCGGTCAGGTCGGTTGCTTCGCCGGGGTCGGATTCGAGGTTGTAGAGTTCGAATGTGAATTCGCTGTCCGATCCTTCCTTCGGAATTCGGTGCAGCTTCCAGGGCCAGTCGAGCCAGGCGGAATGGCCGGGCAGGTCGTCTTCGGAGTAGGTGGTCTTGATTTTTCCCGCGTCCAGACAGAGCATGCCGGGGTGGGCGACTTCGTTGCCGGCCTGTTGGGCCTCGTGAAGTTCCTGCATGAGTTCTTTGCTCGGGGTACTGATGCCTTTTTCGGGGTAGACCCAGAATCCCATGGGTTCCGGGCGTTTGGTCATATCGCGTGTGATCAATGGGGCGAGGCTGATGCCGTCGAGTTGCGGCTGGTTCGGCATCTCGATGCCGAGGATGTCGAGCAGCGTGGGATAGATGTCCGCGGTGTTGCAGGGGATGTTCGTGAACCGGTTCGCGGGGATCTTCTGTGGCCACTCCAGGATCGCGGGCACGCGGAGGCCGCCTTCGTAAAGCTGGCTCTTGTGTCCGCGCCCTCCCGTGGATCCGACCTTCGGGAGCCCGCCGTTGTCGCTGCAATACCAGAAGATCGTGTTGTCCGCGATGCCGAGGGTGCGCAGTTCCGCGCGCAATCTGCCGAAGGCGCGATCCATCCCCGTGATTTCGCCGTAGAAGTTCTGGAACTGCGCGTCTTCGTTCGGATACAAGGCTTTTAATTCGTCCGTCGCCTGATGGGGATTATGGGGCGAGCCGAACCAGACCACCGCGAGGAAGGGCTGGTCGCTGCCCGCATGTTTTCGCATGAAGTCGATGGCCGCGTCCGCCGTGACCATGGAGCTTTCGCCCGGCTTGGGTTCCGCGACGCCTTCGCGGCTGAGGATGGGGTCGTTGTCGAAAAAGTTTGGCGCGGAGAGCCATTCGTCGAACCCGCTCGCGCCGGGATTTACCGGGCTGCCTTTCTCGACGGGACCGAGGTGCCATTTGCCGAAGTGGCCGGTCACGTATCCCGCCGACTTCAATGCTTCCGCGATGGTGATCTCCTGCGGACGCAGCGTGTGCCCCCAACTGAAACAGCCGAAGCGGTTCGGGTGCCGTCCCGTCATCACACTGCCGCGTGTGGGGGAACAGACCGGCGCCGCCGCGTAGAACCGGTCGAAGCGCAGGCCTGTCGCGGCCGCCGCAACGAAGTGGGGCGTCTGCAGCACGGGATGGCCGTTGTAGGCCATGTCGCCCCAGCCTTGATCGTCGGCCATGACGAGGACGACGTTCGGACGGGCGGCGGTCTTGCGTGATGGGGCCGTCGTTGCGCATCCCGAAGCGATGCACGCGCCCGCGACTGCGGAACCGATAAACTCGCGGCGGCTTAGTTTCATGATGGTTGCCTCCTTGATAGCGATCGATCGGACTGATCGGACCGATCTGACCGATCGGTCGGATCGGTCGGATAGGTCGGATCGAGATATCGCCCTTGCCTCGGTTTGGGATCGCCTTTGGTGGTCTGTAAGATGGTCCCTAATCGGGACCGGTGCGATCAAGCTTACCATTCGCGGAGCGACCACCAATGAGCCATAGCACGATGGAGCGGCGTTCTTTTTTGAAGACAGCGGCCATGGGGACGGCCGCGCTGACCCTGTCCGGCGCGCGGAGCCATGCGCAGGCCAATCCGAAACGCAATGTGCTGCTCTACGTCGTTGACGATCAGGGTCACGGCGATGCTGGCTGCTACGGCAATCCCGCCATTCGCACGCCGGGTCTCGATACGCTCGCTAAAGAAGGCACGCGGATGAACTATGCGTATTGCACGACGCCCTCGTGCAGCGCGAGCCGATCGGTGTTGTTGACCGGGCTGTACAACCACGCGAACGGCCAATACGGGCACGCCCACGACTACCACCATTTCGTGAGCTTTCCGAAGATCAAGACCTTGCCGGTTCTGCTCGGCGATGCGGGATACCGCACGCTGTGCGCGGGGAAGTACCACGTGGCGCCCGAAGAGGTCTATCACTTCCAGCAATACAACCCTGTGCGCGCGCCCGATGAAATGGCGGAACAGTGCCGCGATTTTATCGCCGCTGAAAGCGAGCAGCCCTTCTTCCTGTATTTCTGCACGGTCGAACCGCACCGGCCATTCAAGCGCGAGGGATCCGATACGTTCAGTCCCGACGATGTGATCGTGCCGCCCTTCCTGCCGGATATTCCGGAGTGCCGCGAAGAGTTGGCCCAATACTACGGGTCCGTTCAGCGCGCCGACCGTGGGCTTGCGCGTCTGATTGAGATCCTGAAAGAGACGGGTCGTTGGGAAGATACGCTCGTGATCTTTCTTTCCGACAACGGGATTGCCTTCCCCGGAGCGAAGACCAATGTGTATGAACCGGGCATTCGACTGCCCTGCGTCGTGCGCAATCCGCTCCAGGAGGTTGAAGGAAAGGCCTGCGACGCCATGGTCAACTGGGCGGACATCACGCCGACGATCCTCGACTATGCGGGCGTGCAGGCGCCGGACACCACGTTCCACGGAAGGTCGTTCTTAGACGCGCTTCCGGAGGAAAGGCCGGAGGGTTGGGACGAGACGTATGCGTCGCATACGTTCCACGAGATCACCATGTACTATCCCAACCGCGTGATCGTCGAGCGGCAGTACAAACTCATCTGGAACATCGCACACGGGTTGTCGTTCCCCTTCGCGTCGGACCTGTGGGAAGCCGCGACGTGGCAGGCGGTGCTCGATCGCAACCTGACTCATTACGGCAAACGCACCGTCGATGCGTATCTGCATCGGCCGGAGTTTGAGTTGTACGACCTGAAAGTCGATCCGGATGAGGTGAATAACCTCGCAGACGATCCGAATCACGCAGATGAATTGAAGCGGTTACAGCAGAAGCTGCGAGACTTCCAGAAACGCACGAACGATCCCTGGATTCTGAAATGGGAGCACGAGTAGAACTCGGGAGAAGATGAAAGATGCGGAAATCCGTCGCGTTGTGCTTGGTTCTTTTGTGCGCTGCCGCCCCGGTATTCGCGCAGCCTCCCGACCCGGTTATGGAAGGCACGACTACCGCGGGATCATACTCTGTGCATCCGGACTCCGCCGTCTCCGGCGTCTACGGCACGTGGGCGGTGACGTACACGGCCGGCTCCGATGGCATCGCGGAAGGGGGCGGCATTCGCGTGCAGCTTCCGGACGAGATGCACGCGGGGCCCCGGAACAGCGCGATCCGGTTGCAGGCGAGCAGTCCCTCCGGCGACCACTATGTTACGGCGTTGTGCTCGCGCGAGGGCGTTACGTTGCGCGCATCGGTGGAGCACGAAGTCGAGAACGAACTTGTAAAGCACGCGAAGCCGTCGTTGGATGGCCGGTTTGAACGTTACGTGTTTGTTGTGCGTGTACAAGTCGCCAAGGGCGCGCTTCAAGAAGGGGACACCATCACCGTCGTTTACGGTGATACCAGCGGGGGAAGCCGCGGCCTGCGTCCGGGCGAGGTGACTGGGGCGGAGCTTCCTGTGCTTCTGGCGGTTGATGCGAATGGGAACAGCACGTTTGCTCTTCACACGGAGCCCGCGTCGATTTCCATCGAACCCGGTCCGGCGGCGTACATGCTCGTGCACGCGCCTTCGCAGGCGGTGGTTGACAAGCCCATCCGCGTGCTGGTGTCGTTGCTGGATGCCGAGAACAATCCCGTTCACGTGCCCGCATCGGTGCGGCTGAACATCGAGACCGGAGAGGCTGCCCTTCCATCGGTGGTCGACGTCCCGTCTGGCCAGGGCTATGTTGAATTCGAAGCCACTCCACAGGCAACGGGGACGCTGCGATTTCACGCTTGGGCGGATGACAAGAACGTAAGCGCGGTGTCCAATCCCTGTATCGTTTCGGCGGCCGAGCCGGAATTGCGGGTACTTTGGGGCGAATTGCATTCCCATACGCATTACAGTTGGGACGGCGTGGGCTACGACAATTTCGATTACGCCCGCTATGCCATGGGACTCGATTTCTATGCCATGACCGATCACTCCAACGAACCGGCAGCGGAAGGCACGAAGGGTCTGCACCCCGGTGTCTGGGATGAGTACACCGCCAAGACCGAGAAACACCACGATCCCCCCGCGTTCGTGACCATTCATGCGTATGGATGTTCCTTTGGCACGCCGTACGGGCATCACAACGTTTTTTTCCGTGGTGCGCCGGGCGCGCTGATCAATCCGCAGGCGGCGACCTTGCCCGAGTTGTGGAAAGCGCTCGATGCCGGAAACGCGCTGACCATTCCGCACCATACGGGGAAGTTCCCTCAAGATGTTGACTTCGGCTTTCACGATCCCGAATTGCGCCGCAACTTTGAGATCTATTCTGGTCATGGTCTCAGCGAGGCATACAACCCGGATCATCCGCTCTCGTTTGAGCAGAGTTGGTTTACCTCCGACTCGAAGAGTCACGACGGGCCGACTCATGCGCAGGACGTTTGGGCTCGGGGTCTCTACCTTTCGACGGTGGCGGCGTCCGACGATCACCGCGCCCAACCCGGAAAGCCCTTCTATGGATTGACGGCTGTGCGCGCCACGGAGAACTCGCGCAACGCCGTGTTTCAGGCGCTGTACGAGCGCCGCACCTACGGCACGACCGGCGCGAAGATTGTTCTCGATTTCACGCTCAACGGCGAACCCATGGGGTCGATTCTCGAATCGGTGGATACCGCCGAGTTGAAGCTGGAGGCCATCGGCACGGACAGCATTGCCTTGGTGGAACTCCTTCGTCACCAGCCCGGCGAGGAAGCGTTTACCGTAATTCAAGCGTGGAAGCCCAACACGCTGGAGTTCTCCGAAGTGTTTATGGACGAGGCCTGCACCGAAGGCAGCGTGTACTACATGCGCCTGCGTCAGGCGAACGACATCGGTGGCCGCATCGTGATGGCCTGGTCTTCGCCCATCTGGGTTAGCGGCAACGTCGCGCCCGGCTCTTAGTTTGCGTCAACGAAAAGGGGTGGACATGGTCGAAGAAACATCCCCCTTGATCCCCCTTCAAAGGGGGAATTGCCCAGCATCACTATTGAGCCGCAGTTCCTGTGCCGTTCCCAACGCGAGACCCCTCGCTTTGCCTGCGCAACGCGAAGCGTTGCGCGGTATATCCACGACGACGTGTCAGGCAATCGATCGGCACATGCCAAGATCGCGACGTAACGCGACTCCCCCTTCGAAGGGGGATCAAGGGGGATGTTCTTTGTGTGAGGCTGTTGGTTTTTGAGAAAGGGAGCTTACGATGCATAGCGAGATCACTCGGCGGACATTCATCGGCACTGGCGCGGCGGCTTTGGGCGCGGCGGCAACGCGTTCCGCGCGTGCGCAAGATGCGAGCGCAAACGAGAAGGTACGCCTGGGTTTCATCGGTGTGGGGAATCGGGGCGGACAACTGGTCGAGGCGTTCTGCGAGCAACCGGACATGGAAGTCGCGGCCATTTGCGATGTCTACCAGCCCTACATCGAGAAGACGAAAGAGCAACTGGGCCGCGACGTTGACTCGTATACCGACTTCCGCAAGCTCATCGAACGGAACGATCTCGATGCGGTGGTCATCGCCACGCCCGATCATTGGCACGCTATCCAGACGATCATGGCCTGCGATTCGGGTAAGGACGTGTACGTCGAGAAGCCGCTATCCATCACGGTTCATGAAGGCCGACGGATGGTCGAAGCCGCGCGGCGCAACAACCGCGTCGTACAGGTTGGCACGCACCGCCGCTCGTCGCCGCTTTATCATCGGCTGGCCGAGATCGTGCAGAGCGGCAAAATTGGCTACGTGACTGTCGGCCGCTGTTATCGATTGAGCAACATGTATCCCGACGGCATCGGCAAGCTGCCGCATTCCGATCCGCCCGCCGATCTCGATTGGGACATGTGGCTGGGTCCGCGCCCCGAGCGGCCTTATCAGGACAACATCTGCCCCTACAACTTCCGCTGGTGGAAACTGTACTCGTCGCAGATGGGGAACTGGGGCGTCCACTATCTCGACGCGATCCGGTGGATGACGGGAGAACTCGCGCCAGCGTCCATCTGTGCCATGGGCGGCCGGTTTGTGGTGGATGACGACCGCACGGTCCCCGATACGCTCGAAGCGAACTTCCAATTCGCCTCGGGCCGCCTCGCCATCTTCGGCCAGTATGAAGCCAGCGGTGCGCCGGCCATGCGCAAAGGCGAAGTGGAATTGCGCGGCACCTTGGGGACGGTTTACGCGTCGGGTCCCAGCTTCGAGATTGTCCCCGAACGCGGTGGCCAGTTCCAGGATTCCGAACCGCGCATGGAGCCTATGACGGACGAGGAACCGGGCAGCAACGCGGCGTTGACGGCCATGCATGCGCGCAATTTCCTCGATTGCGTGAAGTCCCGCGAGAAGCCGAACGCGGATGTGGAGATCGGGCATCGTTCTACGACCTTCAGTCTGCTCGCGAATATTTCCCTGGCCACCCAGTTGCGCCTGGAGTGGGACGCCGAGCGCGAACAGATCACGAACAGCACGGAAGCGAACGAGTTGCTTCACTACGAGTACCGGAAGCCGTGGACGCTAGGATGAGGCTGGAGGCTGGAGGCTGGAGGCTGGAGACCGGAGGCTGGAGAAGATGTTTACGAAATCAATGATCGCTGGGGACCGTGCGTGTCGGGCGATGCTGCTTGTTGTCCTATTGGTCTTATCGGTCGTATACGTCCCATGCTTCGCGGAGGCCGCGGCCGCGGAATCCACGGCGCTGGATCTCGTTATGCGGAGCCGCTCGGTGTCGTCCGAGGGCCGGCTCGACTTCACCTACGAGACCGTCCACTGGGACCCCGCGAAGACGGCAATCATCGTGTGCGACATGTGGGATACGCTCCGCGCGGATGTGGTCGCGGCGCGCGTGGCGGAGATGGCGCCTCGCATGAATGAAGTCTTAAAGGCGGCGCGCGCGCGCGGGGTGACGATCGTTCATGCGCCGAGCGGCTGCACGGACTATTACGCCGATTGGCCGCAGCGGAAGCGTTGCCTCGACGCGCCGAAGGTGGACACCGAAGTCCCGCTGCAATGGAACCATCTGAACCCGGACCGGGAACCGCCATTGCCTATCGACGACTCCGATGGCGGTTGGGAAGGTCATGTGGAGGGAGGGACGCGTCCGCAGACCCATCAGCACGACGCGATCGAGATTGCGGACGAGGACGCGATCGGGGAAGGCGCGGAGGTTTACTACTACCTCGAACAACAGGGGATCGAGAACGTCATTCTCGTCGGCGTCCACACCAACATGTGTATCCTCGGGCGTCCATTCGGCATCCGGCAGATGGTGTACCTCGGGAAGAACGTGGCGCTCATGCGCGATATGACCGACGCCTTGTACAACCCCGAGATGCCGCCTAAGGTCAGCCACGTGCGCGGCACGGAACTCATCATCGAGCATATCGAGCAATACTGGTGCCCGACGTTCACGAGCACCGACCTGTTGGACCAACCGGCGTTTCGCTTTGCGCAGGATACGCGGCCACACGTGACGTTTATCGTCAGCGACGATCATTACGGCGCGGACGAGACCTTGCCGCGGTTTGCACAAGAGCTTCGTGAGAAGCATGGACTCTACTGCACCGTCCTGCACGGCCAGGGCGAAGCGGATATACCGGGTATGGTGGAACTCGAGACCACGGACGTCGCCATCGTATACGTGCGGAGACTCGCCCTTCCTGAAACGCAGATGACTGCGCTGCAGGATTACGTCAACGGAGGCGGCCCGGTCATCGGACTACGCACCGCCAGCCATGCCTTCAAGATGAACTACAAAGATCCGCCGGATTTCAAAGTGCCCGAAGGACGCGCCGAATGGCCGGAGTTTGACGCGGAGGTACTGGGCGGCAACTACCACAATCATGGGCCGAACGAGTTGGGAACCGACGTGCGGATCGTTCCTGAGGTGAAGTCCCATCCCGTGCTTGCGGATCTTTCGCCGGAACCGTGGCACAGCACCGGGTCCTTGTACTACACGAGTCCGGTCGCCGAGGACGCGACGGTACTGATGACCGGTTCGATTCCCGATCAGACCGAGCCGTTGACGTGGGTCCGGGAGTACAAGGGCGCCCGCGTGTTTTACAGCGGTTTGGGGCATCCCGATGATTTCGACCGGCCCGAGTTCACGAGACTGTTGACGAACGCGATCTTCTGGGCGATGGACAGGCCGGCGTCCGCTGCCCCCTAGCCGGTACGCATATTCGGAGGCGCGATATCACCGGCTTTGGCCTAATCGAGAACGGCAGCACAATTTGACGCGTTGTCCGCGACGGAGATAGAATCTATGGTTCAGGAGAGACCCCCGGCGACCGCCGGATAGCCCCGTACAAACGTATGCACGAAGGAGTACTGACCATGGCACAGCGCGTATACAACTTTTCCGCGGGTCCGGCGGCATTGCCGCTGCCGGCGTTGGAAGAGGCCCAGAAGAATCTGCTCGTTTATCCCGGGGCCGGCGCTTCCGTCATGGAGATCAGTCACCGGTCTAAGCAGTTCGCGGAAGTGCTCGCTGGGGCGAAGGATAACGTTCAAAAGCTTCTGAACCTGCCTGAAAACTACAAAGTCCTGTTCATTCAGGGCGGTGCATCGCTTCAGTTCTCCATGATTCCCATGAACTTTCTCGGGGAAGGCAATAGCGCGGACTACATTCTGACGGGTTCGTGGGGCAACAAGGCCCTGAAAGAAGCGAAGAAGTCGGGCACCGTCAATGTTGCGTGGACCGGCAAGGAGGAAGGGTTCAACCGGCTTCCGCAGCAGGATGAACTGAAGCTGGATCCCAAGGCGGCGTATTGCCACTTCACCTCCAACGAAACGATCGAAGGCGTGGAGTTTTTCGTGGAGCCTGAGACCGGCGACGTGCCGCTGGTTTGCGACGCGTCTTCGGACATTCTTTCGCGGCCGCTGCCCATCGAGAAATACGGCCTCATCTACGCCGGCGCGCAGAAGAACATAGGACCTTCGGGCGTTGCGCTGGTCATCATTCGGGACGACCTGCTGGCGCGGGTGCCAGAAGGCCTGCCGTCCATGCTCGATTACAAGATCGCCGCGGACAACGACTCGCTGTACAACACCCCGCCATGCTTCGCCATCTACATGATCAAGCTGGTGACCCAGTGGTTGTTGGACGACATCGGCGGGCTGGAAGAAGTCGCTTCGCTTAACAAGAAGAAGGCCCGCCTGCTCTACACCATGATCGACGGCAGCGGCGGATTCTATCGCGGCCACGCGGTGAAAGAGGCGCGCTCCGTGATGAACGTGACGTGGCGTCTGCCGAGCGAGGAACTCGAACAACAGTTCGTGAAAGAAGCCACGGCGGCGGGCATGCACGGATTGAAGGGACATCGTTCCGTGGGCGGCATTCGCGCGTCCATTTACAACGCCATGACCCTCGAGGGCGTCGAAGCGCTTGTGGACTTCATGACGGAGTTCCGCGCGAAGAATTGCTAGTATACTGGAGTCATCTAAGGGAACATCCCCCTAAATCCCCCTTCAAAGGGGGACTTTAAACGGCTCTTGCACACGATCGTAATGAACGAACCCAGGGTCTTGGACACTAGATCGGATTCAGGGGTCTACTTTGAAGAAGCGACAGGTTCCTCGGCTTCCTTTGCGATCCCATCGTGCCCGGTGATCAATCGCGCTGCGCGGTTCCAGGTGAGGTAGCACCAGGCCCATTGGAAAAACACGAGCACGCGGTTCTGGAATTGCACCAGGTGCATGAGGTGCACGAATAGCCACAGGACCCATGCGGTGAACCCCGAGATCTTGATGCGTCCGAAATCGGCGACGGCAGAGGCGCGTCCAATCGTCGCCAGGTTGCCCAGGTTGCGGTATTTGAACGGCGGTAGCCTCTTGCCCTGTAGTCTCGCCCGAATCGTCTTCGCCGCATAGCGACCTTCTTGAATGGCCACTTGCGCGACACCCGGTAGCGGTTTGCCGGACTTCGAATCTACTGCATGCGCCATGTCGCCGATGACGAAGATCTCCGGATGTCCCGGGATGATCAAGTCGGGCTCCACGACAATCTGTCCGTGCCGGTCGGTCTGCGCACCGGTCGCCTCTGCCAGCGTGGAGGCCAGCTTACAGGCGTGAACGCCCGCCGCCCAAAGGACGGTATGCGTGGCAACGCGCTCTTCTGTGCCATTACGCTTGAGCAGGACGTAGCCGGGTTGCACGTCGACGACCATCGTTCCATTCTCGACTTGCACGCCGAGCCGTTTCAGCGAACGTTCGGCCGCCTCGGACAACTCCGGGGGAAAAGGAGGCAGGACACGGTCCGCGGCATCCGCCAGAATCACGCGGGTATCCCTGGGATGGATGGTGCGGAAGTTGTGCCGCAGCGAATGATTCGCGATCTCCTCCAACGCTCCGGATAATTCGACTCCTGTGGGTCCGCCCCCCGCGACGACAAAGGTCATGAGGGCCTTCACTTCGTTTGGGTCGGTCTCGAGTTCTGCTTTCTCGAATGCGAGCAGGATGCGACGGCGGATTTCCGTGGCGTCTTCTACTGTCTTCAGCCCCGGCGCGAGGCTGCGCCATTCGTCGTGACCGAAGTACGCGTTGTCGGATCCGGCCGCGACAATGAGCGTGTCGTAGGGAACGTGCCCATTCTCAAAATGTACCTTCCGCTCCTGCACGTCGAATCCGGTTACCTCAGCCAGGAGCACGCGCACGTTTGGTTGATTTCGGAATACCGCGCGCAGCGGCGCCGCGATGTTGGCGGGGGAGAGGGCGCCCGTCGCGACTTGATACAGCAGCGGCTGGAACAGATGGAAGTTGCGCTTGTCGATGAGGGTCACATCGACATCGGCTTGCCGAAGCTGGCGTGCGGCATGTAGACCTCCGAACCCGCCGCCGATAATGACCACCCGGTGCCGTTCCGCCATGGCGAATCACCTCCTGTCCGCAGAATCATTGAGCCGGGAACGAACTCTCTGAGGGGTAACACGCAAATACCGGGAGATATTCAGGGCAGCGACTCAGCCGCGATTCATTAGCCAGACCGTGGCATTGAGGAAGCCGGCGAAGGTCACCCAGGCGAGGTACGGGAGCATCAGGATCATCGCGGAGGTTCGGACGCGAGCGAAAGCGACGGTGGTTGCCGCGATAGCGATCCAGAGCAGCGCCAGTTCGACCAATGCCGCGCCGGGGTTTCGAAGGCCGAAGAACAGAAACGACCAGGCGAGGTTGAGTGCGAGTTGCACGGCCCACAATCCCAACGGCTTCGTATTCGCGCGCACGCCGCCGCGCAGATACACGAGCCACGCGGCGAGCGCCATGAGGAAGTACAGGACGCTCCACACGGTGCCGATGACGCTGCCGGGAGGCGTCCAGGAGGGTTTCTCGATCTGCGTGTACCAGGTGTTGACGGAACTGCTGGTCGCGATGCCGCCCACCGCCGCCACGCCGTAGCTCAGCGCGAGGAAGCCCGCAAGCGCCAATGCGGCGCGCATAGCCTGGTTGGATTTCGGTGTACCGGTATCCATGTCAACCTTTCGCTAATTGGAAGATCCCGGGAGTGACACGGTCGCCTGATAGTTCGAGTAGTTGTACAGCGGATTTCGCGTTGGCCGGTATAGATCGCCGGTCTTGACGCCATCGTCCTGCGTGTAAACCCAGATTTCTTGCGGATCCCATACCACTATTTCGTCCCGACAGTCGCCCGTGATGTCGAGTACCGCGTTGCAAAGGTCAGGATGTCCGTCGGCCGGAAAGCGCACGACCCGCCGCCCATATCCATCGTACATTCCACCATACTCAGGATTCGCGGACAGCACAAAAAACTCTTCGCTGTTCCCGGTCCAATTGATGGGAAGGCACATACTTCCGTGCTGGACCGGCTCGAAGTCGTGGTAGATGTCTCCCGCCGCATCGAAGAAGTGAATGATGCCTTGGTTACCCCAGAAGTTGATAGACACCGTCTCGAGTCCCGGCAAATCATCGCGGAAGTTCGCCACGGCAGGATTCTGCACGTGTCCGAGGTAGTGGTGCTTGAGAACTTCGCCTTTCAGAGTCGCGAAGAACATGCCCTCATCGCTCGCCGCGCACATGAGCCGTGGCTCTTGCGCCGGACCGCCGTAGTTCACGATGGCTACGCCATCGGCGTGATCTTCAATCGTGTCGTCGAGCGACCAGAGTATGTTGCCGTCCGGCGAATAGAGCGAGTAGCCGATTGCCAGTTCCTGCCGGCCGTCGCCGTCAGTGTCGAAGGCGTAGGGATAGTGGCCCGTGTTGCATTCTCCGTACCACTGAATCTCCAGTTTGTCGGTTAAGGCCCAGAAGTTCCGGTAGCGGTCTTTCAGGATGATGTCGGTAGGCCGCCCGACGCCCCGCAAGTCGCAGAAGTAAACGCTGTCGCCCAGAATGCGCGGGAACTTGTTATAGGGTTCCGGCGTCGAAGCGGGCATCGCCGGCGTGGGCTGTTTGTACTTGGTCTCGCCCGTCGCACCGTCCGCTACGACGATCTCCATGTTCATGCAATACACGACCTCGTTGGCGCCGTCGCCATCCAAATCGTAGATCTGAAAGGCCACATCGTTGGTGAGATTGTCCTTCCACGGATCCGGTTCGCCGATTTGCCAGAGGATGTCGCCATCAAACGTAAGCGCGGTAAGGCAGCTCAACTCGCTGTTGCGATCCTTGGGCCCGTGATGGCGCACTTGCCCGATCAGCACGTCGATCTGACCATCGCCGTTCAAGTCGCCGAACCGCACATTGCGTCCTACGCCGAAGTCCCGGGTCTCCACGCGCTTCCACAGCAAGAGCTTGGGATTCTCTGCTTGCAGGCGCTCCTCCTCCGCAAGCTTTTCCGCCCGCTCTCGCGCAAACGCATCCGCCGCGGCCGTACTGGTCGTGACGTTCACGTGGGTATAACGCGCGCGCGCGTCCGACAAGAGACCAATGCCGCCGCGCTGGAACGTGTCGTCATTTGCGGTCAACGTCACTTGGCCGTTCAGGGTGCATTCAAGTGATTGACCCTTTGCAGTAACGGTCGCGTCGAGGTATTCAAAGGGCTTCCAGGTGAAGGGTTCCTCGGCCAGTACCTCCTCGGCAGGTTGGCGAAATGCCGTCGCATGCTTGACGCGCATCAAGACGGCGCGCTGCCCTTCGACTCCGAAAAAGTAATAGCAGCGGTCGTTGTGCATGCGAAAGGCGACGCCGGAGCGCCCTTCAACGGTTGGTGCGAACCGCACCGACGCCGTGTAGTCCGACCACAGCGCATCGCCCGTGGTTACCAGCGGATGCGTGTGTCTCGCCTTGTTGCGGTAGGTTTGCGTAAGCACCGCATCGTCGCCTTCGCGCACGACCTTCCATGCCAGCTGCGACAGTGATGACGAGGTGAACGCCGAAACCGACCAACCGGCTTTGGGTTCCGTCTCGGGCACATAGTGGTATTCGGCGTGGGCGCCGACCACGGCAAAGAGGTTGCCCGGTCGTAGCGCGTCAAACCCGTCGTCCAACAACGTGACTTCGTCCAAGTCCTGCGTTGCGGGTTGGGCTTGAGTTCCGTTCTTGACCGCGCTCACAAGCAGCGCGATGTTACGATTGAACTCGGAGTCGGGATTGCCTGCATCCAGTTTTCCCCAATCCCCTTTGGCGGACGCGAGGACGAGGTTCATGCCCGGAATGATGACGGAGCAGTTGCCGCCGAAGCCGATGGACATGATGGTATCGGCGGGCGCGCCGGGCCACGTGAGCGCGTCGGGATGCAAGCGGCCCGTGCCGTTGAACCACCAATTGAAGCCGTAGATCCCCGCGCCGAACTTCGTGAAATGGTCGGAGCCGCCGCCAAAGGAGCCGATGCCAAGATAGTCGTTGGTTTCGGCTTCCTGCGTGTGAGGGAGATCCTCAGGCGTTTGCGGCCGCATGTACTCGTCGAAGAACCGCGCATCCAGGACCTGCTGGCCGCCCCATTTGCCGCGATTCAACCAGAACCACGCGATTCGTGCGAAGTCGCGCACGGACGCCTTCAAGCGGCGTTTGTCGTTGGAGAAGTCGAGGCCGTCTTCCATTTGGAGCGCGCCGAATCGACTCGGGTCGGCGGCCGTTGCATCGGGCTCGCCGCCGAAGATCTTGTCGAACAGCGTCTGCTGATAAAGCTGAATGGCAAAGTCGTTGTAGGCCCACGCTTCGCCGGGGTCGTCGGGCCGGGCGTATCCGCTGCTCATCGCGCCAAGATGGCGGAACGTGATGCCCGCGTCCTTCCCTTCGAGGGGCCAACCAAAATCGGCGATCCTCTGGTCGACGCTCTCGACCTTTCCTTCCTGTATCGCGAAGAAGAGCAGGGTGCTGAGCACGGGCTTTGCTGACGACAACCAATCGCTGCGCTCCGCCTGATCGCCCCAGGCTTTGACGACATACCCATCCTTCACGACGCAACCCCGGCCGCCGAGCGTCGCCGCGAGCGATTCCAACGCGGCATCGTCCATGCCCGCGTCGGCGGGTGCGCGCAATTCCCATTGTTCGCCGGGGAAGTGGTTGGCGTCCGCGACGGCAAAGGCGGAAAGCATGAGGTTAACTGCGATAAGCAACTGGCATTTCGATGAAGTCATTCAAGAACACCTTTCCAGGTAAGTCTGAAGAGAGAATCGTTTATGACTACGCCCGATCGCAGTTGACGCCCGTCAAGGACAATACGAAGTCCGCGCCGAAAGCAGCCGACGGGGTGTGCGCGCCCGGCGGCACTGCGCCACTCGCCACCCGCTCCGCAGCGGTCACCGCGGCTTCAGCGGTCAAAGCATATCCCTCGGGCGTGCGCATGCGCATGGTGCGGGTATTGCCTGAACCGTCGCGCGCTTCACCCCAGAGGATCACTTCGTCCGAGGCGCGTTCGTCGTCGGTCGGGCCGGAAACAGATTTCTCCACCCGGCGTTTCAGGAAGTCCTGAACGAATCCCAGTCCCAGGATCGGTCCCAGCTTGTTGAGGCGGCGCATCCACGCGATCTGTTTCTCCGGGATACCGGCGTAGACCTCGATGTTCGGGATGCCCGTCGAGTAGTAGGCGGTCGAGACGTCACCCCACGGAATTGCCACCGCTGTATGCGGTCGATCGCGGAAAGGAATCGCGCGCGTCAGGCTGCCGGAAGGCACGCTAACCAATTGTCCATCGCGCCGGACCCTGCACCCGCGCGGCAAGCCTTCGATCATCGTCTTGGTGGTGCCGGGACTCATCTTTCCACCCTTGGACTGAAACGCAAGCGTCAGGTGCGTTGCGTCGGGCAGTTCCCGTTTCAACATGGCGGCAAGGCAATCGGAGGGAACGACGTCAAACCCGACGCCCGGCATGGCGACCATTCCGGCGTCGATCCACCGGTTCGCGCTCTGATGGACGAACTCAAATACGTCGATCTCCCCCGTGATGTCCAGATAATGCGTCTTGCTGCGCGTACAGAGGTCGAGCATCGGCCGGGCCGTAGCGGAGAACGGTCCCGCGCAGTGGAGTACGGCGGCCATGTCGTCGAGACGATTGGCCGCCTTTGCATCGTCCAAACCGAAGATCCGCGATTCGAGATCGTATTCGCGCGCGAGCGCCTCGATCGCTTTGCGATTGCGGCCGGCCAGCACAGGACGAATGCCGCGGCGGACGCATTCGCGAACGCAGAGTTTTCCGGTATAGCCGTTGGCGCCGTAGATCATCCATGTGGATGCTTGACTCATAATTACTCCGCGCCCGTCGTGGTTTTCGTGTAGTCGAGATAGGAGTGCCCGGCTATACGCGAGACGAGTGCCTTCGTCTGATATCCCGAAGGCATCGTGGCGGCTTCACGCGTCGACGTTTCCACTTCGGGTGCGCCGGCTGTATCGCTGCGGAAAATCTCGTTCAATACGCGGCCATCCACGCCGTCTGGAACGGGAACGCCGGCGAGCGTGCAAATCGTCGGCATCATGTCCACGTTACCCGTCGGCAGATCGTTCACAAATCCCTCTTTGAAGGCCGGGCCCGCGGCGATCAGCGTATTGTGAATGTCGAAAGGACTCGACGTGCCGTGTCCCGCCGTGCCGGGCAAGGCCGTCGTACCTTTCCAACCGGATTCGTTGGCTGCGTCCGACCAGGCCGCGTCGACAAGGATATCCGGTGCGCGCTCGTGATTGAACCGGGCCACTTCGAAGGAGAGTGTGCCGGGCACGACGCCTTCGTCGCTTCCCGGTTGCTTCGCGGGGGTGAAGATGGCGCCAACCCAAGGCGTCGCCTGCAACGCTTCCACGATTTCGCGGATGCGCTCGGGATCGTGTTTGTCCACGTAGATGCAGCCGTCCACGACCATGACGTCCGAGGAACTGAGACTTCCTTTCAACCCTTTCTGCACAAGGAATGGCGCGAGTTGGGCCTCACCCGTCTGGGTCGAGAATCCGTGATCGGAAGTCACGATCACGTTGGTCGAGTCGGCCAGACCTTTCGCGTTGAGTGCCTCCAGAATACGGCCAAGCTCGCCATCCACGGCTTTCAATGCCTCGACGGTAATGGGATTCCCGATACCCATCTGGTGCCCGGTATGGTCCGGATCGGAGAGCCACATGTACGTCACGTCCGGTTGGATCTCATCCAGCCCCAGCTTCAGGTATGCGTCCACGACCCAGTGGTTGCGCGCGGCATTCGGGTACGCCTCTTCGGGTACGGGGCCGACCACGTCTTCGACCGTCGCGCGCAACGTCTCCGGCAGGACAAGATCGACGTTGATCAGTCCACCGCCCTTTGCTTTGTGGTTCAGCAGGAAAGCCGAGCCTGAGGAGCCTGAACTCACGGCGAGATGTTTCTTCCCGTGGCTATCGAGCACTTCGCCGATGGAGGGACGCGTGACCAAATCGCCTTCGATCGAATCGGAAATGAGCATAAGGTTTGCCGCGTTCCCGGTGCTGAACGCCTTATCCCGGTCGACTTCGGAGAAATACACGGTATTGCCCATCAGCCCGTGTTTGCCGGGATAGCACCCAGTCGCGAAGGACGTGGAGTTGACGCGGGTGACGGTCGGATATACGGCATGGTTGTTCGTACAGACGACGCCGCGTTGCCCCAGCGCGTAGAGATTGGGCATGACCTCCGGCGTTACGTAGTCCGGCCGGCAACCGTCCAGCACGATCATCAGGACCCGCTGGGCGGTGGTTTCCTGCGCGTTCGCGAACAGGGTTAGGAGAAAGAAACTGGAGATCGCTCCGCGTAGCAATCGTGACATGTTCAGTACTCCCTGCGCGGAGCGGGCATCCCGATCAGACGCGCAGGTGATCCGCCTGCCAGTCCTTCACGAGCTTCTTGATGTCGTCCGCGTTTGTGATGTTACCGTCGAGAACTTTTTGAACGAGAGCGGGCAACTCGGCGTCGGAGGCAAATCGAAGGCCCACCAGTTGCGACAGTTTGAGCGCCGGAATCCTGGATACCAACTCATCCGGCAGAACGCGCTCCAGCCGCAGCCGCATTTCCAGCCGGATCACCCGATCCTGCACGCGCACCGCGTACGCGCGCATGCGAAACATAATGCCCACGACGGCGATCACGATCAATATGGCCGCCGCGGCGGATAGCATGGGCAAATCGAGGTATGCAGCGGAAATAGACAGCAGCGCCGCGATGATGAGCACGAGCGTGATGATGTACAAGCTTTTGTCGTGGCTGCGATGATTGGCGTAATTCTGCGTCTGCCGTGGCATCGAGGGTCCTCCTTCGATATCGGTAGCTACGTTGCGTCGAGCGGCTGTACCGGCTCCTCAAAGTAGCAGTGGAACTTTTTGGGCAGGTTGGTGTAATCCAATTCGCCCAGGGCACTCCAGGGATCGCGCGAGTTGAAGGTGTCCCAGAAGAGCACCGTCTTCCCGTTGAGCATTCCCTTCTTCGCATCGTCCACCAGCGCGGCGAAGGCCTTCCCGGAATACGTGCCGTCGAGGCCGATATCCTCCGCTTCCCGCAGCAGGCGGATGGCTTCCATGCCTTCTTCGGTGTACAGGGCATATCGGGTTCCGAAGAATTCCTCCCGGAGCGTGTATTCGGAAAGGGCGCCTTCGCATGTCGGAAAGCTGGGGTCGCAGGAACGGAGATACGCCACTGTATCGCGCGCGAGCGTACGCATGCGGGACGGGTTCGCCAGCTCACGATCGATTACCCGTATTGGGATCACCTCCGAGCGCAATCCGGCGGCTTCCAAACCGATTCGCAGACCGACCGCGGTTCCCATGCTGCCCACGGCGACATAAATGAGATCGGGTTCAGTCATCGTCCCCGCCTTGACCTGATCCGCCAACTCGAAAGCGGCGTTGACGATTCCCACGATGCCCAGTGGCGAAGAGCCGCCCGGCGGGATGATCATCGGCCTGCGCCCGGTCCGCGCCCAGTGGCGTATCGATTGATACACTGTTCCAACGGTCAGCGCGCGCCGGTTGGGATACTCGTGCAGTTCGGCGCCGTTGTGATAACCGAGCAGCAGATTCCTCCGCAGCGACCGTGAGTTCGGTTGGGGCAAAAACATGGAGATGCTGCGCAATCCCACCTTCTGCGCGTAGATGGCCGTCGCGAGCGCGTGGTTGGATCCCGTGAAGCCGAAGGTCAGAACTTCCTTCACGCCGTCCTGCAGCGCTTTGCCGAGCAGGAACTCCAGCTTTCGAACCTTGTTCCCGCCATACACCTCGCCGCTGAGGTCGTCGCGTTTGATGTGCAACGCGCCCAGATCGAGTTGCGATTCGAGTTGGTTGCATGGGGTGATGGGGGTGGGGAATTGGCCCAGCGATACATGCGGGATTCTGTTTCGCAAGCCAGGGTAACGGGAAAGGAGGGGAAGTTCTGCGGTACTCGGTGTCCCCATGGTCAGCGCAGGGGGACTACCCGTGTTCCTGGAAGAATGCTCGTACGCGGGTCCACACGTACCAGGAAATCGCGCGCGCGTTTTCGGGTTCCACGTTGGAGAACCGGACGCCGCACCGGTGTAAGCCGGAGTCTGCTTCCGATTCACCGGCGTGAATGATTTCGCCGTGAACCACCAGGGAGGGTTCCTCGGTCATGCGAAGCGTAACGCGCGATCGCCCGTTCCGGCTGAGAGGGGCTGCCGTTTCCAGGTACGCGCCGCCCGCGCTGATGTTCAGCAGGCGGCCCGTCACCGCGTCGGGCAGACCGTTGGACTGAATGGTGAGGGCGATATCCGTGGGCACGCGCAGATTTGCGCGAAGCTCTTCCCGGTTGAGGCTGGCCGCACGCAGCAGGACCAGTTCGTGGACGGCCTCGGGGGACGCGGTCAATACCCGCGCATAGTACCCGGCTACTCCCGCAGGGTCTTCGCACCCGAATTCCAGCATCACGCCAGCACCGTCGCGCAATCCGGATGGAGAATCGCAGTGGAGCCGGATGATGCCGTCCCGCACATCCAGGATTTCCGCCGAAACGCGGTTCTTGCCGCTTCGGACGTACCCCCGATTACCCTTTTGTATATGTCCGCAAAGGATTGCTTGCATCTTCCGTTCAATTTCGATCATTACGAATGTTTCACACTCTCCGCATACTCTAGCAGGTTCTCCCAAGAAACGCCAGAATCTTTTGTCCGGTGGTGGACATTATCCCCGAGTGCGGCCAGAACCGCTACTTTTCCACCTTCTCCAGCTCCGCCGGCTTGTGCTCGGAAAGGTCCGCACCTAAGAACGCGAGGTCATTTGGAAGCAGCATCTCCACATCGTGGATCGAGTCGACCTGGACGGTCAGTTCCCCTGAAGTAAATGCGAGGACATGCCCCCCGAACGTCTTGTCGTCGCTGAGAAAGTGGAGATGGTAGCCGGGCACGTTGACGCCCGCGGTGAACGGCGGGCACCGGAAGCCGATGAGCGTCCCGCGCACGTTCGTCGCCTCGAACACGGCCTGGTCCTCCACGACTTCCGCGAGCCTCCGGTACGGGGGCGACTGCCGCGGCACGCTGCGCGTCTTCATCATCGGGAAGGTGCCCTGCGCGCGGATGGCGTAGTAGAGGTTTGGACTCGGGATTGCGGCATCGATACACGCTTCAAGCCCGGCGAAGTCTGTGCCGCTTGGAACCACAATCTCGGAATCGCTCCGAAAATGCACCACCGTGGCGAAGGGCGTCTTGTCATCCGGGCTTACCCGAACGATGGCGCCGTCGGCGCGCACCTGATACACAGCCCCGTCGAGGACGATCATCTCGCCGTCCAGCGCGTTGAAGGTCCCGAGACCCAGGGTACCTTTCTTCGCAAGTTGGCGGGCGGGATAGTCGCCGTCGTAGACGCCGGCGAGGAGCGCGTCGATGGTGGATACCTGGAACAAGGTGTTTTGCTGGTGGGCACACCCGGTAAGCAGCACTGTAGCCGTCAATATAACGGCCCAATAAACGAACGAAATCTTTCTCATCGATTTGGATCCCCAAGCAGTCCCATGCGGCTCATGGCTGGAGTTAGTGTAGGGGGCGCGGGCGGGCCAGCGCAATATCCTCCGCTTGCCAGACGCTTTATCGCGCGGTATGATCGAACCAAACGCCATGGAGACGCGTTTTCCATGGAAAAGGAATGCTGTACGTGTCTACTGCAAAGCGAATCGGTTACGTCGTATCCGATCTACATATGTTCTCGAAGCGGTCCCAATGGATCGATCACCTCGATGATATCTACCGCGCCGCCGAAGAAGCGGATGTGTTTATCTTGAACGGAGATACCTTCGACTTCCGATGGACCACGCTGCGGTCCGTGGCGGACACGGTCGATGCGTCCATCGCGTGGTTGCGGGATTTGGCGGGAAAGTTTCCCTCGTGCCATTTTCATTTTGTCGTCGGGAACCACGACAACCTGCAGGTTTTTGTGGAAGCGTTGTCCGAACTCGCCGCCGTCACGGAAAACCTGTCCTGGCACCCGTACTACCTCAAGCTGGGAGATAGTGTTTTTCTTCACGGCGATGTTTCTGACCGGAAGATGGACGCCGACAAGTTGGAGCACGCGCGCGACGAGTGGCGCTACGACGAAAAGATCCGGCACCCCATCCTGCATCACCTCTACGACTGGGCGTTGCACATGGGCCTGCACCGCGGCGCGCAGGCGGTCCGTTATCCCAAGAAACTCGTCGCGCGGCGCGTGATCGCCTACCTGGAGAACGTGGGGCTCGGCGCGCTGAACGGCACCCGCCACGTGTATTTCGGTCACACCCACGATGCCATGTCGTATTACAAGTACCGGGGGCTGGTCTTCCACAATGCCGGATCGCCCATGAAGGGTCTCGAGTTCAACATCCTCCGCGTGGAACTCAAGGAAGACGAGTAGGCTCCGTGTGCTCTGCTACTTTGCCCTGTCCCGATTGTTTCGCTTGGGCCGGGTGGGCCGTGTCTTTGGCTTTGCCTTGGCCCAGCCCTTGGGCTTGTCCGGGCGCTTGGGTTTGGGGATGGATCGCTCCTGCCTTGCCGGTTTGCGTTCGCCCTTTTTCATGATGAAGAGGTAGTTGAACCCGCGCAGGAAGTAGTTCCCCTTGACGGCCTCCGCGTGCCAGTGACGCCGCTTCATGGTGCGGTTATGCCGCACGACGCACACGACGTCGACTGGTTCGAAATATTGCTCCAGCATGGCGAACAGGCGGAAGCCGATGGGCTGAAACGGCTGCTTCTTCTTCCAGGAATCGCTCACGTAGAGCCCCATGTAGCGGCGGGGCCGGAGGATGCGGTGAATCTCGCGAATCACGTCGCGCATGGCTTCGTAATACTCGCCGGTGGCCGCGTCGAGTTTTCCGATGCAGGCCGGGTCGTCCGAATACTCCAGATGCGTGGAGTAGGGGGGATCGACGAAGACGAAGTCCGCCTTCTCGTCCTCCAGCGGGAGCTTGCGCGCGTCGGCCCGGAAGATGTCCTCCCGGAACGGCGCGAGGTCGTAGCCCAGGGCGCGCCGGTTCAGGTCCCGCGCCACATCCAGCGTGGTTCCGCTGCCGCACATGGGGTCGACCACGAGGTCCTTTTCCCGCGTGTACCGCTGCAGCAGGTTCCAGATGACATGCGAAGGCGTCGCGCCGATGTAGGCCTGGTCCCCCTGCATGGTCTCGCCATAGTGCTGCGAGGGGTAGTCCCACAAGGTCGTCGATTCAATGGTGAGTGGAGGTTTTTTGTGCATGGCGCGGATCATAGCACGGACGCGTGGGGAGGTGCGATGGGGAATAGGTCGTATGGGACCTATAGGACCAATAGGACGAGCTGGCGCGATCGATTGGATATGCGGCGGCCGGAGTTGTCAGCGCGATAGATTGCTCCGATTCCCCTGATGATTCACGCCAACACAGAATATCGTCGTGGTGTTGGATCGCTGCCGTGCCCGCCGCCCTTCCGGTCCTATAGGTCCTATCCGTCCTATAGGTCCTATTCTCTACCCCTTCAACACCACTTCGCGCCCTTTCCTTGCGCTCTGGTAGATCGCGTCCAGGATCGTGATCACCTGCAACGACTCTTCCGCGGGCACGGGCGATGGCTTGCCCTTTGCCACAGCCTCCGCGAAGGCCATGCATTCGAGCATGTGGGCTTCGCCCGTCCCGGCGCTGCGCAGCGTGATATCCATATGCTGCCGCGTCTTGTTGCTCGTCACGTGGATCGTGTTGTTCGGCCAGTGCGCGCCGCCCTTGTCGCCGTACAACCACATCTGCATGTCCTCGTCGGGGTGGAAGGGATGGTTCAACAGCCAGCTCACCTCCAGCACCAGCGATGCGCCGTTCTCGAAGCGCACAAAGGCCGCCGCGCATTCCTCCACGTCCCATGACTTGGGAATCCGGTCGCCCCAATCGCTGTACGCGCCCGGCAACTTGCGCAGGCGGTCATGGGTCGTGCCTGACACGGCGACCGGTTTCGGATTTCCCATCATCCAGAGCGTGAGATCGAGGATGTGCGTGCCGATATCGATGCAGGGTCCGCCGCCCGCGTGGCGCTTCTCTATCAGGCCCAGTCGCGTCGGCGCGCCCGACCGCCGCAACATCCAGCTCCGCGCGTGATACACGTTGCCGAGGATGCCCTCGTCGATTTCGGCTTTCAGTGCGCGCGCCGTGCCTTCGAATCGGAAATGTTGCGCCGTCATCAGCAGCTTTCTCGCCTTGTTCCTCGCCGCGATCATCTTGCGGATGTCGCCCGGCCGCGGCGCCAGCGGCTTCTCGCAAATGACATGCTTGCCCGCGTTCAATGCCGCAATCGATAAGGGCGCGTGATACATGTTCGGCGTGCAGATGTCGACGATGTCGATGTCCTTGTCGCGAATCAGGTCCTCCGGCTTGGAGTAGAGCCGGGTGACCCCTTCGCGTTCGCCGACCTCCTTCAAGACGTTCGGCGCGATATCGGCCAAGGCCACCAGTTCCGTGTGCGGGCTCTCATGCCACCCCGGAAAATGCCGCCGCGCGATCCCGCCAACGCCTATTAACCCGACTTTCAACGTCTTCGCCATACCGCGTCACATCCTTTCCGCTGTTTGGATTCCCCCAATGCGCAGGACCCGATCATCGGGGAGTGGGTTCTGCATTTCAAGTCGGCTTTCGAGTCGCATGATTCGATCCACTGGACGTCGTGGCAGCGTGTCGTCCCATAGGGCCTAAGAGTCCCATTCCCCCCCCTTGACGCCCCAATGCGCCCGTTTCATAATGGAGTAGGTGTCCTCGGGGTGCCGCTGGTAGTTTGAGACTCGGGAGGCGTTGGGATCATGGATAGCGAAGATCTCGGTACGCTCTATGAGGAAGTCGGCGAACGCTTCGGTATCGAGTTCGACTACTACCTCGGCGAGGTGGGGACCGTCGGCGAGCTGTACCACTACATTCTCTGGAAACTCGGTCTCGAAAAACGGGACACCGCATGTCTTTGCCCGCCGACGTTCTTCGCGTTGCGTGAGCAACTCGCCACCACGTTCAGCCTGGATCCCAAATCCATTTCGCTGGACACCCCCCTGAGACAGCTAATCCCCTGGCGCGGGCGCCGTCGAATCTGGCGAAAACTCGAAGAGTCGATGGATCTCGAGTTTCCGTCACTTTGTGATGCGCCGGGTGCAGTAGTCTGGGTCGCGTTCATATGTATTGCCATTGCATTTCCGCTGCAAGTTTTGTTGATTGGCGCATATATCACGTATTTCGGCGATGCTTCGCGTCTTCTTTGGGTTGTGATGATCGCTATTGTGGCGTTGACTTTCGGTCCCGTTGCCGCACTCGTGTCGCGGTTCGCGCGACCATTTCGTTTCCGGCTTCCTCCCGGCATTCGCACGGTTGGCCAACTGGTCGAATGTCTCGTTTCTATTAACGCTGTCAAGCTTCGGCAGCGTTTCCATCCAGAAACTACTCGTAGCGGGTACAAGCCGACTTCGAACTCAGTAGCGCGTTCGGGTTGTGCACATACGTCAGCATTTCTGCGCATCCGCAAAGCGCTCATTGAGGTGACCGATCCGTACCCGACACCCATTCAACCGGAGACTTCTCTGGCGCACGTGTTGGACGAGTACCCCCGACGAAGCACGTGGCGAGCGCTCCGACGCAATTTAGGCTGGACGATTCCGAACCTGCGCCGGTCTGGCCTGGTTGTCGGTTTGTGTGTTGCAGGGTACTTCCCGGTAGCGTGGCTACTCTACGCCGAATATAAGAATCTCTGGTTGACGGTGTTCGCCGCGATTCCCTACGGGATTCTTATGGGAATCGGCACTAAACCGTTGGCCGTTCACCTCCCGATAAGATGCGAGACCGTTGGCGGCCTCGCGAAAGCCGTTACGAGCCTGAATTACGGTCGCATCGCCACCGAGTACAGGACCGCGAATGCGAAGGAGGTGTGGAATATCCTGAGCGATCTTATGGTCGAATTGTTCGACCTCCCAAAGGAGGACGTCAAGCCCGACATGTCGTTAGCGGACTCTGTGTGAAGTCCTTGGGCACGTCGTCGAAATCTGAATCGGTTCACGCGAGTCGAACTGAGCAAATCGTATTGATCCTCTCCTTCCTTACCTTCTCGTGGCTCGCGATGCAGGTGGTCCACGAACTGGGCCACATTGCTGCCGCGCTTGCCACCGGAGCGGAAATTATCAAGGTGTACCTTCACCCGCTCATCATCTCCAGTACAGAGATCGGCGACAATCCGTATCCCCTCGTGGAGGTCTGGGGCGGGCCGGTGGTCGGGGTGTTGATTCCACTCGCAGCCTTGCTTCTCGCGTATGTGGTGCGAATGCCCGGCCTGTACCTTTTCCGGTTCTTCGCGGGCTTCTGCCTCATTGTGAACGGGGTCTACATCGCCTTTGGACCCTCCACCGGCGGCGCTGATACGGCCGTCATGATCACGCATGGAACGCCCCGCTGGTTGATGGTTCTCTTCGGGCTTGCGACGGCACCGCTCGGCCTCTACCTCTGGCACCGCCAGGGACCGCACTTCGGTCTGGGCGACGCGAACGGAACCGTGAACCGGAAGGCGGTCGTTGTTTCCATTTGCCTTTGTATCGGGCTAATCGCCATTGAGTTTGCAGCGAACTTGCGGTGATTGGTGAAATTAGATTTTGACGCGCCCGCTGCCGAGACCTACTATGGCGCAAGGAAGTGTTGCCGACAGATAGCGATTCCGGGGAGAGGAGGACCCAAGCATGGCAGACAACGAACTGAGCCAAGCGCGGACCTGGGCGATGGCGGCGCACTTGTCGACCTTGTGTGCGTATGTGGGTGTGCCGTTCGGCAACATCATTGGACCCCTCGTCATCTGGATCATCAAGAAGGACGAATTCCCTTTTGTCGACGACCAGGGTAAAGAGGCACTAAATTTTCAGATCTCGATGACCATCTACGGGTTCATTTCCGCGATCCTGTGTTTCATTCTCGTCGGGTTTGTGCTGCTGCTCGCGCTGTTCATCATGCACCTCGTGTTCGCCATCCTTGCCGCCGTCGCCGCGAACCGCGGCGAATACTACCGCTACCCCTTGACAATGCGCTTTATAACGTAAGTATCGCTTGTAGAATAGGGTCGCAGAACGTGACTGAATTGATGAACCATGAAGGCAATGAATCGCAGTCGACGAGTTCACGTCCTGCCAAGACTCGTACCGCGCTTGGGTGCCTAATCGTCGTGTTGGTGTGCGTCGCCGGTACCTACTTCGGGTTGGGTGAGTTGCGAAGTCGATCACGGGCGGCAAGTTGCCCGAATGATGTTTGGCACGTATACGACGCGCTGAAAAACTATGCCGAGAGTCACGATGGCGCCGTGCCGCCTATTAGCGATATCCGTGGAAACCTGATAATCGACCCTGCCGGGTTCTATCCCGAGTACCTGGACAATTCATGCTGGGTTCAGTGCGAATACAGTCCGGCGCGTAGACCTCCGGAAGTTTCCGATAAGAACGACGATTTGGGGGTCGCGGCATTCAATGATGACAGTTTCTGCTATCTCCCCTGGGCCATCCGATCGGAGGAGGAGGGCCTGGCCTTCATTGATGCGTACAAGACGCTCGATCTCGAGAAGCGCGATGAGGATCTCGTCGTTACCATCGACGGGGAGCAACGCGTGCTTCCTCGCATCAAGTTGACAAACGAAGCGCTTCAGGAATCCGGAGGGGACCGGAAGGTTCCCATCCTTGTCGAATGGCCGGGTCTGAATCATCGCGGAGGGACGGTCTGCTACTTGGACGGAACCCGTAGCGTTGTGACGCTGGGGAGCGAATTTCCGAAGACCGACGCCTTCATCTCGGGACTGCGCGCGATTGCTTCGCTGGACCATCCGGTGCCTGAGTAGTTACAATTCCGCGCCATGCTTCTCAAACTCATAGCCTGCGAAGTGTTCACCCGGGAGATCTGTCATTGCGTGGCGACGAGCCCGCATGTGATCGATCTCGAGTTCACGCCGAAGGGCGCCCACAACGAACCCGGCTACCTGCGCGGTCTCATTCAACGCAGCATCGATGCCGCCAACGATTCCGGTAAAGAGTACGACGCCATCGTCCTCGGACTCGGCCTTTGCGGCAACGCGACGGTCGGGTTGGTGAGCCACGGCGCGCCGTTGGTCATTCCGCGCGCGCACGATTGCTGCACGCTCTTCCTCGGTTCGAAGCAGCGGATGAAGGAACACTTCGCGGACAACCCCAGCCAGGCCTTCAGTTCCGCCGGGTACCTCGAACACGGCGGCGATTTCGTTCGGGAGACGGACGAGTTCCGCGAACGCTCCGGCTACGATGTTCCCTACGAAGCCTTCGTCGAACAGTATGGCGAGGAGAACGCGAAGTTCCTGTGGGATACGCTCCATCCCGACTATCCGCAGGACGGCAAGGTCGTCTTTATCGAGGTGCCGGAGTTCAAGCACCTGGGCTACGCGGACGCGTGCCGGCAGAAGGCGGAAGCCCAAGGCAAAGACTTCGTCGTCATCGAAGGGTCGACCGATCTCATCCGCAAGATGGTCAACGGCGACTGGAACGACGAAGACTTCCTCGTCCTCAAGCCCGGCGAAGCGATCGCACCGGTGTACGACTACGACGAAGTCGTTCGCGCGGCGAAACCAAAGCCGCAAGACCTGTAGCGCCCGGCTTCCACGCCGGGCGTGATCGAGGTTCCATGCCGGGCGTCTTTCGTACAAGGTCGTCGCGGGATAGCGATCGGTCTGCGGATCCAGCCCCGTCCGGCGTGGAAGCCGGACGCTACAGAAGGATGCTTCCTCGTTTCGCATCCTCTTCGCCGTCTCTCATTTTAGAAGGCTTTTGCATTCGCCTGACATATTCCTCACAACTCCGGACGCCGCTTCGTCCATACTGTCCATAACGTCCATATCGTCCATGGAACCGGCTCGGCATCCCCGAGTCCACGAAGGAGATCCAGCAATGCACGCTCCCATCGGTCGCCTGTTCACGGCATCCGCCGCACTCCTCGCTATTACGTTTTCCGCCTACGCGGATTCGCCCGCCAACGCTCCGGTTACCATCCAGAAAGTCGCCCTGTTCAAGAACGGCCTGGGCTACTTCAACGCCTCCGCGAGCCTGCCCGAAGGCGCAAGCACGGTCCGGCTCGGGCAGCTGCCGGTACCGTCGCTGGGCACCTTCTGGGTGGCGTACCCAGAAGAGCTGCGACTGCTTTCACTCATCACAGGCATGGAAGACTTTGAGGATCAGCGCGCGGCGCAATCCGTGGCCGATCTCCTCTACGGCAACGTGGGGAAGCGTGTGACGCTCTACCTGCCGCAGGAAGGGTTGGACCCCATTCACGGAACCATCCTGCCCTTCGCCGATGTAAGAACTACCGCTGAAACCAACCCGTACTTCATGGGTGGACGCTCGCCTGAAACGGCGGAGACCCGTTTCATGCCCCCGGCGGGCGGCGGCCAACTCGTCATGATCGAAACCGAATCCGGGATCGTCGCGGTGAATCCCCACTCCGTTGTTAGCGCCCACGTGGAAGGCGGCGACGTCTCCGGGACGGTGCCGGTCCCCCAGAAACGGCCCGCCATTCGCATGGAACTGGCCAAGCCCTCGGCCGGCGAACAGGTGTCAGTCAGCTATCTCGCCCGCGGGATTACCTGGTCGCCTGCATACCGCATCGACCTCTCCGACCCCGAGACGGCGCGGTTCAGCGCGCGCGCCTTGGTGATCAACGAAGTGGCCGATCTCGACGACGTCGAGTTGGAACTGATCACCGGGTTTCCGAACATCAAGTTCAGCGACGTCGTCAGCCCCGTTGCGCAGAGCCAGAAACTCGCCGAGTTTCTCGAAGCCCTGACTCGCGGCGCGAGCGAATCCAATCGCAACGTGGTCATGCAACAGGCCGTCATGTCTAATGCGGCGGTATTCTTTAGTCCGAGCGACGTGCCCTTGCCCTCGTACTCGACTGCGGCCGAAGGCGCCTCCGCAGAGGACCTCTTCCTCTATCCCGTCGATCGGGTCACGCTGAAGCGCGGCGAGACGGCCTGGATTCCGCTGTTCACGGCCGATATGCCGTACGAGCATATTTACACCTGGAAGATTGCAGACTTTCTCAATAGTGAAGGCCACTATCAGAGTCAGCCCAACGCGCCGGAAGGCATCAACCCCGAAGAGGTCTGGCACTCCTGCCGCATCGTGAATCCCTTGGACATGCCGCTCACCACCGCGCCCGCCGAATTCGTCACTAAGGGCGCGTTCACGGGGCAGGACATCTGCTACTACACCGCGCCCGGCGCCGAAACGACGATCCGGATCAACCGCGCCATGAACGTCCTCGCGGAACAGGCGGAGATCGAAACGGATCGCGTTATGAACGCGACGAGCTTCCAGGGGTGGGCCTACGACTTGGTCACGCTCCGCGGCGAACTCCGGGTCCAAAACCGCCACGGCAAGGCCGTCACCATGGAGATCACGAAAGAGTTGTCCGGCAAAGTCCTGAATACGACGCCCTCGGCCAAAGACGTGCAGACCGGCAAAGGTCTCAAGCAAACGAATCCGAAACACGAGTTGACCTGGGAGATCGAACTCGCCTCCGGCGAAGAGAAGAACCTCACCTACGAATACCAAGTCTACGTGCGGAAGTAGTCGTGTAGGGATAAACCGAGAAGAACATCCCCCTTGATCCCCCTTCAATGGGGGAATTCCCCACAACGCTTCGCGTTGTGCGAGATAGGAGGAAAGCCCCCGGGTTCGGCGCAGGTCGCACTGTATAAACTGACAACTGCGGGTATGCAAAATTCCCCCTTTGAAGGGGGATCAAGGGGGATGTATTTCAGACCTCGTTTGATACGCCGACCCACTCGGTCAATGACGGAAAGGGAGAATATGCCGGCGACGCGAGTGAGCGTCTCCGATCGAGCAACTCCCTTTTCACATTCCAAAGTCCACTCGGGTAGAATGAATTCTTAGCCCACTGGTGACAACCTAAGGGAGACAAGTCCGTGACCAAGTACGAACCGATCCCCCGATGCCTGGCGTGCGAACGCGATTCCGATGCCACACCGTTGATTCCCCTTGAGTACCGCGGCGAACGTACGTGGATCTGTCCGCAGCATTTGCCGATTCTCATTCACAACCCCGCGCAACTCGCCGGTAAACTCGCGGATGCCGAGAATCTTCGTCCGGCGGATCACCACGACTGAGTTCTCGCACGCAGAATTGGCCGCGTCCAACCCGCTCGTGCTACCGTTAGGGGGAAGCCTTCGCCGGTGAAAGGCCGGCGCAAGCGCAAATAGGGGGCCGTGGCGCAACGGAGGTTGCGCGCGGGAAATTCGAAGGAGCAGCATCCATGGCCAACCGCGTGATTTGGTTCGACCTGCCTGTCAGCGATCTGAAACGGGCAATCCAGTTTTACTCGGCAGTCCTCGACGCGAAGGTCGTCGAAGATCGTCCCGGCGTCGCCGTCATCGAACACGGAGCGGGGGAGATGTCCGGCTGCCTGTATTCGAAACCGGGCATGGAACCGTCCAGCAACGGCGCGCTCCTGTACTTCAACTGCGATGGCCGGCTCGACGCGGCCGTTGCGGCAGTCGAAGCCAACGGCGGGAAAGTGTTGCAGCCGCCGCGCTCCATCGAGCCGTGGGGGAGTCGCGCCGTCGTGTTCGACAGCGAAGGCAACCGCATCGCGCTCCATTCGTCATAGAGGGAAACCTATCGTAGATGACCTTCGACGACGAGCATTCGGAGGAAGCCACGCCGCCGTCGATCTTCGTCGACGCGGACGGCTGTCCGGTGAAGGACGAGGTCTATCGCGTGGCCAAACGCTACGGCCTGCGCGTCGTTCTCGTTGCCAACACGTGGATGCGCGTTCCCGAGGAGGACGGCATCGAACTCGTCGTCGTGGATGATGGCTTCGATGCGGCGGACGATTGGATCGTCGAGCATGTCCGCGAACGCGACATTGTGGTGACCGCCGATATCCCGCTTGCCGCGCGGTGTCTGAAACAGGGCGCGTTTGCGTTAGGTCCCAAGGGTCGCGTGTTCACGGAGGCCTCCATCGGCGACGCGTTGGCCACCCGCGAAATCCTGTCCCACATGCGCGAACACGGGACCATGACCGGCGGTCCGGCCCCCTTCGCGAAGACCGACCGCTCCCGTTTTCTCCAACGCCTCGACGATCTCGTCCACGCCAACCGCCGCTGACCTGGGAGCGCCGTAGAACAGCCCGGCGAGTGCGATCCGCAACCATGGATGGCTTGATCGCATATCCGCTCTGGAAATACCCGCCGTCAAGTGCAATACTACGCGTCTCACGGTGCCCAATCGCTGCGAACCGGTTTTGTTGCACGGAGGCGGATGAAGAACCACTCGGTACGGGTGTATCGCTCGAAAGAAGCGTTGCCCAAGAACGATCAACTCGCATGGAAGCTGGCGGCCATCGCCACGGATCGCGCGCCGCTGGACGCCGCGGCGTCCGAGATGGTCATCAACCGCATCATCGACAATGCCGCGGTGGCCTTGGCCGCGATCAATCGCGCGCCCGTGGCGAACGCGCGAAGCCAGGCGCTTGCGCATCCGCGTGAAGGCGGCGCGCAGGTTTTCGGCATTTCCAAATCGTTTGGTTGCGACGCCGAATGGGCGGCCTGGGCCAACGGCACCGCGGTCCGCGAACTGGACATGCACGACACCTTTCTCGCGGCGGACTACTCCCATCCCGGCGACAACATTCCGCCCATTCTCGCGGTCGCGCAGCAGTGTGGAACCCGCTACAACCTCACCGGGGAAGATCTGATACGCGCGATCCTCGTCGGGTACGAAATCCAGATCAATCTCGTCAAAGGCATTTGCCTGCACGCCCACAAGAAGGATCATATCGCCCATCTCTGTCCCGCACAGGCCGCGGGCATTGGTTCGTTGCTGGGGCTCGATACCGATACGGTCTATCAGGCGATTCAACAGGCCGTGCACGTCGCATTCTCCACGCGCCAGTCGCGCAAGGGCGAGATCTCCAGTTGGAAAGCCTACGCGCCGGCTCACGCGGGGAAGCTTGCGGTCGAGGCCGTCGACCGGGCCATGCGGGGCGAGAAGAGTCCGTCGCCCATTTACGAAGGCGAAGACAGCGTGCTCGCCTATATGCTCGACGGCCCTGACAGCCGTTATGAAGTGCCGCTGCCCGATCCGGGCGAGTCGTTGCGCGCGATTCTTGATTCGTATACGAAGGAGCACTCCGCGGAGTACCAGTCGCAGGCGCTCATCGATCTTGCTTTTCGCATGCGCGAGCGCATCGAGAACCTCGACAATATCGAATTCATCACGATTCACACGAGCCATCACACCCATTACGTCATCGGCGCGGGCGCGAACGACCCGCAGAAGATGGACCCGAAGGCTAGCCGGGAAACGCTCGATCACAGCATCATGTATATCTTTGCCGTTGCCTTGCAGGACGGCCGCTGGCATCACGTCGACAGCTACACGCCGGAGCGCGCGTCGCGCCCGGATACGGTGGCGCTGTGGCACAAGATCGGCACCTGCGAAGATCCCGAGTGGACGCGCCGGTATCACAGCAGCGATCCGAAGGAGAAGGCCTTCGGCGGTCGCGTGGAGATTCAATTCAAGAATGGCGACACCCTGGTGGACGAGCTTGCCGTGGCCAACGCGCATTCGCTCGGCGCGCGGCCGTTTGAGCGGAAGGATTACATTAATAAGTTCACCACGCTTACCGAAGGCATCGTGTCCGACGCGGAGCGGGAACGGTTTCTTGATCGCGTGCAATCGCTTCCGGAACTCGATGCGGCGTCGTTCCGCGAATTGAACGTCAAGGCAGACGGCGGCGAGTTAAGCTGCGCCGAACGAGATCGTCGGGGGATCTTCTAAGCATGGGACGACGGCACCGAAGACAACGGGTACGCACGCACTACGGCGCTTCGCGCGGGACCCAGCCGGGCGGCCGCCTCGTTCTGATCCCAGGATTGATCGTAATGCTGATGGTCGTCGGTTTCGCATTATTCTGGACGACCTCGGCACGGGCTATGGGCGCGCCCGTCATCTTCACGCTGTTTGGCATTGTGTTTACCATGATGGCCATCAGCGGATTTGTGGCCGTCGTTATCGCATTTGTAAAAGGGGGAGCCCCAGGCGCGGTTGTTCATGACGAACCGGAACCGGTCGAGCTTTACCGTCCCGAGCCCGAAGCGATCGCAATGCATTCGCCGGAGCCGCAGTACCGCAGTTGCACCTATTGCGGCACGCGCGTTGACGGCAGCGCACACCGTTGCCCAAACTGTGGAGCAGGAATTTGAAGTCTATGAAGAAGTACGAGCCAACGTCTCTTTCACAAAACACCGTATCCCGCCGCAGTTTCTTGAGAACCTCCGCAACCGCCGCCGCGATGGCGGGAATCCCTGCGATCGTTCCGGCATCCGCCCTGGGCGCGGACGGGACGACGGCCCCGAGCAATCGAATCACCATCGGTTGCATCGGTGTCGGCGGTCAGGGGTCGAGCAACATGCGGGCATTCCTCGCGCAAGCGGGCGCGCAGGTGGTCGCTGTGTGCGACGTCGACGCGGGACGCTGCGCCGCCGCCAAGAAGATCGTGGACGATCACTACGGCGATACCGGCTGCGCCACGTATACGGACTTCCGCGCGATCATCGATCGCGACGATATTGATGCGGTTTCAATAGGAACGCCCGACCACTGGCATTCGGTGATTACCGTTGCCGCCGCGCGCGCCGGCAAGGACATCTACTGCGAGAAGCCCGTGTCGCTAACCGTCGCCGATGGCCGCGCCATGGTGGATACGGTGAATCACTACGGCCGCGTGTTGCAGACCGGCACCTGGCGCCGCTCCCGCGAGGGCTGCCGCCGCGCCTGCGAACTGATTCGCAACGGCTACATCGGCGCACTGCAGACGATCCAGATCGGTGTGCCCAAAGGCTTCGCCATCCGCGGCGGCGAGTATGGTCCCAACACGCCGCCACAGCCGGTCCCCGAGGGGTTCGACTACGACCTGTGGCTCGGTCCCGCGCCCTGGGCGCCGTATACGCCGGGCCGCTGCCACTTCAACTTCCGCTGGATCATGGACTACTCCGAAGGCTACATCTCCGACTGGGGCGCTCACTACTACGACATCGGCCAGTGGGGCAACGGCACCGACCATTCCGGCCCCGTCGCCATCGAAGCAACCGGTGTGTTCCCGGAAGAAGGCATCTACGACGCGCCCATCGATCATCGTATCGAGTTCACCTACGCCAACGGCGTCAAGATGGTCTCGACTGCCACCGAAGACACGTCCCAGTGGGGCATGCGCTTTGAGGGAAGCGAAGGATGGCTGTATGTGGAAAGCGACGCCATCAAAGCGTATCCTGAGAAGGTTGCCGAAGCGGCGGTGGGTCCGAACGAGATTCGTCTTTACGCCAGCGACAATCACCACGGGAACTTCCTGCACTGCATGAAAACCCGTGGCGAAACCGCGGCGTCCATCGAGATCGGGCACCGGTCCGCGTCCGTGTGCCACGTGGGCACCATCGCGTTGCTGCTCGGGCGCGGGCTGAAATGGAACCCCGAGCAGGAGCGGTTCGAAGGAGACGAGGAAGCGAATCGGATGCTTTCGCGGTCAATGCGCGCGCCGTGGAGTGTATGAGGGAGAAAAACAGGTGGAGAAAAATAGGGACGGGGAAAAATAGGGACAGTCACCATTTAACTGCGCAGATATCGAGAAGAAGGCAATCGTTCAGAAGTTAAATGGTAACAGTCCCTATTTTTCCGCGAGCGAATTGAGTGAGCGTTCAAAGGAGACAATCATGAAGAGGAGCAAGAAGACCGGCGTTGCGCAAACCGGGTTGAGCCGGCGCCAGTTCATGAAACGGGGGGCTTTGGCTGCGGCGGGCGCGGTCGGTTTCCCCTACATCGTGCCCGCGTCCGCGCTCGGGCTGGACGGAACCGTGGCGCCGAGCAACCGCATCACGGTGGCCTCCATCGGCGTCGGCGGCCAGGGTACCGCCAACCTGCGCGCCTTCCTGGGGCAGGCCGATGCGCAGGTCCTTGCGGTGTGCGACGTGGACTGCGATCATCGCGATGCCGCACAACAACTCGTCGATCAAACGTACGCGGCGCAGACGCAGAGCGGGCAGTACAACGGCTGCAATTCCTACAACGACTTCCGCGAAGTCCTCGCGCGCGAAGACATCGACGCGGTCTGTATCTGTACACCGGACTTCTGGCATGCCGTGATTGCGGTAGCCGCCGCGGAGGCCGGCAAGGACATGTACTGCGAAAAGCCGCTCGCGAACTCGGTGGGCGAAGGCCGCGCCGTGGTCGATGCGGTGAAACGTTACGGACGCGTCTTCCAGACCGGCAGTCACGAGCGCAGCCGGAGCAATGCGCGCTACGCCTGCGAACTGGTGCGCAACGGGCGTATCGGCAAACTCCATACCATGCACGTGAACCTTCCCATCGACAACCATGGACCGCTCGAAAACCAGCCGCCCATGCCGATTCCCGAAGGGTTCGATTACAACATGTGGCTCGGACCGCGGCCGTGGGCGACCTACACGGAGAAACGCTGCCACTTCTGGTTCCGCTACATTCTCGATTATTCCGGCGGCGAAGTGACCGACCGCGGCGCCCACATCATCGATCTCGGCCAGCTCGGCAACGCGAGCGACCGGAGCGGTCCCAAGTCGATCGAAGGCTGGGGCGACTTTCCGCGCGACGGCATGTTCAACACCGCCATGGACTACGAGTTCACGTTCGAGTATCCGAACGGCGTGAAGATGATCTGCAAATGCGGCGGCACCCGGGGGATCAAGTTTGAGGGCACCGACGGCTGGGTGTTCATCCACATCCACGGCGGCAACCTCGAGGCCGAACCGGCGTCGTTGCTCAAGGAGATCATCGGACCCAACGAGGAGCATCTCGGACGAAGCCCCGGACACCATCGCGACTTCCTGAACAACGTGAAGGTCCGCGGGGAGTGTATGGCGCCGCCCGAGGTCGGCCACCGCACGGCGACCATGTGCCACATCGCGAATATAGCCATGCTGCTGGGGCGCAAACTCGAATGGGACCCCGACAAAGAACAGTTCATCAACGACGCCGAAGCCAACAATATGCTGATGCCCTCGCTGCGGGCGCCGTGGCGCGTCTGAGCGTCTGGAAGGAAGGGAATAGAACCATGATTCGCGTAATCAATAAAAAAAACAGCCGCGCCGGATGGGCCATGGTTGCGGCGTTAGTGGCGGTCGTTGCGGGTATGCCGGCCCTCGCGCAGGATACTCCGTCGCTGCCGGATGCGCTTCAGCAAATTCGCACCTACGAGTTCGGCCAGAACCGCGAGATGCTCAGCGTCGTGCAAGACTACTGCACGAAGTCCTACGGCGACGCCGCCATGCGCCAGCAGATCGAGCAGGGGCTCATCGAGATCCTCGGGTCGGACGCCACGTACGACTGCAAGGATTTCGTGTGCCGTCAGCTCTACGTCATCGGCACGGACGCGAGCGTACCCGCGCTGGCGAAAATGTTGACCGACGAGAAGCACTCGGACATGGCCCGCTACGCCCTCGAAAGCATCGAGGGTGAAGCCGCCGATGACGCGCTGTTGACCGCCCTTGGAAACGCCGACGACCGCGTACAGGTCGGCATCATCAATTCCATCGGCATGCGTGGGCAGGAAGAAGCCGTTGCCGATCTCGCTACCCTTCTGAACGATCCAGACCCGGCAGTTGCGAAGGCCTCCGCGACGGCGCTCGGCCGGATTGGGGGTGAGAAGGCCGCTGACGCCCTGGCAAAGGCGCGTGGCAGTGCATCGGAAGAACTCAAGC
Source organism: Candidatus Hydrogenedentota bacterium (assembly GCA_045863335.1). Lineage (GTDB taxonomy): Bacteria > Hydrogenedentota > Hydrogenedentia > Hydrogenedentales > SLHB01 > JAHDWY01. The sequence continues at coordinate 218,649 of BTVY01000001.1, read as the reverse complement.
CGGCCATCACGAACGGCTACCTCATGTGCGCGTCGAACTACCTGCAGAACGGACAGAAGGGGAAGGCGAAGGCGATCTTCACGGAGCTGAACAGCGATTCCGAATCGCGCGAAGCCCATATCGCGGCGATCGAGGGATTGGTAGCCGTGGAAGGCGCCGATTCCCTGCCGATGTTGATCGAACTGCTGAAAGGGAGCGACGCTGGACTTCAAGCGATTGCCGCTGGCGCGTTGCGCACGCTCGAGGGCGGAAAGGTCACCGCGGAGTTGGCGTCGGCACTTCCCAGTCTCGACGCCCACGGTCAACTTGTCGCGCTGTACGCCCTGCGCGCGCGTGAAGATGGCGAAGCGCTACCGGCCGTCACGGCTGCACTGGACAGCAGCGATCCGGACGTGAAGATCGCGGCGCTCGAAGCCTTGGCCACCGTCGGCAACGCGTCCTCCGTTTCGCAGTTGGCCGCCTTGTCCATGTCGGATGACGCGGAAGTCGCGCGCGTATCCCGCGCCACGCTCGGCGCCCTTCGCGGTGATGACGTGGACGGCGCGATCGTTACCGCGATGCAGGATACGCAAGCTCCCGCAAAGACGGTTCTGATCCAAGCCCTGGCGACACGGGGCGCCGAGTCCGCAATCCCGACGCTGCTTCAAGCCGCGTCGGACCAGGACGAATCGGTTCGCAACGCGTCCTTCGATGCCCTGGGTGCACTGGCGAACGAAGGCGACCTCGCGGCGTTGATCGGTCTCCTGGTCAAGGTCAACGGCGATCCGTCGCAGACCGCCGCGGAAAACGCCGTCGTATCGACGGTGCAACGGACTAATCCGCCGCAGAAAGGCGCGCAACAAATCGCGCAGGCCTTCTCCACCATCAAAGGTAAGCCCGAAGTTCGTGCATCGCTGGTCCGGGTAGTAGGACGCATCGCCGACCCGAGTTCGTTGCCGCAGTTGCGTGACCTGGTAGCGTCTGCAAAAGCCGATCCCGTCAAAGACGCGGCGGTCAAGGCTTTGGCTGACTGGCCTACCGCGGATGCGCTCGACGATCTGCGTCAGATCGCGTCGGCGTCTGACAACAATACGCACAAGACGCTCGCGTTCCGCGGGTTCCTGCGGCTGCTGCGACAGGGCGGCGACCGGCCGGTCGAGGAAACGCTCGCGCTGTACGAGGAGGCATCCAAACTTGCCGCCAGCGCCGACGACAAGCGTTTGGTGCTCGCGGGTCTCGCCGAGATCGGCGACGAGCGCGCGCTGGCATTGGTTGAACCTTACCTCGCGGACGAGGAAGTAAAAGCCGAAGCCGCGCAGGCTACGGAACAAATCAAGAGCAAGATTCAGGGATAGTCTTCAACACGCGGGGCGCCTCCGGGCGCCCCGCTCGATATCGGTATCGCTATCGGGATCGGAATCGGTATCGAAATCTGAGGCACCACAGATCCTTTTTCGATCCCGATCTCGATAGCGATACCGATAGCGATTTATCCAGGGTCCGACTGGGACGGGGGTTTTGACCTCGCGGCCTTAACGGTTGTCTGTACTCTCCACGCTCGAATCCGGTATCATGTCGCGACGTACTCGCGCCCTCCGCCGGGGATTAGATCGGTCTTCGTCATGCACGCGGTTGGGTGTGCTGCATCATTCCATCCACCAACGACGGGATCCGATGACTGGGCTATCCATTCTAAAGACTCGGTTTACGCGCGTTCACGGAAGGCGCGCCGCGTTGATGATCGCCATCATCGCCTGCGTATTGACCGCGCCGTCGTTGCTCGTGGGCCGCGTCACGGACGACTATTACTGGAGCGCCGTGTTCATGGGGTCGCCCGGGCTGCCCGAGGTCGACAACGCCACGCTCGACACGTTTTCCTTTGGCAAGGGCACGCCGGAAGAGTATGAGAAATACCTCGCCCGTGGCATCGTTCCCTGGTGGGCCGACCCTGAATGGAAGATCTCCTTCTGGCGGCCGATTTCATCCCTCAGTCATTATGTCGATTTTATCCTGTGGGGAAGCCATACCTGGATCATGCATCTTCACAGCATGCTGCTCTACGGCATCCTCGCGTTCGCCACGACGCGACTTTATCAGCGCCACATCACTCCGGCGTGGGTTGCGGGTCTGGCGGGCCTGCTCTTCGCGGTGGATTCCGCGCACGGTCTTTCCGTGAGTTGGCTTTCCAACCGTAACGCGATCCTTTCCGCCATGTTCGCGGTGTTTGTTTTGCTGGCCCACGATCGTTGGCGTCAGACCGGCAAATCGAGCCGCGGTGTCCTGGCAGGAATCATGCTCGCGCTTGGACTCTTCTCCGGCGAGGGCACCGTGGCCGTGACCGGCTATCTGTTTGCGTATGCGTGCTTCATGGACCCCGCGCCATGGCGCGCGCGTCTGCTGTCCCTCGTGCCTTATGCCGTCATCGTTGTGATCTGGCGAATCCTCTATTCGTGGTTCGGCTACGGCGTTACCGCGTCGAGCTTCTACACGGATCCCGTTGCCGATCCCGTCGGCTTTGTTTTTGCCGTAATCAAGTTCTTTCCGGTGCTGCTCTATTCCCAGTTCATGTTCCCGGACCCCATCTACCACACGCTGCTGCCGCCTTTTTGGACCGGCCTCTACATCACCTTCGCCGCGGGAATCGTCGTGCTGCTGACGTGGCTGTTCTGGCCGCTCCTCCGCGCGAATCGTGCGGCCCGGTTCTACGCGGCAGGCATGGCGTTGTGCGCGATTCCCTATTGCTCGTCCGTTCCCCAGTATCGCTTGCTTATGCTCGTCGGTATCGGCGGGATGGGGCTGCTCGGCGCGTTTCTGGGCGGCGTTTCGGATCGAACGACGTGGTTCACGGACGGATCGTGCAAGCCCGTGACGTTGCGATTTGTGGCCGCATTCCTGATTGTTCTCCACTTGATCGTGTCTCCCATCATGCTTCCGGCGAACGCGTACTCCATGCACTACGTTAGGAAGATCGTCGATGTGGGCAACGCGAGTCTGCCGCAGGACGAAGAACTCACAGAAGACCGCCTCATCATCGTGAACGCCACCGGCGACATCATGTACGCCATGTTGCCCCTGCTCCGCTCCGCCAAGCGGGAGCCCGTTCCGAAATCCATGTGGGTGCTCTACAGCGGCAACCGGGAGATCGTCGTCCATCGTCCATCCCAAAACGTGCTGGAACTTTCCATTCCCGAAGGTTGGATGGAGTACCCCTGGTCCTTCTTCTTTTGCCGGCTGCCCGTGTCCGCCATGGAGACCGGTCAAGTTGTGGAAACGGACGGCATGCGCGTCACCGTACTTGGCGTCAACTACGACGGACGCCCGGTTCATGTCCGCTTCGAGTTCGACCGTCCCCTGGAAAGCGAATCGCTTCGCTGGTACTCCTGGCAGAATCGCGCGTACAGACCCATGACGCTGCCCGCGGTTGGAGGGACGACGACAATTCCCGCCTTACCCGTCACATCCGCGATTCGGCAAATCCTCGACGCCGAGATTCGCGCCCTCCTGGGTATGGAGCCCTCGGAACCTTCGCGGAATACCTGAAACCAAAATTCATGGTTGTCGTCCAATTTGAACCGAGTCGGCACATTTTGGTAACATCTTTCGAGTTTTAAGGGAAATTATTGACGAAATTGCGGTTTGAAGATCGCCTCAATTACGCCAATTTAGTGTTTTTGAGGCTGTACACGCTGGCATTTCCGCACAATATGTAGTATCCTTGCCTTGAGGAACCCCTGTATAGCCGGTATTTGTAATGCGAATCGCGGACTAGAGTATAATTGGTGCTGGTCGAGGATGTGGGAATCGCCATTAATTTCCCACCCACGAGCTGTATGCTGCGTTACTTGGCCGTCACCATCTTGGAGGCGAATTCGACGGCCGGTCTATCGGGGGATTCACTTTATCGGTTGCCGCTTTGGTGGCGGCGTAAGCGGCCAACGCGCATGGTATGCGCGGCGGATTGGTATACGTCGCGGGCGACGGCTCGCGGCATTCATACAGGTTAGCGCATGCTCGAAATCTTGGCGGGTTGCCGGAGAGTGATGACGCTGCAACATTGAGGGTGGCTTGACGGCGGCCCTGTTTGGAGAAGTTTCCCCTGAGCAGAACCCGAAACTTCATCGATGTACTCGCTGAGCGGACGGCAGCGCAACCGGATTCCATCATCTTCTCGCTTCTCGCTTCCGGATCGGACACAACGCAGAACGTCTGCTATCACGAATTCGAAGAGCGTGTGCGCACCGTTGCTGCGGAACTTCAGTCCGTTAGCAAACCGGGCGACCGCGCCCTTTTGTTCTTTGCGCCCGGCATCGAGTTCAACGTCGCTTTTTACGCATGCCTCTACGCCGGTGTGACGGCGGTTCCGGCCTATCCTCCACGTCCCGGAAGGACGCTCGGGCGGCTCCTCGCGATGTTTGCGGACGCCCAGGCGACGCTGGCATTAACCACTTCGGAGTACCTGGCAGCGGCGCAAATGCTTTTACAGGAGCATCCGGCGCTGGCGGGATTGCGCTGGGTTACGACCGACGCCAGTGAAGCGGATCCGGACGTATGGCGCAATCCTGGTGTCGACGAGAACAATCTCGCCTTCCTGCAGTACACCTCGGGTTCCACGTCGTCGCCCAAGGGCGTGATGGTGACCCATGGCAATTTGCTTCACAACTGCAACTACATACGAGAAGCGACGGGGCTTTCCGCAGACGATCATGTGCTCAGTTGGCTGCCCCAGTTCCATGACATGGGCTTGCTGGCGGGCGTGCTGATTCCGCCCTTTGTCGGCTGCGATTCGACGCTTATGTCGCCCTTGCACTTCCTGAAGCAACCCGCCTCGTGGTTGCAAGCCATGGGCCAGCGCCGCGCGACCGTCAGCGGCGGGCCGAATTTTGCCTATCAGCTTTGTGTCGACAAGATCGCCGACGATGAACGCAACGCTCTGGACCTGAGCGCGTGGCGCGTGGCCTTCAATGGCGCCGAACCGATTCGGCCGGGCACGCTCGATGCCTTTGCGCAGAAATTCAAATCCGCCGGATTCCGGAGCGATGTGTTTCTCCCTTGTTACGGTCTTGCCGAAGCCACGCTTGCGGTATCGTTCGCGCGTCGCGGCAGCAGCATGGCGGTACGCGAGTTCCCGGAAGACAACGCACGGAACCGGACGCTCGTGGGCTGCGGTTCTCCCGCAGCCGATCAGGATGTTCGAATCATCGCGCCCGATACTTGCCTGCCCCGTCCGGACGGCGAGGTCGGCGAGATTTGGGTGAAAGGGCCCAGCGTCGCGTCGGGCTATTGGAACCGGCCCGACGAGACGGCCGCCACCTTCTGGGGAACCCTTGCGGATAGCGGCGAAGGCCCTTACCTGCGCACCGGCGATCTCGGAATCCTGCAGGACGGCGAACTCTTTGTTGCGGGTCGTCTCAAAGACCTCATTATCATTCGCGGTATTAACTATTATCCGCAGGACATCGAACTCACGGTCGAATCGTGCCATCCCGCGCTGCGCCCGGGATGCGGAGCGGCCTTTGCCATCGAAGACCCACGCGGTGAGTTGCTCGTCGTCGCCCAGGAAGTCGCGCGCGATGCCGTCGATGGGCTGGATGTGGAGCAGGTTGCGGCCACGATTCGTGCGGCGGTCGGCGAACAACACGAAGTGCCGGTGCATGCGGTGCTGCTGGTTCAACCGGGGTCGATTCCGAAGACGTCGAGCGGGAAGATTCAGCGCCGCTCCTGCCGCAAAGCGTTTCAGGACGAATCACTTCCCCTGGTCGGCAGATCGATCGCCGATTCATCTGTTGACGATTCGATTGCGAATGTCCCGCACACTTCGTCTACGGACGCGGGGAAGAGCTACGTGCACCTGCGCGAATATCTCGCGCACCGCATTGCCCTTCGGCTGAACGTCGACGCGGCACAGGTGGATATCCGCCAGCCCTTCTCGAGTCTCGGTCTTCATTCCATGGCTGCCGTCGAACTCGCCGCCGATCTGGAGCGCGTCGTCGGGCGTACGCTGTCGCCCACCCTGGTCTACGAGTACCCCTGCATCGACGCCCTGGCCCGCCATCTTTCCGGCACGTGGTCGCCGGACGCGACGAGCACGATTTCCCGCACCCACGGCGAGCCCATCGCCATCGTCGGCATGAGTTGCCGGTTCCCCGGCGCAAAGAATCCGGACGCCTTCTGGGAGTTGCTGCGCGATGGTGGCGATGCGATACGCGAGATTCCCGCGGATCGCTGGAACTTCGATACGCTGTACGATCCCGATCTGGCGACGCCGGGCCGCATGATTACGAAGTGGGGCGGCTTCGTAGAGGACGTTGATAAGTTCGACGCCGCGTTCTTCAACATCTCCCCGCGTGAAGCGGCCAGCATGGATCCCCAGCAGCGATTGCTTTTGCACGTGGCCTGGGAGGCTTTTGAGAATGCCGGCGTCCGCGCCGACCGTCTTGCCGGTTCGGCCACGGGTACGTTTATTGGCGTTTCGTCTATTGACTACATGCAGCTCCAACTGCTGCTTGGCGCGGAGAACGACGCCTACGTCGCCACGGGCAACACCCAGTCCATCGCGTCGAACCGCCTTTCGTATTTGCTCGATCTGCGCGGCCCCAGTGTATCTGTGGATACGGCTTGTTCGTCCGCGTTGGTCGCCTTGCATCAAGCCTGCCAGAGCCTGCGCGACCGCGAATGCAACATCGCCCTCGCCGGCGGCGTAAGCGTCATCCTGTCGCCCTTGGCGACCATCGCCTTGTCGCAGGCGCGCATGCTCGCGCCGGACGGACGGTGTAAGGCCTTCGACGCGGCGGCAAACGGCTACGTGCGCAGCGAAGGTTGCGGGTTAGTCGTGTTGAAGCGGCTTTCCGACGCCTTGGCCGACGGCGACAACGTGCTCGCGGTCGTCCGCGGTACGGCGGTGAATCACGTCGGACACAGCAATGGCCTCACCGCGCCAAGTTCGAAGGCGCAACAGGCGGTCATTCGCGCCGCATTGGAGAACGCGGCCGTCGCACCTTCGGAGATCGCCTATGTCGAGGCCCACGGTACCGGCACGTCGCTTGGCGATCCCATCGAGATTGAATCGATTCAAACCGTCCTGTCCGAAGGACGTGACGAGGGCAACATCTGCGCCATTGCTTCGGCCAAGACGAACGTGGGACATCTCGAACCGGCGGCAGGCATCGTTGGGCTTATCAAGGCCGTCCTCGCGCTGCAGCACGAGACGATTCCGCCGCATTTGCATCTGGACAAAGTGAACCCACTGATAAAGCTGGACGAAACCCGCTACCAGATTCCGACCGAACCGCTGCCCTGGCCGCGCGGATCGAAACGCCGTCTAGTCGGCGTCAGCGCCTTCGGATTCGGCGGCGCGAACAGTCATGTTGTGCTTGAAGAAGCCCCGATCACGCTCGCGCGCGCCGAGACGTCGCAGCCCGATCGGCCGCGCCACGTGTTGACGCTTTCCGCGCGCACGGAAACGGCGTTGCAGAATCTCGCCGGAACCTACGCGTCCCGCGAGCTTGAGAATCCCGCCGCGATCCGTGACCTCTGTTATTCCGCCAACACAACGCGCTGCGTTTTTGAACAGCGCCTGGCCATTCTTACGGAACCGTTGGAAGCCGACGATGCCGGAAATGTACTAGGCGAGGCGTTAAAACAATTTGCCCAAGGCGAGTCCGCGCCGAACGTCATCCGCGGCACGGTGCGCTCCGGATTCCGGCCGAAGCTTGCGTTCCTGTTTACGGGACAGGGCGCCCAGTTCGCGGGAATGGGACGGCAACTCTACGAGACCGAACCGGCGTTTCGTGCGAGCATCGACCGCTGCGACGCGATCCTCCAGCCCTATTTGGAGCAGCCGCTGCTCTCCGTGTTGTATCCGGCGGAGGGGGGCGAGTCGCCCATCAACGAAACGGCGTACACGCAACCGGCGCTCTTCGCGCTCGAGTATGCGCTCGCGGAACTCTGGCGCTCGTGGGGTATTACTCCCGACTACGTGATTGGCCACAGCGTCGGCGAGTACGCCGCCGCGTGCTTTGCGGGCATGTTCAGTCTGGAAGACGGACTGCGGCTCATCGCCGAACGCGGGCGTCTCATACAGTCGCTTCACGCGGGCGGAAAAATGGCCGCCATCTTCTCTGATCAGCAGACCGTCGCCGCCGCGCTCAAGGGCCAAGAGAAGGCCCTCTCCATTGCCGCGGTGAACGGCCCGAACCTGGTCGTCGTGTCCGGGGTCGGCGATGCGCTGGATGCCGTCGTCGAACAGTTCTCTGCCCAAGGCGTCCGGTGCACCAAGATGACTGTGTCCCACGCCTTCCATTCGCCCTTGATGGACCCGATACTCGATGCGTTCCACGCGGTGGCCAAGGACGTCAGCTACCAGCCGCTCACCATTCCGCTTGTGTCGAACCGCACCGGCAAGACGCTCGAATGCGGGGAGACGCTGGACGCCGAATACTGGCGCGATCACATTCGCGACGCCGTGCTGTTCGATGGCGGCATGAGGGCCCTCGCCGATCATGGCGTATCGGTGTTCCTCGAAGTCGGCCCGGCCAACACCCTCATCGGCATGGGCCGCCGCTGCCTGCCGGACGCGGATGCGACGTGGCTTCCGTCACTGGGCAAGGACGCCGACAATTGGCGCACGCTGCTTACCGCCGCTGCAACCGTGCAGGTCAACGGCGTTGAACTCGACTGGCAGGCCTTCGATGCGGATCATCCGCGCCGGCGCGTTGCGCTGCCGACGTACCCCTTCGAACTCAAGCGCCATTGGTTCACAGTAAAACCCGGCGCGTCGAACGACATCGTTCAGGCACTGGGCGGCCGGGCCAGCGATGGCGCGACGGCCACAGCTATCAGCGAAGAGCAACGCGCCAAGCTCGCGGGGTGGTTCCACACGGTCGAGTGGGAATCGCTTCCCGAAGCCGCGCGAATGAACGACTCAGGCCCCTGGCTCGTGTTCGGTGGAGACGACGAATTCTCGCGCGGGCTTGTCGCCGAACTCACCGCGCGCGGACTCGCTGCAACGAACGCCGGATCGGTCCGTGCGGAAGATATCGACAAGAGCCTGGACGCCGCCTTCAACTCGAACGGCACTGGTCGATTCGGCGTGATTGTGTTGCCGAAGCGCGTTTCGTCCGAAGCGGAAGATGGAAACAAAGCGCTCGATGAATTTACGGCAACTTGCCGCAGCACCTTGCTCGTCGCGCAAGCACTTGCGAAACGCGCGCTCGCGACGACCGCACCACGCCTGTACATCGTGACGCAATCCGCCCAGGCGATTGCGGACGGTGAACAGCCCAATCTTTCGCAGGCCCCATTGTGGGCGCTCGGCCGGTGCATCGCGCTGGAACACCCGGACGTGATGGGCAAGCTGATCGACGTGCCGGACGATAGCGCTGTTTCGAGCTTGGCCGACGAATTGCTTGCGCAAGATGGCGAGACTATGGTCGCCCTGCGTGGGGCAAACCGATTCGGCGCGCGTGTGACTCCACTTGCCGAGACTGAGGTGTCGCCGCACGTAGCGTTTCGCGCCGATGGCGCGTATTTGATCACGGGCGGTTTCGGTGGCCTCGGAACCAAGCTGGCGCATTGGCTGGTACAACACGGCGCGCGCCGCCTCGTGTTGCTGGCGCGCACGGCCTTGCCGCCGCGCAACCAGTGGTCGAAAACCGATCCCGCGAGTCGCGCTGGACAGAACATCGCCGCCGTCCGCGAGCTTGAAGCCGCCGGCTCATCCGTTCACGTCGCTGCCGTTGACGTGTCGGACGCCGCGCAACTCACCGCGTTCCTCACGCAATACCGGGATGAACAGTGGCCGGCGATCCGTGGCATCATTCACGCCGCGGGCGTACTCGACGATCAACTTATCCACGACATGGACCCCGCGTCCTTCACGACCGTGGGCCGATCCAAGGTGGCAGGCGCATGGAACCTGCACCGCGCCTTCGCGGACGCGGAACTCGACTTCTTCGTGTTGTTCTCGTCCGCGGCGTCCATGTTCGGTTCCGTGGGGCAAGGAAACTACGCCGCGGCCAACGCCTATCTCGACGCTCTTGCTGCCTGCCGCCGCGCGAAGGGGCTGCCCGCGCTCAGCATCAACTGGGGCCCCTGGGCCGAAGTGGGCATGGCGGCCCAGCCGGATCGCGGCGGTCGTCTTGCGCAACAAGGCATCGCCAGCATCGATCCCGATGAAGGCCTTGCCGCGTTCGGCATGCTGCTCGGTCGAGACGTCGCACAGGTCGGCGTAGTCGATGCGGATTGGCCTGCGTTGCAATCCCTCTTCGACACCGGAGAAGGCACGCCGTTCCTCTCCAACGTTGCGGGCCAGGCGAGGAAATCCGCCGTGCCGAGCGAGCGGTGCAAGCAGATCCTCGAGTCCGAAGGCGAGGCGCGCCGGAAGCTCATCGAACAGCAACTGTGCAATTCGATCGGCGAAGTGCTTCACACCGATCCCGCGGCGGTGCCGGTGGACCAGAACGTGGTCAATCTCGGTCTCGATTCCATCATGGTCATGGACCTGATTCGCAATCTCGGTCGCGATCTGAAGATCCGCATTCATCCTCGGGAGGTATTTGAGCAGCCCTCGCTGGCGGGTCTTGCCGAGTACATCGGCACCGAGCTGGATATCATGCAGCGCAAGCGCGAAGGCGAAGCGCCGCCGCCGGAAGGCTTCATTCAAGCCAACATCAACAAGGCCAGGGGCAAGATCGTCGCTCCGCCCAAACCGGAACGGAAGAACCCGCCCTGCGCGTTTCTGCTGTCCGCGCCGCGGTCCGGCTCAACGCTATTGCGTGTGATGCTCGCAGGGCACCCGCAGCTCTTCAGCCCGCCGGAATTGCACATCCTTCATTTCCATTCCATGAAGGATCGCCGCACGTTCCTCGGCGAAGGCAACTACCTCGGTGACGGACTTCAGCGCGCGTTCATGGAAGCCCAGGGACTCGATGCCGACGCCGCGGAAGCGCTTATCGAACGCATGTTCGCGGAGGACACGCTCATCCAGGACGTGTTCACACAGCTTCAGGAAAGCGTGGCGCCCAAGCTGCTCGTGGACAAGTCGCCGACCTACACCGGCCGCCGCGAGACCATGGAGCGCGCCGAGGATCTCTTTGAAAACCCGAAGTATATCTATCTCTACCGCCATCCCTACGCGGTCATCGAATCCTACGTGAAGAATCGTACGGGGAAGATGTTCGACTTCGGTCATGCCGATCCCTATCTGCTCGCGGAAGAGGTGTGGGCGTCGCACAACGAGAATACCATCGAGTTCTTGAAAGGCGTGCCGGAGGAGCGGCAGTTCCCGGTGCGCTACGAGGAACTCGTTACCGATCCCGAACGCATCATGCGCGGCATGTGCACGTTCCTCGACGTGCCGTTCGAACCCGCCGTGCTCGATCCCTACGGGGAAGGCCGCATGACCGACGGCGTGCGCGCGAAAGCACGTGCCATCGGCGATCCGAATTTCATGAAGCATACCTCGATCGATCCGACGCTTGCCGACGCGTGGAAGCGCGCGAAACTGCCGAACCGTCTCGGCGACTGGGCCCAGCGCATTTCCGCGATCCTAGAATACGATCTGCCCAATGAAACGCTCTCGCGTGTGATAGCCGGTTCCGGAGAGGAACTGGAGGAAGAGCGCTTATGACCGCGGCCGCCCTCCTTGCAGAGGTCATCGCGAGGGGCGCCCACATCTGGGCGGAAGGGGATGAGCTGTGTCTGCGCGCGCCGAAAGGATGCCTCTCCGCCGAACTGCGCAATGCATTGAAAGCGCGCAAGCCGGAGATCGCGCCGTTACTCGGCCAACGCCGCAAGCATGCCGCGGCTTCCTATTCGCAACGCCGCCTTTGGTTCTTCGATCAGCTCGAGCCGGGCCGTTCGACGTACAACATGCACCTGACCTACCGGCTCACGGGCGCGCTGGATGTCGCCGCGCTCGAGCAAAGTCTGTGTGCCATCGTGCAACGCCACGAAACGCTGCGCACGTCCTTTGCCGCGTTCAACGACCAGCCGGTGCAGGTGATCGCGCAGGACGTCAGTTTCGCCGTCGCCCAGTGCACGCTCGACGAAGGCCCGGGCGACGAGGAATGCCGTCTCCGGCAACAGGTGGACGCATTTACGCGCACGCCGTTTGATTTGTCGAATGCCCCGCTCATGCGCGCGTATCTTATCCGGCTGCGGCCGGACGTGCACGTCCTGTCGGTCGTGCTCCATCACATTGTCGCGGACGGGTGGAGCATGCGCGTCGTGTTGCGCGAGTTGGCGGAGCACTACGAGAGTTTCTCGGAAGGACGCTTGCCCGATCTGGATGCGCTTCCGCTCCAGTACGCCGACTTCGCGCGTATCCAACGCGCCTGGCTCGACGACGACATGGACGAGCGCGTGCTGTACTGGCGGGAACAACTGGCCGGGCCGCCGCCGCCGCTTGAACTGCCGACAGACCGTCCCCGTCCCGCATACCAGACGTTCCGCGGCGGTCGCGAGTACCTGGAACTGGATTCGCAGACGATCGCCGCCCTTCGCAAATTGAGCGCAGACGAAGGCGCGACACTCTTCATGACGTTGCTTGCGGCCTTCGAGGTGCTCTTGTACCGGTACACCGGCCAGGATGATTTTGTTGTCGGCTCGCCGGTCGCCGGACGCCGCTACCCCGGCACGGAGGGCATGATCGGGTTCTTCGTCAACACCGTAGCCCTGCGCGCGCGGTTCGAGGGAAACCCTACATTCCGCAAGCTCCTGCGCCGGACGCGCGATACGGTCCTGCATGCATTCGAGCACGAAGACCTCCCCTTCGAAAAGTTGGTGGAGGAGATTCAGCCCGAACGCGACCTCAGCCGGACGCCCGTCTTCCAAGTCCTGTTCAACATGATCAACATGGGCGGCGATGGCCTTGACATGGGCGATATCGCCGTGGAACGCGTCTACCGCCGCGAACCCGAGTCCAAATTTGATTTAACCCTTTACGTGCGGCCTCGCGGCGCGACGACCCGGCTCATGCTGGTCTACAACCGTGACCTTTTTGAAGAATCAACGATTCAGCAGTTCTTGCGTGATTTGGGTGCAGTACTCGACGCGATCTGCGCGCAGGCCGACGCATCCGTCGCCCATATACCGCTGGCCGCTCGCGAGTCAATTCCGGTAGGCGATGACCCATTCGACGGCGCAACGCCGCTCCATCGACGTTTCGAGCGGCAAGCCGCGACGACCCCGGACGCGATTGCGGTCCACACGCGAAACCACCGTTGGACCTATGCGGAGCTGGATCGGCGCGCGTCTCAGATTGCATCAGGTATTTTCGAGGCGACATACGCCGTGGGGTCGCGCGTCGGTTTGATGTTTGAACACGACGCGCCCATGATTGCCGCACTCCTTGGCGCGCTGAAAGCGGGTAAGACCTACGTTCCCATGGATGCGGCCTATCCCGAGGCGCGTCTCCAATTCATGATCGAAGACGCGCAGATCGGCACCTTGCTCACGACGGATACCTCTTTGGAGCGCGCACGTGCCATCGCCGGAGAACGTTGTCCGGTGATCGCCATCGAATCGTTTGAGCACCTGGATTCGCACGATGGCGTAAATGGCGATCCTGAATCGCCTGCATACATCCTCTACACCTCCGGCTCCACCGGAAAGCCGAAAGGCGTCGTTCAAAACCATCGCAATGTCGCGCATTACATCGACGCCTACGCGCGAACGTTAGATATCGATCCGGACGATCGGTTGAGCTTGTTCTCGTCCTTCGGGTTCGACGCCGCCGTAATGGATATCTTCGGCGCGCTGCTCAACGGCGCAACCCTGTGCCCCATCGACCTCAAGAGCGAGAGCCTTTACGAGGCGTGGAACTGGCTTCAGGAAACCGGCGTCACGGTATACCACAGCACGCCGACCGTCTTCCGCGCATTTGCTGCAGCGCTCACCAGGGATTCGCGCATCGCGAGTCTCCGCGCCGTCGTGCTCGGCGGCGAAGAAGTCCGGCGCGAAGACATCGACCGGTTCCGCAGGATAGTTGCGCACGAATGCCGCCTCATCAATCTCTACGGCAGCGCGGAAGCGTCCTTTACCTGTGCATTTGAAATCGAGAATGGAGGAGAGGCCGCCCGCGCGCGCGTGCCTATTGGATCCCCCGTCGCGCGCACCGAGTTATTGCTGCTGAATGCTCACGGCGGCGAAGAGCCGGTCTTCGGGGAAATCGTCGTTCGCAGTCCTCACGTCGCGCTTGGCTACTGGAATCGCGACAACGAATCCGCCTCCGCATTCCGGCCCGATCCCGATACGCCGGGAACGACCCTCTACCGCACCGGCGATCTCGGTCGTCGTCGAGCCGACGGAACCATCGAATGCCTCGGCCGAAAGGACTTCCAGGTCAAGATACGCGGATATCGCGTCGACCCCGGTGAAATCGAATCGTTGCTCAATCAAGACGCTTCGGTCACCGAATCTGTCGTAGTGCTGCGGGAATTGAACTCAGGTGGTCCGCGCGTGGTCGCGTACATCGTCTCCGCGTCGGAGCCGACGGCGGACCCGGCCAAACTCCGCAGCGAGTTGGCGCGTGAGTTGCCCGAGTACATGGTACCCGCGTCAATCCAAGTATTGGACGCGTTGCCGCGAACCGCCACCGGCAAGATCGACCGTCGCGCGTTACCCGCGCCCTCGGCGTGGGGCGAAGTGGCGGGTGAGCATGTCGCACCGCGCACCGTTACCGAAGAGTTGGTCGCGGGGATTTGGGAACAGGTTCTTACCCGAGGACCCGTCGGCGTTACGGACCGGTTCTTCGACCTCGGCGGACACTCCCTCATGGCGACTCAGGTGGTCTCGCGCATTCGCGACACCTTCGATGTCCAAATTCCATTGCGCGCGATATTCGAAGAACCGACAGTCGCAGGAATCGCCGCACGAATCGACGCGTTGCGAAACGAGCAGACGGGCGACCAAGCCCCTGCGCTCGTGCCGGTGCCGCGCGACGAGGCCATGCCGCTCTCGTTCTCCCAGCAACGTCTCTGGGTGCTGGATCAACTGGGCGCGCGCGACGGCGCCTACACCATGTCCGCCGGGTTCCGGCTGGTTGGCGAATTGAACAGCCGCGCGCTGGAGCAGTCCATCGCAACTATCGTCGCACGGCATGAGATTCTTCGCACAACCTTCGTCGATCGCGAGGGCGTACCCGCGCTTCGTGTTTCTGATGGGATCTCTTTTGCGCTTGAGACAGTCGATCTGACGGATCTCCCCGACGCGGCGCAACAGACTGAACTTGAATCTCACATGACCGCATTGGTCGATCAATCTTTCGATCTTGCGCAAGGTCCTCTCTTTCGCGTTGCGTTATATCGATTGGGTGACACCGAACACGTGCTCGCCGTCGCCATGCACCATATCATCTCCGACGCCTGGTCCATGGGCGTGCTCGTGCGGGAGATCTGCGCGAGCTACGACGCCTGCGTCTCAAACAGCGAACCCGCGCTTGTTTCGCTTCCGGTCCAGTACGCCGACTTCGCCGCGTGGCAGCGCGCGTGGTTGCAGGGCGCGGTGCTCGAAAGCCAGCTCTCTTATTGGCGTGAGCACTTGCGGGATGCTCCGCAGTATCTGGATTTGCCCGCCGACCATCACCGGCCGGCGGTACGCAAGTTCCGCGGTGCCCGTGTGACAGCAACCATCTCGCGCACGATTGCCGAACGCGTGAAGTCGATGTGTCAGGCGGAAGGCGCGACGCAGTACATGGCGCTCCTCGCGGCGTTCAACGTACTCCTGTACCGCTACACCGGCCAGTCCGATATCGTTGTTGGCACGCCCATTGCCAACCGGGGCCGGCGCGAACTGGAATCGCTCATCGGATTCTTCGTCAACACGCTGGCATTGCGCACACGACTGGACGGCGCGCCCAGTTTCCGCGAGGTGCTTGGACGCGTCCGCGAAACGGCCTTGGCGGCGTATGGTCATCAAGACGTTCCCTTCGACCGGATCGTCGAAGAACTCGCGCCGGAACGCGACCTGAGCCGCTCGCCGATTTTCCAGGTCATGTTCGTTTTGCAGAACGCGCCCAAGTCTGAGTTCCACTTGCCGGGGCTTACGCTGAGCCGCGTGCCCACGATCAACGAACGTTCGCGGTTCGACGTCACCATGGCCATCAATGAATCGGCTTCGGGCCTGACGTTTGCGTTGGAGTATGATTCCGATCTCTTCGAGTCCGCGCGCATGGAGCGGATGCTTCAACACTATGCGCTGCTTCTCGAACGCGCCCTCGATGAGCCGGATGCGAGCATCGACGCGATCGAGTACCTTTCCGATGCCGAACGCGAACAGCTCCTTCACGCGTTCAGCCGGACCGCACCCGCGGTCGAGCCGGCGGACATCGCCGTTGCGCGTTTCGAGCAGAGGGCGGACCAGACTCCCGGCGCGGTCGCGTTGCGATACAACGGCAATGAATTGACCTACCGCGAGTTGAACGCGCGCGCCAACCAGCTTGCCCATCATCTCAAGGAGATCGGCATCGGTCGCGGGAAGCTCGTCGCCATTTCTCTGCCGCGTTCGGTGGAGATGATCGTCGCCATGTTGGGCGCCATGAAAGCCGGAGCGGCCTACGTTCCTCTCGACCCGGGATATCCGTCGGAGCGCTTGCGATACATGCTCGAAGACGCGCAGCCGCACGCGCTGCTCACTTTTTCGAGTTGCGTCGAGCGCGTGCCCCATCATCCGGAAACGATCTGTCTCGATGCCGCCCATGGCGAACTGGATGCCATGCCGGATACGAATCCGGGTGGCGGCCCGACGCCCGACGACGTCGCCTACGTCATTTACACTTCCGGATCAACTGGAAAACCCAAAGGCACGCTGATTGGCCATCGCAGCTTGACCAATCTCATGGCCTATAGCGCGGACGTATTCGTGCTTCGCGAAGGACTGCGGGTTCTGCAGTTCGCGTCCATGAGTTTCGATGCCTTTGTCTGGGAGATTTTCCCCGCCCTTGGTGCGGGCGCGACCTTGGTGTTGTCCGATGCCGAGACGCTTTCCGACCCGCATACGCTCACCGCGTTGCTGAGAGACGAGAACATCGGCATGGCAACCCTGCCGCCTGCCATGATCCGGCAGCTCGATCCGTCGAGCCTCCCGGACTTGGGCGTGCTGATCAGCGCGGGCGAGTCGTGTCCCCCTGAGTTTACGCGCAGGTGGACCCAGGGTCGCCGTTTCTTTAACGGGTACGGTCCAACGGAGATCACGGTCTGCGCGGCGCTTTTTGAATGTGCGGTGGAGTTTCGCGATGCCGTTCCCATTGGGTATCCGGTTCCCGGCGCGGAAGTCTATGTGTTGGATGCGAACCGGCAACCCGTTCCGATAGGCGTACCGGGAGAACTGTACATCGGGGGGCCTGTTTTGGCGCACGGCTACCTGAACCGGCCGGACCTCACCGGCGCCCGGTTCCTGTCCGTCCAGATAAACGGGCACGCGCAACGGTTGTATAAGACGGGCGACCTCGTGCGGTTCCGCCCCGACGGCGCGCTTGAATTCCTTGGACGCGCGGACGACCAAATCAAACTTCGCGGATTCCGGATCGAACTGGGCGAGATCGAAAGCGCCTTGCGGGAAATCCCCGGCGTATCGGATGCCGTCGTCGCCGTGAAATCGGATGCCACCGGGGACCCGCAGTTGGTGGCGTATACCGTCCCCGAGGCGAATGGCGGCGCGAACGGCTGTCTGCGAGACGCGCTTGCCGCGGTACTCCCCTCCTACATGGTTCCCGCGGCGTTCGTGGAAATAGAGTCGATTCCGCTTTCCCCGACTGGAAAGGTTGACCGCACCGCCCTGCCGGTTCCCGCCGACACGCGCGCCCCAGAGAGTATTGAAGCGCCAGTTGACGAAGCGGAAACGCGGATCGCATCTATCTTTTGCGACGTACTCGGATTGGAGTTCGTCGGCAGGCACCAGCGATTCTTCGATCTTGGAGGTCATTCGCTGAAAGCGACGCAGGCGGTCGCACGGATTCGTTCCGCGTTCGAAATGGAATTGCCCCTTCGCGCTATTTTTGAAGCGCCAACCGTGGCCAGTCTCGCACAGGTCGTCTCCACGGATCAATCGGCCAACGCAAGTACCGTCGCAGACGCGATTACTTCGGCGCCCGCCGGTTCTGCCCCCTTGTCCTTCGCACAACAACGGCTCTGGTTCCTCGACAAACTCGGGGGCCGCGACGGCGTCTACACGATCTCCACGGCCTTGCGCCTTCGCGGTAACTTGAATGTGGAAGCGCTTCAGAACGCCTTCCGCGACGTGATCCATCGTCATTCCGTAATGCGAACCCACTTTGAGGGCGACGACAGCCATCCCCGTCAAATCGTGGATGACGAGGCGTCTATTCGAATGGAGCGTATCGATCTCGCATCGCCGGCTCCAGATGAACGCGAAGTCGAAGCAGCGTCGTTGATTCGCGAGTATGCGGTCCAACCCTTCGATCTTGAACGGGGACCCCTGGTCCGTGCAGTCCTCATCCAGCTCGACCTCACAGAGCACGTGTTTTACGTATCCATGCATCACGCGGTGTCCGACGGCTGGTCCATGGGACTCTTCGCGCGCGAGTTCGCCGCGTCCTATAACGCCCACGTGCGCGGCGTGCCGGCAGACTTGCCGCGGCTCCCCATCCAGTATTCCGATTTTTCCGCTTGGCAGCGCAACTGGCTCCAAGGCGAAAACCTGCAACGGCAACTGGACTACTGGACCGATCACCTGCGCGACGCGCCGCCGGTACTGGAATTGCCGACGGACCGGCCTCGTCCTGCCATTCAAACGTTCAACGGCGGCAAAGAGACGCTTCGTCTTGACGCCGCATGCGGTGAAGCCCTGGAAGCGATGTCTCGCCGTGAAGACGTTACGCTGTTCATGACTTTGTTTGCTGCGTTCAACGCCCTGCTGAACCGGTACACAAGCCAGGACGACATCGTCATCGGAACCCCCATTGCCAACCGCAACCGGCCCGAGGTCGAAAATCTGATTGGCTACTTCGCGAACACGCTCGCGCTTCGATCCCGGATCGAGCCGCACGCGCCGTTTCGCAAGCTGCTGCACCATGTGCGCGACATCGCCCTGGAGGCCTACGCGCATCAGGATCTCCCCTTCGAGAAGCTCGTCGAAGAAATTGCGCCGCAGCGCAGTCTTTCCCACAGCCCGCTTTTCCAGGTGATGTTCGCGTTGCAGAATTTTGACGCGTCGCTGCCCGCATTGGACGGCGTCGAAGTCGCCCGCTTCGGCAAGGATGCGCTGCGCTCCCGCTTCGACCTCACACTTACGGTTGCTGCGACTTCAGACGGCCTGGCGTTCAACGCCGAGTACAACACCGATCTCTTCGACGCCCGGACGATCCGGCGCATGCTGCGCCACTACGCGGTCCTTCTGCACGGCGTGGCCCGCGATGTGGAGACGCCGGTAGCCACCTTGCCATTGCTTACGGACGACGAACGATACTCCTTGTTGCACGAATGGAACGACACCGCCGTGCCGCTGGCGCTCGACCGGTGCGTCCATCAGCGTATCGAAGATCACTCGGCACGGCGGCCCGACGCGCTCGCACTCACGGACGGCGAAGCGGAACTGACTTACGAGCAGCTCAACCGTCTCGCCAATCGACTGGCGCAACGTCTCATCGATCTGCGTGTGCGCCCGCGGACACGCGTGGCCGTATGTACGAGCCGCCGCATCGATATGGTCGTCGCCCAGCTCGGCGTGCTTAAGACCGGGGCGGCTTACGTGCCCTTGGATCCTGGTTATCCGGTCGAGCGGCTGCGGTACATGATCGAAGACTCCAACGCGGTAGCCGTTGTGGTCGATGAAGCGATCCACCACCGGTTGCCTGCGACGGAAGCATTGCAGGTGCAAATAAAAGACTGCTTCGATTCCGAAGAACTCCCGGCGGCCAATCCGGGGATTCTCGTATCGCCGGCCGACCCCGCGTACGCGATCTACACGTCCGGGTCCACCGGTCAGCCCAAGGGCGTCGTGATCGAGCACCACAGTCTGCTGAACCTGATTCAATGGCATCAGAACGCCTTCAACGTGACCGCCGACGACCGCGCAACGCATCTTGCCGGTCCCGCTTTTGACGCCTCGGTTTGGGAGGTTTGGCCCTATCTCACCGCCGGCGCCTCAATCCATATCCCGGACGAGTTCACGCGAGTCTCAGCTCCCGGTCTGCGCGACTGGCTGACCCGGCACGGGATCACGATTGCCTTCCTGCCGACGCCGTTGGCCGAGCAGGCCATTGCCCTTGAGTGGCCGGAGTCGTGCGCCTTGCGGATCCTCCTGACCGGCGGCGACACCCTGCGCCGGCGTCCTCCAGCGGGCCTGCCCTTCTCCTTGGTGAACAATTACGGCCCCACCGAGAATACGGTCGTCTCGACGTCCGGACTGGTCGAAATCGACGAACAAGCGCCCGGCATGCCGTCCCTCGGCCGGCCAATCGACAACACCGAAATCTACGTCCTGGACCGCACTCTTCAGCCGGTGCCGATTGGCGTCCCCGGTGAACTGCACGTGGGCGGCGCCGGTCTCGCGCGCGAATACCTGGGGCGTCCGGAACTCACCGCCGAACGGTTCATCCCGCACCCCTTTGCGAGCGGCAAGCGGCTGTACAAAACCGGAGACATCGTTCGCTACCGCCCCGATGGCGCGCTCGAGTTCCTTGGCCGCACCGATCATCAAGTGAAAGTGCGCGGGCATCGCATCGAGCTTGGAGAGATTGAATCTGTCCTTTGCCGGCAACCCGGTATCCGGGAGGCCGTCGTACTGCCTCGGGCAAACGGCCCCGGCGGTCCCGCGCTTGCCGCCTTCGTTGTCGTGGACTCCGGCCGGGAGATCCATATCGAACGCCTGCGCGACACGCTGAAGGGGCAACTGCCCAACCACATGGTGCCGACCAGCCTGACTGTAACCGACGCTATTCCCCTATCGGCGAATGGCAAGGTAGACCGCAAAGCGCTGCTCCAGCAAGAGCGGATCGATGCGAAGACGGATGACGGATTCTGCGAGCCCGGGACCGACACGGAACGGGGAATCGCCGGTATATGGCGAGACCTCCTTCACCGCGACCGAATCGGTGTCCACGACAACTTCTTGGATAGCGGCGGTCATTCCATGCTGGCGGTCGAACTGCTGTCCCGCATCAATGATCGCTTCGCCATCACGTTGCCTCTACGGACCGTTTTCGAGGATCCCACTGTTGGGGGTATGGCGCGCCGGGTGGATGCCCTGCGCGAATCGCAACGTATCGCCGGCGGCAATGGTCATGATGTCGATGATAGCGGTGAGTGCGGTCTCCTGGTTCCCCTGAGGACCGCTGGCACCAGGCCCCCGATTTTTCTTGTAGCGCCTGCCGGCGGTACCGTGTTCGCATACTACGCATTGGCCCATCACCTCGGGGCGGATCAGCCCGTCTACGCACTCCAGGACCCCGCATTTGAAGGACAGGCGGCCCCCTGCGAGACCATCGAAGAGATGGCCGGGCAATACATCGCCGCGATGCGGTCCGTGCAGCCCGAGGGACCCTATCGCATCGGCGGATGGTCCTTCGGCGGAACCGTCGCCTACGAAATGGCCCGCCAGCTTGGCGAGGAAGCCGGCCACGTGTTCCTCATCGAGACCATTACCGGCCAGCGCGCTCCGGGCGCTTCGCGCAAGTCCTTCTCCGAACGGGTGAGGCTTATGCGGGAAAACGTGAGCGCCCGGCTGCTCTTCACTCTGTCGGGTCTCGCGACCACGGCCGACGGCGCATGGTTCTCTCTGGCCGCTTCGTTGCCCGGCCGCTGGATCGGCAGGCTCAAGGGCCGCATACTTTCCCGGCAGGAACGGGGGGTCACGCGCGCCTACGAGAAAGCGCTGAATACATCGGCCGCGGACGTAGATGGGGGCGGCTCACTACTCATGAAACAGTCCTTCGCCCGGCACTGGATCCGGATCGCCCTTGCGAACACGCGGGCGTTCAAACGGTACAAGCTCCGCCCGATCCAAGGGAAGATCACCCTGTTCGTCGCGGAACGCCGCATAACGGCCAAAGCCAACGTGGATGAGTCCCGTGGCTGGTCCGGCTTCGCCCAGGGCGGGGTGGACGTTCGCACGGTCCCCGGCGACCATTTCTCCATACTGCGCAATCCAAACGTCAAGGTTTGTGCGGACATCTTGCGCCAAAGCGCTCCGAGTGTTCCCTCGGAGAAAGAAGAAAGCGCGGGCGATATCGCGCCCACGCTTGCTTCATAATCCGTCCGGCAACGATTCCAATGTCGTTCAGGGGTTCGTCACCGTATTGAATACCTGCTGAATCGCGTCGATGACCGCTTGAGGCTGCTCGATTTGGATGTCATGGCCGGTATTGGAGACGACCGTAAGCTGGCCCTGCGGCGTGAGCGACGCCTGATCCTCGTCCAACTCTTCCTTGATCATGTCTGCCACATTAGCCTGTTGTGCAGGCACCTGGCCCGGGTCGTACTTACCTGCGCTCAAATAAATCAGCGGGATGTTGGGCAGCGTGCGGTTGGCCGCCACCATGTCATACGTGTTGTAGCGGTTGTAGTACTCACCCCAGACTCCCGGACGCCCCGTGATGCCGAAGTAAATCCCGTATTCCAGGTCTTGCTTCTCCAGCGACTGGGGTTTCAGGTTGAGCGCCATTTCGTTCTCAATCAACTCGTGCGTTGCGTCGACGAGCACGAGCCCGGCCACGCGATCCGGGTACTGGTTCGCAAAGTACCGGGCAAACAGACCGCCAAACGAATGGCCGCAAAGGATGACCGGGTCGGTCAGCCCGAGCGCGTCCAGGAAGGCCTCCAGCTCCGCCGCGACCACGTCGGCCGTCCGGGGGTTCTCGCCCTCGTCGCTGCAACCTACGCCGCCCCGGTCGTACGCGATGGTCGTCGTAAAATCAGCCACCTCCGGCTGCACTTTCCGCCAAACGGTGATGTTGTCATCCTCGCCCGCAAGGAAGATAACCGCGGGCCCCCCGGTCCCCAGTTCCTTGTAGTAAAGCGAGTAACCGCCCACGTCAATCGCAGTGTAGTTCCTGCAATTCTCCGGCAGGGACGGGCATTGCTTGGCGGAAACCGTCACCATGACGACCAACCCAAGCAGGCTCAGTCCCCGTAATGTCGTTGCGGCGTGGGAGCGTCGTGGGGGACGAGCCGCGGCGTTGCTCTGCAGTTTTTTGCAAAAAGTACGTGGACATATCATACGGAAGAGCCTCCTTCGATGCTTGGTGGATAAAAGCACTATTCATAGAGCGAGAGATGTTTTACTGGTGGCATTCTAGCTTAATGTCCGCAGAAAAGCCACAATTTTATTGTATTATTAGACATTCTTCTTGGTATTTAATTGACTCGGAGATGGGGTGTCCAAAGCGAGAATAGAAGAAACGAATTTTGTGCTTGACTTCTTCGGCTGGTTGTGGTAAAAGTCGGCGATTTTAACTGCGTGCCCAAATCGGCGCGCCCTTTGAAAGGAGGTGAATACAGCCATGCATTGCTGCACATTGTGCAACGAAGCGATCGAAGAAACCGACATCCAGTTCGGTGAAGTTCAGATCGTGGACGGCGAATACTGGCATCTCGACTGCTATGCCGAGTATTACGACGAAGTATTGGAAGAAGCATAGGTGATATTCATCACCGGGCACTACGCCTCAGGCGAGCGAACCGTTCGCCGCAAGGCGTTTTTTTTTGCCCGCGGCGCACTCGCGTGAGGGTAGGCAACCGGCTACCGTCCGGTTAGCGCCATCTGCTATAGTATGCCCTGTCTTTCCGGTCCACGTGGATCCGCTCGGGATCCCGGACAACCCAAGAGGAGCTGGCACACGCCTTGGCTAAGCTGAATCACAACAGTCGCGGAGCGGTCGCGCACGTTCTTCCTTTCGAGAAGCGAATCGTCGAACTCGAGGCGAAGCTTGAGCAAGCTGAGAGCGATGAAGAGCGCCACGATATCGAGCGAGAGTTGCAAGTGGAGCGTGAAAAAGTGTTTACACAGCTCACGCCCTGGCAGCGCGTCGAGCTTGCCCGCCACGCGCAACGTCCGAAAATGCTGGACTACGTCGGCCGCATTTTCGAAGATTTCGTGGAACTGCACGGCGACCGCGTGTCCGGGGAAGACACCGCAACCGTGGGCGGAATTGCCCGGTTTCGGGGCCAGACCGTCGTGCTCACGGGGCATCAAAAAGGAACGACGACAGACGAACGCATCCGGCGCAACTATGGTATGGCGTTTCCCGCCGGCTATCGTAAGGCGTTGCGTTTGTTTGAGATGGCCGAGCGACTCCAAATTCCTGTGGTCACGATCGTCGATACCCAGGGTGCGCATCCCCATCCCGATGCAGAGCAGCGCGGCCAAGGGCCCGCGATTGCGAGGAACCTTCTGTACCTTATGGGGATTAAGACTCCGGTGTTCTCTGTCGTTATCGGGGAGGGCGGAAGTGGTGGTGCCCTCGGGATCGCTGTCGGAGACTGGGTTTGCATGTTCGAGCATGCGATCTATATGGTCTGCGCCCCCGAGCGTTGCGCGGAAATCCTTTGGCGGGATTCCGCGAAGAAGGATATCGCGGCTTCGGCTCTTCGGATTACGGCTCAGGATCTCAAGGAATTCGGCGTTATCGATGCGGTACTCGCGGAGCCCGGGGGAGGTGCACACCGAAACCCGGACGGTGCCGCGTCGGTTCTCGCTGAGGAGATTGATCAGTTTCTGGTTTCCGCTCGAGAAGGTAAATGGTCGGCCGCGCGCCGCCAAGAGAAGTTTCGCCGAATGGGGGTATGGCGGGACGTCGTGTGACGCACGCGTGTGGCCGGGATGCAGCGAATGATCGCTGCGGCGGTGTCCGCGCCTTTTGAGGTGAAACATGTCGTTCGTTGTCGAGTCTCGGGATAGCGTGCGCATTCACGTGCGCGTACAGCCACGGGCTTCCGAGGATCGCATCGTCGGGGTTCAGAATGAGCGGCTCCGGATTCGACTTTCGGCTCCACCCGCTGACGGACTCGCCAATGCCGCCCTCTGTGCGCTCATTGCCAAGAAACTCCACGTTCCCAAATCCGCGGTCCGGCTCCTGAGCGGCGACCGTTCTCGCGACAAGACGGTCGAGATCGCGGGCGTGAATGGGGAGGCCGTAATGGGGCTTCTGACCGCGTTGGAATCGGGGGGAATATCGTGACCACACTCGACCCCGCCAGCCTCGATCGCGCTGCGGCGTTTGTCGTGAGTTCCCTGGGGCAGCGTCCTGCAGTAACCGTGGTCGTTGAGCGAGGTGCCCTTTCCCCGGAGGACCTGCTGGAGTCGCCCTCCCCTGTGTGGCAGGTCGAACAGCCTCACGGAGCAAACCTGCCTTGCCGGCTGCAGTGCGGACGTGTCGGCTCCGTGCCGGTTCTCGTCATCGTGGAGGTGCCACCCTATCTGCCGGTCCGGCAGCGTCCCTGCCCGGTAGGTATCGCGGCCCATTGCGGTTGTGATTGGGTCCTCCTGGTTGCCCATGCTACGCCCGTCGAACCGGAACGGCACGCGGGCGAACTGGTGCTCGTCGAAGACCATGTTAACCTCTTGGGGGACAGTCCCCTACTCCCTGCCAAACCCAGTGAAGTTGCATACTTCCTTGATATGTCTGTCGCGTATGACCCCGCGCTGCGGGAATCGATGCTCCGGGCGAGCGATTCGGCCCAGGTGCCGATCGGCGTGGGAGTGCTCGTCGCCAGTCCTCTGGCGCAGCGCCCGGACACAATCGCCATCGAGTCCCTTCGGCAGAACGGGGGGGACATCTGTGGTACCGGGATTGTTCCCCACGTGTTAGAGGCCAAGCGTTTGGGCTGTCGGGTCTTGGCGGTATGCGTCCTTGGACCCAAGGCCGCCGATGGTTCGCACCGCAATCCTTCCTCGGGCGCGGACCCGCTTCCCGCGGCTCGACTTCCCGAGTTGCTGCGGGCGGCAATAAAAGACGCTTCTGGATGGATAGTGACCGACTCCGGACCCCGAGAAATCCGATCGCCGGCGCAGCCAGAGGAATATGGCTAACCGATGTATTATTGTGTATCATAAGCGGTATTGATTCAGCCGATCATTCATTATTCGCATTCATACCTGAACGGGAGAAGTAAGTGTCTAGCAAGATTGTCCGCGGACTCTTCGTACTAGCGTGTATCGCCATGGGCGGGTTTTGGGCGTATTACCTCGTCAATGAATACAACGAGAGTATCACGCTTCAACTGAGCCGGATACCGCCGGGGCAGGAAGCGCCCTTACCCCACAGCGTTTCCTTGTGGACCTTCCTGGGCTGCCTCGCCGGTGGCTCCATCGCCGGGGCGATCATCTTTGTCCTGTATTTCATCACCCAGGAACTGTTCGAACGGATGTTCCCTGCCCTGGTGGCTATTGTTCTGGCCATGATGGTGGGCTACTTTCTCGCAAAATACGTCCTCATCTGGTATCCCATCTACGATCGGACCATCGAGATTTATCTCACCACATCGCTGGTGCTCGTCTTTGGCTATGTGGGAATCTGGCTGGGCCTTTCGCGGGCCACGCATTGGGGCACGCTCATTCAGGCCGTGCATCGGCGCGAGTTTGCCCGCGGCAATCCGAAGCTCGTCGACACGAGCGTGATCATTGATGGCCGGATTGCGGAAGTCTGCCAGACCGGCTTCGTGGAAGGTACCCTCATCATTCCGCGCTTCGTCCTTCGGGAACTCCAGAACATTGCCGACTCCGCCGACGAACTCCGGAGGGTTCGCGGGCGTCGCGGCCTGGACATCCTCAAGCAGCTTCAACAATCGGACAGCAAGGTCACGGTTGAAGTGATCGAGGACGACCCGCCCGGCATCGAACAAGTCGACGCCAAACTGATTCACCTTGCGAGGGAGTTCCGGGCCAAGATCCTCACAAACGACCTCAACCTGAACAAAGTGGCCCAGATCGACGGCATCGAGGTGCTCAACCTGAACGACTTGGCGAACGCGCTGAAGCCCGCCCTTCTCCCCGATGAGCAGTTGCACGTCCGGATCGTGAAGGAAGGCAAGGAGGCCCAGCAGGGGGTTGGTTATCTCGACGACGGCACCATGGTCGTTGTGGATGGCGGCCGGGAGTTCGTGGGCAAGGAAGTCATGGCGCTTGTAACGAGCGTGTTGCAGACGACCGCGGGCCGCATGATTTTCGGCAAACTCCAGCGCGTCGTCTCCTGATTTGAGGTCCGGAGTGGAACGCGTCCAACTTCTCATTCCCGCCGCCGGGATGGGGCAGCGCTTGGGGGCCGGCCGACCGAAAGCGTTGATCCAACTGGCGGGCCAACCCCTTCTCATTTGGACCCTCTCGCGGTTCGATGCCTTGGGTCTTGCGGATGGTGCGGTCATCGTCGGCCCGCCGGAGAGCCGGGCTGAGATGGAGCAGGCTCTGACGGCGGCGTTTTCGGAGTATCGGTTCACCTGGGCCGATGGCGGGTCTGAGCGTCAGATTTCCGTGTGCAACGGACTTGACGCGTTGCGGCCCGATACCGAGATCGTCGTCATCCACGACGCCGCCCGGCCTTTCGTTCCGGAATCGGCCATCCGCGCATCTATCGAGGCCGCACGGGAGTTCGGCGCGGCCACCGTCGCGATTCCGTCCATCGACACAATCCTTGTCGGAGACGACGACGCGTTTCTCGTGAATACACCGGACCGGGCTCGTTTATGGGCCTGTCAAACGCCGCAGACTTTTCGCGTTTCCGTGATCCGGGAGGCGCACGCGAAGGCCGGAGAAGAGGATCATCTCGGCACGGACGACGCCACGCTGGTGCGACGGAGCGGCGGTCGCGTCAAACTGGTGCAGGGATCGCCGCTGAATTTCAAGGTGACCACTCGCGAGGATCTCGCTTTGGCCGAGCGCGTAATCGCCGGGGGACTCTCTTGACGCGGGCGCCTGCAGCGACCAGAATCAGCAGTGCCGCTATGGCGTTCACAAAACGTGTTCCTCGTGGTATGGAAGAAGGAATGAACCCGTGATTCGTGTTGGAATTGGTTACGATCTTCACCGTCTGGAAGCGGGGCGCCCGCTCATTCTTGGAGGTGTCCAAGTGCCCTACGAGAAAGGCCTCGCCGGCCATTCCGACGCGGATGTATTGGCCCACGCCATTACGGACGCGCTCTTCGGCGCTGCCGCGCTCGGGAATATCGGTCAGCATTTCCCCGACACCGACCCCCGTTACAAGGATGCGGACAGCATGGTACTGCTACGCAACGCCGTCGGCATGATCAACGAGCACGGTTTTCATATCGTCAACGTCGATTCGAACATCGTCGCGCAGCAACCCAAACTCAACCCTCATATCGACGCGATTCGCGCGTCCCTGGCAGCGTGTCTCGGCTTACCCCTGGACGCGGTATCCGTGAAGGCCAAGACGAACGAGCATGTCGGACCCGAAGGCCGCGGCGAAGCCATATCCGCGCAGGCCGTCGTCTTGTTGGGAAAGGGGATCTGACTTCTTCAGCATCCTCTCGATCTTGGCGCCATATCTGCGGGTCGGTGTTGCGCTTCCACAGTCGAACGAAATTGTGGGGGCAAACGACAAGGAAGGAGGACCAATCCATGCGCGTTCGTTGCGCTATTGGGGCGGCAGCAGTCTGCTTTGTCGCCTGCGCGATCACGTCGTGCCAAACGTCAGCCCCGCCTATCTCCGGCGTCGCTGTGGTCAAGCCAGGTGTTCAAACGGGATTCGCAAACGCCGGGTGGAAATACGACCGCTATGACGCACTTCCAACCCTCGAAGCGGGCAAGTCCATGCTTGTAGCCGACCTGGCGGGGCCGGGCGTTATCAACCAGATTCACGTCACGCGTCACGATCCCAAGGAGATCGCCGCCCGTGGCGTCGTGCTGGAGATTTGGTTTGACGATGCTGAGGCGCCCGCGGTGCATTGTCCGCTGGCGGATTTCTTCGGGGATGGGTGCAACGGACAGAGCGAGTATTTCACGTCACTCTTTATCGAATGCGCGCCGTGGAGCTACAACTGCTATATCCCGATGCCATTCAAGTCTCGGGCGCAAGTGTACCTGCGAAACGATACCAATCAGGAACTGACGAACTACACGTTCGTGGAATGGGAGCCGTTACCAAAGTGGGACGACCGGCTGGGGTACTTCCACGCAACATACGCGCGGAAGTGCTTTCAGTTGACCCCGGAAACCGAGCAGACCTTCTTTGAAGTGCAAGGCGCGGGGCACATTCTCGGCCGCCAGTTCAGTGTGGTTACCAGCGAACCGGCATTCGAGGGATTCATGATGGTGATGGAGGGCAATAACGAGGTCGACATCGACGGGCGTGAACGCCAAATCGACTACCTTGGCAGTGAGGATTCCTTTACCTTCAGTTGGGGATTCCAGAATACCTTCGCGGGGTTGCGCGCGGGCATGCCTCTCGTAAGACCGGAGACTCCGGGTATGCTCTCCATATACCGGTTTCACGATCATCAACCCATCCGATTCCAAGAATCGCTGCGCTGGAGCATCAGTTGGCGTAACGAACGTCATATGTTTGCCAGCAAGGAATGGATGGATACCTGGAATAAGGCGATCGCCGGCGGCGGATGCTGGGTCGACTACGCAACCGTCTATTACTGGTATCAAACCGACCCCGGCGGGTTTTCTCACGCGCCACTCGAGCCGCCTGCAGATCGGGCAATGCTCTTGGCGAAACCATCCCCGAGCGCCTCCCAATTGGCTCCGGTACAGCAGCCTTGACGGGACCCGGTGAAGTCGCGGATAACGTCGCCATTGTGAGCGCAATCTTGATAGTGTACTGACATGAAAGAACGGCTAGACGTACTCGTCCAACGGTTGGCAGGCGTGACCCGGTCCCGGGCACAAGGTATGATTCACACGGGTATGGTCTATTCTTCCGATGGCGAGAAACTCGACAAGCCCGGCGCGCGAGTTCCCTCCGACACTGCGCTGGAGATTCGCGAAGAGCCTCGCTTTGTAAGCCGCGGCGGCGAAAAACTCGAAGCGGCGTTCGAGGCCTTCGCGCTCGAAGTGGAAGGGAAAGTCGCCATCGACGTGGGCGCGTCGACCGGCGGCTTCACCGATTGTCTTCTGCAGCACGGCGCCGCGAAGGTCTACGCCGTAGACGTCGGGTATGGCCAGCTCGCTTGGAAGTTGCGTCAGGATTCGCGCGTGGTCGTCTTGGAACGAACCAATATACGGCACCTCGATTCCGAGGCCCTGGATGACGTGCCGGACGTCTTCGTGGCGGACTGCTCGTTCATTTCGCTCCGCCTTGTCTTGCCCTCCATTGCGAAGCTGACCTCGCCCCACGCGGAGGGCGTGGTCCTTGTTAAACCGCAGTTCGAAGCGGGACGCGAAAGCGTGGGGAAGGGCGGCGTCGTTCGCGATCCGGAGGTCCACGAGCGGGTGCTTGCCGATCTCGAATCGGCCGCGCGGGAACTGGGTTTCTCGCCGGGCCCTGTGATACCCTCTCCGCTGACCGGACCCGCTGGGAACCGGGAGTTCCTCATGCGGCTGATAAAGGCAGGGTTGTCTGGGAAATCAGTAGCTGGCCATGCTTGAAGTCCTTCGGATTGAGAACTACGCGCTCATCGACTCTCTCGAGGTCGAGTTTCGGCCCGGGTTCAACGTGCTCACCGGCGAAACTGGCGCAGGAAAATCCATTATCGTCGGCGCGCTTAACCTTGTGCTGGGAGCACGCGCGTCAAACGAAACGGTTCGCTCCGGGGCGAAACGCGCCAAGATCCACGCGGTTTTCTCCCTGCAACGGATACCGCGGCGGCTCAAGGATATCCTCGATGAGCACGAGATCGAGCTGGAAGACGGCCAACTCCATCTCTCTCGCGTGGTGGGATCAGACGGGCGTAGCCGCGCGTACGCAGGGGATTCTATCGTCCCCATCACGGTGCTCTCCCGAATCGGCGACGAGCTGGTCGATCTGCACGGACAACACGACCACCAATCCCTGCTGAAAGCCGACCGTCAACTGGACCTGCTGGACGCCTTCGGTGGAACAGAATCCGATGCCGCGAACGTCGGCGAGCAGGTAACGGAACTGCGCCGCCTGCAACAGGAATTGGCGGCCTTGGAATCCGACGATCGGGAACGCGCGCGCCGCGTCGAGTTCCTGCGGTTCGAGGTGTCCGAAATCAATGCGGCGAATCTTGAGCCGGGCGAAGAAGACGAGGTCAAAGCCCGTCGCAATCTCATTACCAACGCGGAAAAGGTCGTCGAACTGACCAGCACAGCCTACACGGCGCTCTACGAAGGTGAAGGTCAAGCGGCCATCGACTCCGTGGACGCGGCCCTCACGGCACTCGACCAGTTGGGCGAAGTGGACGAACAGTTCCGGCCCTTGTCGGAGCAACTTGGCGCGATTCGGGCCACGCTGGACGACTTTTGCACGGAACTGCGCCGCCATACGCAAGAACTCGAGTTCGATCCCCAGGAACTCGAGTCGCTCAATCAGCGCATCAGTCTTATCGGAAATCTGAAGCGGAAGTTCGGCGATTCCATCGATGCTATCTTGGAGTATCGCGACCGCGCGGTCGCGGAAGTCGAGCGCTTCGACCAGCGTGACAAGTCCATCGCGGACTTACAGGCGCAATGCCGAAAATTGGCGAAAGAGGCCGAAGCCGCGGCGCGCGAGTTGTCCGGGAAACGCCAGGCTGCGGCGGCCAAACTGGATAAGAAGGTCTCGGCCGCGCTCCAGGAACTCGGCATGAAAGGCGGGACCTTCCAAACACGCTTCGAAACCGTAGAACTCACCCGCACCGGCGCCGACCGGGTCGAGTTCTTGCTCGCGGCAAATCCCGGGGAAAGCCCCAAGCCGCTCCGGCAGGTCGCGTCCGGCGGCGAAATCTCGCGCGTTATGCTGGGGATCAAGACGGTCTTCGCTTCTGCCGACAAGATACCGACGCTCATCTTCGACGAGATCGACGCCGGGGTCGGCGGAGCGGTGGCAAACAAAGTGGCGACGCGATTGCGCGAACTTGCCCAGTCCCATCAGACCATCTGCATCACGCACCTGCCGCAGATCGCCGCCGCCGCCCACCGCCATCTGCACGTCGCCAAGTCCACCTCCAAAGGACGCACGTCGACAACCGCCGTCGCCGTCGATGCCGATGCCCGCGTCAACGAGCTGGCACGCCTGTTGGATGGATCGCTGTCAGAAGTGAGCGTGCAGCACGCCGCCGAAATGCTGAAGACGCACGGTGGCTAACTGACTTTTCTTCCGGCAATTCTCCCGCGTAGCTCCAATGCCGCGAGGATATGGCAGGATTTCCTCAGAGTGTGGCAGGATCGAGAATCGTGACCGGCAGGGCTCGGAAGTGAGCTGCATTGAACGTAAGCAGGCGAGTGATCCCGTAACTTTGCATGGCCGCCACCAGACGGGCATCGTGGGCGCGAAAGCCCGTGATGCAGTGATCCTCAACCAGCGATTGCCAAAGGGTAGTGAGTTCCTCGCGGTCAGGAAGCATGGTGAATCGTCGCTGGAAGAAGCGCAGCCAGAGTCCGGCTTGTGACGGTGCCATTCCCAAGCCATTGGCACCTCCGGGGGGCGGTCCCGGTGGTCGCGTCGCCACCGCCCAGAATTCGTAAAGGTTCTGCGGAACGAGTATGAGCCGTTCGCCTCGCCCGGCGAGCTTCTGAATGGCCGCACGAGCCACGTCCGACTCCGCCTCCTGCGACCTGGTCACACGGGTGAGCAGGTTCGTGTCCAGCAGGATCATTCGCCTTCCACCCGTGTGTAGATTGCGTCACGCGAGTCGTCCACTTCCGGGACGTCAACCATGAACGGACGCATCTCCGCGAAGAGATCTGCATCGCCGCCTGTCGGCGTAGGCGCCGTTGCCGGCTCCTCTTCGAACACGATGGCCTCGCGCACCTCGCCGCTGATCCGGGCAAGGCTCTCAGCGATTTCCTGCTTTGATCCCCTAAGAACGTGCGTCTTCATCGCTTACCTCCTCGTTACGGCTAGTCTATCGCTTCCCAACCTCGTCGCTCAATTGGCGCCTACGATCTCTTCGCCAGCCACGAACCCCGCCCTTGGCGTCCTCTACCCCAGCGCCGTCTTCCTCAAATGCGGCAAGGTGAACACGGAGCTACTCAAGGGCGAGAAGCGGCCCGGGCAGCGGGGAGGAGAAGTGAGATGTTTGAAGGCGTCGAAGTTCCAACAATCCGCCGGTCGTGCCAATTCTATTCACCGTCACTTTCCAAATTCCCCTATTTTTGCGTAGCCGAAACACTGATGATATAGTATGGACACTGGGATGGGACGTACCTACAACCGGGGTGACTACAATGGCCCTGAGCAAGAGTGAGCGTGAAGAGCTTATCAACGAAGCTCAAGCAATCCGTAAACAATACCGAGAGATGAAAGTGAACAACGAGTTCACGCAAGAGATTAAGGACTGGCTGCAAAAACGGTACAGAGAGATCGACCGGATTCTGAGGATAGACGCAATTCCCATAGAAGACGACAAATTCCAGCCTAACAGCGAATCCACTCAAACACGGCCACCGTCAGAGCCACCACCGTTACCCAATCCTGGAATTGGAAACCTCAACATCGCGCTGCGCTCCGAAGCTGAGATGAACGCCGGTTCACCCCCAGACGAAACATCTTTGGAGACGTCGACCGATACCAAGGTGTGCCCAATGTGCGCCGAAATCATCAAGCGAGCTGCTGTGAAATGCCGGTACTGCGGACACATGCTCGATCAAGCAAAAACCTACCCAATCATTCCAACCTATGATTCATCGTACGTGACGGAAATTGAACCGTTACCGCCAATACCCCAACGAGTCGAAGTGCTGCGTCCGTTACACACACATGGTACTAACACAAGACTCCAGCGATGTCCTGACTGTGGCGAACCATGTTCCGCGGACGCTATCGCATGCCCCAGTTGTGGTCGCCAGATCCTGCAAAAGTCATACATGCATAAAGAAATCGGCTGCCTGGGGGTAATCTACGCCCTTATAGTACTCCTGGGTCTGTCCACCTTACCCGCCGGCATAATCTTCGTCATATTCGGCGGCGTACTGCTGTGGTCACGACTCAAGAGCTGGCGCGGAGTTGGTTTTTAATGCGCACTGCAAGACAACATGGCGAAAGATTCGGTCAATGAAGGCAAAGAGACGTCGTTTGCGCCGTGATTCTCGCTATTTCGTCGGGCCGATACATCTTTTTTGTTTTTCAGGCGCGTCACTACTACTGGGATCATCGATATATGTGCTCTTCCGGCCAACATCACTACTGTTTTTCCAATTTATCGAATGGCTTGGTCTCATGAAAGTGATTGAGGCATTGCGTTCCAATGCCCAAATTGTTACTGGATTCCTTCCTGCGTGGGTTATCTTGTCACTACCATTCGCACTTTGGGTTCTGTCCTATTTGCTTTGCATGAAAGCAATTTGGTGGCAGTCCGAACGCCGAATTGGATCCTTCTGGTTCTGGTGTATTCCGGTGATTTCGGTCGTTGTGGAACTCTGTCAGCGGCAGAGGGTTATCACCGGTGTCTATGACAGTGCGGATCTAGTAGCCATCGGAGTCGTCATCGTCATTGGGTTATTAATTCCGAACGTCAAGAAACAAAAGACTGGAGGCCAATATGATGCGAGAGAATACGAGTAGACAGGTCGTGTCGTTTGCAGTCGCGACGTTATTCATTTTGCTCGCGATCGGAACTGCGGATATGCCGGACACAACTCAAACCTACTCGGTCAAGTACAGCGTTACTGGTACCGCGCACGGTGCGCACAGTACAATTTCAACACCGGGTGGCGGCACAGAGCAGCACGAAGTCTCGATACCCTTTTCAAGTCCCCAATACACATTTAAGGGCTGGGAACATGCCCATATTTCGGCACAGAACAGTGGAGACGGTGGAACGATCGGGGTAGAAATCAACGTGAACGGTTCCGTGCTTAAGCAGGCGAGAAGCTCGGGTTCTTATAGCATTGCCTCAGTAAGCTGGCTCGTCGGAAGTAAGGACTGACGAGACTAAGGAGAGGTCGAGGAATGGAACGACTCATCTGGTTCTCTTTTCCCGGCGTGTTCATAGTGGCCGCCTATATACTTACTGGTAAGCCTGAAGTAGCAACAATCTCCAACGCCATTCTGGGCACAATCGCGGTTCCAACCGTAGGTTTCGTTTGGCATCAGACGTTCCGATTGGCCTTTGAAACCTGGTTCGGATTTGCGTCCCGTCACCGAGACGTTATCAGATCGATAAAGGAGTTTTGGAAGAACTACAACATCACGGACCACGAGGCGTTCCTGATTTGGGAATGTACGTTTTACGGCAATAGCTTTCCACAGGCTTTCCAAGAACATGATCGTAGAGCTTGGCACTACACCATCGCATGCTGGTCTGCAGGATCTGCCGCTTTCATTGCGTTCATCTACGTAACACTCAAATGGTATTTGGGGTTTTCGGAAGTCGCCATAATTGCGCCCAGAATCAGCATCATCCATATTGCACTAGTATATATATTTATTGCGTTTGCCCTCGTATTAAAGGGGTATTTGACGTGGCGATCCATCTGCGCGCAAGAGGTTCAAGTGTTCTGGCACCACTTGAAGGAATTGGAAAAATGTGGTGCTCTCGTCCGAAACTGGGATGCCCCAGCCCCGTGTTGCATGATCCGAATTCTGGATACGCCATTGGAGGATAGTTTCACGAAATTGTGGAAAAAGATTCGTGGTACTGGGAAGAATGTCAATTAAATTGAGACGAAATAGCTGACGGAGGTTCGCCACTGGTCGAACTCAATGGCGCACGTAGATGCGTTTTCATTGTCCTTTGCACTTCCCGACTTTGTCACTGGCAGGCCGTAACGTCAGGCGACTTCTCGATCTGGGCACGGTGGGTTTCCTGGGCGGGGCTTTCTGCCCGGGATTGTGGATGCACGGGCGAGACGCCAATGCTAGCTTGGCCGCGAACGAACGCAGATGAAAAAGGTGAAGGTAGACGGATATCCTCCACCTCAATTGTGTACGCAGTGCGTTCACATTTTTGGGAGCCGAAAAGTCTACGCGCTGCGTAGACAATGTTGCACCCGCGTCTCGTTCTGCCCCTAAACCGTAGTTCGCCGTGCATTGTCTCCACAATGTGGAGACTTTTTGCTCCCAGTATTCGCGACGATCTTCACTGGGAGCGCCTCGCTCCAGCGTGGCGTCTTCGGGTTGAGCCGGGCGGGATCCAGAAATTTGAAGGGTGAAGATTGACAAGGAGGAAGAATCGGTGCGCGAGACCGCACGCGGGGCATGAGGGAGCACGGGCGTCTCGCCCGTGATGAAGAAAACATCGGCGGGACGCCCATGCTCCTTTGGCCGCGAAGGAACGCAGAGAACACAAAAAAGGGCGTGTTGGTTTATGCGTTCAATGCGTTCAATGCGTTCATTTGCGGCAAAGTGCATTTCGCCATAATGTCCATTGAGAGTCTCTTTTCTTCCACCGTGCTCCCCGTGCCCTCGTGGTCAAATGAAACGAAGACCTTCCAAACCACGGGGACACAGGGAGCACGGGGGTGGGAAGAACGAAAGCGACAGGTTGCCGCTTCTGCTTTGGGACTGATAGGCGTAGCGCGCTCCGGCGTGCAAACCCGGCGGGGTTCCTGCTATGGTCTTTCTTGTTTTGACGTTAGGCAGAATCCGGCCTTGTGACGCATCCATAACGCGGTGTGACTCTGCTTTTTGTCGGGAATCAGGGAAGGGAGCCAGCATTTCTATGCGCATTACTTCGTACGGCGCGGCCGAAACGGTTACGGGCAGCAAACATCTCGTTGAAATCAATGGGAAGCGCATTCTATTCGACTGCGGCATGTTCCAGGGATCGCGGAAGGAATCGGAGCATCGCAATCGGGAACTGCCGTTCGACCCGAAGACGATCGACTCGGTCGTCCTGAGCCACGCCCATATCGACCACAGCGGCGTGTTACCCATGCTCGTGAAACATGGGTATGCCGGCCCCATCTATGCCACTCCCGCCACGCGCGATCTGTGCAGCATTATGCTGCTGGACAGTTCTCATATTCAGGCCCGCGACGCGGAATGGTTGTCCAAGAAGAACCGGTCCTTCGTCGCTCCCCTGTACGACGACGAAGACGTCACGCAGACCATGAGGCGTTTCGTAAGTGTGCCCTACGACCTGCCCATCGAAGTCGTGCCGGGCGTCAAGATGACTTTTCGCGATGCGGGTCACGTGCTGGGATCCGCCATGGCGTTTGTCGAATTTGCGGAGAACGGGACGGCGAAACGCTTCCTGTACGGCGGCGATTTGGGCCGGAAGAACATGCCGATTCTCGAAGACCCCTGGTCGCCCGATGACGCGGACCTCGTGGTAATGGAGAGCACCTATGGCAATCGCGATCACGATCCCATACAGGAGATGGACCACAAGCTCAAGGAGATTGTCCGCGAAACTTACAATCGCAAGGGCAAGATCATCATCCCGAGTTTTGCGCTCGAACGGGCCCAGGAAGTGGTGTACGCCCTGAAGCGGCTGGAAGCCAACAATGGCCTGCCCAAACTGCCCGTATATGTTGACAGTCCCATGACGGTAAATATCACGGAAGTGTTCCGGCTCCACACCGACAGCTTTGATGACGAAATGCGCGCCTTCATGACGACCGAAGGCG
Organism: Candidatus Hydrogenedentota bacterium; assembly: GCA_045863335.1. Classification (GTDB taxonomy): domain Bacteria; phylum Hydrogenedentota; class Hydrogenedentia; order Hydrogenedentales; family SLHB01; genus JAHDWY01. Next base: position 181,083 of record BTVY01000001.1, on the reverse strand, counting down.
ATCCCTTCATGCTCGACAACATTCACTACATCCGCCGTGCCGAAGATTCCATGAAGCTCAATACGCTGAAAGAGCCTGCGATCATCATTTCGGCGTCGGGCATGTGCGAGCAGGGGCGCATCCTGCACCATCTTCGCAACCACTGCAGCGATGAGCGGAACACGATTCTCATCGTCGGATTCCAGGCCAAGAATACCCTCGGCCGCCGCATCGTGGAACGCGAGAAGGAGATCAAAATCTTTGGCGTGAAGCGCGCTCTCAATGCCGACGTGCGCGTGCTCAACGGCTTCAGCGCCCACGCGGGCCGCGCGGAACTCCTCGATTTCGCGTCGCGCTTCAAGGATTGTGCGAAACAGGTCCTGCTTGTACACGGCGAAACGGAAGCGCTGGAAGCGCTGAAGAGCGGCCTGGAGGAACGCGGCCAGACGAACGTGTCCATCCAGAAAGAGGGAGTACCCTACGAATTGTAGACAATCAAAGTTCCACCGATTCGCCGACCTCGGGCGGTTCGAATGGAACAAGCGTATTGTCCGTCCATTGCAGCCAACGCAATGAAGGATCATCCAGCGGCACGTCAAAGCGAAACGTTGCTTCACCCGCATTGCCCCGCAGCGTCATACCGGTAATCCTCACGGTCATGCCTTCAACGCTAATCTCATCGCCCAGCTCCAACGGGTTGCCCGGATCGCGCAGAACGGGCCGTGCTTCGTAACCGCCCTCGGGCGTGATGCGCAACGTGCGATCATCGATACGCTCGATTTTCATGGGCACCGCTTCGAACCCGAAGGACTCCGGGTTGGGCCCGAGGCTTCGCACGCGCTTGGGAGGCGTTTCGCCATCCAGCGTGCGGATGACCGGAAGATACATGGCATAGAAGTGGGAGGGGGCGTTCACGATCACCACCGTCTGGTCTGCGACCTCGTCGCCCAGCGGCGCGGTCCGGATGCAGTCGACTACCTGTTGCATGATGGTCGGGCTGTAGGCGCGAACCGGCAACGCAATTGCCGCCATGGGTCCGTGAATGACGACGAGCAACAGGGCAATCGCGACGGTGATCTTCCGGCTCTTGCGGGCGGAATCGAAGACGCTCGCGAAGAACTCGGCAATGAGGGGGAACGCACCCAGCCCGATGAAGAATAAGAGCCGGTCTTGTGGCAGGGTCGAACACACGGGTATCAAGGCGCCAGTCATCCCTACGAACCAGAAGCGCCCCGATGCGCTACGCCAAAGACGCGGAACCATAACGATTGTGAGCACCGCGAGCGACAGCACCGCCGCGAACCACATTCCGCGCTGTCCGGACTCCGATAGCCACACATAGATGTCGGAAGGCGGAAATGCCCATTGGCCCAATAGCAGGTACGGTCCGCGCTCGACGACCGCCCCGAGGAATCGCACCGGGTCGCGCCCGGGATCGATGTACAGCCCCAGACCCCACGCGCCGAACCCGAGCGTCTTGTAGAGCACCTGCCAAAGCGCCGCGACGGCGAAATACGGTGCAAGTGCTCCGACCGCGAAGACGCGGCTCGTTAGGGGCTTGGTGTCGATCTCGCTTTGACGAAACGTGGGTTCCAGAAAGACCGCATAGGCGAAGAGATACGCGCACACCGCGAGCGACGCTTCGGCAGATAGCATGGCGAGTACGAACCAGATTGGCGCCAGGAACGCAGCCCACGGCGATCTATCCCGGCGCCATTGGTCATGCGCAATCAACGTCAGGATGCCGAAGAACGCGGAGTTGATTGCATTACGGTTCGCCAGCCAGCCAACTGCCCAGCCGTGGGCATCGTCGAAGGCGAACATCAGCGCCGCCGCGCCCGCTACCCAAACGGGTGTCATCAACCGACGATACAGAATTGCCGCGACGGCGACCATCGCGCCGAACCAGAGCAGAGAGTGGACGTGCATCAGAAACGGCGACTGTGGCCAAACGACATAATCGAACCAATGGGTCACGGTCCCAATGGGACGCCACGGCAACGTGCACGACTCCAACTCATGCCACCAGGGGAAGAACCCGTAGTCGAGAAAGCGCTGCGTGCGCTCCGGGTCGCCGTCGCCGAAGGTAAACTGATCCCAGAAGGTCTGATAGAGCCCGGGGTACCCCGGCCAGCCCCGAATCATCATGCGGTGCCAGTGGTCGTCCAACTGCCAGCCGACCCACAGGCTCGGCAAGGCCAGGAGCATCGCCAGTGCGGTGAGCATCCACGGGAGTTGCGGGTGGCTCAGCCAGACGCGAAGAACGCGGGCGAGAAGGGCAGTCAGAGATTTCGAATCGGTGTTACTCACGGGACACTACAGAAATTCCAGCGCCAATCCCTCATACCGCGGCGGGACGCGGTCCCAAACGATACCGCGCGGGAATCTCCGTGACCAGGGCGAGCATGCGATCGTGCTCGCCGAGGACCACCTTCCGCCGGCCGTAGAGCAGACTCTCCGAATCCGTCGCCAACAGCGAAGCGATCTGGGTCCCCGGACGAAACGAGAAGAAGGCGTAAGGCTGATAGCCGTGGATGACGGTCATATCCTTCAGAATCTTCCCGAAAGGCTGCGCGGCCTGCTCGATCGCCAGCCGGACCGGGCTTTCAAACCGATCGAGCTGAACATCGATGGCGCCGAGAAGTAAGGGAGTTGGGTCATCGATGGCGTGCAGCAGCACCAGACGCCGATACATGGTTTCGGTATGGTGTACGGCCACGACCTGGATGTTTATGGGTTTACCAAACAGGGTTTGAAGCCGGGAGGTCATGCTGAGGTCGTGGTCGAAGAAGGGTCCCACGTCGCCGGGAATATCCGCCGGTTCGACCGAGGCAAATTCGGGCACGGGCCAACCTTGCTTGGTAAACAACTCGGCGAGGGGTTCGCCGTGATATTTTTCTAACGGTACAGACACTTGCAGCTAGTCCTTCCGTAACCCGTCGTGCGTGCGGACCCACAACCCAATTGACTAATTTTCGCACTGCACGGTTCCCAGACCGAAGCATAACCTCGCTTGCCTGGGCCCACACCTGCCAAATCCCACAACAGCGGCTCATACCTGAGGGTATACCCCTGAGCCGCAAGCCCTTAATCGATATTCTACTCGACCTCGCCCGGTGGCGCAACGGTTTTTCCCTTGCCTTAACTCTACAAATCGGACGGCCAGGCGTTGCATCGGTATCTGTTCTGGAGTGGGCCACTCTTGACACAGGGTACGGCCATTCATAGACTTGCGTGGGTGCACATGGGGTGGGTTCCGGGGTTCCGCAGACATAATCGGTACCTCGCCTCCAAGATTTGTTCCTGCACTATTTCAAAAAAGATGAAAGTGGTTTGATGGAAACACTTACCTTCCCTGACCGATCCGCCATTGAAACACGACAACTCGACCAGTTGCGCGCGCTCATCGGCGAATTGCTTCGGGGAAACCCGTATTACGGGAAGATTCTCCGCGACTGTGGCATCAACGAGGACATCGCCAGTCTCATGGAGTTCTCGGAGAAGATGCCATTCAGCCTGAAACAGCAACTGGTCGAGGACCAGCGGCAGAATCCGCCCTTTGGCACGAACTTGACCTATCCGCTGGAACGCTACGTGCGCTTCAGCCAGACCAGCGCCACGACCGGCAAGCCCATGCGCTGGCTCGACACGCCGGAGAGCTGGGGCTGGATGCTCGGCAACTGGCGGCGCGTCTTCGAAGCGGCCGGGGTGACCAACGCTGACCGGGTCTACTTCGCGTTCTCCTTTGGACCTTTCCTTGGATTCTGGACCGCGTACGAATCGGCGACCACGATGGGGTGCCTCTGCATCCCCGGCGGCGGACTGAGCAGTCCGGCCCGGCTCACCGCCATCCTCGAAAACGAGGTGACGGTGATCTGCTGCACACCCACCTACGCGATTCGCCTCGCGGAAGTCGCGGCGGAGGAGGGTATCGATCTGTCCGGCTCAAAGGTGCGGCGCATCATCGTCGCCGGCGAGCCCGGCGGAAGCATCCCCGGCACTCGTTCTCGCATCGAAAGCGCCTGGCCCGGCGCGAGCGTATTCGATCATCACGGCATGACAGAAGTCGGCCCGGTGAGTTACGAATGCCCCAATCAACCCGGCACGCTCCACATCATCGAGGAGAGCTACTACGCCGAGGTGATCGATCCGGAGAGCGGTCAGCCCGTGGAGCCCTACAGCACCGGTGAACTTGTGTTGACCACCCTGGGCCGGGCGGCCATGCCCCTGTTGCGGTACCGGACGGGCGACCTCGTCGTGCTGAGTCCCGATTCGCCCTGCGCCTGCGGGAGTCACGAACTCGCCCTGCCCGGCGGCATTCTCGCGCGGACCGACGACATGGTTGTCGTGCGCGGTGTGAATATTTTTCCCACGGCCATCGAAGAAGTTATGCGCCGATGCGCCGGGTTGGGCGACTATCGCGTCTTGATCCGGCAAAGCCGCGCCATGGCGGAGTTGGAAATTGAAGTGGAACCGGCCGCGGATTGCGCCGACAGCAAGGCCATGGTCGATCATCTCGAACATGAATTGCGCGACGTATTCGCCATGCGCATCCCGGTGACCCTCGTCGCCCCGGGCAGCCTGCCGCGCTTTGAAATGAAGGCAAAGCGCTGGATGAAAGTGTAATGGCCGCAAAAGCGCCGTGTAGTAACTGATATGTATTCATGGCGGCATCGCGCCCCGGGCCGCTCATTTTAGGAACGGAAATGTCTGATACAGCCAAGAAATTCGCCCTGAAAGAGAAGATTGCCCGCTTTATCATTCGGCGCTTCGTGCCCAAGGAAGTGGTCGATGCGGTTGAGTATGAACTCCAGTCCGGCATGTTTACCGAGCAGAGTGAAACCAAGGAACTGCCGGAGCACGTCCTCATCGAAGATCGCGGCGCCGAAACGACGATCTTCTCTTTTGCAGGCGGCGCGTTGCTTTTTGCCGGGCAGCCTACGTTCGAATTCCGTAAACTGCTGACCACGCATGGCGACGATTTTAATCTTGTGTTCATGCGCGACATCCACCGGCTCGCCTATCACCTTCGGCCCGAAGGTGGTCCCGGCGGGCTCGACTTCTACGAAGGCGAAGTGCGGCGCGTGATGGACCAGTTGGGTTCCAAACGCTACATCGCTCTCGGCGATTCCGTGGGCGGGTGCGCAGCCATTTATTACGGTACCCGTTGCGGCATGGATCACGTGATTGCCATGAGTCCGCCTTGTCCGTTCTACGCCTATCTCGAACCAAAGATGCAGTTGAAGGCCTATCTCGACTTGCCGCTGTTGTTCCGCAGTTGGGAAGAGTTTTACGAAGTCGCCTTCATCACCTTTGCGACCAATTTCGTGGACATGGCCGTTCGCCGCGTGGTCGGAGCGGAGGGCGTCTGGCGATTGCCGGAAGTGTATCTCGAAGCCGAGATGCGTCCGACCGCTACCATTTTCTACGGCGCGCGATGCCGTCCCGACACGCGTATCGCCAAGATGTACGAAGGGCAACCGGACGTTCGCCTGATGCCGCTGGATACGGCCATGCACAATACCGGCGCGTGGATGAAGAAGCGCGGGGAACTGGCGACGGCCTTGATCGAAGACATCGGCGCGGCCCTGTCGCGCATGAACGAGTTGCCCGCGGCCGTTACGAAGTAGGCAGCAGTTCGAGAATCCGCGCCAACTTCCGGCCGGTCAGCCGCGCCCGCGCGAACATCCCGCGATAGATTTCCAGCGTGGTCTTTGCGAGGACGATCGGGTCCGCGCCTTCCAGGTTGTCCCGCTCGAACCGCGCGATAGCCACGAGCGGTTTGCACGCGGAATTGACTTCGCCGAAGAGCCGGATATCCTCATCAAGGCGCATCAAGTCGGCCACGACCTGTTGCGCGAGCTTCATGCTCTTGCCTTTGCTCAAGATGTCCAGCAGTTTTTCGGTGACCCGTGCGCCCTGCTGGCTCAGTTCCGCCAACCGTTCCAGCGACTTCACCGCTTCACGTGTGGCCATTGCGCACTCGTGGGAATGACCGCTGGTGTAACACGCGAGCACGTCTATGAGAAACGCGTCCTCTGCGCGTTTGTCCGCATTGCCGGAGAGATACTCGACCCACATTGTCCGGTACGCCAGCCGAATCAAGTCCTGCACCGCAATGGTCCGCTGAATGACGGGATACCAATGCAGACAACCGTCCGGCGCGAAGGCCGATCGGTAGATGTCCATGTTCGCAAGCTCCGAGTCGTCGGAAATCGTACTCGCCTGCCCGGAATCCCGCTGCGCAATCGCCAAGTCAACGACACGCAGGACCTGCGCCGCGGTCATGCCGCCCGCGTTGGAATCGTCATGCCGAATGTCGGACCGGCCCAGGTGCGAACGCCGCCGTTCGATGGCGTAATGCCCCTCGCCGTAAGGTCCCGTTTCGCGGAAGTGGACATAGCCCACGGAGGTCAGCACGATGGGACAATCCACGGCGGCGGCGATGTGCATGGTGCCGGTATCGTTCGTCACCAACACCGCCGCGCGTTCCAGTACCGCCGCCAGTTGCGGAATGTCGGTCTTGCCGAAGAGATGCGTGGCCAGTCCGGGCGCGTGCTTTTCAAACGTCTCGCCGAGATACCCTTCCGTTGCCACGCCAAGCAGCACGACCTTCGCGTTACGCGACTCCTGCAACGATTGGGCCAGCGCGGCGAACTGCGCTTCCGGCCAGCGTTTGTCCTTGTCCGAAGCGCCAAGCTGAAAGCAGACCAGGAAGTCCGAGTCAGAAATGCCCTCCCCGGCAAGCAGACGGCGCGCCGCGTCGCGGTCGGAATCAGTCACGGACAAGACAAGCCCCGGCGAGGGCGGCGGATCGTCCACGAAGTACCGGAACATGTCGCAGAGGTTCAGCTCGTTCAGGTCCCGGTTCATAATGTTCGTGAGGAAGCAGTTCGGACCGCGCCCGCGGAACACGTACCGGAAATCATCGCTCAAGTGGGCGCCGATGACGCGCGGTATCCCCGCAAGCTTCAAGAGGATCGCAGAGGAGAGACTGTGCGTGCAGTTGTACACCACGTCGAACCGGCCTTCGCGCAAGCTTCGTACATGGCTGTCGGCACATTGGTAAGCGCGCAGAAAGCGGTCCGAATCCTCCGACTTCAAATCGAGGAACATGTCGTCTTCTTCGTAGACGATGACTTCGTCGATGTCAGGATTGCACTCGGCGATGGCCCTTCCCATCTGGCGCACCATGACGGCGATGTAAGCGTTCGGATGCAGTTCCTTCAGGGACCGAATCAGCGGCGAGGTCTGCAACACGTCGCCCATGCGGGTCATTTGCGTGACGAGGACGCGGGGGCTTCGCTCCGGTGTGGCCGGGGTGTCAGGCATCATCAAACATCGCCAATAGTTGTTCCGCGGAAGTCCGCATCTCGCGCAGATAGGCGAAAATCCCCTCGGCGTGGTTCAGCGGAGTCCCGGTCAGCGGAATGCGCGCGTTGATTGCCTCCTGCGTAAAGGGCGTGTCCGGCGGCAACGAGCGGAGGTAGTCACGGAGTTCCGGGTTTTCCGACGCGCGCTCCGCCATTTCTGCGACCGTCCGTTGGGCCCGCACGCCCTTGCGCTCGATGCGATCGGCGAACTGGCTGAGGATGCATTCCAGCATCTCTTTCGCGCGATGTTCATACGTGTGCGATTCCAGCGCCCGTTTTCGCGCAGCAGCCGTAATCGCATTCCGTTCCTCCGGATGCGCGAGGAAATGGTCGATCCGTTCACGTAATTCTCCAAGATTCCGGTACGTAGGTATCTCCGTCTCGGTATCGAAGAGATCTTCCAAGCCCTTGCACGGATCGCAAACCTGAAATCCGCCGCAGGCCGCGATCTCGAACACGCGCGGGTTGACTGCATCGCAGCGCGGATCGACGCCGTCGTGGGTCGCGCTCGAATGGAGGTTGAGATTGATCTTCGACCCCGCGACGATCTTCGCGAAGGTCTCGGGTCCGAACCGTTCACCCGATTGCTGCACGAGCGGCAACAGTTCACGCGTATGCCATTCCACCCCCCAGATCTTGAAGTTGTAATCGGTCAGTCCCGCGAACAACTGATTCCGGTTGTGGTATCCCGCGCCGGCGAAGGAAATGTCGCAGGAATACGTGCCGCTTTCGGCGGGGGAAAGGGTGGCAGGCTTATGGACTTCCGGATCGCAGGCCGTCTGGACGTATGCATGATGCCCGCAACCCGCTTCGGCCAACTTGGCTTCGAATGCTCCCGGCTGGATGTGGAAGAAATAGTCGTACTGCGCAGCGATGTCCCGCCAATACGTCATGTGCCGCCAGTTTTCCACGAACCAGTAGGCCGTGACGATGTTCTGATTGCGCAGCCGCGCGGCCCACGTATCGCCGACTGGCGCCTGCGCCATGGCAATACAGATGTTGGGCGCGAACTCGCTGACGCGCGCGTAGCTCCACTCGGCCATGGTGTTCGCCACCATCCCCGAGAGTTGCGCGCTCGCGCGGCGTGATGAAACGCTCTCCGTGATGGCCTCGTACAAGGGCCAGCCCAGGCTGTTGTCCACGAACAGGGCGCGATGGCCCAAGCGGCGGAAGGCCTCCGCGAGATACTTTCCGATCGGCAGCGAGCCGCCGTGGAGCGGTCCGATTACGGCAATTCCCAGAGGCTGCCCGCCCAAGCGGCATCGTGATACGCATGCGCGCAAAGACTCCACGTACTGCGGATGCAATCGCCCCGTCGGGGGGTGAACGAGAATCTGCGGGTCCCGTCGCACGAGTGCTTGGAAATTGGTATCAGACGGCAACTCGTCAAGCGATCCAACCCAGACGAGTGTTTCCGAATTTGCCAGCAGCCCGTCGACGGCCAGCTTGGCGACGCTGGCATCTGGCTCGATAACGATTACGTCGACCCCGCGTTCCAGCAAGGCCAGCACGTGGTAGCCGAGTCCCAGTCCAACAACGATCACCGGCCGATCCGGTTCGAGACCGGCCGAATCGATTAACCGGACGCCTTCCTCCAAGGGCCGGTACTGGCTGTGCAGGAAGGTGCCGTCCACACGCACGGTCGGTTCGCCCGCGCGGCCCGTAGAGGGTTCAACACCCGGGCGGATCGTGTGGCTCTGTAGATCCTTGGCCCATTCCCGCGCCGGTTTCATAGTCTCACCCCTGGAATTCGCGTTGCAGCGCCTGAACCTCCGCGTGGTCCGGCGTCAGCAACAGCAGCGTTTCGAGCCGGTTCCTGGCCTCGTCCGCCTTGCCAATCTCGCGCAGCACCCGTATGAACATGCACGCCATGGCGATGTCGCCGGGATAGAAGTCCACATAGCGGCGCAGATGCGGCTCGGCATCGGGCAGCCGATTCAGCGCACGCGCCGTCTCGACGAGCCGCTGGACCACCGAAACGTTGTCGCTCCGCAGATCCAGCGAACGCGCCAGCAGATCGAATGCTTCGTCCAAACGGTTTTCGGTCAAACGCACCAAACCCAGTCCCGCGAAAACGCGGTCATTCTCGGGGTCGGCTTTGGCGGCTTCCTCCAACAGTGGTCCCGCATCCTGAGGACGATTCGCGGCCAGCAGCACAATGCCCAGTTCGCCCTTCGATTCCGCATCGTCCGGACGCAGCCGCAAGACTTCCCGATACAACTTTTCCGCGGTGTCCAGGCGTCCCAATTTCCCGGCAGCGCGCGCCATGATGCGCGTCTGCTCCGCCACGTCGGCGTTCTGTGCTTCCTTCGCCATCCGGAAGGCACGCTGATAATCCTGCTCTTCGAGCGCCTTGCGCGCCCCCACGAGCCGATCCATTCCCGGCTTCGCGGCGATGACGAGATATTGGTACACGAGAAAGTCCTGATGCTCGTCGTCGTCCAGCGGACCAATGGTGATTTTGCCGAGCTTAAGGCAGCGGTTCTTGTCGAGCGGCAACTGCTCCGCAGGCCACATGGACAGCGGCTGGATGGTTAATACCTCCAGCCCGGCCTGCTCCACCATCTGGTACATGTCGGGCGCGCAGAAGAACCGCAGGTGCGTGCGATCCATGATGCCCGCGTCTTCGTACTGCCACCTTCCGTTGACGTGCATCTCCACCGTCTGCCAGAACCGCACGTTGGGAATGCTCATGACGATCACGCCGTCTTTGGACAGGACGCGCGAGACTTTCTGAAGCGCCTTCGCCGGTTCGACCAGGTGTTCCAGCACATCGCCGAAAACAACGCAATCGAAATACTCGTCCTCGAAGGGCAGTTCCATCTGTTCGATACTGCCCAGGAGCGCGTCGTCCAGCACCTGTTTTGCAATCTCCCAGGCGCGCTCCACAATCTCGATGCCGACGACTTCCTTCACACCGCGCCGTTTCAGGGACAGGCCGAACTCCCCGCCGCCGCACCCGCAATCGAGCAGGCGCGTCGTATGCAGGGGGACGTGCGCCGCCAGTTCTGGTCGGGGCGACCGGTAGTAGCCGCCCTTGAAGAACCGCGACTCGCCCTGGTATCCGCCCAAGGCGCCCGCCGCCTCCAGCACCATGAGGACCATTTGCCGCATGCGGTGCTGGTACGTGTGCCTGGCATACACCAGCGCGCGCCCTTCCCGTGCGATACGTTCGCGCGCGGCGTCGTCGGAAAGATAGCGCTCGATCAGCCCGACAAGTTCGTCGTCATTGCGGTAAATGACGAGGTGCGTGCCGTCGTTGAACAGCTCTTCCAGCCCGTCCGCTTCGTCGGTGATCAGCATGGCGCCGGACGCCAGCGCTTCAAACACGCGCATGTTGATATCGCGGTCCACGCACATGTTGACCACGATTTTCGCGTTGGCGTAGATGCGCGCCATTTCTTCCGGCCAATATCGGCCGACCACGGCAACGGGGAAACGCGCTTCGACCGCGTCCAGCAGTTTTCTGCGCCGATCGTTGGGATCGTCCGGAACCGCGCCCACGAAGGCCACGTCCACCGTGCGTTCCACGGGATCCACCTTGTGCAGCTCCGGCGAACAGGCCAACGGCAGCCATGCCACGTTGGAGATGCCGGCATTCACGAACGCTGGAATATGCGTCCGTTGCGCGAGGAAGGTGAAGTCGAAGTGTTTCGCCAGATCGATGCGCAGGTCCAGCGCAAAATGGGTATCGATGAAATACGCGATCCGCGGGATGCCGAGTGCGGCACTGTCGCCAGGGATTTCGCTGATGCCGGAATCGATCCAGAGGTACAAATCCGGCGTGAACGAGGCGGGCAGTTTTGGAAGCCGTTCCGCAAACGACTCGCTCGCCGACCACACCACATCGGGCGCCGGCGAAGATGGGGGAGCGGTCGTGAAGCCCCATTCCTCCAGAAACTTTTCCGGCAACTGTTTGCCCGCGGTGACCACCTCATGATCCGCGCGAAGCGCTTCTTCCATGTAACGTCCCGTTGTAAACGGCGTACACAGATATTCCACCAACATTCGCACCCGGGGAAACGGCTCCGCGCCGCTGGCAACGCTGACGTAGGCCTTGCGGTCCGCCGCCTTTTCCAGCACGTCGCGCCAGCGCGCCACGAAATCCTCGATGGGGAACTTCTCCGCAACGGTCTTGCGTCCCGCTTCTCCGATCTTCCGCGCCAATTCGCGATCGGCCAGCAACGCCTCGATGTGCGCGCGCAATTTATCCACGCTGTCCGAGACGAATCCATCCACGCCGTGGGTGAGGGGGGAGGTGCGGTTCGCCAGCGACACGACGGGCATCCCACAGGCCATCGCTTCCAGCATGGCGAGGTTGTACCCGTCTTCGTAGGCTTCCCGCGTGACATGGAGCAGGCAGCGCAAGCGGCGATACGTACTCAGGAGTTCGTCAAAGGACTCCGAAGGTTTCGCGCCGGGAATCTCGGGATCGAATCCGACCACGCGATTCGGTATCCCTTCACACACCGCTTCCTGGAAATCCACGTCGAACATCTGGTCCCGCGCGCGCATGGCATTGCCGACGCGCAATACCTCGGCAACATCCCCGGTGTATCCGCCGTATTCGGAAACGTCGATCCCCGGAGGAATGACGGCGCCGGACAATCCATAGTCTGCGCGCTTGGACTCGGAAATGAAGATGAACGAAAAATGATCCTGCAAACGGTCTAGGACCTTCTTGTATTGAGCCTTGCCCTTTTCGAGATCGCCGTCGACCGTCGTTTCCAGATACGAGCGGCGGTTATGGCACACCAGCAGGCACGGCAATCCGCAGTCCAGAAGGTCGAGCGCGTTCAATTCATTGTGTGCGACTACTACGTCGTAAGCGCCGGACTTCAGGCCTTCGCGCCAGGTGGATTCATCGACGAGATCGATGTTAGAGGGTATGGGGCGGTACTGCGTGTGCCAAGGGCGGGCAAAGCGTGGCTTGTCGTAGAGACCCACGGTCAGCGGCACGCCGATCTTGGCCATGAGACAGATGTAGGGTTCGTGAAAGTTGAACGTCAGGACCCGAGGGCTCGGCATGCTCAATTGGCCTGGCTCTGCGACCGCTCCCGCAATAACGCAACAATCTGCGGTTCCACTTCGGCGCGCGGCGCCAATTCATATTCCAGGAGATCGCCCAGCAGGACCAAATCGCCGGACTCCAGCGCCACGGCCGCTTCGGTGAGATACAGATTCAGTTCCTCATGCAGGGCCGTCACGGATTCCCCGTTGACACACAGCTCGTCGAAGTTCAGGTTGAGCGCGTTTGCCACCATGAGTTCCCGGGATTTCACGTTCGCCCAAATGTCGGCAAGTTTGTGGAACGGCTCAAATCCCTCTTCCGGCGTACTGCCCTGAAAAATAGCGGCCAACTCGTGACATGCCTTGGGCAACTCCGGCAGCGTGTCGTTCAGCTCTTTCAGGCTGCCCTCGACAAGTCCCGCCACGTCCGCGGACTCCACTTCCAACGACGAAATATCCGCGAGCGGCTTGCCCTGCAATGTGTCGAGCAAAGTGTCCGGAGCGATACTGGACCCGTCGGCCTTGATGACGAGGATGGCGCGACCCTGCTTCTGGAGGTACTCGCTGATGGCCGCCACGGCAGCAAGGGCGTCTTCCGGCTCGCCTTGCAACCTGAAGTCGCGACTTCCATCCACAATGACATCCATGTCCGGCGCCCTTTCTGTTAAGGAATGAGGTTCGTAATCTCTTCGATCTTCGTTACCGATGCGGCCTGCGCATTTTCCGCTTGAATGGCCTCGTACACTTCCTGGCGATGAACGGCCACCGAACGGGGAGCCACAATGCCGATCTTGACCTGGTTCTCTTTCAAATCGAGCACTTTGACGATGATGTCGTCCCCGATCATGATGCTCTCATCTTCTCTACGCGTCAGAACGAGCATTCGTGACCTCCTGGGGCTCCCCTTTTTTTGCCTGGGCGAGGAAAAACTGGATCGGGTAGGTGCTTCGTTCGAGAATGGTCTGCTTCCCCAACCGCTGCTTGGTGTTGATCAGAATCGGCGCCCGCAGATTGGTCCGCACCTTAGACGGGTCCTGGGGAACGACGATGAGCGTGTACACGTCGAGGTCGTCCGCGCTGGAGACGGCCAACTCGGATAACTCCTGTTGCCGCAGGTCCATTGTATACTCCGGCATGATCGCGTGCGGGTTGATGAGGATAAACGCCAAATCCGGGGAGTCCGTGGACTGCAGCCAGGTCAGATGATCGCTGGGACCCGGCAACAGGACGTACCGCCGGAATTCCTGAAAACCGAGAATGGGCTGGGTGAACGTGATCACGGAATTCGGATCGACGTCCAACGTACCGAAGCGCGTCGTTTCGAGTTTCATGCCACTTCCATCCCGCGTTGCGCAACTCCCGACACCGCACCAGTATGCACGAATCTCCGTACGCACGCAACCCCTTGTGTCAGTGGACTCGGGCTTCGCAAGTTCCTGTGCCTCGGGCGCGACTAAAAGGACCCGGCGCGGACGAAGTGGTCCGCGACCTTTCGGATGCCTTCGGCAATGTCGTCCACGTCCTGTTCGGACATGAACTCGGTGATCGGTGCCCGCCAGCTTGTCTTCTCGACGAGTTCCGCGACAGGGCACAGTCCGGGACCATATGTAATGCGCCGGCCGTACAGGTCGTCCCAGGGATACGGGCTGCCGGGATAAGCCCGATGCTCGGCGAGTACGGGATACTCGTACACCATCCGTTGGATGTACCCCGGCGTGACCGGAACGCCCTCGGCGGCAACGGCTTCCACAAACGCATCTCTCGTAATTCCAAGCACTTCCGGGTTTGTGCGGCCAAGGTAGAACCAGTAGGAACTCGAGCAGCCATCGAGTACCTGATGCGGATGGACCCCTGGTATGCCCTCCAACGCAGCCGAGAGCCGGTCGCCCAGGGTTCGCCGCCGTTCACAGATGTACGGCAGCTTACGCAACTGCGCGCGTGCCACCGCGCCCTGCAGCTCGCTGGGCCGGTAGTTGAAGGCCAGTAGTTCCGGTCTGCGCCCGGACCCGTCCCGCCGGTATCCCTTGTCCAGGAACACCCCGGCGAATTCCGCCAGTGCGTCATCATTGGTGACGACCATGCCGCCATCGCCCGCGCTGATGTGTTTGTAGTCGTTCAGCGAGAAGCAGCCCACATCCCCAAGCGTGCCGACGAGCTTCCCCTGGTAGTACGAAAGGTAGCTCTGCGCACAATCCTCGATGACCTTGAGACCGTGCCGTCGCGCCACGGCCAGGAGGGACTCCATATCCGCCGGACTGCCCGCGAGATGGACCACGATAATCGCCTTCGTCTTTTCCGTGATGCACTTCTCCACGTTCTCGGCTGTGATGGCGTAATGATGCGGGTCCACGTCGGCAAACACCGGAACGCCGCCTTGGGCGAGGATCGCGATGATGGTCCCCTGGTCCGTGATGGGGGAGGTGATGACCTCGTCACCCGGCTTGATACCCACCGCGGCCGTCGCCACGTGAAGCGCCGCGGTCCCGCTCGACACCATGTGGCAATGCTTCACGCCGTAGAGTTCCGCAAACTCCCGCCGAAACACCTTCACCTTTTCGCCTGACCAGTAGAAGAGAGTCTGTTGATCGAGCGCTTCTTTGAGTTCTTGGAGTTCGTCCTCATCGAAGCGGCGTCCGGTCGTGACGATCGGCTGGGAGCGCACGGGGTTACCGCCGTGGATGGCGAGCTTGTTCATGGGTCGGTACTTTCAAACACACGCTTACTCCAGAAATCGCGCGCGCAGATCCGGCGTGGGGACCATGCAGTCGTCGCGTTTTCCAAACCAGCGGTACCGGTTGCGGACGATGACGCCGTAGACCGCGTCACGGATAGGCCGCGGTATGACGATGAAGGCGTACAGCAAAGGCCACAGCCCGCCCAGCCGTCGCGCGATCCGAAGGCCGGCCGTCGATTTGGTGTACACGGTATCCCCCTCGATGTACACCATGGTATCAAAGTCTTCCGTGGGGAGATCGTGCTGGTTGAGGAGCGCTTGACCCGCATCCGACTGCAAACTGGCGAAACGGAACTGGGCATCCGTATCGCGCTTGATGATGAATTGCACGGCCCCGTTGCAGAGGTTGCAGACACCGTCAAACAATAGGACCGGATGTTCCATGATGCCTCAATCGTGGCGCGGCAAACCGTTGCCTCCCGATAGCCACAAGGTGTCTTCCCCCAACAAGTCTTCGACTTGTTCGGTCAACTCCGAGCTCGCGGCGACTTTGCACGCATCCGTTGCGTGCACGGTCACGTCCTCATGCTCCGGCGTCACGCAATGCAGATACACATCGCACTTGCCCGGACGCTCTCCCAGGATTTCGGCGAGCCGTTCCAGCAACACGTCGTCGAGCCCCACCGTCGTCAGCCGGATGTGGACCGCCTTCGTCAACTTGCCCTCCGCTTCTTCAATGGGCAGCATATCCTGCGCGATCAGGCCCGCTTCGTCGTTTCGGAAATTTACGGACGCGACGAGCATGATCGCCATGTCCGTAACCAGCAGGCCCGCCTTCTGTTCGTACAACTCCGGGAACACCGTGAACTCGACCGGACCTTCCAGCGTTTCCAGCGTGGCGAAGGCCATCTTCTTGTTGCCGCGCGCGGTTACGTGTTGCTTCACGTTGCCGACCAGACCGCCCAGAACGACCTCTGTGCCTTCCCGCAGTTCGTTTAAGGAGGCAAGGCTGTGCGAGGTGTACCGGTCCAACGTGTTCGCGTGCCGCGCGAGCGGATGGCTGCTGACGTAGAGTCCGAGCATCTCCTTCTCGAAGGCGAGCAACTCGCTCTCCGGCCATTCTGGCACATCCGGCTTCTGATGCATAGTCTCTTCGGAGTCGTCACCGCCGCCCATGAGTTCGAGCAGCGACGTTTGCCCGGCAGCGCGCTCCTTCTGGCTGAGCTGGCCCTGGCTCATGGCCGCATCCAATGCGTGTTCTACCTGACGCCGGCCCCAGCCCGTGCTCGCAAACGCGCCCGCCTTGTTCAGGCTTTCAATGACGCGACGGTTGGCCTGCCGGCTGTCGATGCGCGCGCAGAAGTCGTAGATGTCTTTGAACGGTCCGTTCGCATCGCGCTCCTTCGTGATCGCATCGACCGGCGCGCTGCCCACGTTCTTAATCGCGCCGAGTCCGAAGCGGATACAGTCGCCTTCCACGGTGAAGCCCAGAGAACTGCCGTTTACGTCTGGCGCGAGCACTTCGATGCCAAGTCTTCGGCATTCTTCCACGTAGATCCCGACCTTATCCAGGTTGCCCGATTCACTCGTGAGCAGCGCGGCCATGAACTCCGCGGGATAGTTCGCCTTCAAGAACGCGGTTTGGTATGCCACGTACGCGTACGCCATGCTGTGGGACTTGTTGAAGCCGTACCCTGCGAACTGTTCGATTTTCGCGAAGAGCGTTTCTGCGAGTTTCGGATCGATGCCGTTCGCCTTCGCGCCCGCGACGAATTTATCGCGCTGCTCGGCCATGAGGTCGGCCTTCTTCTTCCCCATGGCGCGGCGCAGCATATCGGCCTGCCCCAGCGAGAAACCCGCGACCGCCTGCACGATCTGCATGACCTGCTCCTGGTAGAGCGCCACGCCGTAGGTCTCGCTCAGGATTGGTTCGAGCAGGGGATGGTCGTACTGCACTTTCTTCGGATTATGCTTGCTCTCGATGTATTGGTCCTTGAGCTGCATGGGACCCGGCCGGTACAGGGCGATAAGCGCGCAGATCTCTTCCAGGCTCTCCAACCCGATGCGCTTCGCGAGGTCCCGCATGCCGGAGCTTTCCAACTGGAAGACGCCCATGGTCTTGCCCGAGCGGAGCAGGGCGTAGGTCTTCTTGTCGTTGGGCTCGAGGTTGTCGATGTCGATATGGATGCCGCGATTCTGTCTTACGAATCGGACGGCGTCGTGTACGACCGTCAAGGTGCGCAGACCGAGGAAGTCCATCTTGAGCAGGCCGACTTCCTCGACGCCTTTCATCTCGAACTGCGTCGCGACCACGTCGCTGCCGGCCGCCTGGAACAGGGGCACGTGGTCCGTCAGGGGCTGGTCGCAGATCACCACGCCCGCCGCGTGCGTGCCGCAAGTGCCGACCGTGCCTTCGAGGCGCGTCGCCAACTGCCACAACCGCTGCACCGCGGGGTCTTGCTTGAGGATGTCCTGGAGCTCCGGCTCTTGATCGAGCGCCTTCTTGAGAGTGACTTTCATGGCGGGATCGTCGGGGATCAGTTTCGCTATCCGGTCCACGTCGCCGTAGGGCATGCCGAGCACGCGTCCCACGTTGCGCACCACCTGCTTCGCCTTCATACGGCCGAAGGTGATGATCTGCGAAACGTTGTCTGTACCGTATTTCTCCCGCGAATACTCGATGACCTCGCCGCGCCGGTTGTAGCAGAAGTCCAGATCAAAGTCCGGCATGGTGATGCGCTCGGGATTCAGGAAACGCTCGAACAGCAGCCCGTAGCGCATGGGATCGATGTTCGTGATCTTCAGCGCGTACGCCACGAGACTGCCCGCGCCGGAGCCGCGACCCGGCCCCACCGGGATGCCTTTGCTCCGCGCGTGGTTGATGAGGTCCCACACGACCAGGAAGTAGTCCACGAAGCCCATGCGTTCGATGACGCCCAGCTCGAAGTCCGCGCGTTTGAGATGCTCCTCGGTTGGATTGCCGTCGTAGCGGTCTTCGAGGCCCAGTTGGACCAGCCGCCGCAGATACTCTTCTTTCGCCATGCCGTCCGGCGGTTCGTAGCGGGGGATGAGATGACTCCCCAGCGGGATCTTCACGTTGCAGCGGTCGGCCACCTTCTCCGTGTTCGCGATGGCCTGCGGATACTCCTTGAACCGCTCCTTCATGACCTCCGCGCTGCAGAAGTAAAACTCGTTCGTGGGGAACTTGAACCGGTCGTCCTGGTCCAGCGTCGCGGCCGTCTGGATGGCCAACAGGGCTTCGTGGGGTTCCGCGTCTTCCTTATCCGTATAATGGCAATCGTTCGTGGCGATGACCATGAGCCCGTGATGCTCGGCCATTTCGGCGAGGTACGGGTTAATCTTGCGCTGCTCCGGCATGCCGTGATCCATGAGTTCGATCAGGAAATTGTCGCGCCCGTAGATCGCTATGTACTTCTTAATGGCCTCGTTCGCGGCGTCGAGATCGTCGTTCATCAGGAACTGCGGGATTTCCCCCGCAAGGCACGCGCTCGTCGCGATGATGCCTTCCTTGTACTTCTCCAGCAGTTCGAGGTCGACGCGCGGCTTGTAGTGAAAACCCTCCAGATACCCGAGCGAACTCAGGCGGCATAGGTTGTGGTAGCCCGCGTCGTTTTCGCACAGCAAGAGGAAGTGGTTGTTGGACCCGCCGGGGGTCCGGCCCGATTTGTCGAAACGGCTGCCCTTGGCGACGTACAGCTCCGACCCGATGATCGGTTTGATGCCTGCCTTGTTGGCCGCCGTGAAAAAGTCGAGTACGCCGAACATGGCGCCGTGATCGGTCAACGCGCAAGCTTTCATGCCGTACTTCTGGCACCGGTCGATGAGTTCCGCGACCTTGCTCGCGCCGTCGAGGACGCTGTACTCGGAATGAACGTGAAGATGAACGAATCCTGCACTCACTGCAATTGCTCCAACAAGAGTTCAAAGGCCTTATCGGCCGTCTGTTCCTTAATTGACTCCCGCGACCCCGCGAACAAGTTCCGCGTCACGTGCGTTTCAGCGGCCCCTGCGACCGCAATGTACACGAGACCGACCGGCTTTTCCTCGGTGCCGCCCGTGGGCCCGGCAATGCCGGTAATCCCGATGCCCCATTCCGCGCCGAAACAGTGCCGCGCCCCTTGCGCCATCTGCCGCGCGACGGTTTCGCTCACGGCCCCGTGCTGGTCGATGTCGTCGATGGACACGTTCAGCAGATCAGCCTTCGCTTCGTTGCTGTACGTGACCACGCCGCCCAAGAAGTACGTGGACGAACCGGACACATTGGTAAACCGGTGCGCGACCAGCCCGCCGGAGCAGGACTCCGCCGTCGCCACGCGTTGACCGTATGTTGCAAGTTTTTCGCCGACTACGACTTCCAAATGATTCGAATGCATCGGGGGAGAATTCCTGCGTCCGAGGTACCCAACGGTGATCGATTCAAACACTACCACCGCCGGAATGGGTCAGGCAAGCCAATGCGATGAAGGCACAAGTAGTCCCAGTGGCGGCGACCGAATCACGGAAAGTAAAAGACGCCGTCATTCACACCGGCCTCGGTCAGCATGAACAGCCGCGAGCCGTCTGCTTGCGGGTAACGCCCGTACTCCACGTGGCCGTCCATAAAAAGGATGTTGGCGCTGAGTGGGGTGTGGTTAACCTCGCTTTGCGCAAAATAGCCTCGGCCGGGCCGTACGGTATCCCACATGACCGGGACGTCGGATGCTGCCGTTGCGTTCCCCGAGGGATTGTTGATGTCGGTGATCGTGAATCGTTCGATGCCGTCGCGAAGCCGATAGACCGTCACTTCTTCGCCGAAGCTGGGCAGCGTAACGTACTGGTCGTCCCAGCGCGTCTCGAAATTCACGCTGTACGGCGTTTGATTGTCCAGAATCATGCCCATGGCCGTCATGTCATCCGGAGTGCTCACGTAACGCGGTTCGATCAGGTACCCCCAATAGACGTAGGAGTAATCGGCGAGTGAAGGGTACTCCCGCATTCCCTTGATGGGCTCGTCATACGGCATCGTATCCCATCCCGGACCCACCGGGCTGATCAAACGAGCGTCACCGCCGATCATCCCGAACTCTGAATCCGACGGGCAAATCGCGATCTCGCAGTCCGTGAGATACTCGGGATAGAGATATACGCCATCGAAGCTGGACCAGCATTGCCGAGTCGGGCTATAGGACTGGTGATAGGGAACCATGCGCGGCGGCCAATCGCCGTCGTGTTCGTCGGCGAACATACGGAAGACCTCGCCCATTTGCTTGAGATTGCTGGCGCAGACCGTGCGCCGCGCCGATTCCCGAGCGCGCGACAGTGCGGGGAGGATGAGCGCCATGAGGATGGCGATGATAGCAATGACCACGAGCAATTCGATCAGCGAAAACCCCGGCTTCTTACTCACGGTTCACCTCCCCCAGCCATCTGACCTGCAGTCCCGCGCCAAGAAGACGCCGAACCTTATGCGCGGTTACGTCCGTGTGTGTCCGTGTATGTCCGTGTCTTCCAATTCGCAATCCGCAATCGCTCCTACCGTCTCCGCAAGCGATTCAGCAGTAGCGGTTGCGAGAGGATCGAGAGCGCCGGCAAGGTGCTCAATCCGACGATCGCGAGCAGAGCAGAGAACGCCTCAAACGAATCCGGCCCGAACGGATCGACTTCCTCGGAAATAAAGACGGTCGACACCATGACGGCAAATGCGAGGATCATCAGGTTCCGTGCGCGTGCCACGATGGCATCCGACAAGGACCGCCACATGGTGGGAAGCCGCCACACGATCGCGGTCGCGGCCACCAGTGCGACCGCCGGAATCCAAATGAGCCAGAACATGTGGACGTGCTCGTGGATGGATTCGAATTCCGTGTTCGCCAACGACTGGTAATAGAAGTAACTCCCGAGCCAAAACAGATAGAGCAAAACCGGTACGCTCATCCATAGGAGGGACCAGAGCAGAAGCCCGTAAGCCACGACCAGGCAAAACAAGAAGGCAACCCGCACGACCTCATCCCCGCCACTCAGCGCGTTGCCGTGCGCGTCCCCGTACCCCAGGAGGACTCCCGCCAGGCAAAGTGCCACGCACAGGCACAAGCACAGCAGCACGCTCTGCACACTCATTCGCAGCCGTGCGCGGGAGTAGGCGTCCGTTGACAGGGGCCGCGTATACAGGAACGTCGACAATCCGGACGACGCGTGACGATAGTCCACCGAAAGCATGTAAAGACCCGTGAAGAACGCAGCAAACAACGAAGCGATCCACGGCGCGCCGATCATCGCTTCCCGTACTTGTGCCCACGATCCTCCGTCGAAGATCCACATGAACAACACGTACGCCGCGGTGAAGCTCATCGACAACGCGGGCAGCACCCATCCCTTCCGGCGCCACTCGTACCAGAATTGGGCCTGCTGACCGGAACTGGTGATTCGTGGCCCACTGCCAAACAAGCGGGACCCGAAGCTCGTTTGGTCACTGCCAGGTTCGGTTCCCAGGCGAGACCGCAGCCCCACGCAATACGCGATGGCCACGTGCAGGCCGGCTGCTAGAAGAAGTCCGACTGCAATGCCCGTCGTATCGAGCGTTAGACCTATCCTGGTCCACACAGCCCTTCGCCCATCCGCCATTGGGAGACTCAGTGCGACTACGACAAGCGGCGCGAATAGTGCGATTGCCGCGCAGATCCAACGCCGGGCCGATCCCCAGGACCACGCCACTGCGAGCACGTAACTGAAGATGGCCGCAGCTATCGATACGTCGAGCAGCAAGGAACGTTGCACTAGGTCGCCAAACTCAACGCGCATCAGTGCAAAGAGCGCGACCGCCAGGAGCATGAAGCTCAACAAACGATACAGCAAATGAATCGCCACAACCGACCCTGTCCGGATGGGCAGGCAAAACTGGCGCGCCGGGATGCGCTGCGACAGCGCCTTCGGGTCGGCCAGGGCGTACATCGCAATGGCGCCGTATAGAAACAGCGCAAACCAGCAGATGGCATACGAGGGAAGGTCCGGGTCGCCCCAGGACGTCGTGCCCAACCGGTGCATCTCCGCGATCGAGTGCGTCACCCCCGCGCCCAGCGCCAGCGCGACGAAGAAGGCCAGGTACGTCAACCGCCAGTTTTCCCACAGCAGCGCGCCAATGGGACCTAAGGCGCGAGTCTTATACGAACGCATGGAATTTCCTCCTCGGTCTTACAGCGCGTTTCAAAAGGGGTACCTCCCAGTCACATCGGATGTAGCGCAGGCGTCCTCGCCTGCAATCGCGAAACGATCAGCCCGGTTTGCAGGCGAGGACGCCTGCGCTACATCCGGCGGATACCTTTCAAATTGTGTTATGGCCACCTCCAGAATGCCGCCTTAGCTACGCCGCAGCCGTTCGACCAACAGCGGTTGCGCAAGGATTGGAAACGCCGGACAGAGCGACAGCGCGAACACGGCTGCGATCACCGTTAGCAGACCGAAGTGCGAGATCGTGGAGCTCCACGCGGATCCGGCGATGCCCAACCACGAAACGACGCACCATACTGAGATTGCCGTGAATAGCGCGAACGCAGCCGTCCATAGGAATAACATCCTGTTCCGCACGCTTCGCCACAGCACGAAGACCGTCGCCGCAATCATCGCCAGACTTGGAGGCCAAATCATCATGAATTCGAAGAACGGATGGTGAACAGCGTCGACCACGCCAAATACAATCGTCACGAGGACAATCCAGAACCAAAGAATCGCCCCGGGGATGGCCATCCAATACAGCGTCCACACCATCAGGATATAGCCGGCGAGCATCATGGCGATTCCCCAGATCGAGTACGGCGCGAACTCGCCTTGGAGTTGTCTCAGCGATTCCGGTCGGACGGCCGCCATGATGAGCGCCCCGATGCCCGTGACGATCAGACACAAACCGAGGGTGATGCCAACCGACTTCAAACTCATGATGAGCCGGGCCCGCGAATGTAGGCCGCTATCCGCCGCGCGCGTATACAGAAAGGTCCCAACGCCGGAAATCCGCTGCCGGTAGTCGTCGAGAAATGCGAGTACACCGGCTATGATCGCCGCAATCGGCGCCGAATAGACGGGAAACAGGATCATCGCCAATCCAAGAGCGCCGAACTTGTTTCGAGGCACGCTCATGTCCGCGAATACAACATAGAAGAACGTGCCCAACGCGATGAACCCAATCGTCAATGCCGGAAGCATCCGCCCCTTGCGTTGCCACTCGTACGCTATCTGCGCCGCGAGGGGGCTCATGTCTTTTGCGCGAAGAAAGAACGGCGACTTCGTGCCCAGGGTATCGAACCGCAACGACGACGTGCCCACGCTCCGGCCCCATCGCGCGCCTTCGATGGCGATCCATCCGATTCCTAGCAACAGAATCGACGCCGACACCACCGCCGGAACCCCGTACGACTCCGCCGTCTCCAGCACTCGTTGTAACCGGCTCCCTACCTGGGCGACGTTCAGCACGATGGGTAACGCGACAAGCGACGCCAAGAATGGCCAACCCCCGAAGTTCCCGACGGTCCACGCCAAACACTGGCCGACCAGGAACCCCGCCATCGCGCCCGCCGCTGCCCCGAATACGTGCACGGGTGTGAAGGAAAGCATTGCCAGTTGGACCAGGCACGATAGCAACGCCATTAGCACGCCCATCGACACGAGACGAAACAGCAGGTGGACGAGCGCCACCTTGCGCGGCGACAGGGGCAATGTATAGTGCCTCGCAGGAATCCGTGGCGTAAGGTCTTTCGGGTCCGACAACGAGAACACGAGCACCAGCGCAAAGAAGAACACCGGCCACACCGCCAGTTCGTAGACTTCCTCGTCTGGGCCGCTGGTGTAAACCCCCTTGAACTTCAGGTACGAAGTCACCACAAATCCCGTGAGGGAAAGTCCGAGTCCTATTGCCAGTATCACCAGAAACGCCACCCGGCTGCGCCGCCAGTCTTCCCACAACAGCGCGCCAACAGGCCCTCGGAGACGATCGAACATGGTAGACATACCAGAGTCTCCTCTTACCGGTGCCGCAACCGGTGCACCAACAACGGCTGTGCAAGTATCGGAATCGCTGGGCATAAGGCCAGCGCCACGAGGCCAGCGAGGATGGTCAACTGTGGAGCAACAGATCCGGAAACAAGTTCGCTCAAATACTCCCGTCCCGGCCACAAAGCCAATAGCAGGGCGGTTACGACTGCAAATGCCGCCCCCAGAATCATCCTGCGATCTAGGATCTTAAGCAGTGCTGTTCGCTTTACAATATAGAGAGCCCACACTGTAAGAAGAATACTTGGAGGCACGACGTTGAGCGTCGCCACGTAAGGTGAATCGTACATGCCAAAACTTGCGAACGAACTGATAACGATCACACACCAAAACAATTGGGCGATGGCTGGAATGCCAAGCCAAAACATCGACCACACAAGCAACGTGTGGCCGAGCGCGAAGAAAAATAGATGAGCCAATGCGCTTGAAGTCAATCTCCCGATTATTCCGGGTAGTGTGGACTCAATAGCCATAATAGCGACCAGTCCGCTGACAAAGAGGCACCAGCATATCACTTGGTTCGCCATGACGCTGCGGAAGCTCATTCGTAATCGCGAGAGTGCAAAATCTTGGGTAGATAATGGATGACTGTATACGTATGCACCCAGTCCGGACTGGGCAGTCAAACGGTCATCGAGCAAAACACGCAGGCCGGCAATAACGGCCATAGCGGGAGAAACGCATAATGGGCAGAATGTCAGAACTTTCACGAGGGTTAGGAGACCTCCCGGTTCTCCGTTTACCTTAACCACGATACCTGTTGCTGCGACGGCAAAGGTTGTGAACCCCAGTGTGAGCAACGGTAGTAGGGCTCCGCCTCGGACCCACTCATACCGCGTCTGCTCGCGTAGCGCACTGGATACTCCAAGTGGCTTTCGCAGGATGGCCAACCGGGGTATCGCCAACGATAATGCTAGATCGGACTGCCGAAACCGGGTCAGCAACGATGCGCCAATGGCAACCCCTGCCAGGAACAACTGCAGCGCTGCCCAAAGCGCCACATGCATTAGCGGGGAGTACTCTGTGGCGATGTACGTGATCAACGCCGATATCTGCCCGCCGTACGCAATAAGCCCTGCCAAAAACACCACGAGCGATACCAGAAATGGCACGACTCCGAAATTACCAACCGACCAAGCCAGGCACTGCATCAGCAAGACAAACGACACCGCGATTCCGACGACTACGAGATAGTCTTCAATCCGGTCGGGTTCAGAAAACCAATGGCCGCTGGCAACGAGCACGACGGAAAGCAAACCGATCGCAGCCACCCGGAATCCAAGATGCAACGTGGCGACAACAATCGGATGAACTGGCAGCGTACGATGTCGTGCGGGGATCCTCGTGCTGAGTTCACGGAAGTCACCCAGGGAAAACAAAGAGGTCATTCCGAACAAGAAGACGGGCAAAATCACAAGTGGCGGTACATTAACACTGGAAACGCCTCCCGAGGCCCAACGCATAGTCGAGTTCGTCAGCACAAAGAGCAGCCCCAAGGCCAACGCGACCAGAAACGCCACCCGGCTGCGCCGCCAGTCCTCCCACAACAGCGCCCGGATCGCGGGCCCTCTCGGTAGCTTCATACCCATTACACCGCCCTCCGGCCGGCGCGGGCCACGAAGATGTCTTCGAGACTGGGCGTCGCTTCGCCGACGATTTTCGCATTGAGTTCGGCCACCGACGCGCGCAGGTCTTCGAGCCGGCCGTTGCACACTGCCGTCCACTCCTTGCCGCTGCCGTCCACGGAGAGCGCGCCCGCGAGTTGCGGCGCCTGGACGACCGGCTCGTCGAAGTGGAGCGTGATCGCGTGGTGCGTTGCCTTGATGTGTTCCATCGAATCGCACAGCACCACCCGGCTCCGGCTGATCATGGCGATACGGTCTGCCACGCGCTCCACTTCATCCAGCAGGTGCGACGAGAACAGCACCGTGCGCCCCTCCTCGGCCACCGTGCGGATGATGGCGCCTAATATGTCCCGCCGCACCACCGCGTCCAGCCCCGACGACGGTTCATCGAGCAAGAGGAGTGGAGGTCGATGGGCCAGGGCGGTGAGGAGCCCTGCCTGGGCGCGCTGGCCGCGGGACAAATTCTTTACTTTCGCATAGGGGTCGAGCCCGAAGGTCTCCAGCAATTCCTTCGCATAGGCGTCGTCCCACTTGGGATAGAAGGACTTCGTGTACCGCATCAGCTCGTGGATGCGCATCCAGTGCGGCAGGTCGTGGTCTTCGGACAAGTAGCCGATCTGCGCCAACACCTCTTCCGGCTGACGCACCGGGTCTTTCTCGAACACGCGGACCACGCCGCTCTCGGGTTTCAGCAGGCCCAGCAGATGTTTGATTAGCGTCGTCTTGCCCGCGCCGTTCTCGCCCACCAGTCCGAACACGCCCCCCCGCGGGATCGCCAGCGACACGTCCTGCAAGGCCGCCGTCTTCCCGAAGTGCTTCGTCAGATGGGTCACCTCCGCGACCGTTTCCGTCATAGGATTCGCTGCATTACTCATCGGATTCATCCTCCCCACTCACTCGCGCCTCGCGTACGGCGAGTTCCGCGTCTTGCTCTCGAATCATCTCAAAGACCACGTCGACGGGAACGTCAAGCTGGTGCGCCTCGGTGACGAGCGCCGCCACACGTTCTCGTAGAATCTTCTGCCGCTCTGCCCAGGCCAGGGGCGTCCCCGCGTCGGAGACATAGGTGCCCGCGCCCTGACGTTTAGTGAGCACCCCCGCGATTTCCAGTTCCCGGTAGGCCCGCGCCACGGTGTTGGGATTGACCAGTAGTTGTTCCGCCAGCACCCGGATGGGGGGGATTTCGTCGCCCGCCGTCAGCCGGCCGGAGGCGACGAGATACTTGATTTGGCTGACGATCTGGAGGTAGAGGGGGACCCCGTTTTTGGGAGAGAGATGAAGCCGCATACTGCAAACCCTCCGTTTGGAGATTGTATGCATACTTTAATACAATTTTTGAGACTTGTCAAGAGGGTGGTACAGGATGTACTCTACGTTTCTGTCGGTACGCGGGCTGCGGCATCGGCGGGAAGTGCTTGTCAGATTGCAGGGAGTGGGGTATACTCTTGACATGGTGAAGCGCGCAACTTCATCGCGGGGAGCGGGATCCTCTCGTTCGGCACGGATACTCCTGAAAGTGTCCCTCTGCGTCTGCATCTACGCGATGACCATTCCACTTGCCGCGGCGCAAGGCGCGCCCGCCAATCGAACCGCCATCATCAAGTCCCCCGGTGCGTCACCATCCATGGAGAATCGTCGCGAACAACTGGATCGCGCCCGCCGTCAAGCGGAACTCAAGAATGAGTTGCTTCGCCAACGCAAGATGTCGGGCCGTTTGAATTCCTTCGGTGCCTTCGAGCCGGACGACGGCGGCGCGACCATGCTCACGAACCGCACCTACAAGTACCGCAAGCGCGACGACTACAACGAGATCAAGATCGATTTCGATCCCATCGTGATCCCGGATCGCTACCGCACGCCGCCCATGCGGTACACGGATTCGCAAATCCACGAACTCGTGCGGCTCTACTGCAACAAGTATGGCCTTGACGAAAGCCTCGTCCACGCGATGATCCATGTGGAAAGCCGGGGCAACCCGAACGCGGTATCCAGCAAAGGCGCGAGCGGGCTCATGCAGCTCATGCCCGGCACCGCGAAAGACATGGGCGTGCGCAACATCTTCGATCCCGCGGAGAACATCGCCGGCGGCACGCAGTTCTTTGCGAAGTTGCTCGATGTGTTCCACGGCAACGTCTCGCTGGCTCTCGCGGGGTACAACGCGGGGCCCGAGAACGTAAAGAAGTACGATGGCATTCCGCCCTTCAAGGAAACGCAGAACTACGTGCGGCTGGTGCTGGACCGTTGGAAGGTATACGCAGGGAACGGGAATAGCATCCAGTATCCGAAAGTGCTCCCCCACGCGGAGACGCCCAAACTCCTCGCCAAGAACGAGCCCCAGAAGACCATCGCGACGGTGAAGCCAATCGCTCCCGCTCCCGCCGGAAAACCCAAGGTCCACTTCAAGAGCGGCGCCATCCAGGAAGCCGACCGCGTCGTGGCCGAAGGCGACTACTTCTACATCGAAGCCGGCGGCCGAAACCTCCGCATCCACAAAGACCAGATCGAAGAAGTCCACGGCACCGAGGAATCCAAGCTCGCTGCGAAAATGTAGCCCTGCGCGGACCGACCCGCCCTACCAGAGATTGAGCCGTCCGATCCGTCTGATCCGTCCGGCCATTCCCAGAGGTCCTGGACCGTTGAACCACTAACCCCGTCTGCGTTGTCGGTTTGGTGCTTCAGAGTTCGAAAATCAAATATCTGGTACTCATTACCTCGAAAAACTCTACAAATTGTGCTTGCCGCCGATTTTTCGTTGAAAACGGGCGAGGCCTGTGATACCATACAATCCCGTTAGGAAACGGGACTCTCCTTCCTCAAATCCTAACCGAAGTATGTTGAATCCGCAGTGGTTTTGGTGCATCCACGGTAAGGACTTTTCATGGCAGAGGCAGGAAAAGAGCGCGTGCTCGCAGTGATTCCCGCCCGGTTTGCCTCCACTCGATTTCCCGGGAAAGTCATCGCACCGCTGGCCGGAAGGCCCCTGGTGTACCACACCTATCTGCGCACATGTGAAGCCGCCCTCGTCTCGGAAGTGGTCGTGGCCACGGACGATGCGAAGGTACGCGCCGCCCTGGAGCCGTTGAAGGTGCCCGTGGTAATGACCCGCGCGGATCATCCCTCGGGAACGGACCGGATCGCCGAAGTCGCCGAGACGCACCGCGCGGACATCATCGTGAACGTGCAGGGCGATGAGCCGCTTATCGATCCCCATACCATCGACGAAGCGATCCAGGCCCTGCTCGACAATCCGGAGGTTCCCATGTCCACGGCGCGGCGCGCCATCTCCGACCGCGCCGAGATCGCGGACCCCAACATCGTGAAAGTTGTGTGCGATAAGAATGGCAGAGCCCTGTACTTCTCGCGCCATTCCATACCGTACATCCGCGATGCGCGGCCGGGTGAGGAACCCATCGGGTGCCGTTGGCAACACATCGGATTGTACGTGTACCGGCGCGACTTTTTGATTGAATACGCGCGGTGGCCTCAAACGCCGTTGGAACAACTGGAGAAACTCGAGCAACTGCGGGTGCTCGAACATGGCTATCCAATAGCCGTGGTGAATACATCGTATCGTAGTATTGGCGTGGACACGCCGGAGGATTTGGAACGGGTGCGTACTATGCTCGAGGGGGCGCTGGAGGGAGCGGGGTAATGCCGAAATATGTTTTCATCACGGGCGGAGTCGTTTCATCGGTCGGCAAGGGTATTGCCGCGGCCAGCCTGGGGCTTCTCCTCGAAGCGCGCGGGCTCAAGATTGCAATGATGAAGCTGGACCCGTACATCAACGTCGATCCGGGGACCATGAATCCCTTCGAGCACGGCGAGGTGTTCGTCACCCACGACGGCGCCGAAACCGATCTCGACCTCGGCCATTATCAGCGCTTCACCCACGCCAAAATCTCCCAAAAAAGCAACGCGACTACCGGCGGTATCTACCATACGGTGATTGAGAAAGAGCGTCGCGGCGAATACCTCGGCAAGACTGTCCAGGTCATCCCGCACATCACGGACGAGATTAAACGCCGTATTCGCTCGCTCACCGCGGAACCGGAAGACGAAGCCGACATTGCGCTGATCGAAGTGGGGGGGACCGTCGGCGATATCGAGAGTTTGCCCTTCATGGAGGCCATTCGCCAATTCAACCTCGACGTCTATCCCGAGCCGTGCTGCAACATCCACGTGACGCTGCTGCCTTTCATCGAGGCCGCGGGCGAACTCAAGACAAAACCCACGCAACACAGCGTGCGCGCCCTGCGCGACATCGGTATCCAGCCCCAGGTCATCATCTGCCGGACGGGCACCCACGAAATGGGTCCGGACCAGCGGCGCAAGATCGCCATGTTCTGCAACGTCATCGAAGACGCGATTATCGGCGCGCCCGACGTTTCGCCCGTGTACGCGATCCCGCTGAATTTCAAACGTCAACGTTTCGACGACATCGTGCTGCGCACCTTGGGCATGGAAGCGCCCGAAGCCGATCTCTCGGCGTGGTCATCCTTTGTTCAGAAGATCACCGAACCCGCCGACGAAGTGCGCATCGCCGCGGTCGGCAAGTACGTCGACCACGACGACGCTTACAAGAGCATTAACGAAGCCTTCGTCCACGCCGGCGTGGCCAACGACTGCCGCGTAAAACTGGAATGGGTGGACTCCGAGATCTTCGAGAACGGCACCCTGCCCAAGGACAAACTCGCCAAGTTCGATGGCGTGTTGATTGGGCCCGGCTTCGGTTCCCGGGGGATCGAAGGCAAAATTCGCGCCGTCAACTACGTTCGCACGTCGAAGAAGCCCTTCTTCGGGATCTGTCTTGGTATGCAGATCGCCGTAATCGAGATGTCGCGCACCTGTCTTGGCCTGGCCACCGCCAATTCCACCGAGTTCAACCCGGAAACACCGGACCCTGTGATCTCGCTGTTGTCCGAGCAGCGAGGCGTCCACGACATGGGAGGGACCATGCGCCTGGGCGCGTACCGGTGCGACTTGAAGGAAGGCACCAAGGCCCGCGAGGCCTACGGCGAAGACACCGTGGAAGAGCGGCACCGGCACCGGTACGAGTTCAACAACGCGTATATGGCGCGCCTTGAGGCGGAAGCCGGCGTTGTCATCAGCGGCGTGCATCCCCGGAGCGACCATGAGCTCGTCGAGATTATCGAACTCCGAGACCATCCATGGTTCTGCGGCGCCCAGTTCCACCCGGAATTCACCAGCATGCCGCTGCGGCCCCAGCCCCTCTTCCGGGAGTTCGTGCGGGCGGCGCTTACGTACAAGCGTTCGCGGGTATCGTCCGAAGCGGGCGTGCCATCGGGCGTGTGAGAATGTCGCCGGAACCCGACGCCACAATACCACTTCGATTGGCGCTTTCGTATCGCGCGAAGGCCGCCGCTGAACTTGCTAGTCTTGAGACGGCGTTGATGAATGGCGCGATACCGGAGCCGGATTTTCAGGTCCGCCAACGGGATCTCAGACAGGCGCAATCGCAGGCCAATGAAGCGGTCGACCGGTTCCGCAAGCGGGAACAAGCCCGGGCCGAGAACCTGCGCGCGGAATTGCGGGCGAAACGCCACGAACAGGCACACCTTCCTGAGCGCGTGGCGTCGGGACGCCTTTCGGCCCCGGAGGCGAACGACCGAAACCGCGCGCTATCGGATCGGATAGAAGCGCTCCGTGCTGAGTTGCGCATCGTTGATGCCCGATCTGCCGCGGAGACGCCAGAAGAGTTGGGCGAATTCGTCGATCTGCCTTTGGATGATTACCCCCGCCGGATCGCTTCGATTTCAGGAACGACCGAGGAATCGCCCGCCCCCACCGCGCACATCTACCCCAAACGCTGGGAGTTGATTTCAATCCTGTCGGGCGGGATCGTCTGTATCCTCGCGGTGTTCCTGCCCTGGGTGCTGCGAGGCGCCGAAGCAGAATCCATGTTCCGGGTCGGTCTGGACCTGTCGCTGGATGGACCCAACCCGATTGCCCGGTTGGCATGGATTGCCTATGTGCTCGCACCGATTGCCGCCGTGGTCATCCTTTTGCGCGTCCGTGGCCCAGCATTGGGATGGGCAGTTTTGAGCATGGGATTGCTTATGCTGGCCGGGGTGCTGCTCTCCGTCGTGATGGCCGGCGCGGACCGCGTTCACGCGGAGGATTTCCGGCAGCTTTGGGCCGCGCTTCACGTGGGTCCCGTTCTGTACGGCGCCGGCGCCCTGGTGATGATCGTCGTCGGCGCGTTACGCGTCAGCCCATGGAGCGATTCACTCGTCCATTCCATGACCGTTTCATTGACGCTGGCGGCCGGTGTAGCCGCGATTGCCGCGGTCGTTGCGCTGTTCCTCTTCTTCGGACCGGAGCCTGGCAGCGTGCGCTTCGAATTGGCTCGTGATGACAGCACAACCGGACTTGTACGCGTCCTCTGCAAGAACGGAAGCCGGGACACCTTGCGGCTGGCCGTTCCGTGGCCGGACGACAACGCAACGGTCCAGTCCGGTGGAGACGCGCCCAACTTGGGCGCGGAAATCGAGGTACGAGAAAAAGGAACGGAAAACTACCGGCCCCTGCCCTATTCCCCGGAGCTGTGGCATTTGCCAAACACCCCGTCGCTCGAGCTTCCGGTTGTGGAAGTTCGGCCGGGTTCCCAAGTCGAGCTGGTCCTCGATTTGCGGCAAGTCAGCGTTGCCGGCGCCGACGCGGAATCCATCATGCTCACGTTCACCTGGCGAAGCGGCCGCCCCGTAGCCCGCTACGAGATCCCGCTGCCAACCCGGTATCTTTCACCCAATGCCGAGGCCCGAAACCCGTTGAACCTTCCGCAACCGGACTCGGCGATTCCCGTTACAGAGTCTCCGGCTTCCGCAGCTTCGGATGACAAGGATGTGGGACCAGAGATTCGCCTTGTGTCCCTCGGCGGATTCCTGTTCACCGGTATCATCGGGGGAAAAGCAGCCGTGGAAACCTGGGACGGAAATGGCACGTCCACTGGCTCCCGTCTGCTCCAAGCCGGCGACCTCATCGGAGAAGGATGGTATCTCGAGTCCGTTTCCGAGTCGCCCGCAGCGATCGTCGTCCATCACGATCCCACCGGCACCCAAATCGTAGTCTCGCGAGGTAACCGCATGTCCTTTGGGACCGAGGAAGTCGTCGTCGCGACGGAGTAGAAAATTGGGGACAGGCACCATTTTCCTATTCGATCGCTGCGTTTATGGTCAAGCGCAGCGTAGGAAAATGGAGCCTGTCCCCAATTTTCTCCCCAGCTCTGTACCGGTTCGAAGATTACCGCTAGGGGAAGAAAGGGAACAGCCTGCGGAGCTCGTCGTCATTCGGCTGGTGGCCGTATTCGCAGATCTCGAAAGCTTCCGCGTAACGAATCCTCTTGGCACGATTCGCTCCATACCAGCGTTCAAGTGCCGGCCGCGCGATCTCGGTGTGTTGGAAGAAGAACCCGTCCCACGCCGTGCGTAGCCATTCCCGCCGCTCATCCGCGTTCGCCGGTACTTCGTCCAGGTGACCTTGGAGCCACGGCAGCCACTCATACACCTGCGACTCCATGGCGTCCAGCATGTGGAGCTTGGTCTCCATCACCTCCGTGACGTCAACCCCAACATCCGCCCGAAACGGCACGGGCCGCTGGAATCCATCGACCATATAAAGGAATACGGGATTGCGTTCGAGACGCGGAACCTCCGGGCAGAAATGAGGCACCGTGACCATAAATGCCGCATCTTGAACCAGGATAGACGTGTACCGATGGTCAGGGTGATAGTCGTTCGACCGGTGCGTCAGGACGACGTCGGCCTCCCATTGCCGGATAATTCGGACGACCTCACGCCGGGCGTCCAGCGAAGGCGCCAACTCGCCATCGTGGTAGCCTAACACCAGATCGTGCACCCCGCCGCGTTCTGCGGAAAGCCGTGTCTCGGCGATTCGCCGTTGCGCGAGCACGCCTCCGGCCTGCTGGAAATGGCCGATGTCGCCATTGGTCATGGAGACGAAGAGTACCCGATGGCCCGCGCGCGCCCACAGTATGGCGCTTCCCCCCGCAAAACATTCACAGTCGTCGGGGTGGGCTCCAATACAGACGATGTTCATGAGGCCGGGGCAGGCTCCGGGGCACCGGCATCGACCGGCGCCTCGGCCGGAAGTGTGTCGGTCGGCGAAGTCTCTTCGGGTTCTGCGGTTTCCGGCATGGCCGGGGGGGCGCTGTCATCGACTATCGCGCCTGACGCGTCGTTGCCGGGTACCACATTGACCCGGATTGGATTGAATTGAATTGCCTTGGACGTGGAACCCGACGTCGCCGTGGCCGGGTCGAGCGTCGACGCGTCTGTGCCTTCTGGCATCAAATAGAATTCCCCTTCCACGGTAGCAAGGAACGAATCCGGTACCTGCTCGAAGGCCGACAACAAATCTACCGTACGGGTGATCTTGTTGTCCCTGCTTCGTACCTCAATTACCTCTTGGACGTTGCCAACTGGCACGCCGTCAACGAGGATTTGGGCGCGGAGTACGACCGGCGTATTCTCGAAGTTCCGGGTTGATTCTAAGGTGTATACTGCCATCAACTGGTCCGGCAGCGGGCGGGGGAGTGTAACGTTCACGATTGCCAGGCGATCGCGGCGATTCTCAATTTCTTCGTTCGTGGCGCCGGGAGGGATCGAGTCCGGCACCAGGCGTGCCTCAAACCATAATCCTTGTTCCACATCGCCGATATTGGTGGGCTCCTTGACGGGAGACGCCGGTTTCACCTCGGACGTGTTTCCGGGATCAATCCCCGGTTCGTCGTCAGGCGACCAAGGCTTGTCAGGCTGACACGAGGAGAGTACGACCATAGCTGCGATAAGAGAAATGAACGCCGGCTTCATAATTCCACCCATTTTTGTGACTCTCAGAAACTTTCGATAGCAAACGACCATAGTTGCCCAGCGCGGACGAGCATCCGCTGAAATGCATGATAGCAGCCGTCGATGAAGAAATAAACACTGGCGCGCGCTGAGTTAGGGCGCGAAGTGGCTGTTTAGTGACGCCGCGTAGCAGCGGGCACGGACGCAGTTTCCAGCGCAATGAAGAAGGCGTCTGCGTCTCCAAAGTCCGAAATAAAGGTCGTTGCGCCAGAGCAGCGCAGCGCGCTCGGATCCGACTCGTGAACGACGCCAATAAACCGAACGCCTAGTTCGGCGGCGGTCCGCGCGTCCCAAACCCCGTCTCCCACATAGACCACGTCGTCCGGTTCCCGTTCAGTCCTCGCGATGGCCGTCCGGGCAATGTCCGCCCGCGATATGGCGTCGTTGGCGAATGCTCCCGGGAGCCGCGATCCGTCCATGCCCGCCCGGCTCAACTTGAACAGGGCCGTACGCCGCATGCCGCCCGTGGCCAGTGCGATCGCGACATCCGAAGAACACGCGAGACGACGCAGCATTTGCCGTGCACCCGGGACGCCGCGGAACGCTTCCGGATTCCGTACAAAAGCGGCTTCAAGCTCGCGGCGATAGTTCGCTTCGAATCGCGCGATATCTTCCGATTCCAGCAACTCCCCTTGCTCGCGTTCGAGCAGTTCCTGAAGTATGCCGACATCCGTGACATGGGTATAGCAGTTCCAGTCAGTCGTAGGGATCTCACGTCCAAACGTCTTCCGGAACGCGCGCGCGTAACAGGCGTTGTCGATCTGGCTGGTGGCCGTCAACGTGCCATCGATGTCGAAAAGAATGAGCCTCAATTCGCTACCTTTGCCTTGGCGCCAATACGAAATCCCAACCCCATCAGGATTTCTCGTCGGCCTTTTCTGGACTTTTTCGATGGGGATTCGCTTGCGCCTCCCGTAGGGCGCGACGAAACTCCTCATCGCCGAGCGTTTCATTGAAGACTTCGCGTTGCCAAATCGCGTGCTCCGCTCGGATGTAGCGAAGGTCGAGCAGCACGCAGTACAACACGATGAAAAAGAGAACCAGGAATAGACCCCAATAGCCAAGAAAGAGCCAAGGAGCGATATCCGTCACCTTGAGGTTTACCCCGTAGACGGCCATTACCCCGCAGCCGGTCAGGCAAATACCGCCCACAATGCGCCAATGCCGTTGCCGAATCATGGGCTCTCCTCGTTCGTCCGCATACGAGTGCCTGTCAAGTACTGGAGAATCCGCCGTCGTGACGCCTGCTACGCCATACCGGATACGCTAGCCGAAAAATGTAAGTATCTCGTCAGGAACCGGGAACCCACACCCGCTCCTCGTAGGTCTCACCGGATTCCGTCTTTACGGTACGAGTTTCCCAATGTCCGGTCTGAGAAGGGGCTGGCTGCGCGACAGGTGCCGGCTGCGGAGGCGGCGCGGCCTGAGGCTGCTGTTGGCGAGCCTTGCGATCGCGTCGCTCGTCCACCTGATCGCCGATCAAGGCGCCCGTGAGCGCGCCGACACCCGCGCCGATCAATGCGCCTTCGCCGGCCTTACCGGACTGATGCCCGATGATGGCCCCGGCGCCTGCGCCGATCGCGCTGCCGGCAATTGCGCCGTCCTGCGTAGGCGTCGTGTTACATCCCGTCAAACCGCCCAGCGTCAACGCGCCGATCGTAAGTCCCATCACCGTAAATCGTATTCTCATAGGGAACACCTCCCCGTGTCGCTATTTCTGCTTCCGTTCGTCTACCTGGTCGCCAATCAACGCGCCGCCCAAAGCTCCAACGCCTGCTCCGATGAGGGCGCCTTCGCCCGCTTTGCCTGATTGGTGGCCGATGATTGCGCCCGCGCCCGCACCAAGGGCTCCGCCCGCGATTGCGCCGTCCTGCGTAGGCGTCGTATTGCACCCCGCGAACGTGACTACCGCGCAAAGCGCACTCAATACAAGTACACGAGTTAACATGGCTCCTAATCCTCTTCACCAGGTTCGTACACCCACTGAACTTTACCACATTTTGCGGACCCCGTTACCGGGTACCACAAGTATCGGACGAAAGTCCGTACGGTCTATTCACTGGTAACTAATCCGTTGTAAACGCTTTAGGTTCCGCCCCGCACAGAAGGTCCATTGCAAAAACGGGTTTCTGACGATATAGTGTCGGCACCATGGCGCTGCCTCCGCTCCGATACGTCGACGTAACCCAAGTCGAACATGAAGGTCAGACCCTCGTCTGCCTCCGCGATCCCGAAGGGATCGTGGAAGAACCCATCCTGCTTAGCCCCGCGGGGTTCTTCATCGCGTCTCAGCTCGATGGCCAGTCAGACGCCGAGCAAATTCAGCGCGCCTTCTCCCTGTCCACCGGCGGCCGTACACTTCGTGACGGCGACGTCGAACAGGTCGTTTCCTTTCTCGATGATCATGGCTATCTCCTGACCCCCGCGTTTCTGGAGCGCCGAGAAACCGTACACAACACGTTTCGCGAATCGGCAGTCCGGCCCGCGTATCTCGCGGGGAAGTCCTATCCCGCCGATGCCTCTGAGCTGCGAACCTACGTGGATGCGCTGTTTTCCCGCTCCAGCGGCCCGGGCCAGGCGCCCAAAGAACTCGCCAAGGACGGGACGCCGCTGCGGGCGCTCGTCGTGCCCCACATCGATTTCGAACGAGGTGGACAGACTTACGCCCACGGGTTCGCGCGAATGGCAGCCTCGGGACGCCCCGATACGGTCGTGATCTTCGGCGTTGCCCATGCCGGACCTCCGGTCCCTTTCGTGATGACCCGAAAGGGATTTGAGACTCCCTTCGGGACCCTTGACGTGGATGTGGAGTTGCTCGATCGAATCTGCGACGGTCTCGATTGGGACCCCCTCGAGCACGAGATCGTCCATCGCACCGAACATTCGATCGAGTTCCAGGCGGTCATGCTCGCCTACCTGTACGGGCCGTCCGTGAAGATCCTCCCCATACTTTGCGGCCCTTTTCTCTCCGAACGTGACGGCCTAGAACCGGATGTGGACGGTAGCGTCCGCGAGTTTCTCGCACGGTGTAAACGGGCCTTTGCGGAATCGGACAAACGCATCACCGTCATTGCCAGTGCCGACCTTTCCCACGTAGGCCCGACTTTCGGCGACGATTTTGACGTGGACGACGCAATCATCGAGCAAGTGAGTGCGCGCGATGCCGGCGATTTGAAGCACGTCGCGGACATGAATCCCGAAGGTTGGTATCAATCTGTCATGATGGATGAGAACCAGCGCCGCATCTGCGGGCTAAACTGCATCTACTCGACCATGAAGTGCGTGGAAGGCCTCGTGGATGCCGGTGAAATCGTCCACTACGACTACGCCCCAGATCCCTCCGGAGGCATCGTCTCCTTCGCCAACGTCGTGTTGCCCTGACGCTGCCTTACGGTTCGCGGACGACGTCTATCCCGGTTCTGTTTTCCACGGAAACTGCGTACCCCGCCGGTGCGTCGAT
Source organism: Candidatus Hydrogenedentota bacterium (assembly GCA_045863335.1). GTDB lineage: Bacteria > Hydrogenedentota > Hydrogenedentia > Hydrogenedentales > SLHB01 > JAHDWY01. The sequence continues at coordinate 143,038 of BTVY01000001.1, read as the reverse complement.
GCGGTATCGAACCGCGCCGTCCTCCCTCCGCCAGCGCATGCTGACGAAGCCTTCGGGCACGGGCTTTCGACCTTCGCACCAATCCAGCGAAACGTCCGAAATCCGAATCGTGATGGTCTTCCGGACGGGATCTACCGCGTACAGACCCAGCACGTCGCGGTACAGCGTATGCACGATGTGCGACGCGAATCCGTGATTACAGCTTGCCGCAACCGAGTCGTTTTCCCAAAGCGTGCCGGTAAGGTCCGCCATGTAGAGGAGGTATCCGATCGATTCCGGCAGTATCTGCGCGCCGTGTCCGTAGCGCGAGAGAATCTCGAACCGAAGCATGTTGCCCATAAAGGAGTTTGCAAAGTGGACCTCTTCGAACGCCTTGGTCTCCTTACGATCCGGGCCGAACTGCGTGCAGAGACGTTCCCACAATTCCGGATGACTCTCCGGCGTCGCGACATCGAAAAAGAACGCGTAATACTGGCAGATCTCGCTGCGATTCCGGGTGACGGATAGCGCCCCGTTCTCGCGCAATGCGTTATCCACGAAGAACGCGCCATCGAAGGATTGCTCAAGAATCACACCGCGCAAACGCTCCGCCTCTTCGAGCAAATCGGGCCTGTCGTATAAACGGCCGGCTGCCGAAAGCACTGCTGCGTACAGCATGTTGGACGGATAATTCACATCCTGGACAAACTTGTTCGCCTCCGACCACTCAACGAAAACCCAGCTCTCCAACTTCTCCAACAGCCCGTCTTCGTTACGGAACTTCTCAAAATAGTCCAACAGCGCCATGATTCTCGGTTCCAACGCGTCGATCGTCGCGCGGTCTTCGCTCCTCGCCAGGTACTCCTCCAATTGAATGACGAACCACATGGCCCAATTCGGAATGAAAACGCCGTCGTTGTGGTCTGCCGGGTAGCACATGGGCAGCATGCCTTCCGGCAGGTGTTCAAACCGTTCGGGAAGCAGGAAATTCTCATAGAAGTTCTGTTCCACCGCGGTCGTGCCGCCGAGATCGAACGCCGTTCGCGCCGTGAAGAGGCTGTCTCCGAGCCACCCCGCCCGCTCACGGGAAGGGCAATCCATGAATACATCGACCGCGTTCTGCGCAAAGGTCTCCCGGCCAGCTTCAAAGAGCCGGTTTAGCCGCTCATCGCTCGCCGCGAAGTGAGCGCTGTGCGTGTCGGGATTGACGTACTCCCTTAGGTACACGTTGGAAATCGTGCACGGGCCATCCAGCGCAATGAACTTGAGGTAGCGGGCCGTGTAGGGTTCAAAGGACTCCAGGGTGTAGGTCCCGGGTTCCAGCTCGAACAACAGCGCATTGACGCATCCCAGCCGCTTGAAGTCCACGTCGCCGTTGGACAGGATTTCGTCGAAGGTCACATACAATCGCATCGCCGTTTCGCAGGTCACCGTGGCGCCGATGAACCCGGACAGGTTGGTGCCCAAATCGACGATTTGATAATGCCCCGCGTTCAACGTGATTTCGGATGACGGCGTCCAAATCGCTTCGCCCTTTCCGGTTTCAGCGTACAGAAACTTCTGCAACTCAATGGACGGGATGACCTCGAGTTCTGACTCGGGATACCCCTTGAGGGCCGGTCCGATATTCACCAGCGACCGATCTTTCCACATCTGCGAAGGTTCGCCTCCAACCTCGACCGTGCCGGATACGCCGATCGTCATGGCCGGGCGTCTCGTGTAGGTGGGATGAGACACGCGTCGCGGTAGCAGCGGGTACTGAGGCTGGATGGCGCACGCGACGGAGTCCGTGCCGCCGTTTGTCCGCCAGCGGTCCCAAGCATGCTCCAGACGATAGACCTCGATAAACGGCCGTTGAAAACTATAGCGCTGCACCCTTTGCACCCGTTCCGGAATGATACGGGCAACCAGAGCATTGATTTCGACACCGGTTCCGCACAATACGCGAGCACCCTGCGTGACCTCGGCCTGAAGAAACGCCGGCTGGTCCATCAGGTAATAGCTGTTCACGTTGTACCCTGCCACCTCGATGGCCAGCGTGTTTGCCCCGTCCTGAAGTCGAGGAGTAAGGTCCAACTCGTCTACGCGAAAGTACCCGTGACACGCCCGCGCCGGGCCATGGCACACGAACTCGCCATTGAGAAACACGCGATACAACGTTGACCCCGTGAGCCGCAAGGTAACCGGTTCCTCCGGTTGCGCCTCGAACGAGCCATAGAAGCCGATAGACAGATTCATCTCCGTCTCGCGACCTTCGGGCCACACGGGCTTCGCGCCAAGAAACTGCGGCGTTACGTCGCTCGCAAGCACCATCACGGTTGCGGTAAGGGCTGACAACGTTGGACTCATGTCGAACTCCTTTCAGACGGGACCCCCGCGAATTGTACGGCGTGGCGGACATCGAATTCACACTTCCATGGGGTTAACGGTTTCGATCTGTTTGTGAAGATTTCGCCGACGTTCTCGTCCAGATTCAACCGACAGAACAGGCCCAACTTGACCAGTCATGACCCGCCGCGATATCGTCAATGAAACGGCGTGGCCCGTTGCTCGGTCTAAACTTTCATACGTCGGCCGGCAGATCGTCTTGGGACCGCCCGATAGCGACGAACTTTCCGATCAACGCATTCGAACTGTGTTTCTAATGGCACATCGCCTGCATCACGGATGTACTTTCATGGGAATCACGCTACTCCTCGCGTTCTCTTCCGCTGCGCTAGCGGCCGAGCAACCGCGCCAATTCGCCTTGCACGCCGGCGTAAGCGTCTGGGATGTCGCCACGATGGACGTGAACGGCGACGGACGCAGCGACGTCGTCGCCTTGTGTTGCGATGAGGATTCGGAACCCCTCAATAAATTCATTGCCACCTTCTTGAGTGACGAGAGTGGGGGATACCCGGCCAAGCCCAACATTCAAACCGTTTTGAATCCAACCGTCGGCGTGCTGTTCGAGGCAGAGATCGATGGTGCCGCTCCGAAAGAAATTCTGGCGGCCGATGCTGAGGGTGTAACCGCGTATGGCTTCTGGGACGGTAAGCTGGTGCCCGTGCGCGAAGTTCCTTTCGTGTCGCTGTTCCCCAGCGGTTCCCGGGAACCCGGGTTTCTGAAGGACGCCGCCGCCGACCTCGACGGCGACGGCATCGACGAGTGGTTCGTGCCGATGCCTTCCGGGTTCGCCGTACGGAACGCAGATGGCCTCCTCGCCAACATTCGCTGCGATGTGAACAGCACGATTCGCACCGGTTCCGGTATTTCCATCAGCAATCGGTACCCGGCCTACGCCACCTTCGCGCAGGGCGAGTCTCCTCGAAAAGGGATCGCGTTTCTGAGCGACGAGTATGCCGACTTCGCCTACGGAGACAACTGGACGGAACACAAGCGGTTTCGCATTCCCATCGATCTCGATGAGAAATGGGACACCAGTTCCAACATGAAGGACATCGACGGGAACGGCATGCCCGACCTGATCGTCACCCAGACTCAAGGCACAATCAATCTTAAGGCGCTTACTCAGGTCTATCTCGCCACCGGCCCGATGACCTACTCCGACACGCCGACCGCGACCTTCGAGTCCAGTGGGTCCTTCGCGGCGCCCATCCTTAAGGACGTGAACGGCGACACGATGGAGGACATCGTCTTCGTCAACATCCCGTTCGGCGTCAAGTTCTTCGTCAACCTATTCGTGTGGAAGAAGCTCGGTGTCGATCTCGAAATCTACTTGTTCGATGGAAAAGGCTTCCCCGCGAAGCCGAATTTCACCGCGAGCGTCTCCATTGAAGCCCCGGAAGGGAAGGAGCAGGCGGCCTACTGCCTGGGCGACTTCAATGGCGACGGCAACACCGACGCGGCTTTTGGCGCGGGATCGAACAAGTTGCATCTTCAGGCCGGCGGCGGCAGCGAGTTTATTGCGTCGAAGCCGTACCTCACCGTCGAGGTTCCTTCCTTCGGGATTGCCAAGGCACACAACCTCGACGGTAATAAGGCCGAGGATATCGTCATCTATCATCCCGGCATCGCCAACAAAGAGCGAATCGAAGTGTTGCTGTTCTGATTCGCTGCGGATGCTACAATGCGCATCATTCGAAACATACTACGTGCATTAGGCGAGGGTTCCGGCCCATCGCTTGAGGAAACCAACGTGAAACCACTTGATACCTTCGAATCGCTCGACGCGTGCCTGAGCGCGTCCAGCGAACGGCCCCTGTTCATCTTCAAGCACTCTACGGCCTGCCCCATCTCCGCCGCAGCCTATCGAGAGGTTGCGGAATACGCCACAGCCACAGGCGCCGAAGATCCGGAAGTGTATCTGGTCAAAGTAATCGAAGAGCGTCCCGTCTCGAATAAGATTGCGGAGGTACTGGGGGTTGCCCACAAATCGCCCCAAGTGATTCTGGTTCGCGACGGGCAGTGTGCGTGGACTGCTTCCCACCACGGCATTCGGACCGAGCGGATGCGCGAAGCCGTGGACTCGCGCTGAGACGCTACGACTGCGGAAACTGCAGCGGGAACGTTGCGATCGCTCGCGTTTCCAAGTCCACTGTCGCAATGCGGTGGTTGTTTGTATCCGCCACGTACAGCCTCCCATCGCATACCGTCAGACCGGAGGGTTCGTTAAATCCTGCGTCCAACCCCTCGCCGGCCATCGGTTTTCCAGTGCCGGCAAAGTTGTCGACCGTCCGGTCTGCGGGGAAGAAGATCTTAACGCGGTGGTTGAAGGTATCGGCGATGAACAGTTTGCCGTCGTGCCAACACACCCCCAGTGGATGCTGCAATCGCGCGGTTCGCGCCGGGCCGACGCGGTCGCCGAACTCGAAAAGCCCCGATCCGACAAGCGTTTCCACCTCGCCGGACGCGCGAAGGTTGCAGCGGCGGATCGCGCTGACCTCGCTGTCGGCAAAATACAGATACTGCCCGGCCAGCGCCAGTCCGCTCGGTTGCGCCAGTTGCGCCGACGGGCCCGGGCCGTCGACGATGTTCTCGACGCCGGACCCGGCGAACAATCGAAAGTTGCGCGTTTCCACCGCCGCACGCCAGATCTGATGCGACCCCGCCATGGCCACATAAAGGATGTTGTCGTCAATCGCTACGTCCCACGGGGAACTCAGAAGCGCATCCGGTCCCCCGGACATGGATCGAAAGTCCCCTTGGACGCCCGTCCCCCCGAAGGTCGAGACTCGCCGAGCGGCCAAGTGCACCGCCCGGATTGCGTGGTTCTCCGTATCCGCCACGTAAAGTACGTTGTCACGAATCGCCATTCCCTGGGGCCGGTGTAATCGCGCTTCCTCAAACGATCCGTCCTCAAATCCACGATCACAAACTCCAACACAATCCTTCACCTGGCCATCGAAATTGCAGATCAGAATCCGATGATGGTTCGTATCCGCAATGAACAGGCGACCGCCCTCCGCGTCTGCGAGAACCTTGCCAGGGAAAAGCAGCGAAGTCGTGTTGGGCATAGCTTCTCGCGTACCAAAAATCAGAGGTGTTTCGTCAAGCGTCTCCTGCGCCCGGTGATAGCTGATGAGGTTCTCGATGGCCTCTTCCAGCTCATCTCGATGCCCCTCGCCGGAAAAGGCAACAACCACTTCGCCAGCCGGATCGATGAGGCACAACGTCGGCCACGCCTGCGCTCCGTACGCTTTCCAGATCCGGTACTCCCCGTCGTTCGCGACGGGGTGCGTGATGCGATTGCGGAGGACGGCGTGCCGCAGGTTCTCCGTGTGCCGCTCGTTCTCAAATTTTCCGGCGTGAACTCCGACTACGATGAGCTGATTTGGGTACTTTCTTTCCAAATACTCCAGATCGGAGAGCACATGCATGCAATTCACGCAGCAGGACGTCCAGAAATCGATGAGCACGATCTTGCCGCGCAGATCGGCTAGGCGCAAGGGCGCGTCGCAGTTAATCCAATCCAGCGCTCCGTCCAGTTCAGGAGCCAATCCGTACGATTCATACGTCGCCATCCGCATCTCCCCTTTGGCCGCTGCTGACAGGAGGGTATACTATAGCAACCGTGATTAATACAGGCGAATCAGGCGTGAAGGAAGGTGCCGGACATGAAACTCCTGCTCATTCAACACGGCGAAGCCGTGGACAAAGAAATGGACCCCGACAGACCCCTTGCCGCTTCCGGAGTCGAATGCGTGCGGCGCGTGGCGCGATTCGTGAAATGCAGCGGCGTCACCGTCGACGGAGTGTGGCATAGCGGCAAGACGCGGGCCGCGCAAACCGCCCGGCTGGTTGCCGAACAGATCGCGCCCGGTTGCAGGCCGGTCGAGGAGACAGGGCTCAAACCAAACGATGACGCAACAACTATCGCTCGGGTTTTGGAATCGCACGAACGCGATTTGGCCATCGCCGGTCACATGCCGCATTTGTCTCGTTTGGCCAGCGTGCTCCTGACCGGAAGCGACAAGCAGGAAGTTGTAGCCTTTCAGCGCGGAGGGATCGTAGCACTGGAACGCGACACCGCCGGGGCGTGGCGGATATTGTGGGCGGTACCGCCCGACCTTGTCCGGGAATAGGCGACTCGCCCGCGACCCTGCGCCTACTCTTTGCTCTGGGCCAACTGAAGCATCTTCGCGGGGATCTTCGCCAGCGGTACGACGTGATCGGCTGCGCCGCGTTCAATGGCTTCTTTGGGCATGCCAAAAACTACGCAGCTCGCCTCGTCCTGGGCGATGGTCGCCGCACCCTGCTTCTTCATCTCCAGCAATCCGTCCGCGCCATCCGCGCCCATGCCCGTCATTAACACTCCTACCGCGTTTCGACCTGCAAACCGCGCGACCGACTTGAACAGGACGTCCACGGAAGGGCGGTGCCGGGTGACGAGGGGGCCGCTCTTGACCTCGACGAAATACATGGCCCCTGAGCGCTTCAACAGCATGTGGTAATTGCCCGGCGCGATGAGGACCTTGCCCGGCGACACGGTGTCGCCGTTCTCCGCCTCCTTTACTTCCACCGCACACAGTTCATTCAAGCGGTTCGCGAACGATCGCGTGAAATGTTCCGGCATGTGTTGAACCACACAGGTTCCCGGCGCATTGGATGGCAGTGCGGAGAGCACGGACGCGAGCGCTTCGGTGCCGCCCGTCGACGCGCCGATGGCCAGGACCTTGTTGGTCGTTTGTGTCATCGCAAGTCGCGGGCGTTGGGCTAACTTGGACTCTGCTCCGGTTCGTTTCGTCACCTGCACGCGCGACGCGGCCTTGATCTTGTCGATCAATTCAACGGAGAGGTCGCCCACGGTATACGCGGCGCCCGGTTTGCACATCACTTCCACCGCCCCCGAATCCAGCGCTTCGAGGGCAATTTCGCCGCCCTTCTGCGTCAACGACGACACAACGATGACCGGCAGGGGATAGTGCCGCATGAGCTTTCGCAGGAAGGTGAGGCCGTCCATGCGCGGCATTTCCACGTCCAGCGTAATGACATCCGGCTTGAGTTCCACGATCTTGTCGCGGGCCACGTACGGATCGGGGGCCGAACCGACGACTTCAATCTCCGGATCGCGCGCGAGTTCCCGCATAAGGATGTCTCGAACCAGCGCGGAATCATCGACTACCAGGACGCGAATACGTTTCGCGCGGTATACACTCATGGATGTCTTAGCCTTCCCCTAGCCAAACCCCTGGCAACATCCGCCGGGTGAACCCCTACGATTGCGCTTTACGCCGTATCTTCGACCGTGAGCCGTAGCGCGGCCGGATACTCGTCCACCAGAAGATAGACGGTCGTTTCGTCATTCAACATCGTTTCGCGCATGGCGTCCGACAGCTCCGTAACTTCCGGCACGGTCAAATCGAAAACCGGCTCCTCTCCGGCCATTGCCGTGAGGACATTGCCGCACGTCACATTCAGCAATTCCTTGAGCGCATCGATATAGATGTGACGTTCCCCGGCCTCTTCCGGTTCGGTCCCGAGAAGATTGGCGGCCAGCTCGGGGCACATGGCTTCGGGAACCGCCAGCGACAGCGATCCGCGCAGGTTGCCCCGGTAGGTCATTTGGGCCTGTAGCATTGGCTCTGTAGTCTCTCGAAAATCGTCCGGAGACGCCTTGTCGCCGAACATGAATGCCATCTGCTCCAGGATGTCCGTGAACACCCGCGTCAGGATGTTCTTGCGATCTTCAGTCATGGCCGGTCCCCAATACGTCGTCTAATACCTCCCGGATTTTCTCCGGCGTGAATGGCTTGCGGATATACGCCCGCACTCCTTTTTTCTTCAATTCCTCAATCCGCGTTGCGCTGCCCTCGGTCGAAACCACCACAACGGGAATTGTTTTGAGCACCTCGTCTTTCTTCATATGCTCGATGAGTTCCACGCCGCCCATGTCCGGCATGTTAATATCCGTCAAGACCAGGTCGACCCAATTGTCCCGCAGGAGTGCCAGCGCTTCCTTGCCGTTCGAGGCCTGGAGCGAATCGTTGAGTTCGAGACCCGACAAGGTCAATGTCTTTAGAATTATGGACCGAACGGTCTCCGAGTCGTCGACTACCAGAATGTTCAGGGCCATCCGTCAACTCCCCTTAGTCTCGTGCCGATGTGCAGATTTCATCCAACGTGCGCAGCACTTCGTCAATCACACGCTCGGTAATCGCCGGAGTGATCCCAAGCCGTTCTACCGACGCCGCGGAAAGCTCGTAATTAAGTCCGTCCGCCTCAGCCGAAGTGCCACTCAGCCGCGACATGTGGTCCGCCACGTGGACCACGTCGACGACCGTCTTATCATCTCCGGGGAACTGCTCCGGTTCATGGTGCCAGCGTACGACATCCACGACACTGGAAGGAATCTCCCACGTCGCCAACAGGGTCGCGCCAACCTCCGCGTGGTCCACGCCCAGGATTCGGCGTTCCGCGCGCTCAAACGAGAGGCCTTCATCGAATGCCAGCTTCAGGATGGGTTCCGCATCGATCTCCAGAAACGTCCCCATCACGATCTTCCCCAGGTCGTGCAGCAGCCCGGCCGTGTACAGATGGTCCGGCGGTTCCATGCCAAGCACTCCCGCCAGTTGCTCCGCCGCCATGGCCGTCGCCGCGGAATGGCGAAAAAGCCCGCCGCTTTGCAGCCCGTATCCGCTCACCGCAGGCCGGGTTAACGGTTCGACCGACGTGGTCAGCACTAACTGCGCGACCCGTTTCATGCCCAGCCGGACGAGCGCGTCCCGCACGGATGCAATCGGGTGAGCGCCCCGGAAATAGGCAGAGTTCGCCAACCGAAGAATGTTGGAAGCCAACCCCGGATTGAGTTCCACCTCTTGCTGCAGCGCGGCGACCGACGTGTGAGGGTTCTGCACCAGGGCCAGCACCCGCGCCGTCGTCACCGGCAACGAAGGGACTTTTCGGACACTTTCGAGGATGTCGTTTCGCTTGCTCACAGCTCCTGCTCCACGCCTCCCGTGCGTACCGTGGTTCGCCCCGTGTCCATATACAACGTCATCGTGCGGGCAACGGTCCCCCCGACCGATTCTCCGGCGATCAGAATGTCATTCTTCCATAATACCTTGCGAAGCACCGTGTAGTTTCGCTCGCCAATCTTGAACACGCCATTGTCGGACAGCGGCGCGGCGCCCCCGGCTACGCGAACCACCAACCGCTTGCGGCTGGCTCCCAGATCGAGGACCGCTTTCAGCAAGGCGGGAACACCCGTGTCAGTAAACATCTCGGGCGTACGTTTGGCTCGTTCCGGGTCAAGGCGGGACAACGGCAGCATACAATGGATTAGTCCCCCGACCTGGATCTCGGGGTCGTACACGGCGACTCCCACGCAGGAACCAAGGGAATAAGTCACGAGGACGTCTTCCGCCTGCCGGGATACTAACATCTCCGATATGCCGACAGTCTTCTTCACGTCGATATGGACTCCGAAACGCGTAGCGTCATATCAAATCCACGATTTTCCGTCACTTAATATACACGGACGGCCGGACCGTCTTGAACGCACTTACCAGCCCGGTCAGGCTTTCCGCGTGGCCGACCATCAGATATCCCCCGGGCTTCAATAGCCGGTAAATCTCTTCGAGAAGACGGCTTCGTACATGATTGTCGAAGTAGATCATCACGTTACGGCAGAATACGACATCCAGCGGCCCCCGCATGGGGAAGGGGGGAGTCGCCAGGTTCAAACGCCGGAACATCAAGAGCCGCTTGAGCCGGTCTTTCGCGCAGTACAGGGTCTGCCGGTTTTCCTGGATGCGATCGAAATACCGATCCCGAAGCGCGGCCGGAACGTTCTCCACCTTTTGCGCATCATAGACGCCAAGTTGACACTTCGCCAACACGCGCGTCGAGATATCCGTGGCCAGGATCTTCACATCCATGCCGCTTTCGCTTAGGCATTCCGCTACGGTTATCGCGATCGTGTAGGGTTCCTCTCCGGTCGAACTTGCGGCTGACCATATCCGAAATCGCCGTTGCCCCGATTCCTTCCACTTCGTCAGGAGCGAGGTCAGCAACTCAAAGTGCTGCGCCTCCCGGTAAAAGCTCGTAACGTTGGTCGAAATCGCATCGATAAGTTCGACCAACTCCTGGCCGCTCTCGTCCCGCACCACGTAGTCAAAGTACGCGTCGAAATCCGCGATGTCCAATGCCCGCATCCGCTTTCCCACGCGGGCCGACACGAGGGCCTCTTTCTGGTCGCCCAGAGAAATGCCGCTCTTCTCGTAGACCAGTTCCCGGAATCGTTCAAAAGTACGGCGATTCATTATTCCGTTCCGAACCGCGGCTCACGCATACCAGTCGCTCTCCCGGATCTGGTGTACCTTAAGGACGGCAAGTTCCCCGTTCGACGTATCAAAGACGATCTTTCGCCCCACCGTGCCACCAATATCCTCCGAGATGATTCGAATCCCTTTGCGGGTCAGGGCGTCGCGCGCGGCCCGCACGTTGCGCTCGCCCAGACTCGGATGCGCGGCCCCGGCCGGAGCTCCGCCCCCGAGTATCTGTGCCACCAGATCGCTGCGCCGCGATCCCGCCTCCTCCATGATCTTCACCAGGGCGGCAACCGCAACGTTGCCAAACCGCGGCGTCGCATTCTCCCGATCGGACACGGCCGGCATCAAGAAGTGATTCATTCCCCCGACCCGCTTGCGCTCGTCCCACAGGCACACGGCGACACAACTGCCCACTACGGCTCGGAGCAGCGTTGCGCGCCGGCTAAAGTACACATATCCAGGCTCCACGTAGTATGTGGAACTGCGAATCAGGGTCATGCGTATTCGTTCTCATCTCCGGACAACGTGAATCTGGATGCGTCACGATGTTTCAGCCTGAAGCCTTCCCCAGAACTTCCTGAATCTTCGCCACGATTGTCGCCGGTTCGAAGGGCTTGATGATGTAATTGTTCGCCCCGGACTTCAGCGCTTCAATCACGCGGCTTTTTTCCGCTTCCGTGGTAACCATGATAATTGGCATGGTCTTCCCGAGTTGCCGGATCGCCTTCACCGCATCGATGCCGAGCATGTTGGGCATGTTCCAGTCCATCAATACCAAGCCGTACTCGTTCGCCTGTACCGCATCCACGGCTTCTTTTCCGTCCGCGGCCTGGTCCACATCCTCGATGTTCGCCCGGCCCAACGCCCCGATCAGCACTTTCCGCATGACTGCCGAGTCGTCCACCACCAATGCCTTCATGCCTTGCCCCCTCTAGTTCGGGTTCTGTTCGAATGTCACACGTAGACTGAACGCGCCAAGCGAACTGCTGAAAGGTACCTCCAGCCAGACCGCTTGCGACGGGTACTCTACGCTATAGTTGTTGCCACGAACCACTGTCGGCAGGCTCAGATCCATCGGGGCCTCGTCATCCTTCACCAGCTTGGCCTTGGCGCTGCCGGCCACAATATTTACCAGTTCCGCGATACCATCCGAAACTGTTTCGTCAATGATGGTTACGTTTTGTCCCAATAGCTTGCCGACCATGGCAAGCGCGGTCGTCGTCGGAAATGACAAGGCAACCGTGCCGCGCGTGGGCCCACTCATGCCGATGATCGCCATGATATCCCGCGGATTCTTGGATCCGGCGCACACGCCGATCTCTCCTCGAGACACCTTCCCTTCCAGCATGGTCTGAAACAGGTCATATACAGCCTCAATAAACGGGTTAATGTGTTCGACTTTCATTGCAAGCATAAGAATTCCTCGCTACATAACTTGCGGTCTATCGCATCGCATTGGGCCGAGGTCGCGGGCCAGTCCCTCATGCCTGCTCCAATCGAACGCGATCTCCCACTCTCCGCGCAACCAGCGGACCAGTCAGAGCCTCCCGAATGTCCAGACGAATCTGATCGATGCACATCGTTGTCTCAGGATACACAATTCCGCGAACCGTAATCAGCGGCCTCGGCGCCGATTTGCGCACATCAAGCTCGTGACGTAACTGGCTCATCTCCTCCTTGATGGACTGTTCCATCTCCATGAGTTTGCTCACCGCCTCGCGCTTCTCGGCTGGAAGCGACTCCAGGTGCGGCGCCAGCGGAACGACAGCCTCGTGGATGCGCTCCGATTCCTTGTGAAGTTTGTCGATACGCCGCTCCAAGGCGAGCTCTTCGTCTTCGTCCAACTCCGTCTTGCCGGCGCTCAGCAGGGTCGGCACGACTGCTGGGCTTCCCGCGTCGCGCACGTCGATCAGCATTCTCCCATACACGCGGCCGCCTACCACCCTGCCTTCCGTCGCCACTACGCGGGCGCCGGCATTCACCACCGAATGGACAATCTCCCGGTCGACCCACACGTCTTCACCGGCGATGACCTGCGAATCAATAATGAACTTCGAGCGAATCGAACCGGCCGCCCGTATCGGATTCTTGCGCAACCCCGTCAAGCCGGAAGCCACTTCAAGATCGCCACCCGCTTCCACGTCTGCCGCCTCGATGTATCCGCTTACCTTAATGTGCCCTAGACATCGAACCTGCGCATCCGTCTCGATGTTTCCTTGAACTTCCAACGCCCCGGGGTGATCGATGTTCCCCGTTTCAAGCCCCACGTCCCCGGATACGGTATACACCTCGTCCACCGACAATACCGTGCCGACCAGCCGTATCCGGCCGTTCCGTTCCGCTTCATAGCTGTTCGTCTCGTCAACATACCGGACGTTCTTGCCTGCACGAAGGCGTACCGGCCGCGGGCGCTGTGTGGGGATACGCTTCCCAAACACATCTTTACCGTCTTCGCCGGGCTCCGCCGGGATGATCCTGAGCAGGTGCTGCCCTTCGGCCACGGATGGATTCGATTTGTACTGACGATAGTCGACGGCCCCTGTCACCTCATCCTGCACGAACTGGTGACTGAAAAAATCCTGCGCCCACTCGAGCACCGCTTCCTTGGGCGGGCGCGGCGGGGCCCCTTGCGCAATCGTGACCTCGAAGACTTCGCTCTCCGGTTTCGCCGCTTCCGAATACCGCGCAATCAACTCTTCCCGCGATACCACTTCGCCAATTCCCAACGCCATCGCGTCTTCGAGCACGGCCCGGGCGAAATTCTCCGGCGCAAAATCTGCAGTACGACATACCGCGACCGCAGCGAGACGGTCCGGGCTTACGTCGATCTTAAGCGCCCGCTCATCGGTCATACGTCAGACCACGCCCCACGAATCCTCCTCGAACGGGGTCACGTGTTCCCGTTTCTCGAAATGGCTTCGGCCGCCGTTCGACCCGGCCTCATGCCGAATCGGACGCCTTCGCAAGTTCTTCCAGCTCGCTCCAAGACAGGACCTTGTCGCTATCCAAAAGAATTATGACTTTGTTGCCCACTTTCCCCATCGCGGAGATGAACTTGGTTTGCGAGGTTCCGCCCAGTGAAGGGGGAGGCTCGATCTGCTCGGACCGGATATCAACAACCTCCGCAACCTCATCGACGATTACGCCCATGATGACCTGCTGGCCGTCGCGGACGATCTGTACGACGATGATGCAGGTCAAGTTCGTGTCTTCTTGCGTTTCCATGCCAAATTTCGCGCGCAGATCGACCACGGGAATCACCTTGCCGCGAAGGTTAATCACGCCACGAAGGAATTCCGGCGTTCGCGGCACCTTCGTCACCGTCGTCATACCGATGATTTCCTGGACCTTGAGGATTTCCAGTCCGTAAACCTCGTTGCCCAGGGCAAACGTCAGGTACTGTCCCGCCCCACCGGCATGAGCCGCGGAGGTCGCCGCATCTTCAGTGACCGCTGAACTATCTGTCATCGCTCTGCCTCCCAAGGATTCAAGGCTACTTCACAATCTGCGCCGCGAAGGATCGTCGCGCGTTCGCCGAGTACTAAGCTGTGCTGAAATGTTCGCCAAGCGCTTCCGCAGGTTCGCGTCGTGTTCCATTCTGCGTACTCGCAATGGTCACGATGCCACCGACGTCGAGAATTAATCCGACGGTCCCGTCGGACATGATGGCGCCGCCGGCAATACCCAGCATATTCTGCATGGCCTGCCCCAAGGACTTGATGACGATCTGCTGTTGCCCCAGCAGTTCATCGATGATCAAGCCAACCTTTCGCCCTTCGTTCTCGACGATCATCACCAGGGCCTCTGATGGATCGGTCTTGGCTCCCGCAATGCTGAACAACTGGTGGACCCGGACCAATGGGATCAGGTCTCCTTGCAGCGCGAGCACTTCACCCCGCGCCGCCACGGTCGACACCTGCTCGGGCTCCGGCTGTATCGAACGCACCACCGAAAGCGTCGGCACGATATAGCGCTCTTTCCCGACGCGAATGACCATGCCCTCGATGATGGCAAGCGTGAGCGGAAGCCGGATACTGAACGTGCTCCCTTTCCCGGCCGCGCTCTGAATCTCAACCTGCCCCCGGAGGGACTCGATGTTCCTGCGGACCACATCCATGCCCACGCCCCGGCCCGAGACGTCCGTGACCACTTTCGCCGTGGAAAATCCCGGTTCGAATATCAGGTTCCAAACCTCGCGGTCGCTGAGGTTTTCCCCTTCCCGGACGAGGCCCCGCTCGCGCGCTTTGGACAGGATGGCGTCCCGGTTCAGACCGCGGCCGTCATCCTCGATCTCGATGTAAATACTCCCGCCCTTGTGGAACGCGCGGAGCGTCACCCGGCCTACATCCGGTTTCCCGGCCTGACGCCGCTCGTCAACGGTCGCTTCCAGTCCGTGGTCGCAAGAATTCCGAATCATATGAACCAGCGGATCGCCGATCTTGTCCACCACCGTCTTGTCGAGTTCGGTGTCTTCGCCTTCCATGGTGAACTCGATACTCTTACCGGATTTCTTGGCCAAGTCGCGCACCAGACGGGCCATCTTCTGGAAGGTGGCCCGAACGGGCACCATCCGCAGCGACATCCCCATTTCCTGCAATTCGCGCGTGATCTTGTCGAGCTGGCTGAGCTGGCGGTTCAGTTGGGCGTCGCCCGTGTGCGTCATCTCCACCGTCTGGCACACCATGGCTTCCGCAATGACCAACTCCCCGATCAGGTCGATCATCCGATCCAGGCGATCCGCGTCGACCTTGATGGCCTCTTTGACGTCAACCGCGGCGCCCTGCTGTTTCTGCTTCTGGGCGCGCAACGCCAGCGCGGCATCCTTGGCCTCCACCGCGCCGGATCGAACGAGAATCTCCCCAAGCGGCGGTTCCAACGGAGTCGTCTGCTTCTGGAGCGCTCGCTCGATATCCTCCATCCGCGCGGCGCCCATCTCCACGAGAATCGCGCCCAACCGCCGAATGAATCCTTCCTGTTCCTGATGCTCAAGCGCCTGCTCTAACTGAGCCCGGCCGATGACCGCGTCACGAATGAGGATCTCACCCAGGAGCAGACTCTCCTGAAGGTACTGCTGCCTATCCAGCGCGGATTCCACCGCGGACTCATCGGCCAGACCGGATTCCACAAGGATTTCGCCAATTCGCTTTCCGGGTGCGACCACCAGCGTGGGGGACTCCGGCAGGTGTTGTCCGCTCGACGCTGCCACGAGCCGTTCGACCAGGCCGGGCAGCGCAGGTTCGACCGGTAAGGGATCGCCTGTCATGAGCGAATGAGATACGTGGTCCACCAAGCGCTTCATGAAATCAACCGCATCGAAGGTAAGGTCGATATTGCCCCCTTCGAGATTCAGCTCCTGTTTGCGCGCCTTATCCAGGAGGTTCTCTGCCTGATGGGCCAAGGTTTGGACATCGTCCAGCGCGAGGAATCCCGCAACGCCTTTGATGGTGTGAAAGGCGCGAAATACGGCGTTCAACGCTTCAGCATCATGGGGATCCGATTCGATGGTGAGCAGATTGACGTCCGCGTTTTCCAAATGCTCCCGCGCCTCGGAAATGAACTCCCCGAGCAAATCCGGATCGCCCTCAAGGGTCCTCATTTTCCCGCTGCCATCGTCTGAACCAGACGCCGCCTTGCTGGACCCTACGGGCGAAGCAGACGGCTCGGAAGGTTCGCCGGCGCCAGATGCGTCTTCGCCACCCGGCAACGCCGGGAACGCCACGTCTACCTCCAGCCTTCCATCTCGCGCGATCCCTTGCAGGGCCTCGATCGTGCGCGTTACCGTCTGGAGCGCATTGCCAGCATCGGGGACTTCATTTAGGATGATCGCTTCGATCAGGTTTGCAGCGTGTTCGATGTGGCGGGGAGCAATTTCCAAGCCTTGGGCTTCGGCCCACTTTCCCGTCTCCTGCAGGTGGGTATGTAGCGTCGCAAAAGACTGCAAATCCGAAGGGTCTGCCATTACCACGCCCTCGGATAACGCGTTCAGAGTAGACAGAATATCCGTCTCGCCCATTCCGGTCCCCACGTCGATTAC
Organism: Candidatus Hydrogenedentota bacterium; assembly: GCA_045863335.1. Lineage (GTDB taxonomy): Bacteria > Hydrogenedentota > Hydrogenedentia > Hydrogenedentales > SLHB01 > JAHDWY01. Next base: position 126,313 of record BTVY01000001.1, on the reverse strand, counting down.
CCCCAGTCGTATGGACCCACTACACGGAGTGAAGCCTACATAAGATTAGAGACTTCACAGAGTTCGCCAACCTCTACAGTACGTTCCCGCGATGCGTGGCAAATAGCGCGATTACTGCGAATCTCGACTTTAATGTCCGCATGAAGAGTACCACCGATCATCGGTCAAGTCAATGTTTTGCGCCGACAATAGAGTAAATCGAGTTTTTGTCTCTGGGAGTTCGGGGTAAAGCGATATTGGACATACATCTTTACCCAACGAAGATGCTGTGTGTGGAATGGTCTACCTGACCGCAGGCTGGTCACGGCACAACGGTCTGGGAAAACGCCGACTACCGCGTTGTCGAATCCCGCCTTATTCCAAAACGAATACGACCGCCGTCAGAACGGTTGTCCAAAGGCCGTCTTTGTTGCCTTCCGCGGATTGGCAGATGTTTCGGGTCTTGAAGATATGACCGCTCGCCTTGTAAATCTGCTTGCGCTCGTCCCAAGCCTTGTCGGGATCAAACTCAACGTCTAACGTCGTCGCGAGCATCGTGGCGGCGAGATCTTCCGCGTACTCGCCGGCGATGGCGCTCTTCTGGCCGTACGCATGATGCTCTGAAATGTACCCGTACTGCTGCTCTTTCTTCTGCGGTACGGCCAACCCAACCGACGCCGCAATGAGCCGGTTCGGCTCGCAGGTTTCCGCGCGCGACATGACGCAAAACACAATCTGGCCGGGCTCCAGAAATTTCAAGCCGACGCGTTTTGGAACGATCTTGCAATTGGGAGGGAAAATACTGGAGACGTACACCAGGTTGAATTTTTCAATGCCGGCATCGCGCAACGCGCTTTCAAAGGAAGCGAGCTTCTCCTTGTGGACGCCCACTCCGCGGACGAAAAACGCGCGCTTCGGGACCATGTCGCCAGTAATACGCTGATTCATTTTAGTTCGACACCCCCTTCAGGTTGAGGACAACGGTTGCTCACACGCGAGGCAATCCCGATTCAGGATTCTGGTGGATCGCTTATCCGCCGGCGCCTATGGTTTTGCGAGAGTATAGATGCTTACCGCACCATTATCAAACCCTTCGGCCTACCTTCCTGCACCCCGGATTATCCCCAAACTGGACAGGACCTCGCTGCCGCCGATATAGTCCTCGAAGCGATCCTTTGGGGGGGGCGGGCCGTGGCACTGAGTCTTATCGACGCGGCAATCGTTGCCGGGTATCTTCTCCTCGTCTTTGTCATTGGCGCATACATGGAGCGCCGGGCGAAGACGGATATGGAGTCTTACTTCCTTGGCGGCCGCACCATCTCCTGGTGGATGCTGGGCTTGAGCGGGAGCAGCACTTACTTCGACATCGCCGGCACGATGTGGATGGTTTCCGTCTTCTACGACCTCGGCATGCGCGGTATGTGGCAACACGCCTTCTGGTGTTTTCCCTTTGCCGGTTTCGTCCTCGCGTACAAGGCGAAGTGGGCCTACCGAAGTGGCGTTCTTACCGGCATGGAATGGCTGGTCTTTCGCTATGGCACAGGGCGCGCAGGTCAAGCCGCCCGATTCGTCAGCGTCGTTACCCAACTCATCATGCTCGTATTGATGCTCGGGTACGCCGGTACCGGTGTGAGCAAGTTCGTTGCCGAGTTCCTGCCCTTCGACCGAAGCGTCGTGGTTCCGATCCTCTTCGGATTTACGGGGCTGTATGTGCTCCTCGGCGGGTTCTTCAGTGTGGTCTACAGCGACTTCATTCAAACGATTCTGCTGTCGTTTGCCGCCCTGTACATCGCCGTCGTGGCGTTCATCGGCATCGACCCGGAGGCGTTTCGGCAGACCGTGGGGGAGGACTGGTTTAGTCTGCGACCAGTCATGCGCCTGCCAGCGCCGGTCGATGGGTACCCCGATGTCTTTGGGCTGCTCATCGTCCTCTGGGTTAGCCGCGGGCTGATCTCCCTATTGGCGGCGGCCGGCGGCGGCGCCGACTTCCAGCGCTTCCGGGCGGCGCGCAACGAGGCGGAAGCCAGCAAGATCGGACTCGCGTGGGGATTGGCGATCAGCGTGCGCTGGGGGATGGTCATGGGATTCACGGCCTTCGGTCTCTCCATTCTCGCCAGCCAAGGCGAGGCCGTCGATAGCGAAAGTGTGCTGCCCATGATGATCAACCGCGTTCTGCCGGTGGGAATCAAGGGCATTGTGATCGCCGGTCTGCTGGCCGCCTTCATGTCGACCTTCGACTCAACGCTGAACGTGGCGGCGTCCTTCGTCGTCAACGATCTCGTCAAACCGGTCTGGAAGACCGCGACTCCTCGGGCCCTGGTTCGTACCGGCTACGTCGCTACGGCAGTTGTCGTCTTACTGGGCATTCTCATCAGCATGTACACGGACAGCATCGCGAAAATCTGGAACCCCATCAATTTCGCGCTCGGCGCCGCACTCATCGCGCCGGGACTGCTCGCGGCCTACTGGTGGCGTATCGGCGGCTGGGCGGTCGTCTTGAGCGGAGCCTGCACGCTCCCCGCCGCGCTATACGTCAAGGTCTTCACCGACTGGCGGGAATTGCAGTACTTCCCCGTTCTGGCCGGGGTTAGTCTCGTCACGACCGTTCTCGGCGCCTACCTGTTTGGCCCGCCGCCGGACGAGACGCTCAAGGACTTCTACCGGAAAGTCCGGCCTTTCGGAGTCTGGGGGCCGGTGCGCGCAATGCTCCGCAAAAGTGGGGAAGATTCCAGCCGCCCCGCGAGCGATCGCTACGACATCCCCGTGGCCATTGTCGCAACGGTATTCTTTGTGGCGGTCTACGTTCTCATAATGGACATCGTGTTGCACAACTGGGGACGAGCCGGGGCACTTGCCGCCGTGGTGCTTGCGACGGGCGCGTTTCTCTACTATGCGTGGTGGCGTCGGCTACCGGAGTCGAGTACCGACACGAATTGAAACATTCGTCGCCTCGGATTGCTCACCGAGATTGGTTCGGATTTCCGGATTTGGTTGCGGACACAGAACGCGGTTCGCTTCAGAATTACTTCACCACCCAGATGTTCCGGTATTGCACGAAATTGTCGTGCCCCTGCAACTTGATGTGCCCCGGTTCGCTCGGCGGCGGGACGAGCCGGTCGACCTCTTTCCAGCCCGTCCGCCAGGAGAGTTCCTGATTGCTGTGGATGAGGACGCCGTTGTGGAACACACTGATGCGGCCGTACTCCTGCAAGTTACCCGACGCATCGAAACGGGCGGCGCGGTAGTAGATGTCGTAGGTTTGCCACTGGAGCGGGGGACGGCACGCATTCACATGCGGCGCCGATAACTTGTAGAGCGCCCCGCACTCGTCGTACAAGCCGTCCAGTCCGAATGAATCGAGCACCTGTACTTCGTACTCGTCTTGCAGGAACACGCCGCTGTTGCCGCGCCCCTGGCCGCGCGCCAGCGGCAAGAGCGGCAACCGGAACTCGACGTGCAGTTGAACGTCAGTGAAGGTGTCTTTCGTGACCAGGTAATCACCCTCGGGGGTGACGAGGAGCGTGCCGTCGTCGAGGATCTGCCACCCCTCTGTCCCCGTCCACGCGTCCAGGTTCGTGCCATCGAAGAGGACGACCCCGCCCTCCGGTGGCCGCGCGTGCATGGTGGGAGACGTCAAGTTGGACTCCTGCATGCTGTAGGTCAGTTCGCCACGCGTTCCCGTGAATGTCTCTCCATCGGTCTTCCCGGTGAAGCCGTCCACGTCGAACTCGAGCTTGCCCCGCTTGGGTTGTACTTCAACATCCAGCAATACCGGGCATCGCATGTCGAGCTTGTTCACGATCCTAATGCGGTAGGAATCGTTGCCCAGCGGGTAAACTTGCGCAGCGATGTCCGGGTTCACCTCCTCGGCCTCAGACCAGCGTCCCACATAGTTCCCAAGGAACGGATCGGCTTTCTTGGGATATACCTCGTCGAATGTCGGCTCGGCCACGGCAGAAACGGCGCCAACCAGAAGCAGCGAAGTTAGAACGGTGCAAGTCAAAATCGTGCGAAACATGGCAACTCTCCCTCCAACGGATTCGTCGAATCGATAGCGTCGCACATGCTCGCCCCGGAGTCAACGTGAGACGCTTGATGCCAACCTACACAAAAGGAGGAACACATGCGTCGAACGACACCCAAAATCGCTATCGGGATCGGGATCGGGATCGCTATCGAAACAAGCGTTGCGGCGATTGACACGGGAAAGCTCGGGATTGCTGCCATTTTCCTTCTGTACCGCCGAGACGAGATTCTTCTGCCCATTCTCCACGATAGCGATAGCGATACCGATACCAGGGGGATGTTCTTCAGATAAGCCTTGATTCCGGAATGCAATCCGTTGTCTGCAGAATCGATACCTAAGCCGGGGACGCCCCCGCGTAGGGATGGTTGGGTCCGTACTTCACCGATTCCTGTTGAACGGCCAGATCGCCATCCTCAACCCACGGTTCACCACGGATTGCGAGGTGTTCCACCATGCGCGCGCGCCATTCGGCAAGTGCGCGCGCGTGCCCGGGCTCGTTCGCCAGATTTCGGAGTTCGTAGGGATCGTTTACAACGTCAAAGAGTTGTTGCTCGCCGGTGGTCGTGAAATAAATATACTTGTGCCGCCCATCCGTGAGTGCGACCCAGGCGTTTTCGTCCCAGTAGCAGCGTCCGTGTTCCAAGTCCAAAATTTCGCGCCAGTTCTTTGTGTCGCCGCGGGCGAGGTCCAACACGCTGCGGCCTTCCATATGAGCTGGGCGCTCGATACCGGCAGCATCGAGAAAGGTTGGCAGGACGTCGCGAAGTTCAACCAGATGGCCGGACACAATGCCCCGGCGCGCTTCGGCCATCGAAGAAAGTGACTCCGGCCAGCGTACGATCATGGGGACGCGCGCTGACCCCTCATAGGCGTATGACTTTCGCCAAAGGTGATGGTCGCCCATCATATCGCCGTGGTCGGAGGTAAACAGGACCAGCGTGTTCTCCAGTTCGCCGCGCCGCTCCAGGGCCTGGAGCACCCGGCCGATCTGCTCGTCCACAAACGTGATGGCGCCATAGTACGCCGCGCGCGCGGAGCGGATTTCTGATGCAGGATACTTGCCGCGTGGCGCGGTCGGCGTCTCCTCCATGCTTCCCGTAAAGGAACCATAACGCCCCTCCGACCAATTGCCGGCCTGCGCCGCCGGCAGGTCCAGCGAAAGGTAGTAGTCCATCAACCGCTTTGGCGGGTCGAAGGGCGGGTGGGGCCGTTGGAACGACACCTTGAGAAACCATGGCTTGTCGCCTTCGTATCCATCGAGAAAATCGATAGCCTGTTGTGCGGTCCAGTAGGTGGGGTGCAACGCCTCGTCGTAGGGATAGGCCCGTCCGCCGCGGTGATCCGTATAGGTTAGCCCCGTCTTGTCCACGTCCTTGTCCGGATGATTGGCCTCAAACCACTTCCGGTAATCGCATTTAAACCCCTCCGGCGTTACCGCCCGCCATGCTTCTTCGAGAACAATCGATTCGTACCCGTGGTCGTGGCTGTCGAAATGCATCTTGCCGACCGCATGGGTCCGGTATCCCGCCTCGGTAAACATCCTCGGCTTCTCGAAACGGTACCCGGTGGCCATGGGGGTGTACTGAAGCACGCCGTGACCCCAGGGGCTCATCCCGGTCAGGAGACTGGCCCGCGCCGGAAGACAGGAGGGCAGCGACGTGTAGGCCCTGCGAAAGCGAACGCCTTCCCGGGCCAACCGATCCAGATTCGGCGTCTGCATCCAACTGGCGCCCTCGCATCCCAGACAGTCCCCCCGATGCTGGTCGTCCATGACGAAAAGCACATTCAGAGCCCTGCTGGCCGGACGCGACGCCCCGTCGCCCCACGCGGGCAGCGTTGCCCCTCCAAGGCCCGCGATGGACGCTCTCCTGATAAATTCCCGGCGGTTCATGCCGCCCGATTCCTCCATGCGGTTCGCCGGCCCGCAACGTATGTCAAGAAATCTCCGCACGCCACACTGGTAACGGAGTGTCCAAGTCTGCTAACGTCTTGCGTGAAGTGTGGGGTTTGGCACAGGGACGCCCTTCTCCGGTGCGTTGTACCCTGAGCCGATACATCCGGTCAACCCGCCTGTTTGTAGGCGCATGGTGTAGGAAGGAGAATGAGACGTGGCGACAGGTACTGTGAAATTCTTCAACGATCAAAAGGGATATGGTTTTATCACGCCGGATGAAGGTGGTGGCGATCTCTTCATCCACGTATCCAATATTCAACCTCCCGCGGCCACATTGAGTGATGGTCAACGCGTTGAATATGAAGTCGGCCAGGGGCGGAAAGGTCCCGAAGCGCAAAACGTGCGCCCCCTCTAGGTTCGGCAGTCCAGCTATTTGTGCCTTGTATTGTCCGGCCGGCGCAGTGCGGCCGGACGACACAAGGGCACTCGCGTCAGGCTTGCGAAGGTTGCGGAGTTTCCTCAAGGGTCGAGGAAACTTCGCGTTCTTTTTCCGCCACCTGTTCGCACAGCGTAATCCATTCCTTATCGCTCATGTGATCGTACGTGCTCGAATCGAGCGCATCGCTGCAAAGCTGCTGCTCCGCGTTGCGTGAAGGATTCCGGTGCGTCGAGATTGTGGGATGTTCGTTCGAATTAATCATACGATAGGATACCACGCGGTCGGCACAGAAGTCCCGCGCAGGCTCAACCGCGCAATGGAGCGCAGGAAGGGAACTACTGGTGGCACGTCGGAACTTCCAGTTTGAGAAGCGCCAGAAAGAAATCGCCAAGCAAAAAACGCGCGAAGAAAAACTGCGCCGGAAGCGTGAAAAGCCGGATTCCGCTCCCGAAGACGAAGTCGAACGTCCAAACGACGATGAGACCCCCCAATAGTCCATTGCCCCGATCCCCGCGTTCGCTCCGTTACCGGTTCCACGTCTGGGTCCATTGACTACCTGGCCAGGGTACGGTAATATGGCTTGGGACACGCGACGACGCCCAAGAAATGCGGGGGAGAACGCTGGCATCGTCAGTCTGGGGGCAACGATCGCATGAAATCCGTTTGTGCCTGGTGCAATACCGTTTTAGCCGATGGGGATGCCTCAGAGCCTCGTCCCATTACCCACGGCATGTGCCTCCAATGCGCCCAGGAATTCCTCGCCGATCTGGCGGAACCCATGCGCGACTTTCTTGACCGCTTGGGTGTTCCCGTTCTGGTCGTCGACAGTGGGGCGGTCGTGCGCAACGCAAACGCCCAGGCCTGCGAACTGCTCGGAAAGGACTTGGCGGGAATCCAGGACCACCGCCCGGGGGACGTCGTCGAGTGCATCCATTCATCCGCGCCGGGAGGGTGCGGCCGCCAACTTCATTGCCAGAGTTGCACGATACGAAAAATTGTGCTGGAGACCCATGCCACGGGCCGAAGTTTTAATAGAGTACCCGCCTATCCCGATCTCCAGACCAGAGACGGCATCAAGAGGAGCCGCGTGGAGATCTCGTCCGAGTTGGTCAACGATCTCGTCCTTTTGAGAATTCACGAGATTTGTGAAGCCGACGGCGAAGAAATCGCGGCCGATTGATGCTCATTCTTCGCGCTCCCGTGACAGGAGCACTCACTAGCATCCCACTTGCATCCCCAAATGGCCCCGCGTATGGTAGCGCGCTGGCAATTCAATCGATCCACTGAGGAAACCTCTTATGCTACTCCGCGTCATGCGACTACTGGTTCTGCCTTTCCTGGTTCTGAGTCTGTTCTGCACCTGGGCGCAAGAGGCGCCCGCTTCCGATGCTGAAGACGCACCCGAGTGGCGAGAGCCGGCCCGCGTCGAGTTGACGTTGCATGGCGGCACTTCGGAGAAGGTTACGAAGTGGGAAGCGCTGTTCGGGCGACGCGGCGATTTTCTGCTCGACGTGGAAGAGAAATCGGGCGATCGAGTTGTGAAGGGGCGCATCCTTCTGGTCTCCGGGCAGGCCATGGTCGTTCAAGGTATGGACCTGGACGCCGAATATGCCATCGATGCCATTGACATGCCCGCTTTTCACTTCCAGTTGCTGTACGGAATTCTGGAAGCCCTGTTTCCCGAAGGCCCGGCAAGCGTCTCCGGTGAACAACCTGTGGAATTTGCCGAGAGCGACGGCGCCATCGAGGTCGGCACCGCCAGCGCCACAGGGGAATTTGCTGCCCCGTGGTTCGTCAAGGGCACCGTGTCCGCAGACGAGCACCGGACTGTCGGGTACGACCTGACCTTCACGTTTACCGTAGATCCCGCCGAAGCGATGACCTTCACGTTGCACCTGAAGGGCCAGTGGATTGGGGAGACGCAGCAGGACACGATTGGTGACGATTTCGCCATTGCTGGTTGGCAGGTGTACGCCGTCGGTCCACATGAGGTCGAAACGGAAAGCGGTGCCGTGACTGACTTCAACGCCCGGCCGACAGGGGAGACCTATCAAACGGTCGGAGAACTCCGCAACGCTCTGGCAGATCGTGAAGAGGAGAATGCGCCGGAATAATCATCGCGTCAGCAAAGACGCACGACGCAGCAGATGCCGCGTCGTGCGTCCATCACGAGCTTGCGACCTTCGCTCAGGCCGTGGCTTCCGCGAGGAAGTCCGGCGCTTCATCCGCCGTGGGGCCATACACGGACGGCACGCTTTCACCCAAAAGGCGCAGGTAGACGCTCAGCTGTCCGCGGTGATGATACTGATGATTCAGCATGATCATCCGAATCAGCCCGGCCCGGGGCATGGCCATGAGTTCCTTTTCACCCATCATCGCTCGCCAGGTCCCGAGCATTCGGGCGTCATCCATCTGCGACATCAATTGCCGAGCGGTTGCCAGACTGGATGAATAGGTGTCCAGGATTTCCTTTGTGCTCGATGGCGCGGGCACTCGCCCGTCAAACGTTTGGAAGTCCAACGAGTCTTTCGTGGCCATTTCCGCCACCTGGCCGGGACCTTGGGCGATGTGCATGCCCAATTGGCCGATGGTCATCGACTTCTCCGCCGGCGACCAGCCCAATTTGTCCTCCGGGATTCGTTCCAGGATCCGTCTCGTCGCCTGAGATTCCTGATCGAGTTCCGCCAACAGATTTTCTGCAATGGTCATGCGATTTTCCTCCACATCAAAGAATGCACCTTGGGCAGCTTGCAGCATAACGGTAATCGGCACAGTCCGATTCCGGGATTCAACGAATTAGAGTTGGCCGAGTATGTAGGTTCGAACCTGTTTCAGGTTTTCGGGAATCACACGGGTATCGCCCGAAGCTTTGTGGAGCAACAAGGAACCCTGTAGGGTAGCCATCCAAAGGCTCGCCAGCCTCTCCGCGTCGACTTTGGGCGATGCAGCTCTTAACACCGCAACGAGCCGTGCCGATGCGCGTTCAAAACAACGCTGGGACGCCTCCCGGAGTCCCGGGATCGATTCCGCGACTTCCTGTACCGTCGTTCCTACGAGACACGACTTGGGGAGGTCCGGACGCGAGAACAAACCGATAAAGAAGTCCATGTACGCGGCGACTTTGTCCCTTCCGTCGCGCACCTCATGGAAAGGAGCGGCCGCTTCCATAGCGGCGATCGTCTTGTCCCATTCTTCCAGGCAGGCTTCAGCCAGTACCTCCTTGCTCGTGAAGTGATGGAAGAACGCCCCTTTCGTGACATTTGCGCGATCGCAGATGTCATTCACCGAGGTCGCGGAATAGCCGTTCTGGCGGAACAAATCCGTGGCCGCACGAACTAACTTCTCTTTCCGGGTGGGAGCGGCGCGTTCTTTCATGCCCAAAACATACCAATCGGTTGGTATGTCTGTCAAGGGGTGGATGACACGGCTGTCGCCGTTCATGTAACGTGATGGGCCAGCGCTTCTTGCAGAGGAGGAAATCCAATGAACGACTCCAGGCCGCCCGAATGGTCACGACGGGAAATCCTGCGCTTGCTGGCCGGCGGAACTGCCGCCGCCACGCTCGGCACCCAGCCCGTTTTCTCGCAGCCGGCACGCAAGCCGAACGTTATCGTCATTTACACCGACGACCAGGGCTCCGTCGATATGGGTGCCTACGGCGCGCGCGACCTGGTCACGCCGCACATGGATGCCCTCGCCGCGCGCGGGGTCCGGTTCACGCAATTCTACGCGCCGGCACCGGTATGTTCGCCCTCCCGCGCAGGTCTTCTGACGGGCCGGTATCCCGTCTCGGCGGGCGTGCCGGGTAACGTCTCGTCCAAGCCCGGTAACGCGGGCATGCCCCCGGAACAGGACACCATGGCGGAAATGTTCGAAGCGGCCGGCTACGCTACGGCGCACATCGGCAAGTGGCATCTGGGCTACACCCAAGAGACCATGCCAAACGCCCAGGGTTTCGACCACTCCTTCGGACACATGGGCGGTTGTATCGACAACTACTCCCATTTCTTCTACTGGTCCGGGCCGAACCGCCACGACCTGTACCGGAACGGGGAGGAGGTTTACCTCGAAGGCGAGCACTTCCAGGACTTGATGGTCCGCGAAGCGGGCGAGTTCATCACCGGACACCGCGACGAGCCGTTCTTCATGTACGTGGCCTTCAATTCGCCGCACTATCCGTACCAGGGGTACGCGCGGTGGCTGAAACACTATCAGGACCAGGGACTGCACTATCCGCGCGACCTGTATGCGGCCTTTCTTTCGACCCAGGATGAGCATATCGGGCAACTCGTCGCGCTCATCGACGACGCGGGATTGCGGAACGACACGATCATCGTGTTGCAGTCCGACCACGGCCACTCCACGGAAGAGCGCGCCCACTTCGGCGGCGGCAGCGCGGGACCGTACCGCGGGGCCAAATTCAGCATGTTCGAAGGCGGGCTTCGTGTGCCTGCAATCATCTCGTGGCCGGGCCACGTGCCGGAAGGCGAGGTGCGCGACCAGATGGCCCACGGCTGCGACTGGATGCCGACGCTTGCTGCGCTCGCGGGCGTTGATACCGTACCTGAAGGGATCGATGGGCGCAGTATCGCCGACGTCATCAGCGATGCTTCGGCGCCGACGCCCCACGAGCATCTCATCTGGCAAGTGAAGGAAGGGGAGAACGCTACCTGGGCGGTTCGCGAAGGCGATTGGAAGCTGCTGGTCAACGTGCGCGACACGACAGACGGCCAGAACGTGCAGACCATCGAGGGCCCCTTCCTGGTGAATCTGTCGGATGACCTCGGGGAAACCACGAATGTTGCCGCCGATCACCCGGACATCGTCGCACGCCTATCGAAGATCCACGAGGAATGGTTCGCGGCCCAGTCTGTGTGACCGCCATCAACAAGAAAAGGCACGGCGCATTGCACCGTGCCTGAACAAAGAATACTCGGATGAACGATTCGCTTAGCTTTCCGACTTCGGTTTGACCGGCTTCGGTTTGACCGGTTTCTTCGCGGCCGGGGCCGGAGTGATTTGTTTCGACAGCGTCTTGACGTGCTTCATGGTTGCCCTCCTCGGTGTTCGTTGGACCTCACTCGGCTATAACGACCAATCGGAATTACGGTAGACGCCACAAGAGGTTCGACGCGATATTGCATGGCAAGCGGAGGAACACTCGTCAACCGCCTGCAACCCAATATGCGTTCTTCCGCCAATGTCCCTTAGGGTTTCCGCTTCAGCTTGACCGGTTTCGCCTTCATCGGCTCTTCGGCCAAAGCGGGACGCTGCGTCTTCGACATGGTCTTCACGTGTTTCATGTTGAGATCCTTGTTGGTTGACTCGTAGAACGGTTCCGGAACATTGGGCCGCGATTACCCCCCCTTCACCTTGACGGGCTTCACCGGCTTCGCCACCTCAAACGCTTTCACGGGATACGACGTCTTGGACAGAGCTTTTACGTGCTTCATCTTGGTTATTCTCCCTCGATTGTAACCAGGTCCCACTGTTTGAGGTTATACCGTCTGAAACCCGATTCATAACAGCTTCGCCAAGCGGATCGCTTTTGTCCAATGCGTGCGTCAATCGCGCATCTTGGCTTAGGGTATAGGCTTACGGTTCTCGACCTGCGTCTTGATTCGGCGCCGGGTATTCAGCCAACCGATGTGCAATTCCCCGCGGCCGTCCGTCGTGATGCGTCTGGATAACAGTAAGACGCACCCCGCTGCCCAGGGGTTTCGCCTCGGAAGTCCGGATCGCTATGGGTTTGACTCACACCAGCTCCGCAGCATGTCCAGCGTGACACCCCACGCGTAGTTGCAGAAGGGCAAGAACGCGCTGCGCTCGTCCCACCCCGCGTGCTGGAAGTTCACGACCGCCATGGGTTGGCCTTCGTTCGTCATGCCCATCCAGTGGCCGGGGCTCGGTCGTTCCTCGATCTCGAAGATGATGCGCGTGCCGGTCCACGCGGACGCCGGGCTTTCCTTCGGGTGCGAGCTGATGATTTCCCATTCCACCCGTTTCGGCGGCGTTGCGTCGACCACTTTCATTTGCACGTCGCCGTGGGCCTCGCCCGGGCTATGCGCCAGCACGAGTCCTTCCCTTGTTTTCGTCGAGGTGTGTGGGGCCCACCACTTGCCAAGCCCTTCCGCGGTCGCCAGCGCGCCGTAGACGGCGGAACGGGGCGCATTTATCCACACTTGATGGTAGAGCGTTGCCATTGTCGATCTCCTTTATTGCGCTCGTGCGGTACGCCATCAACGCCAATCCGGAAACAGGGCGTCGCCCGTTTCCAGCAGGCTCTTCAGGCTGCAAAGAATCGCGGGCCAACCCTTGGAGACACCGGAAAGGACCTTGCTGTCCGGCGGGAACTGGTCGTGGGTGACGATCAGCTTGACCTTGTCCCGGAAGGATTCGATCTCAAAGGTCACACGTGACGGCGGCTCCCCGGAACCGTGGCACCCGCATTCACTGTCGACGTTCTTCTTCCCGGCGTTCAGCCGGACGTCGAAGGTGTAGGCGAGCCGCCGGGGCGGATCGCACTCCAACACTTCGCCGTCCCAATCGATGCCGCCATCCTCCATGAGGTGCTGGACGCGCGAGCCGGGTTTCCAGTCCGACTCGATGCGGCGCCCCGCCCAATACTGATACGTGAAATCGCCGTTGGTCAAGGCCTCCCACACCTTTTCCGGCGTCGTGTTGATGTAGGTGACGTAGACAAATTTCTGTTCGCTCATGCAGCAGCCCTCACTCGTTGTTTTGTTGCAGCCCCTGTTTCAGATCGTGCAGCGCTTCCAGACGATAGCGTTCGTACTTCCCGATCCACCGCGAGGCGATTTCGTGGATGGGAACCGGGTTCAAGTAGTGGAGCTTTTCGCGGCCGCGCCAGACGACGGCAATGAGGTTTGCCGCCTCCAAGATGCCGAGGTGCTTCGTCACCGCCTGCCGCGACATGTCCATCCGCTCGCACAGCTCGGATAAGGTCTGGCCGTTGTGTTCGTGCAGCCGATCCAGCAACAGCCGTCGTGTCGAATCCGCGAGCGCCTTAAACACCAGGTCCATGTCCACGACCCGATTATATGCAACCATATGGTTGCATGTCAAGTCAAATCGAGATCTCCCCCGGAACCTTTCTTAGAATTTACAGAATCTATTTTGAAATTTCGGGGATTACCCCTTTACAGACAGGACTTTGCGTCCGATAATAGGTACAGACGACGTTGTGAGAGGAGTCACTTCGACTCGGGGAAGGACGCACAACAGCGTTGTGGAAAGGATATTGACCATGAAGTACTTACTCCCAATCCTCGTGGCGGTCGCGTTCTGCGGCGCCGTAGTTGCCCAGGAAGAAACGGTCGAGTTTGACCGCCTCTCGCTGACGCTCCGCGCCTGGCGCGTGGATTTCAGCGCGGAAACCTCGCTGGTGAAAGACCTCAGCGGGGATAAGCTGGACCTCGACGATCAACTCGCCATCGACGACGATTACAGTCCGGAAGCGATCCTGCGTTGGCAGTTCCTGCCCAAGCATGCCTTCGAGCTTGCGTACAACCAGATGAGCTTCGACGGCGACGAGATCATCGCCGAGGGCGTGGTGGTGGACGATTCGTTCATTCCGCTATTTGCCCATCTCGAGGTGGATTCCGACCTTCATTTCCTGCGGCTGGATTGGCGCCGGTCGTTCTTCCAGCCGGATGCCAAATTCAATATCGAAACCATTCTCGGCGTGCAGGGGTTCGACGTGTCCGGCGAATACGAGGCCTATCCCGTGGGCGGCGCGTGGCGCAAGGTCTTTCCCGATTGGGCGCGCGACGTGCGCCGCGATCTGGGCCGCCTGTTGCCGGACGAGTTGGACTTCCTGAACGTGGACCTCTATTACCAGGACGAAGAGGACGTCACGGCGGGCTTGCCCATCGTGGGACTTGGCATGGAGTTCCGGCCGATAGACCGGCTCAGTCTCGAGGCCCAGGCCTACGGCATGTACGCCGGCGACTACGGGAACTTCTTCAACGCCGAAGCAGCGTTAAAATTCCGGTTGACCCAGTGGCTGGAACTCGAAGGCGGCTACCGCTACTGGAACCTCGAATACGAAGACGATGACGACGAGTACCAGGTGATCATGAACGGCGCCTTCGTCGGCGGAACGGTTTCGTTTTAATTAAGAATTACGAATTATGAATTAAGAATTGAGAAGTGGGACGGGTCTGCGTTTCGTGGCGGTCCCGTCCAATGATGCGCGTTTATTCCATTGGGGAGCGGTCGCGTGTGCGCTCGCTCCCCAGTGCGTTTTACTTACGTGAGATAGCCCGCCTAATCCATGGCGCCCGTTCCTTCTTTGGGCTCCTTCAAGGGCTTTGCCTTCACCGGCAGGGCCACGGCCGTTTTCGGCGGATGCAGCTTGGACATTTGATGGATGTGTTTCATGACTTGAGCCTCCTGTGTCGTTGTCACCGTTATTTCGAGTACAGACGACGGGGCGATTCATCACGGCGTGAAATGCAGGGGGTGTGGCGGCGTGCCCGCCGCCACACCCCGTTTCACTAAATCGATCTCTTGCTGTTCCAGCTACGACGCCATTGTGGCGGGTTCTTTCTTTTCCTCTTTGGATGCCTTTTCGCCGATGACGACGGCCGCCACGGCCGGCTTCGAGGGATGCAGCTTCGATACCTTTTTCACGTGCTTCATAACCTGAAACTCCTTTGTGTTGGGACAACCGCATGCAAATACCAGCGAAGGTGACGTTCGTCACAGGCGGGAGACCGGAGACTGGAGACTGGAGGCTGGAGGCTGGAGAAGAGGGTGCACCCGGTTTATTTTTTGACGATTCAAGGGGGGATCCAATTGCGGATTGCGGAATGCGGAATTGGTGAACCCTTCTGCCAAGTGGCGACTGGGTAATGGGTTGCGCGCAGGTCGAGGCATGTGCCAATGGTCCGGGGAGGCTGGGGGAGGCGGTTGCTTTTTTGACGATTCAAGGGGGTCTCAGTCGCATCCGGAGGAGCGTGGAGTTCGAGGCGATCGGCGTTGGAGTTGCGGGGCCGGTGCTGGGAGTCGTGTGTCATAGGTGGAGTACTCCTCACTATAGAGAGAGCGGGGTGTTGCAGTCGGGATGAGGCTGGAGGTTGTGGCAGTCCGTCGGAAAAGCCCTGTAGCGCCGGTTTCCATGCCGGGCGAGACTCAGTCCTGTAGCGCCCGGTTTCCATGCCGGGCGAGACTCAGAATCGCAGATTTGAGCGGAAAAAGACGCCCGCCGTGGAAGGCGGGACGCTACAATCTTCCGAATGCGGACTTTCGCCACGGGCTGCCAGGCGCAGGAAGTTCAATCAATTACGGGGACACGGGGGTAAACAGACTGGAGACTGGGGGCTGGAGGTTGTAGGGGCAGAAATTCAATCGATTACGGCGACTCGGGGATGAGGGGCCGTTACCCAATAAAGATTGTGTCCGCAGATTGCGCGGATGGCCGCGGATGACGACGAAGATTTGAGCGTCCACCACGCCGCAGGCGTGGCTGTGCCCGAAGCTACGCCGGGGTGTGTTGTACCGATTCACACCGAATCAAGAAACGGGATTGCAAGGAGAACGGGCGTCCCGCCCGTTTCGTGGCGTAAGACTCGACGCGATCGGAATAGGTCCGCGCGTTTCAGTCAACCGTGTGGCATCAGGCTCGAAGGCGTGACCCCCACCGGTGATCTTCCGCCGGGCCGGTAACCGTCGTGCATCCATCCACGCGACGCCACCCCATACCGTCATGCCCGCGCTTGTCTCGGCGGAGCTTGCTGCGTAGCAGGGAAGGCGGGTATCCATCTTCGCAAGGCCCAAATCGCAATTCGTACATTCCTTTGGGTACTATAGACCCAGTAAACCGCATCGGGGCCAGAGATCGGAACGGGGGGCATCGCCATGATCCTGTACCTGCTTATCGCTGTTGGCATCATTGCGTTGATCGTGTTGCACAAGCTGTATTTGTCGGATTGACCTTGCGCAGAATATAACGATGTGTTATATTCTGACTGTAGGTTCAACCGGACGAGGTGCATGCGATGACCGCGAGAAAGCTGGTTTCGGACGGCGATTATTCCAAGGCTTGGGAAACCGCCTTGAAGGTCGAACTGACAGCCGCCGAATTGTCCGCCGGGAAGTCCCGAAAGGTCGCGAGGCGCTTGGAGAAGGTCTATCGGCTCTTGGAAGACCGCGCGCCCCTATCGGATGTCGCCGCCAGTTTGCAGGAGACGGCCGAGTGCCTGTAGAAGTGAGCGCAACACGATGAAGAACATCCCCCTTGATCCCCCTTCAAAGGGGGAATTGCGCGTAAGTACAGTTGTCAGTATATAGGGCGTGATTTGCTCCGAATATGAGCCGAATCCGTTCCCCAACACAACCCGAAGGGTTGTGCGACACTCCCCCTTTGAAGGGGGATCAAGGGGGATGTGTATTCGATATCGGAGCATGTCCCAAGCGTATCCTTGATTGCGTTGCCATGGATTAACGGCGGAGTACCATTGACATGCTAACGTTGGACCTGGACGAGCACGCGATACAACAGATGTCTGCGGATGGCATCGATCTCGACACGCGTCTGGGGCGGTCCATCCTTCGTTTGCGCCAGTATCGCGGGTTGACGCAGCGGACGTTGGCCGAACGGTGCGGCGTCACGCAGGCGGCCGTTTCACAAGTCGAACGCGGCAAGCGCATCAACAACGTCAACACGTTGTTCCGCATCAGCACCGGCCTCGGCGTCGCGCTGCCCGATCTTATACGGTTCGCCATCGACGCCTCCCTCGAAGAAGACGCCCTGTACAAAGAGACCGACGATGCCGTCCGCGCCGCCGACCGCGAGGGCGCCATCCCATTCGACCAAGTCAAGAAACGTCTGAAGCGGAAATAGCCGGAGCATGGCCCAACGCGTCACCGTCGAATTCTCAACCCGCGCCGTTGCGCGTCTTGAACAGTTCCCGCCAGAAGTCCAGCAGTTCTTTTTGAAGAAGATCGCCGCCATGCAGAAGACGCTCCAGAAACACACTACGGTGGGAGAGGGTCCGCCGCCGGCCACGCTCATACCCCGAACTGCCCTCATCAAGGACGCCCGGAAACGGTATTACCGGACCTTCCATTCGCGCGGCGCCGACACCGACTACATCACCTTCAAATGGCCCTACAAACTTCCAAAGCGACCCATCCCCGACGACTTCACGTATGTGCTGCTCATCGCGTCCCTCGGAAACTGGGACCAGCGGTTCAAAGAATTCCTGCGAAGCGGCGACCTCTGGCGCTGACGAGCAACAGGCTGGAGATTCTTTGTCAGACTCCCACAAATGGGGACACGTAAGTGCCTCGGCGAACTTTGGAGTGCGGTTGCTTGCGGCTGCTTTGTACCCATTGGGGCAGACTGACCTAAGAACCGTAGAAATCTTCGGTTTGGCGAAGCGCAACTTCAATCCATTTCAATTCGCGAGAGTCTACATGCGTGGCGATTTAGCTCACCATCTTGCGTCGGGACAATCTCAGGGCTTCCCTACGCCCCCGAATACAAAGCAGCCACGCCCGTAGCGTGGCCGCACTCCATAACATCTCCTTATCAGCGTTGAGTCGCGCCTGGCGGAGTCGGCTACTTCGGAGAACGTGTCCGCAGATGACGCGGATTGGCGCAGATGATGGAGCAAGAGATCGGGGTCCACCACGCCGCAGGCTGTGCCGAGGCGCGTTCCACAGATTTTCACCGATTCAAGAAATGGGATTGATAAGGAGAACGGGCGTCCCGCCCGTTTTCTTGGCGAAAGACTCGACGCGATCGGAAAGGGTCCGCGCGTTGCAGTCAACCGTCTGGCACCACGCTCGAAGGCGTGACCCGCACCGGTGACCTTCTGCCGGGCCGGTAACCTTCGTGCCACCCATCCACGTCATGCCACCCGCACCATCATGCCCGCGAAGGCGGGTATCCAACTTTTGTTTCTGATTCGCAACTGCTCTGCTTTCTGTTACTATAGTCCCAGTGAACCGCATCTGGAGCGAACACGCGAACGGAAAGGCATCGCCATGGTCCTTGTACCTGCTCATCGATGTCGCCATCATCGTTCTGACCATTCTGCACAAGATGTATTTGTCGGATTGATTCGCGGGATCAAGGGCGCGGATCTGTGATGGCCGTATTTGAGTTCACATTGGACGAGGTCTTCGTCCTGCAAATGCACCGGACGTGGCTACGCTGCCGTAAGGCGAGGCCCTACGAGCGGACATTGAAGATCGCCCTCGCGGTTCCCATAACCGTTCTGATGATTCTGGGTGCGATCGGGCGGATTGGCGTTGTCTTTTTCCCGATGCTGATTGTGCTCGCGTTACTGGTTTTTGCGCCGCAGCTCGACCAATTGCTAATGAGACGACGGCTGCGTAAATCGCCGGGGCTCAACGATCGGTATCGCATTGAGATCTCCGATTCGGGTCTTCGCGCAACGGGTCCCAAGTCCGAATCGACCGTGGCGTGGGCCGCGTTCACTGCGGCCCGGCGCGTCCAGGACGGCATTCTGCTGTACCAAGGTCCAAACGTGTTCAATTGGCTTCCCTCCGATGCCCTCGTGGAAGGAACACTCGAAGACGCCGAGGTAATCATCCGCCGCAACATCTCTGACTACCTCGGTGTCCGGTCAAAACGCTAACGACCTCGTCGGCAGGTACCCGTGTCTCGACAGTTTGTCATCCCTGCTTTTTGCCTTCCCACGCCCCCATCCGCTATCCTATCTACTTGCGCGGAATGATGCGCGATGCAAGGTGATTGGACCTGAATTGAGCGAATGATGAAGCCGTCGAAAGCGTACATACAGACCTTTGGCTGTCAGATGAATGAGCATGACAGCTTTCGGATGATGGAGATCCTGGGCCGGGAGGGGTTTGAGATGACCCAGGACCCGGACGAGGCGTCGTTGATCCTGTTGAACACGTGTTCGGTGCGGGAGAATCCGGAGAACAAGGTCTACAGTCTGTTGGGGCGGTTGCGGAAGCTGAAGCAGCGGGACCCGGACCTGATCATCGGCGTGGGGGGCTGTGTGGCGCAGCAGGAGGGGGAAACCATCCTGAAGCGCGAGAAGGCGGTCGATATGGTGTTTGGTCCCGACAACTTCTTCAAGCTGCCCGAGATGATCGCGTCGGTGCGGCGGGGCGAACGGGTGCTGATGACGAAGTGGCTTCCTCGCGCGGCGGACCGGGTCCAGAACTTCGTGCCCGAGGAATGGGTCGAAGGCGGGCATGTGGAGGGGTGCAAGGCGTACGTGTCCATCACGAAAGGCTGTGACAACTTCTGCACCTTCTGCATCGTGCCGTTCACGCGGGGGCGCGAAGTCAGCCGCGAAGCGGACAACATCCTGCGGGAAGTGCGGGACCTCGTCCAGCGGGGCGCGAAGGAAATCTGGTTGCTGGGCCAGAACGTGAATTCGTACCGGGCGCACGACGTGGGGTTCTACGAACTGCTCGATCAGGTGTCGCAGGTCGAGGGGTTGAAGCGCGTGCGCTTCACGTCGCCCCATCCCAACGATTGGAACGACCGCTTGTCCGACCTCATGGCGGAACGGCCCACGATCTGCAACCAGTTGCACCTGCCCTTCCAGGCGGGGTCCGACCGGATGCTCACCATGATGAACCGGGGGCACACAATCGACGAGTACCTGGCGAAGGTGCGTTACATGCGGTCGATCAACCCGTCCATAGAATTGAGCACGGACCTCATCGTCGGGTTCCCGACGGAGTCGGACGAGGATTTCGAGGGGACGCTGCGCGTGGTGGAGGAAGTCGGGTTCAGCCAGATTTTTCCATTCAAATATTCGACGCGTCCCAACACGAAGGCCGCGAAGATGGAAGACGACGTGCCGCGCGAGGTGAAGGAGGAGCGGCTGGCGCGGGTCATCGCGTTGCAGGAGCAGGTCACCCGCGAGCGCACGGCGCACTACGTGGGCACGGAGCAGGACGTCCTCATCGACAGCGCGAACCCGCGTTTTCGGAACGCCATGAACGGGCGGACCGATGGGTTCCGTCCGATCACGGTCCGCGGCGGGGACTTTGAGATTGGGGACATGGTGCGCGTGCGGGTGACGGCGGCGGACATGCATTGGCTCGACAGCGAGCCGATTGCGGTACCCGTTGGCGCGTAGTATCCAACCACAAAGAGATGAGCCACGAAAGAACGCAAAGAACGCGAAAAGGGAGACGATTCTTCGTGTTCTTTGCGTTCTTTTGTGGCAAATGACACTTCCCTTCGGACGTTTTGGATCGGTATAATCCGGCCTATGTCTAATCAACCTATACTCATGGACGGCAAGACCGTCTCGCAGCAGATCCTCGAGAATTGTGCGAACCGGGTGAAATCCATCGTGGAGCGCACGGGGCAGGTGCCGTGTCTGGCGACGGTGCTGGTGGGGAGCGATCCCGCGTCGGCGACGTACGTGAAGATGAAGGTCCGGCGGTGTGAAGCCGTGGGGATGACGTCGTTGCGGATCGACATGCCGGAGACGACGACCACGGCGGAACTCGTCGCGAAGATCGTGGAACTGAGCAACGACCCCGGCGTCCACGGGATCCTCTTGCAACACCCCGTACCGAGTCAGATCGACGAGCGGGCGGCCTTCGAGGCCATAGCGCCGAGCAAAGACGTCGACGGCGTGACCATCCACAGTTTCGGCACCACCAGTTTCGACCTGCCGGGCTTCGGGTCCTGCACGCCCGCGGGCATGATGCGCTTGCTCGACCATTACCAGGTGGAGATCAAAGGCAAACACGCGGTCGTCATCGGGCGGAGTCCGATCCTCGGGAAACCCATGGCGATGATGCTGCTGGCGCGGCACGCGACCGTGACCATTTGCCATTCGCGGACCCAGAACCTGCCGGAGGTGTGCCGTCAGGCGGATATCCTCGTGGCGGCGGTCGGCAAGCCGGAGTTTGTCAAAGGCGACTGGGTGAAAGAGGGGGCGGTCGTGCTCGACGCCGGATACAACGAGGGCAACGTGGGCGACGTGCATTTCGACGGCGCGGCGGCGCGGGCGAGCATGATCACGCCGGTGCCAGGCGGCGTGGGGCCCATGACCATCGCGACGTTGATCGACCAGACGGCCGACGCGGCGGAGTTGCTGATCCAGTAGGGACGAACATCCCCCTTGATCCCCCTTCGAAGGGGGAACTTGGTAAACGCAAGTAGGTTGGAAGCGGAGTCGTAGTGCGCTCCGAGGGCGTTTGAGCGGGACTTAAGAACATCCCCCTTGATCCCCCTTCGAAGGGGGAACTTGGTACACGCAAGTAGGTTGGAAGCGGAGTCGTAGTGCGCTCCGAGGGCGTTTGAGCGGGA
>BTVY01000001.1:0-104570 GCA_045863335.1 Candidatus Hydrogenedentota bacterium | reverse complement strand
CTTAAGAACATCCCCCTTGATCCCCCTTCAAAGGGGGAATTGCGCTTATCGTAGTTTTGGGTGGTTGCCGAGTGATGTTGGCCTACGAAAAAACATCGAGCATCCCTGAACCGCAACGCAACGCGTTGCGACTGATTCCCCCTTTGAAGGGGGATCAAGGGGGATGTTGTTTTGCATTTCGATAGGGCTTTGATTTTTGGTCAAGAGACGGGATGCGTGCGAGCTGATGTCGAAGCGCAATCCGATAGTAGTATACGACCCTAAGCTGCGCTCGTTGGCGCGCGGGTTGCGGAAGAACAGTACTTTCGCGGAGATCGTACTCTGGCGCTCGCTGAAGGGAAAATCGCTAGGTTGCGAGTTTCACCGCCAGGTTCCGATAGATGAATACATCGTCGACTTCTTTTGTCATGAACGAGCGCTCGCAATTGAGATTGACGGTTCCAGCCATGACGAGCTTGACGCATACGCTCGCGATGGGAGCAAAGACAAGCGACTGAATGCTCTCGGGATTCGTGTAATGCGTTTTCGTGATACACACGTGCTGGACAACGTGAGAAGCGTGATTGACGAGATTAGGGGTGTTCTTGAAGATATTGAAGCTGCCGATACATGATCTATCGGTTGGCACTTAAGAACATCCCCCTTGATCCCCCTTCAAAGGGGGAATTGGGAACAACGCGTTGCGTTGTGGATTGGACAGAGCGGCAACCCATTTTTTGACCAGATCCACGTGCAATTAACCATAGATGAGGATATCCAAATTCCCCCTTTGAAGGGGGATCAAGGGGGATGTTTCTTCAGCTCTGTGCGAGCGCTCATGGAGCTTTTTCGATCATTGCGAATTATCGTTGGTCCAGTAAGAGAGGTGGGGCTCTGAAATGGAATTGGAAGTACAGATTGCGGAGACGTTGACGGCGGACGGGCCGGCGGCGCTGGTGGTCCCGGTGGCGGAGGGGCATAGCGGGCCGGTTTCGGCGCGGTTGTCCGAGGCGGATGCGCGGGTGGCGACGCCGGCCTTGGAGTCCGGTTTGTTTAAGGGCAAGGCGGGTGATGTGTTCGCATTTCCCGCGGCGGCGGATGGGTTGGCCTGCGTGGTGCTCGTCGGTCTTGGCAAGGACGCCGTTGACGCGGAGCAGCTCCGGCGCGCGGGCGGCAAGGCGGTCGAAGCGCTGGGCCGCCATCGCGTAGAGATGTGTGCGGTCGATCTGTCCAATTCCAGTTGGCCCTGTGAAGCGCTGCTCGAAGGCATCGTGCTCGGCCAGTACCGGTTTGAGAAATATAAGAAGCCGTCGGAGGAGAACCCGGCGGTATCGGTGTCGCAGTTTGTCCTGCTCGGCGGTGATGACGCGGCGAAAGAGCGGTGCCGTCACGCGGTGTCGGTCTGTGAAAACGCGAACTGGGCGCGGGACCTGGGCAATCGATCCTCCAACGATCTGACGCCGGGGCAACTGGCCTTCGAAGCGCGGAGCATCGCCGAACATCACGAGTGCTGCACCTACGATTTCATCGACGAAGGCCGCATGCTGGAACTCGGCATGAACGCGCTGCTCGGCGTGACGCGCGGCGCGACGGAACCGGCGAAGATCATCATCCTCTCGTACCACTGCGAACCCGAAGCGCCGACCCTGGCCATCGTGGGCAAGGGGGTCACCTTTGACACCGGCGGGGTGAGCATCAAGCCATCGCAGGGCATGGAAGAGATGAAGTTCGACATGTGCGGCGCGGCGGCGGTCTTGGGCGCGATGCGTACCGTCGTGCAGACGCGGCCGCCGATTAACGTGGTGTGCGTGGCGCCGGCCGCGGAGAACGTGGTCGGATCGCGCGCGCAGAAGCCGGGCGACATCGTGCGGGCCTACAACGGCAAGACCATCGAAGTGAACAACACCGACGCCGAAGGGCGGCTCATTCTCGCGGATGCCATGGCGTATGCTGTGGAGCACTATCAGCCCGACAAGATGGTGGACCTCGCCACGTTGACGGGAGCGGCGATCGTGGCGCTGGGTCATTACGCCGCGGGTGTAATGAGCACGGACGACGCGCTGTATGCGTCGTTGCAGGCCGTGGCTGACGCGACGGGCGAGCGGATCTGGCGGCTTCCCCTGTGGGACGACTACTGCAAACTCATCGAAGGGACGCACGGGGACCTCAGCAATATCGGTCCGGCCCGCGAAGCTGGTACAATCATCGGTGGCTGTTTCCTGAAGGAATTCGTGGGCGACACGCCGTGGGCGCATATCGACATTGCGGGTACGGCCTGGGGCGGGAAGAACATCCCGTACCTGAACCCGAAGCACGCGACCGGCTACGGCGTGCGCATGCTGTCGGAATGGATACGGCGCGAGGCCGGCGTTGTGAAATAGTAGATCGTTCGATAGTCAATCCAATTCTCTTAGGGAACATCCCCCTTGATCCCCCTTCAAAGGGGGAAAATATCGCAACACTTTGCGTTGCGGATTAGAGATGCTGGGTGCACGTCACGTAGGTCAGAGTCACTCGGCAACTTCTGAGAACGAAGAACAAGCCATTCCCCCTTTGAAGGGGGATCAAGGGGGATGTTCTTCGGGAAATGAGTGGCATTCGAAGTGTATCATTAAGCGCGGAGAGTTGTACTGGGCATACAGGCAATAGAGCATCCCTGTCGAACCATGAGTCATTGTCCCCCACATCGCGGTCAGCCGCGGCGCGCTTCTGTGCACACGCTTGGCTGCCGGTTGAACCAGTCGGAATCGAGCCTCATCGTCGAGCGTCTCGAAGCCGAGGGGTACGACGTCGTGCCCTTTGGCGAACCGGCGGACCTCGGCATCATCAATACCTGCACGGTGACCGGAGAGGCCGATGCAAAGTCGCGGCAACTGGTACGGTCGTTTATTCGAAAGAATCCCGGCGCGTACACGGCGGTGATCGGGTGCTACTCGCAGATGGGGTACAAGGCGCTGTCGGAGATCGAAGGCGTCGATCTCATCGTGGGCAATCAGGAAAAGTTGAGCGTGCTGGACTACGTGGCGGCGGGGAAGAACGACGCGCCGCTCATTGTGCGGGACCGGATCGAGCGCGACGATTTCACGATGGAGATCGTTGGCAATGGAGAAGTCACGCGGCGCGCGAACCTGAAGATTCAGGACGGCTGCGACTTCATGTGCAGCTTTTGCATCATCCCCTTTGCCCGCGGCCGCGCGCGCAGCCGGGCTATGGACAATCTGCTGGACGACGCGCGGCAGTTGCTGGACCGCGGCGCGAAGGAACTCGTGCTGACGGGCGTCAACGTGGGCACCTACGCGTACGAGGGACAGAGTATCGTCGATGTGGTTGATCGCTTGAACGCGCTGGACGGCGTCGAGCGGATTCGCATCAGCTCCATCGAGCCGACGACGATCCCCGAAGGGCTTTTCGAGCGCATGGCGGTTTCGCATCATGCGCTGGTTCCGTATCTGCACATTCCGTTGCAGTCCGGTTCGAACCGGGTGCTGGAATTGATGAAGCGGCGATATTCGCGCGAGGAGTTCATGGCGTTTATCGAGTTGGCGGATGCCTCCGTGCCGGAACTGTGTATTGGCACCGACGTTCTCGTAGGGTCGCCTGGCGAGACCGACGAGGATTTCATGGAGACCTTCCGCTTGATCGAGGACAGTCCGATTGCCTACGCGCACGTCTTCAAATACTCGGAGCGGAAGGGCACGCCCGCGTCGCGGTACGCGGAGAAGGTGGACCCGCAAACGATGAACCGGCGGAGCGCGGCGGTTCGCCGCTTGAGCGACGCGAAGCGGCGGGCGTTCTACGCTGCGCGACTGGGCCAAACCGTGGAAGTGCTTTTCGAGCACCAGGAAAACGGGTTCTGGTCGGGTTATACCGGGAATTACATCCGGGTGGCGGTTCGTTCCAAGGAAGAACTCGTTAACGAAGTGCGGGACGTGCGGCTCGACGAACTCAAGGGCGATTTTGCGCTGGGTTCGCTCATTGAGACGCCAGCCCTGACGACATAGGAACTTATGGCTACCCCAACCGTCATACTCGAAGAAAGCGCGCTGGAGAAGGAAGCGCGTCTGAAGGACTTGCTCCGAAACTACGGCGCGATCGCCATTGCCTACTCCGGCGGCGTGGATTCGACGTATCTTTCCGATGTGGCCCATGAGACGCTCGGTGCGAAGGCGCGCGTGCTGTTGGGGGACTCGCCGAGTATTCCACGGTCCGAAGTCGCCGAGGCCACGGCATTGGCAAAGGAGCGCGGCTGGAATTTCGAGGTCCTGTTCACCGAAGAGTTCGCGAACGACGACTACCTCAAGAACGACGGGACGCGGTGCTACCACTGCCGCGCGGAGTTGTTCACGAAGATGCGGGCCTACGCGGAGAGCACGAAGATTCCAAAGCTGGCCTACGGCGAAATTACCGATGATCTCGTCGATACGACGCGACTCGGCGCGAAGGCCGCGAAGGAGTTCGAGGTCGTCGCGCCCTTGGTCGAAGCGAACATGACCAAGGCGGAGATTCGCGTGTTGAGCGAACGGCGCGGGTTGCCCACGGCCGACAAGCCGTCGTTCGCGTGTTTGTCGTCGCGGTTTCCCGTGGGGACCCGCGTGACCATCGAAGATCTTCAGAAGGTGGAGAAAGCCGAAGAGGCGCTGAAGAAACTGGGTTTCCGCCAGTACCGCGCCCGGCATCACGGCGATCTCTGCCGGATCGAAGTGGATCCCGATGATCTGCCGCGCCTGCTCGACGGCGAACTCCGCGACGCGGTCGTGGCCTCCGTGCGCGGCGCGGGATATCGTTTCGTCACCATCGATCTTTCCGGTTACCGCACCGGCAGCACCGCCTGATCGTCAGTTTTGTCCTTCCGAGGAGGGCGGGTTTTCCGGCCCGCCAGAGCCTACTGCTTAATCTATGAGAAGGTCCACACAAATGTTGTGGCGTTGCGCCGGGTGCCTATCCGCGAAAATAGTGGAATCCTTTCGCATTTCGCTGGCATCGACTCCATAACTTGTTCGATATCCAACGATAGGTGTCGGCGCGAGATTCATTCTTTCGCCCCCGTTCGGGGGCTGCGCGGTTGTTGTGGTCACGTGACCCGGGGTTTCGCTCGTACCTCGCTCCACCCCGGGCTACATTCGAGTCGCCCCATCCGGGGCTGCCGTGGGCACCCGTCCTTATGTTGGAGGTTTTTGTCATCGGCCCGGCTGAAGTGTTTCGGTCATTCAGATTTCGGTCATTTGAATTTGTTTCGGATTTCGTGCTTCGAGATTCGAATTTGGTTGCGGCAACGCCGCCCTGGGCTTTCTTGTCTCACCCCTGCGGGGTGGAAGGAGGATCCGAAGGTGGCTTCCCGGCGTATGTCCGATTCTCGCGTCGGAACTTAGGCTTTCTGGTGGCGGGTTGGAACACCCGCCCTCTTTTTTTTGCGATCTAGCCGATCAGGATCAGCGTGACGGCTTCGTAGACGGCGCCGAGGAAGAGCAGCGCGCCGGACACGACGATGGATGCGATCAGCATGGGGGGAACTTTCAGGAGTCCCTTCGCGGGTTCTCCCGACGTGAGTGCCCGCGCGATGTAGATCGGATAGAGGCAAATCCCGAAGGCGGCGACGACGTAGGCTTCGACTTCGAGGGACAAGGTGACGGAGTGGTACGTGAAGCGCGAAAGCAGATCGGTCCAGAGGGGAGCAAGGGCGAAACCCGCCACGGCCAGATTCAGCATGGTCTTGAAGAGTCCCAGGAACGGCACGATCAACGAGGGCGCAATGCTGTAGATGAGCGTCTGCACGACGAAGTTGTTCTTGAAGGTGAACCAGGCCGCGCTGATGACGTTGCCGCTCATGTAGGCGTCGCCGAGGTGGCTGAGTTCGCCCGTGGTGAAGATTTCCGTGACGAAAGTCAGTACTTGCAGGTTGAGCAGCGGCATGGCGAAGGCGGCGAGCGTGGCGGCGAACAAGGCGCCGTAGCAGAGCAGGTGCACCGCGACGAAGAGCGTCCAATACTGCCGCATGGGCGCGATGATGGGTTCGAGCAGCGGTATGCGGATCAAACGAAACAGCACGCGCACCTGAAATACCGCTCCACCGATGGTGACCAATAGGATGCCGAGGAACCCGCCCCAGGCGAGCGGCATGGTTGTGGGCACCATGGGCGCGATAATCTGCTGAGCCTCAGACTCCAACGCGGCGATCTCTTCCTCTGTCGGTTCGCGGGTTTGACCCTCGGGTTCCAGCCAGCCGGTGGTGGCGCCGGCTTCTTCCGTGAAGAGCGGCGCGACGGCGTCGTCGTAGGGGAGCAGGTAGGAGAAAGCCATGCCCGCGGTGCCGCGCTGCAGTTTGCCGGTAACGGTGAAGGTCTCGCCATCGACGGTGAACTCTTCGAGCCGGCAGAGAGGGCCCGCGAGGACTTGCCGCTTCCCGGGTTCCGGCGGGGAACCGGACGCAGTCAATGCCTGCCATTGTTCCGGCGATAGTTCCATGGCGATGATGCGCTCGCGCATTTCGAGTCCGAGCAACGCGATGACCTCCGCGCCGCCGTCGATATCATGAAGTTGTTCCGCCAATGGCGAGGGCGGGAAGTTCTCGTCCGAAATTTTTCGTGTGTGGAGGATCAACGCGTCGTCATGCAGGGGTTCGCCCGATGCGGCGAGCAGGGCATTCCGCCAGACCTGGTCCTCATCAATTTGCGTTTCCAGCAGGGCCATCACGCTAATCACGATAACCCCAACGAGCGCCGTCAGGGCCGGCACGAGCAGCGGCTTAACGGGCGGAGTCGGAGACAGCGGGGGAGGGTCCATCTCAGAAGGGCTATGCGCGGGCGGGGGATCAGGGTATGACATGGGAAAAGGACACTCCTTTGATTGGAGAATTGGTTGCGAGTGAAGATCCCGGCTGCCGATAGTAGCCCACGAATCCACTGTGTCAAAAGTGGCGACCTGCCATTACCAGAATCAGGATCGATCCGTAACCTCGATGCCGATACCGATACCGATACCGATACCGATTTCGAGGTCGAGGTCGATAATGTGTGCGGCAACCGGAACTCAGGACTGAAATCCCATGGAATCGACGAGGTGATGCAACATTTCCGTGAAGAAGGCTTCCTGATTGGGACCAATCCACGACATGAGATACATTTCATACTCGTGGGTCTCTTCGCGTGGAAGATCGTAGTACTTCTGGGGGGATACATAACCGATGTAATCTCCCGCGAAGCTCAGTACCCACAAGTCGATTCCCTGCTGCTGCGCCCATGATTTCATCGTGAGGCTAATCTCGCCGCTCATGTCGCAAGGCGTCCCGTAGAAGAACATGTCGCCAATCTTGACGCCGGAGATCCACGCCGTATCATCGAGTCCGACCAATGGGAAGAGGTTTGGCGAAAGCCGCCAATTCTGGTTCAACCGCAGTTGCAGCGGCGGTGTTTCAAAGGAAAACCCGGCGGACGCGACATCGGCGGATTCGGAATAGGATAAACCCTCCGCGTCGGCGAGGACCTTTTCCGCCAAGGTCGAACCCAGCGTTTCCGCCTTCGTGAAGCCGTCGGTCCCATCGATGCGGGGGCTCATGCTACCCACGGCGCCGGCAAGAAAGATTGCCATGCCACCGGTTTGCGTTTCGATGGCCCGTTCCAGATAGCCCGGGTAGTCTCCGCTGAACTCCATGTTACTCGAACCGATAACCGTGGCGTGTGCGCCATATGACACCACGTGGCACGTGTCGCCGTTCGCATGTTTAAGGATGAGGTAATTCAATTCGCTGTCGACAGGGCCTTCGTGGGCCCGGTTCTTAATGTGATCCGGCACATCCACATCGCCCCGCGCATAGGACGCGGGTTTGAGATTGCCGTAGGCATTGATGATAGCGGTACCGAAGGCGTCGCCGATCCGCTCCATGACGGATTCATCGTACGCGCCGCCAAAGAGCGACGCCGCCAGTCCCGGCGCCCAGGCGCCCGGCCCCGAGTGGGTGTGCGAGGCGTTGAACAGAATGTCGCCGGGTTGAAGATCGGTCGCGGCCATCGCCTTTTCGCGGGCGCGATCCGCGATATTGTTGGGCACGATCAGCATGTCGGCGCCGACGATCACGGTGGTGTCCGTCCCATCGCTTACAGCGACCGCCTTCACGTAGAGTTCATCGTGCACGCCGGTGGAGGGTCTGCCCTGGCGATCGCCGAAGCCGGCGAGGGGCGTGCCGGTCTCCGGTGTGATGCGTTCGCTCGCCCACCCCGCATGGAGTTGGCCTGACGCGCCCACCGATGTTTGCTGGAGGCTCTCGTCAGCGGCTTGGATTGCATCCTTGAAGTAGGACTCCGTCGTGACGTCCGTTGCGGCATAGGTCGGCCACGGACCCACGAAAACGAGAACCAGCAGGATCAGGACGACCAGAACGATCCCGGTTCCTACGAGCAGTTTTTTGAGCATGATCGCACCCCTCGAAATACGGGTCTCACGTTACTGATCGACCGATGCCTTGAGCACGCCATCGGCGGCGTGACTCACGAGTTCAAAGGCATCCAGCGCCTTTTCCAATGGAAACGAATGGGTAATCAAGGATTTCACATCCACCCGGCCGGTTGCGACGAGATCGATGGCCGTGGGGAAGTTGAATCGGAAGCGCCGGCACCAGGTGACAGTGAGTTCCTTGCGCCGGGCGATGTCTACGGGGAACTGGCCATACTCCTCGCCCGAAATCCCCGTGAGCACGCAACGGCCGGCAGGACGCGCGACGCGACAAGCCAATGCGGGCGTATCCACGGAGCGAGCGCAGTCGATGGCCACGTCGACGCCGCGTCCGTTCGTCGCTTCCATGACGGCTTCGATGGTGTCCGCCGCGGAAACGTTCACTGCGGAATCGACGCCGTACTTCTTCGCGCTGGCGACGCGGTACTCGAGCAGGTCCGTACCGATCACCTGCTTTGCCCCGGCAACTTTCGCGACTTGCGCGGTGAGCAGGCCGATGGGGCCGAGTCCCAGGATCGCCACGGTTTCGCCAGGCCTGAGGTGGGCGAGTTCGATCGTGTGCAGGGCCACGGCCAGCGGCTCAATCATCGCCGCCTCGGCCGGGGTGATAACATCGGGGACGGGGAAGCAGAAGGCCGCGTGGACGGCGATGTACTCGCACAAGGCGCCGTCGTTGGGCGGACCCCCGGGAAACTGAAGGCTGGTGCAAACGTTGTAGTGCCCTTTCAGGCAGTATTCACAGCGCAGGCACGGGATACCCGGTTCGACGGCGACGCGTTTCCCGATCAATGTCGAGTCCGCCTCCGGACCAACCGCCTCGACGATTCCCGCGTACTCGTGCCCAAGGATCAGGGGCTCCGTCATGATGGTCTTGCCGATGCGCCCGTCCACGTAGTAGTGCATATCCGAGCCGCAGACGCCGGTCGACTCGATCCGGATCAGAGCCTCCTCGGGCTTCGGTGTGGGAATGGGAATCTCTACCAAGCGCATGTCGCGCGGGGCGTACCACTTTACAGCTTTCACGGACTTGGGCTCTCCGCTGGTTGGATGGACTCACACTTTGGGGGAGCAGGGAATTGTGCCGCCCAACACGGTAATACGTGTTCTGGACAGTGGTAGAAGTTAGCATCTGGGACGCCAGCGTTACAAGGCGGGTGAGAGGTCCAACGTAGAACTCGGCCCCCGTGATTCGCGGAAATTGGGCAGCGATCAGTTGTACGATTGAGAGGCGGCAGTGCCGCTCGAGCCCATTTGAAGCCCGTCGGACATGCTCTTGTGGCGCTCGATCGCCAGATTCATGAAATCGTCGGCAAGGTTAGCGTCTACCGGAAAGCTCGTAATCGTGTACCCGTACTCTTTCACGAACTGCTCCAAGTCGGCGCGCAATCGATCGAGAACCCGGTGGGCACCGTCCTCAGGGGTTTCCACGAGGAGAATCGCGAGGCCCCTGCGGTTCAAACTGAACACTTGATCGGTCGAACGGAGTTCATCGGTGAGATGCATCCCGAGACGGGAGAGGATGTCATCGACTGCATCAGGGACGGACAACGTGAGTAGGGTCGTCGATGCGGGATACCGAATTGATCGCTCGATTTCCTCACGGACGCGCGCGTGGAGATAGGTTTCCGTGCGAAGGCCGCTTGCCGGATCCCGGTACGCCAGTTTTTCAAGCAGGTGACACCTGCGTTCCAATTCGGTACGAAGTTGGACTTCCTCGCGCAGTCGATTTTGCAGATCGTCGATGGCAGTCTTTAACTTCTGGATATCGTCCATTCAAAGGCTCCTCCCCAGCGCATCAATTGGGTGAGCAAATGATGTGCCAATAGTTTTCGTCAAGTGAATGTGTTTTTAAGGTTTTGTTAGATAATAGCTTAGCGGAATATTGAATTCTTGCTATTCATTGTGGCATTGTAAACTCTGGAACTAAGATTGTCATAGTTGACAACTTTTTGATGGAATTTGAACAATGTTCGCGATGGGAAGTCAGGAACATTCTTGACAAGTGCCCGCTTGATCTATACGATAATAGCTGAGTGCGCTAATGCTCATTAATGCGTAAACTGTTCGCGAGTGCCTAACTCTTGGAAAAGGTCATTGCAGAAGCGTCCCCCCGCTTCCTGATCGTCGAGGACGAACAGGCCCAGCGTAACCTACTGCGGGAAGTGTTGCGCCGCGAGGGGTACGAGTGCGAGTGCGCGTCCACTTGCGCCGAGGGACGGGATCTTTTCTCGAAAGGGAAATACGCCTGCGCACTTATCGATCTGGGACTGCCGGACGGGAACGGGTTAACCCTGTTGTCTGACTTCTCGAGCGAGGATCCCTGCACCGTGCTCATGGTCTTAACGGGCGACACGTCGGCGGAGACGATCATCGACACGATGCGCGGCGGGGCCTTTGACTATTTGCGAAAGCCGGTCGATTTGATCACCTTGCGCGCGGCAGTAAGCCGGGCCATGGCCCACCACGCCATGGCGATGGAGCGGGCCGAGTTGTTCCGCCTGCTTCTGGAAGAACGCGAGCAACTACGCGCTCGAGTCGAGGCGGCCACCGCGGATATTCGACAGTACGCTTCGGCGTGCGAGGTGAGCAATTCGAGGCTTCGCGCGCTGCTTCGCCTGGCTCAAATGTCCACGGAGTACTACACGGATGAGCACTTGTTCCGCCAGGTCTTTGCGGAACTTGCGAGCCACCTCCCATTGCGCGGTTTGGCGCTGTGCAATGCCACCCGTCGCAAGCTCCTGATGGCCGTGCAACCGGAAGGCGCCCTGGAAGTGGAGTTCCTGGGGTCGGAGTCCATGTCCCTATCGGGGTACGACTCCGTTTTGGCCGAGGCCGACCCCGGGCTTTTGGTTCGGGAATCGACGGTCCATATTGGCGGAATCGACGTGGACGCCCTGGACTTTCTGGTCTATCCCCAGGTTTCGAGGTCCGGGACGACGAGCACCGTGGCATTCATGCTGGTCAAGGGGCGCGAGCCGGATGTGTCAGATTCGGAATTCCTGGACACCTGCGCCTATTTCCTGGCGTTCGAATGGGAGCGTGGACAATTGCTCTACCATGTCGCGCACCATGCCAGCCTGGGGAACATTGGGATCGAACTTGCCCGCAATTTTATCCAGCCGCTTACCGCGATCCAGACTGCCGTGGAGTTCGTATCGGAGACGATCGACAACAAGGAGGCGGAGCAGGGGCTGGCCATTGTCGCGGAGAACGCGGACCGTTTGCGCCGGCAAACCCAAGAGTTTCGAAAGTTGTCGACCCTGCGGGAGAACGCGGTCGAGACCGTGACGCTGGCGGATTACGTGGAGCAGGCGCTCGACATGCTCACCGTGGCGATTCAAAATCGCGGTGTCACCATCAAGCGCGAGTTTCAGTCTGAATGCGAGTGCGTATTGTTGAATGGGACCACCCTCGCGCGCACCATTCTCGACGTGATTCTGGGAAGTCTGCGCTCGGTGGAGATGGGAGGCACCATAACGCTTCGATTGCAGGAATCGGACAATCAACACGTCGCCTTCGAAGTCGCCTACAAAGCAACCGGCAGCGCCGCCGCGTCATCGCAGGCCCGCGATGAATTGTCCGGGTCCGCCGCGGTGAACCCCGTGCTTCAGCTTGCGGAGCGCACGGTCCATGCTTGTGGCGGAAGTCTGTCGGTTGAGGTCGCGGATCAGGTCCGAACCACGGTTCGAATACAGTTGCCTCGAAACGCGACGAATCCGTCCCGCCGATGGGAGCCTGTATTGTGAACGCGCAGGGTGGAATCATGGTTCAGGAAGAGTCATCCGCCGGCCGGCGCATCGTCGTGGTACTGGACACCGACCCCGGCGTCCGGTGGGCGCTGGAAAAGGGTTTGGCGCGATCCGGTTTTGAAGTTCGGGCGGTCGGTTCCGTCAGCGATGCGTTAAGCATCGCCGGCGACATCAACATCTCGGCGATTATCATGGAAGTCCTGCCCGAAGCCGGATTGACGCAAGAAGTCCTGACCATGATGGTCGACGCGCCGGGCGCGCCGCGCGTGATTTGTGTGGCCGTGGATTCACCGCCGAACCTTGTCATCGATTGCATCCGGCGTGGAGCGGCCGATTTCCTGCCGAAACCCTTCAGCTTGGCCGAAGTTCGAAGCGCCTTGAATCGCGCCCTGGACTCGCCCACGCAGGGCGCGGCGTCGCGGCAGCAAACCTCGGCGCAACGCCCCGGGGCAGACGACACGCTGCTGATCGGTATCAGCCCCGCCATGCAGGAACTGCGCACGGTGATCAAACAGATTGCGCAAACCGACCTGAATTGTTTGCTTCGCGGTGAGAGCGGGACCGGAAAAGACATGGTGGCGCGGGAAATACACCGGCTTTCCCGCCGGTCCAGCAGGCCGTTCGTGAAGGTGAACTGCACGGCACTCCCCGAGCAATTGTTAGAGAGCGAGCTATTCGGTTACGAGAAGGGCGCGTTCACCGGCGCAGTTACCGCAAAACCGGGGCGGTTTGAACTGGCTCACCGGGGGATTATTTTTCTCGATGAGATCGGCGACATGCATCCCAACCTTCAGGCGAAACTGCTCCAGGTCATCGAGCACAAAGAATTCACCAAGCTCGGCGGACGCCGGCAAATCACGGTCGATGTCCAGATCATCGCCGCCACCAACGCCGATCTGGAGGCCAAGACGAAAGACGGCTCGTTCCGCGGGGACCTGTATTTCCGGCTTAACGAAGTCTGCGTTTGGGTGCCGCCGTTGTCTGCGAGAAAGGAAGACGTTCCGTTGCTGGTTCGTCATTTCATGCAGAAGCACGGGCGATTCTCCGCGGACGCGGAAACGCGGGTGAGTGTGGAAGATTTGTCGGAATTGGCCAACCACCATTGGCCGGGCAATGTCCGCGAACTGGAAAGCACGATCAAGCGTTGGCTCGCCTTAGGAAAACAGCCGCTTACGCCACCCAACCCTCGCGCGCTGCGATCGTCCGGCGGTTCGATGCCAGCCGCGGAACCGGAGAACGTGGCCGCAGATTCCGCCCCCGATGATCGGCCCGAGCCGGAGCGGATCCTCGACGCCCTGGATCGGTTCCAGTGGAATCGTCGTAAAGCGGCGGACCACTTGGGGATGAGCTACCAGACCTTGCGGCGTCGAATCACGCAATACGGCCTGGATGAGGGTGCCTGATTCCGCTCAGCGGAGCGAAGAAGATGTTTGAATAACATCATTAGTTTACCTTCCTGGAGTAATAATTCCTCTCTTGTGACAAACTTAATGATCGGAAAGGCATGGATTGATCAGGGATACTGATCCGTCGCATGTTTGTAAAGGCTTATTATAAAGAAAGTTACGTAGTAAGTGTGAGCTTTGGCACGGAATGTGCTCTCTATGAACACCGACGCAAGGGTTGACCAAGACCAATAGCGATCAGGTTTTGGACTGGTGGCCGGTACGGGTCATCGGGTGTCAGAAGTAGATTGATAATGCGTGTGTGGCTAGGCTGCGACTATAGGAACTTAAAGGAGAAACCGAGCAATGAAACTGAGGAGAGCGTTGATTGCGTTGGCGCTCGTGGCGTTCGTGTCTACTACGGCGTTCGCAGCGACCATCGTTCCGGGGACGCCAAACCCGGTTGGTGAAAAAGAGTTGTACGAAATCTTCAACGAGCTGTATGGGACTGCATACACCGGCAACAACGACGCCGCGTTCCTGGCGTTGCAGGTCATGGACTTCCAGACCTTCGTTCTGGACCCGGATGTGGAATCCATTACGTTTGAGGCGGTGTATCGCCAGTCCTACCTGGAAGACGACATTTACTTGTATAGCGACGTCGACAACATCGGGAAACCGGCCCCGCTTACGCACATCGTGGGTCCGATTGACAACACCGGCCCGAATAGCGGCCAGGGTGCATTGTCGGAACCGGCCGTGAACGTGAACGTGTCCGGCTTGGGTGAGATTGGTTTCCTGGACAAGGCGAAGGATCCGACCTCGCCGTTTACCTTCGAGTGGTACTCCCAGAAAGAGCAGAACAACGGCCAGTTCTCGACGGGTACGGATGAAGTGCACGTCCTGTTGTGGGCCGTTCCTGGCATGACCGACACCTACGTGTTGACGTGGGAAGATCTTCCCTTCACCTACTTCGCAGGCAACGAAGATATCGGTGACCAGGATTACAACGACATCCTGATTCAGTTCACGCTGAACCGGACCGTGATCCCCGAACCTTCCTCCATGGCGCTGCTTGGCCTTGGCCTCGCCGGTCTTGCCGTGCGGAAGTTCCGGAAGAATCGTTTGGCCTAGCCCCTCGCAAGAGGGTCCTATGTAGACCGACTCGTTCAACTGGGCGGTGGCAGGTTCCGAGAGGAATCTGCCATCGTCCTTTTTCTGTGCCCCAGCGACGCGGGGCTCGACCAATCCGGGGATGGAAACTACCTGGGCGATTGGTCCTTCAGGATTTCGTTGGCAACCGTCAGGAGTACGTCCCAGTCTTCCATGGTGGTGTCGTGTCCACCCGGCCGGAAATGGGCCCGGTTATTCTCCGGGACGCCCAGGAAGTCGAACACCGGTTGCGCCGCGTCACGCATCGCGCGGGTACCGGCCGGGTTGGCCCACTGGTCCTCGAGACCGTCAACGCTCAATACGACCCGGGGCGCCACGAGCGCGCGCAGAAAATGCTGATCGAAAGGCAATTCGTCCACTCGTCCCGCGAATTTCGCGAGATTGGGATGGAACCAGTAGTGGAATCGCTCCGGCTCGGTGATGAGTTCGAGCGTCTCGACTCCCTTTTCTGTGATGCGGAACGAACCCGCGCCCCCCGCGCCCGAAGCGTGGGGGACCGTCAGCGCGATTCGCGTGTCGAGCGCACCGGCAAGAAGAGCGACTTTCCCCGCACGGGAGTGCCCGGTGATCGCAAGCCTGCCGACATCCGCGGACTCCACCGTTTCCAGAAAGTCCACGACCCGCATCGCGCCCCAGGCCCAGACCGCGAGGGATGCCCAGTCGTAGTCGGGATACTTAGGGTGAACCCCGTCAGAGCGGTCGGCGTTGTCCTGGTCGAGGTCGTGGCGTTGATACCCGGCGAAAACGTAGCCCGCATAGGCAAACAGCTTGGCGACCGGACGCAGATGTTCTTCCCATACGGGCTCGACCGCGAGTACAACCGGGAACGGCGCCTCGCCGCGCTCCGGCACGTAGTAACCCACCTGCATCGGCACGTCTTGGTGCGGCCCCAACATGAGATTCGCGCGATGCAACGTCGCGCCAACGTCCTCGACACGCTCGGCCGACTCCGATTCTGCACGAATCGAGTCAGGCGCGGGCGGTATGTGGCCATATTCGATCGTCAACAGGAGAGCGATTATCTCATCGCGCCGCTTCTCCCACTGTTGCGGTGTCTCGACCGGGGTGCCGTCTTCGAAGCGCAGCGGGTCGGGCAGGTTCGACGATTGTGGCGATTGCGCCGTCGCCGACACTGCGGTTATCGCTATTAAGAAAGTCAGTGGTACTTTGATCTGCATTTCCAGCTCCAGAATTGGGGAAATTCGACCGCGGGTATGCATGATTCTATGGCCGGAGCGTGTACGACACAGCGCGCCGCGCTTCGAAGACTGCAATGCCGGGCTCCAAGACGGCTACTTCCCGCTCTTCTTGAAACACACGCAATGGGTTGTCTAGCCGAACCAAGCAAGGCCCATCGCGATCGGCAACGATGGTCGCTTCAGTCAATTGTCCTCCATTCCAGCCAACGTCGACTGTGAACCCACCGCGGGCGCGGAGACCAGCGACGTGGCCGTTCGGCCACGCTGCGGGTAAGGCCGGCAGTAATGCAATTGCGCCGTCATGGCTTTGCAGCAGCATCTCCGCGACGCCGGCGGTGCCGCCGAAGTTGCCGTCGATCTGGAAGGGGGCGTGGTTGTCGAAGAGGTTCGGCAGGGTGGACTTTGCCAGCAGGGCGTTCAGGTTTTCGCGGGCTTCGTCGCCGTTGCCGAGGCGCGCCCAGAAGCTGACAATCCACGCGCGGCTCCAGCCCGTGTGGCCTCCGCCGCTTTCGAGTCGGCGTCGCAGCGAGACCTCGGCGGCCTGCGCGAGTTCGGGGGTGCCGGTGCGGGTGATCTGGCTGCCGGGGTGCAGGGCAAAGAGGTGGGACATGTGACGGTGGCCCGGTTCAGGCTCGTCGAAGTCGTAGAGCCATTCCTGAAGCTGACCGTGTTTTCCGATCTGGAGCGGCGCGAGGCGCGAGCGTGTGTCGATTAGTGTCGCGCGGAAATCTTCATCGGTATCGAGAATCTCGCTGGCTTCGATGCAGTTCGAGAAGAGATCGTGCAGGATTTCCAGATCCATGGAAGGCCCCATGCAGACGTTCGCTTCCACGCCGTCGGCGGTGCGGAACTTGTTCTCCGGCGAGTTGGACGGCGCGGTGACGAGCCAGCCGTGGTCCGGTTCTTCGATCAGGGTGTCCAGATAGAACTCCGCCGCGCCTTTCATGACGGGATACACCGACGCGAGGTAGTCGCCGTCGCCGTTGTAGGCGTAGTGTTCCCAGAGATGCTGGCAGAGCCACCCGCTTGCGGCCATGAACTGTCCCCAGGACGGGTGCTCGCCGGGGGAGGTGAATCCCCAGATGTTGGAGATGGTATGGACCACCCAACCACCGGCGTCGTAGTGAATGCGTGCCGTGCGGCTGCCGGGTGTCTGGAGCGACGCAATGTATTCAAGAAATGGCTCGTGGCATTCCGCAAGATTCGTGACCTCCGCGGGCCAATAGTTCATCTGGTCGTTGATGTTGTGGTGGTAATCGGCGTTCCACGGCGCCTGGAAATGATCGCACCAGATTCCTTGCAGGTTCGCGGGCAGGTCGCCGGGGCGCGAACTGGAGATGAGCAGGTAGCGGCCGTACTGAAAATAGAGCGCGGCCAGCGCCGGATCGTCGGCGCCGGATTGGACGGCGGCGATGCGGGCGTCCGTGGGTTGCGCTGCGGCGGCCGTTTCGCCGCCGAGGTCGATGCTGACGCGGTTGTACAGGTTTTGGTAATCGCGCAGGTGGGCGGCGCGAAGGCCGGCATAGTCCTTGTTGGCAACCTGAGCCACCTGCCGTTCGCACGTGGCTGTTGGGTCGTTGCCGGCGTAGTCCGTCGCGGCGACGAGAAGCATCGTGACTGCGTCCGCGTCGCGAACGGTGATGATGCCATCGCTCGATTCGAGGTGACCGCCTTCGGGACGAATCAGGAGGCGCGCTTCGTAGCGCATCCCCTTGCCCATCCAGGCACGGCCCGTCAGGACGAGGGTCGTGCCATTCTCAACGCGCGCGAAGTTGGCCGGCTCCGTTTCTTCGGATTGCTCGAAAGGCTCGATGCGGGAGTCGTTCTTCCAGCGGCGCGAGCTACGACGCGGGTCACGGTCGAGACTGGCGCGAAAGGATACGGCGCCCGGCGCGTCGGCGGTAATCCGCATCACGAGCGACTGATCCGGTGCGCTGCTGAAGATCTCGCGGGTGTAGGTGGTCTCGCCAAGCTGGTATTGGACCGATGCAATCGCGGTGTCCAGGTCCAGCGTACGGACGTACGACTCGACCGCAGTCGGATCGGCACCGAAGTCGAGAAGAATATCGCCGAGCGTCTGGTACGAACCGAAGGGTACATACGCGCCGTTTCCCCGGCCCGACCCCGCGCCCTGGCAGACGAGCGTCTCGTACGTGAGCGCTTCCGCTTCTGCGTACTTGCCTTCGAGCAACAATGCGCGGACTTCAGCGAGATGCTTCAGCGCGTCCGGATTGTCGGCAAACTGCGGCCCGCCCGACCACAGGCTGTCTTCGTTGAGCTGAATGCGTTCCCGGGCCACCCCGCCGAAGACCATCGCGCCGAGGCGGCCGTTGCCCACGGGCAAGGCCTCGGTCCACACCGCTGCGGGTTGCGTGTACCACAGGGAGGCCGAACGATTTTCCGCTTGCGGAATTTCCTGCGCGGCCAATACCCCTGTTGCGACTAGCGCCATGATCCATCGGCTCATCTCAACGAGTCCTCCCATTTTCTTCAACCGGTCCGTGTTGGCATAATGCGGTGACTGATAGCCCGTTCTTGCGGGGGAACATCGGGGAGTAAGAATACCATGATTACGCGTGTGCCGTATTTAACCGTTGTTTGCGCTGCGCTGATTGCCGCAGCGACTGTGAGCTGGGCGCAGGATAGCGCGATTCACGTATCCCAAGCCGGAAACGATGCCTGGTCGGGGACGCTCGCGGCTCCGAATGCGGAGGGGACGGATGGGCCGTTTGCGACGCTGGTGCGGGCGCGGGACGCGGTGCGGCGGATGAAGGCCGACGCGGGACTACCGGAGGACGGCGTTCGGGTTGTCGTGCATGGGGGGCGGTATGAGTTTGGCGAGGCGCTGGTTCTCAGCGGCGAGGATTCCGGCACGGAGCAGGCGCGCGTGACGTACGTCGCGGCAGAGGGCGAAGCGGTGCGGATCAGCGGCGGGCGCGTGGTGAACGCGTTTGCGCCGGTGACGGATGCGGCAGAACTGGAACGGCTCGATCCGTCGGCGCGGGAGCATGCGGTCAAGGCGGACCTGCGTGCCATGGGGATCGAAGACTTCGGCTCGCCCGCGGGCGGCGGGATGGAGGTTTTCTTCCGCGACCAGCCGATGACGTTGTCGCGTTGGCCGAACGATGAGTTCACGCACATCGCCGATCTCGTCGTGGACGACGGGCACAAAATCCACGGCATACCCGGCAGTACAGTGGGCAAGTTCATTTACGAGGGCGACCGGCCGGCGCGGTGGGTGGGCGAGAAGGACCCGTGGGTGCATGGTTACTGGTTCTGGGACTGGTCCGATCAGCGGCAGCAGATCGCGGCAATCGACGTGGAGAAGCATGAGATCGACGTGGCCGAGCCGTACCACGGCTACGGCTACCGCAAGGGCCAATGGTTCTACGGGTATAACCTCCTCATCGAACTCGATTCGCCTGGCGAATGGTACCTCGATCGCGAGACGGGTGTGTTGTACTTCTGGCCTCCGGAACCGATTGCCGACGGCGACGTGGTGGTCACCATCGTGCCTACGCTGTTCCAGTTGGAAGGCGCGTCGTATGTGACCCTGCGCGGGTTCACACTGGAAACGGGCCGCGACACGGCGATTCGCATTTCGGACGGCACGAGGAACCGCGTCGAGGCGTGCACGATTCGGAATCTCGGCGGCTGGGCGGTGAGCGTCGGGGGCGGTACCGAACACGGGGTCGTCGGCTGCGACATCTACCAGACCGGCGGAGGCGGGATCTCGTTGAGCGGAGGCGACCGGAACACCCTGGCGCGAGGCGACCACTACGCGGACAACAATCACATCTACGAGTACAGCCGGATCAACCGTATGTACAACCCCGGCATCACACTGCAGGGCGTGGGCAACAAGGCGACGCACAACCTCATTCACGACGCGCCGCACATGGGGATGGGCTTTGGCGGAAACGATCATCTCATCGAGTTCAACGAGATCTTCAACGTGTGTTACGAGTCCAACGACGCGGGAGCAATCTACACGGGCCGTAACTGGACCATGCGCGGCAACCTCATCCAGAACAATTATCTCCACCACATCAGCGGGTTCCAGGACAAGGGCTGCGTGGGCGTCTACCTCGACGACATGTTCTCTTCCGCTGACATCGTGAGCAACGTGTTCTACAAGGTGACGCGCGCGGCGTTCATCGGCGGCGGTCGCGATTGCACGGTGGCGAACAACATCTTCGTGGACTGCAAGCCGGCCTTGCACATCGATGCGCGCGCCCTGGGTTGGGCGAACGGCCATGCGGACGAATGGATCGCGGAAGAGAAGGAGAAGGGGACCATCTCCGGAATCGATTACAAGAAACCGCCGTACAGTACCCGGTATCCCGCCTTGCTGCGCATCATGGAAGGCGAGCCGAAAGCGCCCGAGGGCAATATCATTACGCGCAACATCTGTTGGGGCGGCACCTGGGACGAGGTCGAGGACAAGGCGCGGCCGTACCAGACGATCGAGAATAATCTCATCCAGGAAGACCCGCACTTCGTGAACGCGGCGCAGCAGGACTTCCGTTTGAATGAGGATTCGCCCGCCTTCGCCATGGGGTTTAAGCCGATTCCGGTGGAGAAGATTGGACTCTACGAGTCTCCGGACCGCGTAACCTGGCCGGTGAACGTGGAGCGCGGGGAATAGAGAAACATTTGATGCTGTTGGACTTGGTGTAGACAGTTCCGGCGGGTTTCTGTACAATAACGGTTGTGATGGTTTACATCGGTCGAAATAGTGGAAGGCGAACCCTGTGCCTCGCGGCGCTGGCGTGTGTGATGTTTCTCACGGGCGGTCCGGCGTGGGCGGGAGGGCTTGTTCTGTGCGTGTGCCACGACGGGCACGTGAGCCTGGAAACGACCTGCCAACCGCTGGACTGCTGTCCCGATGATTTCGCCATGGACGCGGCCAATGCCGGCGACCTGCTTGTATGCGCGGACGCGAACGAGGAGCATCCTTGTGTGGATGTTCCGTTGCTGCTCTATTCCGGCAAGCCGCTGCTCGTCCCTGTTAAGACTTCGGCACCGCCACCATCGCATAGCGTAACGGCCGATCTACCATGTGTGGCTGGAGGTGAAATCTTCGCCGCCTCGGCACGTGTCGTCGCAGTAGATTTGCCTATCTTGCCTTTCGAGATCCTGCACTCCCGTTCCACTGTTCTTCTCATCTGATCGAACTTCTCGACGTTCCCAGTAAGTCCATTACGGGTGTTCTGCACCTTCGGGTGCATTCGAGGAGTTTCGATCATGTCTTTCCAACCCCTTCGGGGGGTACTCGGCTTTCTCTTCGCAGCGCTAATCGCGCAGGGGCAGGAAGCATTCACGGAGCCTAGCGGCACGCTTACGCTGGAGAGTGCAATCCACGCGGCGCTGCAAGGGAGTCCTAAGCTCGCGGCGTTTGATTGGGACCTGCGCGCGGCGGATGCGCGCGTGTTGCAGGCAAGCCTGCGGCCTAACCCGGAACTCGAATTCGAGATCGAGGACATCCGGCTCAACTCGGGGCCCGGCGCCACGTCACGGACGCGGACCCTCGGCGGGAGCCTCGGCGAGCGCACGGTAACGGTCCCGACGAACGGGCAGGCGGAACCGCTGGAACTCACATTCCCGCGCGTGGAGCCTGTGTTCGGCGGCGAATTGGAGCAGGAGTCGGGCGGACCGTCCGGGTTCGCGGAAACCGAGATTACGCTGAGCATCTCGCAGGTGATCGAGCTGGGCGGGAAACGCGCGAAACGCGTTGCCCTCGCCGAAGAAGAGAAGCAACTTGTGCAATGGGACTACGAAGCCGCGCGGGCCGACGTGATTGCGGAAACGGCCCGGGCCTTTGTTGACGTGCTCGTCGCGCAGGAGCGGATCAAGCAGGAACGGGATCTGGTCGCGCTGGCGGAAGACGTGGCACGCACGATGGCGGCGCGCGTCGACGCGGGGCAGGTTTCCCCGCTCGAGAACAATCGCGCCCAGATCGCGGAGTCGACGACGGCCATCGCGTTGGCCAACGCGGTACGTGAACTCCGAATCGCGCAAGCGAGACTCGCGGCCCAATGGGGCGGAACACAAGTCTTGTATACCGAGGTCGCGGGCGACCTTGATGGCGTGGCCCCCGTGGCGCCAATGGAACAACTGATCGAACGTCTCGAGCAGAACCCGGACTTGGCGCGCTGGGCGACAGAGTTGTCGGTTCGCGACGCGCGGTTTCACCTGGAACGCGCTAAGCGTATCCCCGATCCGGAAGTCGTGTTCGGCGTGAAGCGACAAGGGATC
Organism: Candidatus Hydrogenedentota bacterium; assembly: GCA_045863335.1. Classification (GTDB taxonomy): domain Bacteria; phylum Hydrogenedentota; class Hydrogenedentia; order Hydrogenedentales; family SLHB01; genus JAHDWY01. Next base: position 82,382 of record BTVY01000001.1, on the reverse strand, counting down.
GCGGGCCGGTCCGTTTCGCAAATCGGTGGCGACACGGACGGCGCCCTTTCATTTTCGCAGACGGACGTCGATTCGGATCGCGACGCGGAGTACAGCGTGCTGTTCGGCGTTTCTGTGGCGCTCCCCATCTTCGACCGGAATCAAGGGAACATCGCAGAAGCGGAAGCGCTGGCATCCAAGGTGTCGGAAGAGCGCCGGGGGGCCGCGGTGGCGGTTCACGCGGTGTTGGTGGAGTCCCGCGAAACCGCAGAAGCCGCGTATGACGAATTGCAGTCGCTGGAGAGCGAAATCCTCGCCAAGGCGCGGGAAACCGTGGAGAAAACGCGCGAAGGGTATGAGCTGGGCAAGTTCAGCTACCTCGACGTGCTGGATGCGCAACGAACGCTGTTTGATGCCCAGATTGCGAGGTTGGACGCGTTGACGAGGTATCACACGGCCAACGTGGATATAGAACGACTCACCGGCCAGGCGCCGGTTACAGAGGAGATTTCCGATGAACAGAAACAGTAAACCTCTTGCAAGGCGATTCCGCCTGTCTGAGTCAGCTTTGTTTTGGATGCTGTCTTTATTGATAGCTACAGCGGCTCTGACCTTTTCCGGGTGTGACGTTCAGAACTTGGACGAAGCCCAAGCTTCTCCACAGGAGCAACACGACCACGGTGATGATGTTCACGATCATGACGGTCACGGTCACGACCATGACGCCGCGGGTGCAAGCGCACAAGAAGAACGCGACCCGAACCGGCTGTGGTGCAACGAGCATGGCGTGTACGAAGACGAGTGCGTGATTTGCCATCCGGAGATTGCAGAGAAGACCTCCGAAGAGCGCGATCCGAACCGGCTGTGGTGCAACGAGCATGGCGTGTACGAAGACGAATGTACGATTTGCCATCCGGAACTGGCTGGTGAGAAGGAACACGACGGTCATTCTCACGGCGGGGATACTGCAGGCCTATGGTGCACCGAGCATGACCTGGCGGAATCCGAATGCGGGCTGTGCCATCCTGAACTGGTGGGTGGCCTGGAGCCCGGTCAGGGGATGAAGGTTCGGTTCGTGTCCAACACCTCGGTCGACAAAGCCGGGGTGGAGGTGGGGCGTCCGGGTTCGTCGGCCATGTTTGACACGCTGGAAGTGGTCGGACGCGTCACCTTTGACCGCAACAAGTTGGCCATGGTGACTCCGCTCGCGGGCGGCGTGCTGGAGAGCGTACTGGTGGACGTGGGCGATCGCGTGGAGGCCGGTCAGGTCATCGCTCGAATCAATTCGCCCGCTATCGCCCAGGCGAAGAGTGCTTTGGTCAGCGCGTTAGCCCAGGAAGAACTCCACCGGCAAACGTACACGCGAGAGAAGGATCTCGTATCGCGCGAGATCTCTCCCCAACAAGATCTGGATTCCGCGAAGGCGGCCTACGGCGCCAGCCGCAGCGACACGCAACAGGCGCGGCAACAGCTCATGAATCTCGGTTTCACGGAGGCCGAGGTTTCCGAAGTGGCGCAGTCGGGATCGACAACGTCGGTCATGCCCGTCCGGGCGCCTTTTGACGGGACGATTGTCAAACGGGACGCGGTCGCGGGATCTGCCGTGGAGATGGGCGACGCGCTGTTTCAAGTGGCTGACCTGAGTTCCATGTGGCTGGAACTATCCATTCCGGAAAGTCACCTCGGCACGCTTCAACAAGGTATGCCGGTTGCCGCGCGCGTCGAAGCGTTTCCAAGCGATGTCTTCGAGGGCGAATTGACGTGGGTCGCCTTTGACGTCAACCTCGATACGCGCAAGGTGGAGGCGCGCGCTGTGCTTCCCAACGATGGCGAGCGGCTGCGCCACGGCATGTTCGCGACGGTCAAACTTGCGGCGACGGAACAGCTCGCCGGGTTGACCGTGCCCAAGGGCGCCGTGCAGAACATCGATGGGCGATCGGTAATTTTCACCAAGTTGGAGGATGACCTGTTCGAAAGCCGCGTCGTCCAACTCGGTCCGAACACCGAGGGGCAAGTCATGGTTCTCGCGGGACTTCGGCCGGAAGACGAGATCGTCGTGTCGGAAAGTTATCTGGTCAAATCGGAGTTATTGAAGGCCCGGCTCGGCGCGGGTTGCACCGATCATTAACTACAGATCATCACAACTGCGGTCAAGTACATCCCCCTCTATCCCCCTTCAAAGGGGGATAGCCCAGCCGCCGATTCAGGGGAGTGACGTCGGCCTCGCCTTATACGTAGCACGTCGCGTGGCAGTCGCAACGCGTAGCGTTGCGATCGATTCCCCCTTTGAAGGGGGATTGAGGGGGATGTTCTTGAGAGCGATCGGCAGTGCCTGGAAGCATCCGTGGCTGCGAACCGTCAATTGATCCACTGGAGCCTTATCCATGTTAAATTCGATTATTGCGGCGACGCTTCAAAACCGTCTGCTCGTCCTGATTCTATTCGCCGTCGTCTGCGGCGTTGGCGTGTGGCGGCTGACGGACCTGCCGATTGACGCATTCCCCGACACATCGCCCACGCAGGTGCAGATCAACACGACTGCGTCCGCGCTGAATGCCGAAGAAATCGAACAGCAGATCACGCTTCCCATTGAATTGGCGGTATCCGGACTGCCCGGTCTCGAAAACGTGCGCTCCATATCGAAATTCGGGCTGTCGCAAGTTGTGGCGACGTTCGACGAACGCACGGACGTCTATGACGCGCGCCAATTCATCATGGAGCGCGTCAATGGCGTTCAACTTCCGGAAAGCATCGAACGCCCGGAGATGGGGCCCATCTCGACTGGTCTCGGCGAGGTGCTCCATTACATCGTGCGATCGACCGATCCGAACCGTTCGGTCACGGAGATTCGCACGCTCCACGACTGGGTCGTCAAGCCGGAGCTGCTCAAGGTTTCCGGCGTGGCGGAAGTGAACAGTTGGGGCGGCTTCGAGAAACAGTTTCACGTTATCGTCAGTCCGGAGTCGCTGATCAAGTACGGCCTCACCCTGGCGAACGTGAAGGATGCGCTCGAGCGAAACAACGGAAACGTGGGCGGTGGGCAGATTGAGCGAACGGGAGAAAGTTTGCTGGTCCACGGGTTGGGTCGTGTGTCGACGGTCGAAGAGATCGAGAACATTGTCGTCGCCGCGTTCGAAGGCACGCCGCTACACATTCACGATCTCGCCGAAGTGCGGGTCGACCACGAGATTCGCCGTGGTGCGGTGACGTTTCAGGGGCAGGGCGAGGCCTTGCTGGGCCTCGGCTTCATGTTGCTCGGCGAGAACAGCCAGGATGTGACGCAGGCTTTGCGGGAGCAACTGCAACTCGCGGCGACCGCGCTGCCGGAAGACATCGTTATCGATGTGGTCTACGACCGCACCGATCTGATCGCGGAAGTGATCGGAACGGTGCAGCACAATCTAATCCTGGGCGCGGTCTTCGTCATTGTCGTCTTGTTCCTGCTCCTGGGCAACGTGCGCGCAGGCTTGCTCGTCGCGATCACGATCCCCATCGCGATGCTGTTCGCCGTGCTCGGCATGTTCGAGTTGTCCATTGCGGCGAGCCTACTCAGCCTTGGCGCGATCGACTTTGGAATTCTGGTGGACGGATCCGTGGTGATGACGGAAGCCAATCTGCGGCGGCTCCGCGACGAGCAGGAGCGGCAGGGGCGTAAATTGACCCGCGCCGAACGGCTTGCGTGCATCATCCGCTCGAGCCAGGAAGTCGTGCGTCCCATCGCATTCGGGATGGGCATTATTCTCATCGTGTTTTTCCCGATTCTGACCCTTCAGGGGATAGAAGGGAAGATGTTCAAACCGATGGCGTGGACCTTCATCCTGGCCATGCTCGGCGCGTTGCTCATCGCGGTGTTCCTGTCGCCGGTGCTGTCGTACTACGTGCTCCCGCGAAACGCGCGGCCCGAGCGCAAGGGGTTCTCGTACTTCTTGACCGAGATTTACGGATTCTTCCTGGGCGGCGCGTTGAAGCTGCGATGGCTTGTGCTCGCATTGACGGTCATTGCGCTGTCCGCTACCGCGGGACTGGCGACTCGCCTCGGCGGGGAGTTCGTGCCGCGACTGAGTGAAGGCGCCATCGTGGCGAACGTGATCCGGCTGGCGGGCGTGTCTATCGACACCTCCGTGCGCTACAACACGCGCATGGAGCAGTTACTGCTGGATGCGTTTCCCGATGAGATCCAATACGTGTGGAGCCGAATCGGGTCCGCGGAAGTCGCCACCGATCCCATGGGTATCGAGCTGACCGACGTATTCCTCACGCTTCATCCGCGGAATCAGTGGACCCGCGTCAGCACACAAGCGGAGCTGTTGGCGGGTGTCGAAGAGGTTCTGAGCGATTTGCCGGGTATTAACGTTGCCTACTCTCAGCCCATCGAGCTGCGTATGAACGAGCTGACCTCGGGTATGCGTTCGGACGTGGGCATCAAGATTTTCGGCGACGACTTCGATGAACTGGTCCGGATCTCCGACGACATTCAGCGTGTGCTCCTCGACGTGGACGGCGCGGCGGACATCTCCGTGGATCAATTGACGGGCCAACCAACCGTTCAAGTTCGCGTCGACCAGAACCGCATCGCACGTTATGGAGTCCCCGCAGGCGACGTGCTGGATTTTGTCGAAGCGGTTGGCGGGACGGACGTGGGGACCATCTACGAAGGCCAGCGGACGTTCCCCTTCGTGCTGCGGCTTCCGGACAGTTTTCGCGAGGACCCGGAGCGCCTGAAAGAGGCGTTGGTTCCCACGGACCAAGGCACGCAACTTGAGCTGCACGAGTTGGCGGACGTGGTCGAGACGAATAGTCCTGCCACGATCAACCGCGAATGGGGACGGCGTCTCATCCGCGTGCAGACGAACGTCCGCGACCGGGACGTGGCATCTTTCGTGGACGAAGCGCAGCGGCGTATCGCGGAGGAAGTCGATCTTCCGGAAGGCTACCTCATCGAATGGGGCGGGCAATTCCAGAATCTCGAACGCGCGCGACTGCGGCTGGCCATCATCGTGCCGTTGACACTGTTGCTGGTATTCGTGTTGCTGTACCTCAGCCTCAAGAGTTTTCGTGACGTCTTGATCATTTACACGGGCGTTCCCTTCGCGGCGATTGGCGGTATTGTGTCGCTGTGGATACGGGACATCCCGTTCAGCGTGAGTGCTGCGGTCGGGTTCATCGCGCTGTCGGGTATCGCGGTGCTGAATGGGCAGGTGCTTGTCGCCGCGATTCGATCGTTCCTTGCTGATGGATTGGCGATTCGAGACGCCGTACTCGCGGCCGGCAAGCAACGCCTTCGCCCGGTTCTGGCGACCGCGATCACCGATGCTGTCGGCTTCATCCCCATGGCCTTGTCCACGGGCGTGGGCGCGGAGGTCCAACGGCCTCTCGCCACAGTGGTGGTCGGCGGGATACTGACGGCGACAGTGCTGACGCTCTTCGTTTTGCCCATTCTGTATCTCATCACGGCGAAGAAGGACGAGGACTCCCCGGAGGCTTAGCGAATAATCCTGCGGACCTGCGCGAATCGTCCATTCACCTATCCAAAGATGTGCATCGTTGAAGTAGTTTCAGGTATCATCTTGCCCCTTCTCAGCGTGGGAACGAACGATAGGAGCCGAATTTACAGTCATGGCAACATTGAACTTGAACTACGACAAGCTTCAGGCGGGGTATCTGTTTCCCGAAATCGCCAAACGAACTCGCGCCTTTCAGGCGGAGCACCCCGATGCCAAGATCATGCGCCTGGGAATCGGCGATACGACCGAGCCGCTGACCTCATCGGTCATTGCGGGCCTCCACCGAGGGGTCGATAAGCTGGCGGACGTGCAAACCTATACGGGGTACGGCGCGGAGCAGGGGAATACAGAACTTCGGCAGGCCTTGGCGGATCGATACCGGGGTCTCGGGGTGTCCATTGAACCGGATGAAGTCTTTGTGAGTGACGGGGCGAAGCCCGATTCGGCGAATATTCAGTCCATTTTCGGCGTTGATAACAGTGTCGCGGTGCAGGATCCCGCGTATCCCGTGTATGTGGACAGCAATGTCATCGCCGGCCGGACAGGGCAATGGAAAGACGGTCGGTTTCAGGGGCTTGTCTACATGCCGTGTACGGCGGACAATGCATTTATTCCTGCGGTCCCCGAGGGTAAAGTCGATCTCATTTACCTGTGCAGCCCGAACAACCCCACGGGGGCGGTGGCGACCCGGGAACAGTTGAAGACATTTGTCGATTACGCGCGCGAGGTGAAGGCCGTCATCATTTTCGACTCCGCGTACGCGGCGTTCATCAGCGACCCGGAATTGCCCCGGTCGATTTTCGAGATCGAGGGGGCGACGGAGTGCGCTCTCGAGATCAGCAGTTTCTCGAAGGAGGCCGGGTTCACCGGTGTGCGCCTCGGCTGGAGCGTGGTGCCCAAGGCCCTCGTCTGCGAGAACGCGGAGGCCGGGAAAGTTCATCGCCTCTGGAACCGGCGTCAGACGACCATGTTCAATGGCGCGTCCAATATCGTGCAGGAAGGCGGTCTCGCGGTCATGTCCGAAACCGGACAGCGCGAGTGTGCGGAGATGGTGGCGTATTACATGAAGAATGCCCGAACCATCAAGGACGGCCTCGAAGCGCTGGGCCTCACCGTGTACGGCGGCGATAACGCGCCCTACGTGTGGATGCAGACCCCGAACGGCACGAGTTCATGGGAGTTCTTCGACAAGCTCCTGAATGAGGCCCACGTGGTGGGCACGCCCGGGTCCGGGTTCGGGCCCAGCGGCGAAGGGTTCTTCCGGTTGAGCGCCTTTGGCCACGCCGAAGACATTGAGGCGGCCGTCAGCAGCATTCGGGAGAATCTGGCGCTGTAAGAGAATATCGGATTGGTGTGGAAGGTGGAGGTGGACGCGTCAGTGCGATACGCGAGCGGATGTTGAAGACGCCGCGCGGTGCATTACAAGATTTTGTGGATCAGTAAAGATTGGTGTACAATATGGGCGTAGTCGCCCGCGATCAATCAGCTAAATCATTGGAATTTGCATTTCAGGCAACTTTTGGCTCCGATTGGGCATATAAGTCATTGGAATAAGCTGGTTTGATCGCGTTTTGCGGATTTGGTAGAATCATAGTCTCAAAAAAAACTGACCTTGGAGGATTCTTTCACATGAGCTACCTGCGGAGTGGAATGCTGTGCGGGCTTTGTATCGTTCTTGCGCTGGCCGTTTCAACGGGGTGTAAGAGCAAGAAACCGGCTCCCATTGACCCGGGGTTGACCACCACGACCCCCACGGGACCGGGACCCGAGGAAACGACGGGAAGCGGCCTGCCGGATGTTGACGTGGAATCCCTCGTATTTGAGTCCGCCGAAGGCGTGCGGACCATCTATTTCGATTACGACAGCTACACGCTGCGCCCGGATGCCCTGGAGACGCTGCGTCACAATGCGGAAGTCTTGAAGCAGTATCCGAACGTATATGTGCAGATTGAAGGGCACTGCGACGAGCGGGGCACCCAGGATTACAACTTGGCCCTGGGCGAGAAACGCGCGTTGGCGACCCGCGACCACCTGATTCGCTTGGGGATTTCCGGCGACCGTCTGATCACGATCAGCTACGGTGAAGAAGATCCGGTGGACTTGGGTCACACGGAAGCAGCATGGGCGCAGAACCGGCGTTGTGAGTTCAACAAAGCGAACCGATAGGGGTACATGTACCATGCGTTTCAGGACTGCCCTGGCGGGGATGACGGCGTTGGCAGCGCTCAGTTCCGGTTGTGCTACGACAAGCTCCAGCGGCGATCAGGTTGCCAATTCCGTGTATGCGACCCATCGCATTGCGAAGAACCTGGAAACGGACCTCGGCCCGCGGATCACGCAACTCAACGAGACCGCGGCAGAACTGACGGCAAAGGTCGAAGCGAGCGAAACGACCACGCGTCAGCTGCAGACCAAGGTCGAGGAGAACCAGGCGAAGCTGGAAGCGCTCCAGGAGTCACTGGATCGCTTGGCCACGGTCATCTACCAGGAATTCGGGCGATCCGGGCCTCGCAGTGGAGCGGCGCCAGGATTCGAGCCTCCGGTTGTCGTTACCCCCCCAGCTGGTGGCGCTGAGATCCCGCCTGCCGCGATGTCGGAAGCTCCGGTACCGGAGGCGCCTCCGGCCGGCGACGCCGCTTCCAACGCGTTGACGGAGTACAACAAGGCGCAGCAGGCCTTCCTGAACGATGATTACGAGCAGGCCATTGCATTGTACGACGGGTTCCTGCAACGGTATCCGACGGCGAATAATGCGGCGAACGCCCAGTTCTGGAAAGCGGAGTCGTTTCGGAAGCTGGGACAGAACGAAACGGCCATCGCCGAGTTCGAGAAGGTGCGGAGTAATTACCCGGGACCGGACAACCTTAAGGCCGCGTATTCCATGACGCGCCAGGCGGATTGTCACATCGCCCTGGGGCAAACGCAGCGCGCCATCGAACTTTGGACGGACTTGGTTGAGAACTATCCGCTTTCGGAAGTCACGGATCAAGCACGGGAACGCCTCCGGCAAGTTCGCGGCAATTAAGCCGGACGAATTCGATACGCGTACTGGAATCGGCGCGCGGGACTTCGGTCTCGCGCGCCGTTGCATATTGAGCGTCGTGGAAAAGAGGAATTCATGAAGCATTATCTGGGGTTGGATGCAGGGGGCACCAAAACCTTCTGCCTGATCGGCGACGAAAATGGCCATATCAAAGGATTTGGCAAGGCGGGCACGGGGAATTATGAATTCCACGGCGTAGGGCCCGCACGAGAGGAGAACCGGAAGGCCGTTGAGTCAGCGCTCGCGTGTGCCGGGCTGGCGCTCTCCGATATCGACGCCATCGGTATGGGTATCGCCGGGGCCGATATCCCGGAAGACTACGAAATGCTCGAGCGGGAGATTTTTACACCCTTGTTCGGCGACATCCCGCGGGATTTTCAGAACGATTCCATGGCCGGCCTGCGCGGCGGTACGCGTGAGCCATACGGAATCGTGATTGCCTGCGGCACGGGCTGCGTCTCCGCCGGCAAGAATCGTGCCGGTGACCATGCGCGCGTAGGCGGGCTGGGCCCGGAATTTGGCGACATTTGTTCGGGCTCTGATATTGGGCGCCAGGGAATTCAGAGAGTCTGGCAGGCTCGCGACGGCATCATTCCCGAAACCCTGTTGACCCGGAAATTCGTGGAGCGGGCGGGGTGCTCTTCGGTCGAGGAATTGTTCTACAAGCTATACCGACGGGAAATTACCTACTTCGACCTCGAGCCCATGGCGAAACTGGTGTTCGACGCGGCGTTTGAAGGCGACGCGGCTGCTTGTGATATCCTACGCAGTGGCGGCAAGTACCTGGGCGCCATGGTGAACGCCGTGGCGCGCAAATTGGGAATGTCTCACGAAGACTTTGACGTTGTTATGGCCGGAAGTGTTTTTAAGGGCAGCAGTCCTGTGCTGGTCGATGCGATGCGGGAAGTGCTCCACCAGGAGTGCCCGCAGGCACGGACCATCATGCCAACGTACGAGCCGGTTGTAGGCGCGCTGCTCATGGCAATGGAGGTCAAACGGGAGGTGACCCCGGCGACCTACGAAAACCTGTCCGGCGCGTTACGAGATGCGGAGGCGCGGTACGGCGTGCGATTCCGCGCGGAGTGAAGCTATGCGAATTCGATCGAGTCATGTAATCGCGGGGACTCTCGTTCTGATTGGAGGGTTCTTTCTCGTGGCCTATATTCGGACGAGCGGCGCCACGAAGTTGGACGGCGATTCCCGCGATTTCCTTGAGGAAGTGTCCGCGTTGCGAGAATCCGGCCAAGGTTCCAGTTCTCATGACGGGCTGATCGCCGGGGGCGGCGCCAACACACCCGGCGCGGCCAAGATCGAAGTAGAAACCACCGACTTCAATATGGGAGTGGTTGACAATACGAAACCGACGACCGCGACGATGGCAGTCTACAACCGTGGCGACGCACCGCTGAAGATACTCGATATTCGAACCACGTGCGGTTGCACCCAGGGCCAAATGACCAAGAACGTAACCGGGGAGAACGGCAAAGCCGAGACGGTAATTCCCCCGAACGCGAAGATGGACATGACGATTACCTTGGATCCGTTCCGGGTCCCCGGATTCCATTCGCGGAAGGTGCTGACGTTGATGTCGTCCGACCCCGTGACCCCATCCTTGGAAGTGGCGGTGGAGGCACAGGTGCTCCCCGAATTCACCATGGAGCCGGAGTCCCTGGAGTTGGGCACCATCCAGAACGGCGAATCCACCGAAGCGCGTGTGGTGTTGCGCGAGGCCAACGCAACCGATCTGGAAGTCACGGAAGTTCGCCCGGGCCGCAATGCCACGCGAAAATCCGGCCCGGAGGACACGGATGTGGATTCCGGCGAGATTCAATATACGCTCGATCTGAAAGAACGGCCCCAGAGCGAGTGGGCCGATCCCGAGCGCAAGGAGTGGGAGATCGTGGTGAAGTTCGCCCCGGATTTGCCCGTGGGGACATTCAGCGACTCCTTCTACATTCTGACGAACACGAAGCGGGTCGACCGCTTCGCCTATCGCGTTTCCGCAAATGTGGAGTCGTTCTTCAGCGTTACGCCAACCATGCTGAGCGTGCGAAACGCTGTCGATCCCGGCAGCTCCCAGATCGCCACTGCCGTAGTCAGTTCCGAGACCGACTTTTCCCTGGACGACGTGGAGGTTACCGGTGAAGCCTTTAGCGTGGCGGTTCGGGACGGGGACAAGCCGAACACGAAGTTTCTCGATCTCGGCGTCCGGCCGGATGCGGGACCGGGATTGAAGAATGAATCCGTATCGTTTACCGTGCGGTCCGGCGACAAGGCCGTCAAGCATACGATGCGCGCATTTGCCTCTGTAACGGGCTGAATTCGTTTTCAGGCCGGTGTCTGTTTTGCCCGACGCTCCGTGACGGTGTGCCGTTCCATCGATGACGCCCACCGAGGGCGTTACAACTCCTATCGAGTATGATGATGGCGCTCTTTGGCCAAAAGAAACGCGACGCGGAGAAGTCGAATCCTGCGCCTTCGGTTCGGCAAGTGATGGGGCGCGAGGTGTATTGCGCCGTCTGCAAGGCGTACCGCGCGTTTTCCCGATGCTGGCTCCGCGTGGCTCCCGTTGCGAAATGCGCGTGCTGCGGGCTTGATTTCCCCTCCCTGGAAGCGGTCTATCGAAAGCACCTGCCCGCATGTCCGCGATGCGGCGAGTATCTCGAACATCCGGGGTTTGAGTATGGACTGTGCGACACCTGTGGGTCCAAGTTCGAGCTGGTTCAAGGCGCTAAACCCGGTCTTCTCCCGAACCGCAAACAACGGGAGAACATGTCGGTATACGGAAAAACATGGAGCAAGGATTGATGACCCCATCTGTGGATGCGCTGCGGGAACGACTCGCTGCTTACGATCAAGAACATGTGCTGCGTCACTGGGATGACCTGTCCGGCGACGCGCGCGAAAACTTCGCCGGCCAGATCGCCGCGATCGACCTGCCCTTAATGGAACGCCTGGTGAATACATGGGTGAGGAAGGATCCGCCTCCGGAAGTGTTCGACCGAATCGACCCGGTTCCCACGATTCCAGTGGCAGATGCCGCCCGTAAGGATGCGCAGGAGGCGTGGGATGCCGGCGAAGCGGCGTTGCGCAGCGGCCGTGTGGGCATGTTGCTGGTGGCCGGCGGTCAAGGCACGCGCCTCGGCTACGACGGCCCCAAAGGGGCGTACCCGGTGGGGCCCATTACGGGCCGTTCGTTGTTTGCGTATCACGCGGATAAAATCCTCCATGCCCAACGCAAATACGGCTGCGTGTTGCCGTGGTACATCATGGTGAGCGACACCAATCGCGAGGAAACCCGGGCGTTCTTCAAGGAGAACGAGTTCTTCGGATTGCGCGAAACGGATGTCTATTTCTTTACGCAGCGTATGGTGCCCTGCGTGGACGATCGCGGGAAGTTCATGCTGGATGAACCTGGAAACCTCGCGATGAACCCGAATGGGCACGGCGGCGTCATTCCCGCTGTCGTGGAGAACGGCATGGCGGACGACGCAAAACAGCGCGGCGTGGACACGTTGAGCTACTTTCAGGTGGACAATTGGGCGCTAAAGGTTGCCGACCCATATTTCATCGGGTATCACATCCTCGGCAAGGGGCAGATGTCGTCAAAGATTCACCGGAAGACGGAGGTGCGCGAGTCGGTCGGCGTTCACTGCCTGTGCGACGGCGAATACCGGACCATCGAGTATTCGGAACTGGATATTTATCCGCAGCTCCTTGAGACCGATGCCGAAGGTCATCCGGTCTACTACGCGGGCAACCCGGCCATTCACATGATTTCAGTAGGATTCATCGAGGACGTGTTTAGCCGGTTCGAATCGTTTCCCTGGCATCGGGCGCACAAGAAGATCCCGTACATCAACGAGTCCGGGGAGCGCGTGGAGCCGGAGAAGCCGAACGGATACAAGTTCGAGACCTTTGTGTTCGACGCCTTGCGGTTTACCGGCCACGAACCCATCGCATTGGAGATCGACCGCGCGGGCGAATACACGCCGATCAAGCAGTTCAGCGGCGCGAACAGCGTGGAGGCGGCGCGGGAGTCTCAGGCCGAACTGTGGGCGCGCTGGCTGGAAGCGGCCGGCTACGCAGTTTCGCGCGATGCTGACGGCAACGTTGCGATTCAGATTGAGATCAGTCCGCAATTTGCCTTTTCGCAGCAGGAGTTCGTGGAGCGCGCGCGGAATCTCAATTTGAAACTTGATGCCGATCTGGCGATCGGGCCGGACGGCGAAGTGATCGCTAAACACTCCGGTTAGGCGTCGCGCGCGTGGGTTCAGGCGAACCGGGAACGACCAATCGAAGCGCGGATGGCAATACTTCCACCGCGGCCGGGAGTTGGCCCGGCTGTTCGCCGTCGAGGTTGAGCAGGACACGTTCGTCTGAGTGGGCCACCACCCGGTGTGCGGTGTAACGCCGGACGAGGTCCGTGCGATCGATGTAAGTTCCGGTATAGAATTTCGGAAGATTAAACACCGCCTTCCAGAACCCGATATCGCCCAGAACGTACACTTCAAAGGAGCCGCTGTCCATTCGCGCCTCCCGTGCCACGTGAATGCCGCCCCCATAGTACTTACCGTTCGCGATGATGACGTTTACGGTGCGTTGCTCGAGGAGTTCCCCGTCGATCTGAAGTTTGATGAGCGGGTTTCGATAGGTCGCGAGGGTACGCAGTAAGGCCGTGAGAAACGTCAGGAACGGCCCCAAGCGCTTTGTGCCCCGGTTAACGCATTCGACGACCGAGCCTCCCATTCCGAAATCGGCGACATTGATGAAGTACCGCACCTCCTGCGCGGCGCCCCCCGGCAAGGTAAACGTCACGCGGCCCACATCGACCTTCATCGAATAACTTCCATTGAGCAGACTGAGGGCGTTGGCCGCGTTTAGAACGCCAAGGGTGCGTGCGAGATCCGAACCGGTGCCGTGCGGAAAGATCGCCAAACTCGCCGCGGGATTGATGGGGAGATAGCCATCGAAAAACCCGTTCAGGACTTCGTGGTGCGTGCCGTCTCCGCCAACGCTGACGATCCGGTCGCAACCGGAGCGAAGCGCCTGCCGGGTAAGCTCCGCCGCGTGCCAGGGCCGGTCTGTCTTCAGTACGTCAAACTGGGGCAAGACCTCTCGGAAACGATGTTCCAAGGCGGGCCACGCCTTTCCTGTCCGTCCGTTTGCGGATCGCGGGTTGACGATGACAGCGACCTTCTTCGGTCCGTCCATCTTACACGCGCACGTCCGATTGACCGCCGATGCGGTCTGCGTGGCGCGAAAGGACCGGCTGAACTTCGTTAGCGATGAACTCGACCACCTGCTCGGGAGCACGGCCTACGAACTGTCGCATGTCGAGCACGGCTTCGATCTCGGTTTCGGTCATGCCAATGGCGGGATCGCGGGCCAGGCGTTCCAGCAGATCGTTGTCGGCGCCTTCCATTTTGACGCGTTGCGCGGCGGCCTGGGAATGCGTGCGGATGACTTCGTGCAACTCCTGCCGGTCACCGCCGCGTTTCACGCATGCCATGAGGATGTTCTCGGTGGCCATGAAGGGCAGTTCCGCGCGCAGATGACGTTCAATAACCTTGGGATAGACGGCGGGATTCTCCATTACATTCAGGTATAGGTTTAGAATCGCATCCGCTGCCAGAAAGGCCTCCGGCAAACTGATGCGGCGGATCGCGCTGTCGTCTAGGGTGCGCTCGAACCACTGCGTCGCCGTCGTGAACTCGCTGTGCAACGGCGCGACCATGAGGTAGCGCGCGAGGGAGCAGGCGCGCTCACAACGCATGGGGTTGCGCTTGTAGGCCATGGCGGAACTGCCGATCTGCTTGGACTCGAAAGGTTCCTCGATCTCCTTCAAATTCTGCAAGAGCCGCATATCAGTCGCGAACTTGTGTACCGATTCACCGATACTGGCGAGCACTTGCAGCACTTGGGTGTCAACCTTGCGCGGGTAGGTCTGGCCGGTCACGGCGTAGGCGCGGTCAAATCCGAGCTTCTCCGAGACGCGCGCCTCGAGCGCCAGCACTTTGCCGTGATCGCCGTCGAAGAGGGCGAGGAAGGAAGCCTGGGTGCCGGTCGTGCCTTTGACGCCGCGGCAGCGAAGGCGGTCGCGCGCGCGTTCGAGATCTTCGATGTCGAACAGGATGTCTTGCGCCCAAAGACAGGCCCGTTTGCCTACCGTGACAACCTGCGCGGGCTGATAGTGGGTGTAGCCGAGTGTCGGCAGATCCTTCCATCGCTCCGCGAATACCCGCAACTTGTCGAGCACGTTCACTGCCTTGGTCAGGATGATCTCAAGCGCTTCGCGCAGCAGGATGAGGTCGGTGTTGTCGCCCACAAAACAGCTTGTCGCGCCGAGATGGATGATGGGCTTGGCCTTCGGCGCAACGAGTCCATAGGTATGCACGTGGGCCATGACGTCGTGACGCAATTCCCGCTCAAACTTCGCCGCAGCTTCGAAGTCGATGTCGTCCACATGCGCGCGCATTTCCGCGAGCTGCTCGTTGGTGATGGGTAGCCCCAGTTCCTGTTCCGCCTCCGCGAGCGCAATCCAGCAGCGGCGCCACGTGGAAAACTTCTTCTGGGCGCTCCAAAGCTGCGCCATTTCCCTGGTCGCAAACCGTTCGACGAACGGCGACACGTACTCGGTGGTCATGTTCACTCCTTCTCAATCCCCATGTTCTTGTCGAATGCCTGACGCCAGCGGCGGTGAAGATCCTCCCGACGGAACAGTCGCATCAGCCCATAGCTCAAGGTGCTGCACCGGCGCTGCCGCTCGATGGCGAGTTCGTTCGTCGGCTCGAGTTCCATCACCCGCTGGTAATAGAAGATGGCTTGCTCAAAAAACTTCAGTTCCCGGAAGCAGTCGCCCAGGCACAACCAACAGAGCGGGATGCGCGGGTTTAGGTGCGCTGCTTCGGCCAGATGAGCCGCCGCCAAAGCATACAGCTTCGCGTCCATCAATGCCCACCCCGCAAGGAACTGCGGTTCCCAAGGGTAAAACGTCAGCGTAGTGGCCTCCGAGAAAAGCTCTAGCGCATCGAACCGAAACGCCGAGTCCATGCGCAAGAGAATTTCACCCCGAACGCACCGCGAGTACCAGGACCGGACTTCGCCTTCCATGCTGACGTCGGAACAAGGCATCGCCTCGTTGAAACGGCCTTGGTGGGCGAGCACGAGCGCCCGCGAGGCGTAGAACGACCGGACCATTCGGTAGTTTTCGTGGGCATCGTTCGCCGCCTGCTCCGCTTCGGCCAGACGGCCTGCGCGGATTAGCGTATCGATTAGCTCAACGCGAGCGGCATAGTGCCGGTCGTCGAATCCCACGGCTTTGCGGTAGAAATCCGTGGCCGCTTTGAAGTGGCCGGACGCCCGCATTTCCTTAGCAGCGCGATAGAAGGATGTCGCATCGTGAGGACGAATGCGCGGTGCAGGGGCTGCCTTCTCTTCGCGCTTGCCCTTCGCGTCAACGCCGACCGTACTGTCGAGTTCCAGCCAATCAAACCGATCCATGTGCCGGTTTCCCAAGACTGTCAAGCTGCTGTAGTGACGAGACCGGCCGCGCACGATCCCTGGACCAATCGCGCAACTCCTGAATCCGTTCCCGCATGGTCGTTGCCAGTGGAACGGTTTCTTTGATGGCTTGCAGGATGTCGCTCGATTGCACTTCCCGGTTCGCGAAGAAACTGTCGTGCATGGCGGAGATAATCGCCTGCTCGATTTCCGCTCCGCTGAAGCCTTCGGACGCAACCGCCAGCGACTCGAGATCGAACTTGCCCGGATCGCGCCCGACGCGACGCAGGTGAATCGCGAAGATATCGCCGCGCTCCCGCGGGCGCGGCAGGTCTACGAAGAAGATTTCGTCGAGCCGGCCTTTGCGAAGCAATTCGGGCGGAAGTTCCTTCACGTCGTTCGCCGTGGCAACCACGAATACAGGGGCGGTCTTCTCCTGGATCCAGGTTAGAAACGTGCCCACGACGCGCGCTGTGGTGCCGGAATCGGAGCTGCCGGAACCGCCGACGCCGCTGAAGGCTTTTTCGATCTCGTCGATCCAGAGCACGACCGGCGCCACGCTCTCCGCGACCTGCACGGCCTTGCGCATGTTCTGTTCGGAACTGCCGATATACCCTTCGAAAATGCGGCTCATGTCCATTCGAATGAGCGGGAGGTTCCACGACGCGGCAATGGTCTTTGCCACGAGACTTTTCCCGCAACCCTGTACGCCCATGAGGAGGATGCCTTTGGGCTGCGGCAAGCCGTATCGCCTGGCTTCGTCAGTGAAGGCGCGCACGCGTTTGCCGAGCCAGTCCTTGAGGATGTCCATGCCGCCCACGCCCGCGAGGCCGGAGGACACATCATAGAACTCCAGCACGCCCGACTTGCGAATCACCTGCCGTTTCTCAGCGGCGATGGCCTGAATGTCGCTCGCATCGAGGACTTTGTCCAGCACGATGGCGTGGGCGAAGGCGTTCTCCGCTTCCGTCATCGTGAGGCCCTGGGCCGCCTTGATAAGCCGGTCGCGTTCGTCGGGCGACAGCCGGACTTCAAATCGCCGCGACGACCCTGCGCTTGCGATTGTGTGGTCCAGCAAGGCGCTGAGATCGCCGTACGAGGGCAGCGGAAGATCGAGGATGGTGACGGATTTCTCGAGTTCCGCAGGGAGTTTCAAGATGGGCGAGAGAATGACGATGGTCTTCTTCGTGCGGCGCAAGGCAACGGCCAAGTCCCGCACCTGGCGCACAATCTCTGGTGCCTCCAGGTAGGCGTGGAAATCTTTGAGCACGTAGATGGCGGAACCGTCGGACTGGAGAATCTCGTTCAATACGGCCAGCGGTTCCCGCGTTTGACGGCGGTCGGGGCTGGCCTGGCTGGCCCCGTCCATACTTCGCATGCCATCGGTGATGCTCCACTCGTAGATCGACTTCTTGAGGCTCTCCGCGAGATTGATGAGCAGCCTGCGCGCCCGGTCCTCCTCCCAGGTGACGAGGTACACGAGCGAGTACCGCGCGCGAACGAGATGTTCCAGATTTCTCAGAAAATCATGCGACATCACGCGGTAATGGCGTCCTTCACGGCCATGTCGAATCCTTCCGGCGCGGCCACGACGGCAACGGCCGTGATTGGGTTGGTGCGGGCAGCGAATACACCGCCGCCCAGCATGAATTCGCAGGCGTTCTCCGCGTTGGAAACGGAAAACGTTCCGCCTTGATCGGGATCCAGGTCATTCTCTTCGTAGGTAGTGACGTAGCGGAAATGGCCCGGCTCCAGCGCAACTCGCGCCACGTTCAGCCCGTCTTCGCGCACGATGCCGAGCCAGGCCGATTCGGTGCCCTTGTCCACGACGGCGCAGATACGCGGTGTATTGTAGTCGTCGTGTTCGTAATCCAATGCGAGGAGCGACAAGACGAGCGCTTCGCGTGGTGACATGCCCGCCGCAATCTTCTCCGCGATGGGATCCGTCTGGCTGCCATTGGTGACGACGGCCACGGCCCCTTCGCAGACGATGCGCACGCAGTTGTACGCGATGTAGGGGTTTTTCTCGACGTCTGATTCGTGACCCGGTTTTGGGATGATGCTGACGGAGTCCTCTTTTGCGACAGCATGGCGATTGGGAAAGGATCGGCTCGACACCCGATACCCGGCGTATAGCCGCCCATCATCCGTTGCCCCAACACAAACGATACGCCCCACGTAAATCATGAGAACTCCCTTCCTTGCTGACCTCGTGCCGTGAGGCGCAATTATAGCGCAGACAGGAAGGAGACGGCGAACCGGCGGCTAAGACTGCGCGGGAGCGTCTCCCGTGGCCGAAAGGCGATTGGTTTCTTCCCACCCGCCATAGGCATCTTCATGGTCGACCCATTTCAAGAAAAACCGTTGCATGCGTTTGGTGTCGGCCGTGAACACAAACCAGTCGTCGAGTTCCTCGTGGGCAACCCAGAGCCGGCCTTTCTCAAGCCGATCCTCCAGCCATTCGTAGTCCATCGTCCGGAGCCGGAACGTGTCGCCCTCGCGCTCGATCTGAAAGATCCCATGGGCCGGGACCAAGAACCCACCGAAGAAATCGGAAAGTCCTGCCACTTCGCTGGCTTGCATGTCGAGGAATCGGTATTCCTTCAATTGGACCAGGTGCGCGGAGAAGATGAAGGACTCGTCATTATCCTTGATGGTGAGTTTGTACTCCTTCTCGTCCGCCTTTTCGAATATCCACTGCTCGCCCTCTTCGCCCCACGCGCCCTCGAGTCCCGGGTCATAAACGAGGTCCTCGTCCGTGTACAAGGGGTGCAGCGATAAGGGGATACAGCTTGCGGAAAGCAGTAGTACGGCAATGAGCAGGCTCTGAAGTCGCATTGGAATAGCCCTCCGATCTGGCCCGAGTATCCGTCAGATTTGTCCCACAATACGTTAATCCCTGCGGTCAGGATTCCGTTCCGTCTAACTACTGCCAGCCCATGCGCGCACAGGAACTGCGACAGCGCCAGCGCTACTCACAGCACTTGCGGATTCACGCAATTGGGTGGTTGTTCGCCATTCAGGCGCGCGACGATGTTGGTGGCGGCAATGTGGGCCATCTTGCCGCGCGTTTCCTGCGTAGCGCTGCCGAGGTGGGGTAGAAGCACCGCGTTTTCGCACTCGAACAAGCCCGGATGGATCTTGGGTTCTTCCTCGTAGACGTCCAGTCCAGCGCCGGCGATTTTGCCGCCTTTCAAAGCGTCTACCAAGGCCGCTTCGTCTACGACCGGGCCGCGCGACGTATTGATGAGATAGGCGGTGTTCTTCATAGCATCGAACTCGGCGGCGCCGAATGCGTGGGTGGTTTCGGGGAGAAGGGGGCAGTGGATGCTCACAAAGTCGGACTCTGCGAGCAAGGTCTTCTTATCCACGGCACGAGGGTGGGTCTTATGATCCAGGCCTGAGTCCACGGGGCGCCGGCTCGCGTAAATAACCTTCATGTCGAACGCGAGGGCGCGCCGTGCCACGGCTTGGCCGATGCGGCCGTAGCCGAAGATGCCGAGCGTCTTGCCGTAGACATCAGACCCCATCAACTGCATGGGGCCCCAGCCGGTCCATTTTCCGGCGCGGAGGATGCGCTCCGACTCCCCGGCGCGCCGTGCGACCGCCAGCATCAGGGTCCACGTGAGGTCGGCGGTGGTTTCCGTGAGGACGCCGGGCGTGTTGGTCACGGGGATCTTCCGTTGGGTGGCGGCATCCACGTCGATATTGTTGTAGCCGACCGCGAAGTTGGCGATGATCTTCAATCGCGGCCCTGCGGCGGCCATGACCTCTCCGTCGATGCGGTCCGTCAGGATGGGAAGGATGGCGTCCATACCTTTGACACCGCTTAGGAGGGCATCCCGCGGGATGACCCGATCTTCCGGATAAATGGCGACGTTCTCTTTGCCAAACGCGTCGTAAAGCAGGTTCAATCCAGCGTCGGGAATGCGGCGTGCAACAAAGATCCTGGCCATGGGAGCCTCCATTGTTTTCGTGTTCGCCGGAAACCGTGCGAGGCCGGCGGCAATCCTTGCGGTTAGCGAAATGGACGCGCCCGCGGTCCAGAGCGGCTCGCGGGCGCGGTTGCGATTAGACTCGTTTCCAGGCCTCGTCGAGCTTCCGCTTCGATTCTTCCACGATCTCTTCGGATGCTTCGCCGGCCATGGGTTTGACCTCGAAACTAAGCACGCGGCGGTTCTGCTTGTCCAGATAGCCGGTATCCAACAGAACTCTCAAGTACTCGGCGAGTTCCGGCACATCGTTTCGCGTTCCGGGCGCTCCGAAACGCGGATGATTGTCGCCGTATGCGGGATGGTCCGGATCGTCCATCGCGCAATTGCCCATGTGCGCGTGAACGAGATGGTCGCCGGCGGCCGGGATGGCGTCCTGCGCGCGTTCTTCCTGTAACGGCAGATGACTCAGGTCCAGCATAATGCCGAAGTTCGGACAATCCTTCCGGACTTCTTCCGACACAGTGACCGCGTCCGTGGTCGATCCGATCAAACAGTTCTTCCCGTACGGGACCTGGTCAAAGGTTTCGAGCACGAGGGGCAGGCCCTTGTCGCCAGCGTAATTGCCGAGTTGGCGAAGGGAATCGACAAGACGGGCCATGGCCGCATTCTTGTCGGCGCTGACTTTGCCGCTTAGGACGGCCACGCCTTTGGCGCCGAGTTCCTGCGCCTGATCGATGCCGTTCTTTACCGCCTCGATCGCCTTGATCCGCTCGTCGTTCTCCGGATGGTTGAGGTCCAGACTCCCGCCCAGCAAGATGGGCTGCGCCCCGAAACACAGTTCTACGCCGTTTCCTTCCGCGATGGACCGGACCTGCTTCCGCAGCGCGGCATCATTGATCCGCGTAACCTCAATCACTTCGAACAGGGGATCTTTCGCCAGTGCTTCGACCGATTCCCGAACCGGCCCGTCGCCGCCCCCACAGGCGGGATAGGCCATGAAGTGTACGATGCCAATCTTGGCGTATTCCTGAATCGAACCTTCCATGGGCTCTGTACGCGCCTCCTTCGAATTGCTCAGGCTACACGACGTAGGTCGAGGCGGAGGTGCTCCCGCCACGACCGGTCCAGTTGGTGTGGAAGAACTCGCCCCGCGGCTTGTCGATGCGTTCGTAGGTATGGGCACCGAAGTAGTCGCGCTGCGCCTGCAGCAAGTTGGCCGGAAGGCGCTCGCAACGGTAACCGTCGAAGTACGCCAACGCGGAGCCGATGGCGGGCGCGGGGATTCCCATGTTGACCGCGGTGGACACGACGCGCCGCCACGACGCCTGGGCTTGCGAGACGGCGTCCTTGAAGAAGGGGTCGAGCAACAGGTTGACGAGTTCCGGATTGTCGTCGAAGGCTTCTTTGATCTTGCCCAGGAAGACGGAACGGATGATGCAGCCGCCGCGCCACATGAGGGCGATGCCGCCGTAATTGAGGTTCCAGCCGTATTCTTCGGCCGCGGCGCGCATGAGCTGGTAGCCTTGCGCATAGCTGACGATCTTGGAAGCATAGAGGGCATTGCGGAGATCGTCAACGAACGCCTTCTTGTCGCCGCTGAAGGAAGCCACCTGGCCTTCCAACTGCTTCGAAGCCTCGACTCGTTCGTCCTTGATCGCGGACAGGCAGCGCGCAAAGACCGCTTCGCCGATGAGGGTCAAAGGCTGCCCTGCGTCGAGGGCCGCCACGACGGTCCACTTGCCCGTGCCTTTCTGGCCGGCGCGATCGAGAATCAGGTCGACGACCTCGTTGCCGTCTTCGTCTTTGTAACCGAGGATATCGCGGGTGATTTCAATGAGGTACGAATCGAGTTCGCCCTTGTTCCATTCGGCGAATACCTGGTGCATTTCTTCGTTCGACATGCCGAGACCCTGCTTCATGAGCTGGTACGTCTCGCAGATCATCTGCATGTCGCCGTATTCGATGCCGTTGTGGACCATCTTCACGAAGTGGCCCGCGCCGCCTTCGCCGACCCAGTCGCAGCACGGAATGCCGTCGTCCGTCTTCGCCGAGATGCCCTGGAAGATGGGCTTCACATGTTCCCACGCCTCTGGCGAGCCGCCGGGCATGATGGACGGTCCCTTCAGCGCGCCCTCCTCGCCGCCGGACACGCCCGTGCCGATGTAGAGCAGGCCTTTGCTTTCGCAATACTCGGCGCGACGGATCGTGTCCGGGAAGTGGCTGTTGCCGCCGTCGATGATGATGTCGCCCTTTTCCAGGTGCGGGATTAGTTGCTCGATGAAATCGTCAACCGGTTTGCCGGCCTTGACGAGCATCATGACCTTGCGCGGACGCTTGAGGTTGGCGCAAAGTTCTTCGATGCTGTGGCAGCCTTTGAAGTTCTTGCCCTTGCCGCGGCCGTTGATGAAGTTGTCGACCTTCTCGACGGTGCGGTTGTAGACCGCCACGGAGAAGCCCTTGCTCTCCATATTCAAAACAAGGTTTTCGCCCATAACGGCGAGCCCGATAAGTCCGATGTCCATTTCAGCCATGGGTAGCGTTCTCCTCAAATAACCACGTTGCTGGTTTCCCCCAAACCTGCGCGCCAATCCATGGCAATTGGGTTGTTGGGTGCCCTCGCCCGGGAATGGATAGGGCGCACAGTGGCTAGAATTGTACTACAAAACGGGGTGGCGAACGAAGTTTTGGACCACCGGGCTACGCGCCCAGCAGCTGATGCCAACAACCCAGAATGCTTTCCCGCTCCCGCGCGGGGGAATACTGCGCCGCGATGAAGGCAGATGCGGCCAGTGCGGTGGCAGTATGGTCCTCCGCGAGCGCCCGTTCGACAGTGTGGACAAACTCAATCACGTCACCCTGGCCGACCGGGAAGGCGTACGGCGCTTTCAAGAACTCCCTGCCGCCCATGGCGTGATAGCCGATAACGATGCAGCCGCAGGCCATGGCTTCGCAGGGAGGCAGGCCGAACCCTTCGGGGAAGCCGAAGGAAAGGAAGTACCGCGACTCGCGCAGGATGCGGGCCGCCTCTTCCCGCGGTTTGTCGTGGATGGGCACGAGGGGAAGGCGCATGCCCCGGTTCGTCAAGATGCATAGAACCTGCTTCGCCTCGTCCGGATTCCGCGCGGGGACAAAGGCGATCTGGTCTTTCTTGATCGCGGGGTCGTAATGGAAGAGGCTCGGATCGATGCCGTATACGGTCCGGAAGATGGGGATATCCGGAAAGGCGCACCGGAGATAGCGCTCGCTGTCCTCGGAAACGACGATGGTTCCCAACGCATCTTCGTAGTGATACTTGCCCGCGTAGCCCAGTGGGTAGGCGTGAAAGGTCAGGTAGGCGCCCTGGTTGAAGATAACCTTGCGCAGTCCCGGGAAGACATCCGGCCACTGATGTTCAATGATCGAGGAAATCACGACGATGTCATCGGGATGTGCGACGACTTCCTTCATGTTCTCGACGCGCGTCGCATTCTCGAACCAACTCACGCGGAACCCGGGCTCCACATGCAAAACCGCCGCGTCGATGCCGTGCTCGTTCAAGACATCGACGTGGCGGTAACAGGCCCACATGCCGCCCGAAGGTTTGTCGTAGTCCGTGTTGTAGTAAAAAATCATCGGCCGGCCGGGACAACTCCTTTGCTACTTGCGCAAGGCTTCCAACGTGTACTCGGGCAGCTTCTTCTCCGCGAAGATGGGTTTGAACCGCGTGAAGCGCTGGCGGCCGTTGACGACCGGCACGCTGGCCCAGTCTTCGCCGATGAGCGGTTTGGCGTAGCGCACGAATTCGTCCGTTACGTCGATCTTGCTCGGGGCAAGCCATTCCTTGGGGAAGGTGCGTTCCGAGTTGGCGACTTTCTCCAAGGGCACCTTGTCGTAGCGCACATTGTAGATGGGGCCGGGTTCGCGAAGGATGGTTGCCATCCAGCCGTTCTCGCCGGATTCCGCGATTAGGGCCGCTTTCTGGCCCACTTTGTAGGCTTCGTCGAGATCCGGAATGGAGGCATACAGGCACGTGTCGCGCTGGTCCGTGCCCGAGACCTGGCCGCGCGCCGCTCCGGGAACCGGAAGGCCGCGCTCGTTCAGCATCGTGACGACCTGCTGGGCGACGGTCGTCTTCGAAGCGCTGAATTGCGTGTGTCCGAAGCTGTCTTTCGTGGCGCCGATGTCGCCGACTTCGAACCCTTCGCTGACGACGATGATGCAACGGCCGTCCTTCTTGAGTTGGTCGTTGACGTTGTCGCACATCTCCTCGGCGGTGACGGCGGACTCCGTCAAGTAGATCTGAAGCGGCATCTCGCGCTTGGGATCCGCGAGGCGCGCCGCTGCGGGGATGTAGCCGATCTTGCGGCCCATGGCCTGCAACACGAGCACCGGATCGGCAGGGCAGGAACCGGCGTTCTCCTCGTTCGCGTTCTGGACGATGCCCATCCAGTACCGCGCAACGCTGCCGTAGCCGGGCGTGTGGTCGATGAGCTTGAATTCCGAATCGCCCACGTCGTTGTCGATGGTCTTGGGCACGCCAACTGCCACCAGATCGAGCCCGCGCTCGTGCGCGAGCACGCTGACCTTGTGGGCCGTGTCCATGGAGTCGTTGCCGCCGTTGTAGAAGAAGTAGCCGATGTCGTGGGCCTTCATGACATCAATGACGCGCTCGAAATCGGCCTGCTGATTCTTCTTGAGCTTGTAGCGGCAGGTGCCGATGGAACCGGCGGCGGGCGTGTAGCGCAGCAGCGCAACCTCTTCTTCGTCCTGGGCGGAGAGGTTCAGGAGCTCTTCCTTCAGCACGCCTTCGATTCCGTGCCATCCGGCGTAGATGGTGCCGAAGGTCTCCGGAAACAGTTTGCAGGCGTCGATGACGCCGCGCAACGAGCTATTGATGACGGGGCTCGGGCCACCCGATTGTGCAACGATAACGTTCTTTGGCATCCCCCTGGATCTCCTCTCTACATAGTCGGTCTATTTGGTGCCGGGTGTTCCCGACCGCGAACGGTTATAGATTTATTGTCGCGGGCCGCTGGGGTTCCGGATTTCCCTGTTTCAATCGATACAACACTTCGCCCGCGCGTTCGACCAGGAGCAGGCCTTCATCTTCACGGTTCCGCCACTCTTCCGGGTTGATGGACGCGGGATTGCGGTAGCCCAGGTTGATGGCCTTACACTCGTCTTCCGGAATGGACGTGGCGAGCGTCACCTGAACGCGGCACTTCTCCACGCCATCTTCGTAGGCGCCGATGCCGCGCACGTGCGTCGAGTGGGCGAGGATGCCGCCGGGGATATCTTGGAACTTGTCCATCTGCGCGAGGAAATAGTCGCGCGTGTGGTAGCCGATCTTCTTGATCAGTTCGCCGTGGGTAACGCTGACTTCCTTGATGTGCGCTCCGTAGATGATCAGTTCGCCGCCGTCCGCAACAACCGGTTCGAGCTTATACATGCACTTGCCCGCGACCCAGATCTCGTCGTACATCTCCGGCGCCATGGCGAGCACGCTCTTGAACGGCCTGTCCATGTAGCGGATGTGCGTCTGCGCGGACAGGTCGGCAGCGGCGTCCCAGGCCTCCTCCGGCGTTCCATAGAAGATGCCTTTGCAGTCCTTGCCCATAACGTTCAGGCAGAAGCAGCGCTTTTCGATGTGAATCATGGACGCGGCCGTGTCCACGACCTTTCGCACGGGCGTGTACTTCGTGCCGTTGATCATGGGGTTTGTGATGAGCGCGCCGAGCCAGTGGAACACGTTGAGGATTTCGGCGCCCGCGATGCCGGGGAAGAAATACTTGTTGCCCCCGCTGAACCCCACCACTTCGTGAGGGAACACAGGACCGAGAATGCAAATGAGGTCGTAGTCGTAGATGCGCTTATTGATGGTGACGTCGACCTCCTCGCGCAGGAGGCCGTCCGAGATTTCGGCGAGCATATCTTCCGTCAGCGTGCCGATCTTGATCAGGGCGTGGTTGTTTTTCCACTCGTGGTTGAAGAGGCCCACATTACGGAACTTGCCTTCGCGCTCTTCGCGCGTGATTCCCACGAGTTTGTGGATCGCCGCTTCCGGCATGGGCGGATGCGTACCCAGCGCGATCAGGAAGTCCATGCGGGCTACCCGTCGATACAGGGTCTCGTGCAAGGCGCGGAACATGGCGGGCATGGGCATGCTGCGCGTCGCGTCCGGGATGACAAACAGGACGCGCTTACCCTCGACGTGTTCCTTCTCAAATGCGCGGGCGACAAATCCCCGCAGGTCGGACTCTGTCAAATACCCGGCGTCATTCACATGTTTAAGCATCGTCAATTTACCGTGTCCATCATTCCGCTTCGGCGTCTGACTGGTGCAGGCCGAAGCAGTTGCCTTCCGTATCCTTGAAGTAGGCATTGTACCCTACGCCGGGCACGGCCGTCTTGGGGACCACGATCTCGCCGCCGTTCGCAACGATCCGTTCAATGGAATCGTCGATCGATTCGACCGCTATCGTATTGACGATCCGCGGCGCGTTATCACGGGCGCGCATCACACCGCCGTCGATCCCCGCTTCCGAGTCGGGGCCCGTGCTGAGGACCCAATAGTCATCCGGCCCGCCGCAGGGGTGCGTCAGCCAGCCAAACGCTTCCGCGTAGAACCGGGCCGCCCGGTCGGGCCGCTTGACATGCATCTCAAAATGGATCACTCGGGGCATCGTAGACCTCCGCGGAATTCAACAGGCGGTCAAGCCATCTGGAATCCCAGACCCGAAAGCGTCTGCGCGATTGCTGCGTTCTCGGGTTGGACCGCTGCGCGTGTATTGTGAAATTCCCGCCGTTGCGGGTATTCCTTGCGCAGTTGGTCGAAATAGGCGGCGCGCTGCTCGGTCGATTTGTGAATGATAGCACGCATCGCCCGATCGTCCTCCCGAATGGCATACACGGCGGAAACCGCGTTCAGCAATGCCCGCTGCGGGGGGAGTGCGCCGTCGACCTCGATCTCGGGACAATCCGGCTCCGGCAGATGGGGGGCTGGGTCCCACGAAGGCGTCATGCCGAGATGGCGGCATGCGGCTTCATACACCTGCCGCGTCCCGTTCACCTTGCCGTCAAAAGAGTAACCCGCGATGTGCGGCGTCGCCAACGCCAGATTGGCCAGCAGGTTAAGATCGATATTCGGCTCGCCTTCCCACACGTCGAGGACGCAGGCCCCGACCTTGCCGGACTCCAATGCCGCGCGCAGTGCTTGACCATCGGCGACGGAGCCACGGGACGTATTGATAATGATCGTGCCGGTCTTGACCCGGTTGAAGAAAGCTTCATTGAGCAGATGGTAGGTGGCATCTTCGCCGGCCTTCGTCAACGGCACGTGCGCCGTAATGATCTGACACTCGAAGATCTCGTCGAGGGGCCGGTACTTCGCGTCACCCGTCTGTCGCGCCAAGGGGGGATCGTTGAGCACGCATTCCATCCCCAGGGCGCGCGCCTTCTGCTCGACCCGTTTGCCCACGTTGCCGTGCCCGATGATTCCGAGCTTGCGATCCGTGAGCTTGAATCCACGAGTTTCCGCCAGGACCAGCAACGCCGCGGCGATGTATTCGCCGACGCTGTTCGCGTTGCAGCCCGGCGCGCTCGAGAAGCCGATCCCGCGCTCGGTGAGGTACGCTTTGTCTACGTGGTCTTCGCCAATCGTCGCGGTTCCCACGAACTGCACGCGGGTGCCGTCCAGCAGCGCGGCGTTGACCTTGGTGATGGAGCGCACGAAGAGGAGATCGGCGTCGCGCAAGAGGTCGGACGTCATACTCCGCCCCGGCGCAGTCGTCACGTCCCCAAGCAGCCCAAAAGCCTCCCGCGCATACGGAATATTTTCGTCAGCGATGATTTTCATACGTGTCGCGGCCTGCTGCGAATCAACGGAGAACGGGTGTCTCTTGCGATGCAAAAGAACATCCCCCTTGATCCCCCTTCAAAGGGGGAATGTCGCACAACGCTTCGCGTTGTGACGGAGAGGGGGTAAGTCCGGGGGGCGGCGCAGGTCGCGCCGCATACATCGACAGCTATGGATACGCAAGATTCCCCCTTTGAAGGGGGATAAAGGGGGATGTTCTTCGAGTTTGTCAAGCGCTCAATCATGGAAACACTCACCTACGACTTCCAGGGCGGCGTGTCGGGCAGATAGGAATCGAACTCCTTGATGAGCGCTTCTTCGTAGGAGCCGGCGTAGGTGCCGTTGAAGAACTTGTCGAGGGCTTCGTCGTGGAGCCGCTGCCACGAGACCTCTTCTTCGCCCGGGTTGATGGGGAAGAAGAGCGCGCCGTTGTCGCGCGCGGCCTTGTAGTCGCCGGGCGCGTCACCAATCATGAGCATTTTTTCTTTTTCATAGCGGCCGTCGGCAGCGAAGGCAATATGCTCGGACTTCTTGCCCATTTCCTGTCCCGCGATGGCAAAGACGAACTGGGCGATTCCCTGCTCCGCCCATTCGCGGGTGAGGGCCTCGGTGGGCGTTTGGGAGCAGACCAGCATATCCGCGCGGTCGTGCGCTTTCTCCAGCGATTCACGCACGTGCGGGAACGGTGGCAGTCCATCCTTGACGATATCGGCTACCGAAACGTTAACGGCCTTGCTCCACTCGAGCCCGCGCTTGAGATCTGGTTGATTGTGCTCCTTGCAGTAGGCTTCCAGCGCGGGGTTGCCGAGCTTCGTCTCGGTTTGGATCCATTTCTTGAAGTTGGGAATGTCCGGCGCCTTCCATCCGCGCTCCTGGACCTTGTCCCAGTCCGCGAGCAGATCGAAGGTGAGCAGCAGCGCCGGAAAGCGATTCACGCCGCGCCACTTGGAATAGAGATTGACGAACTCCGCCGCCGCGCGGGCGAACTTGGAGATGGGCTGCAGATCCCAGAACTTCACGATGTTCGGAATGAAACATTCCTTGTGTTTCACCTCCATCGTATCGAAGGCGCAGCCATCGGAGTCGATGGCGATGAGGAATTCGTGGTTCGGTTTGTGGTTCTTCAGTGCTGCAACCGGATCGCTCATGATCGAATGCCTTTCCGCTGATCGTCTTCTTCGTACACATCTGTATATCGAGAATGCGCTTTGTGAAACGCGTATCTGTCACAAGAACATCCCCCTTGATCCCCCTTCAAAGGGGGAATCTGTATAGCCATAGCCTCCGCGATATTCGACGCAATCTGCGCCGAGCCAGCGGCTTGGCCCCTACCATTCACAACGCGAAGCGTTGTGCGGAATTCCCCCTTTGAAGGGGGATCAAGGGGGATGTTCTTCTGAGTATTTCTGTTCTGTTCGTATCTCAATAAGACCCGTACTGCTTTTCAAAATACGCGGGAAGGGGTCACTCCCGTTGCTACACCCCGGCGAACGCGGAGAAGCCCCCGTCCACGGGAATCACCGTGCCCGTGACGAAGCGGGACGAGTCCGACGCGAGCCAAAGCGCCGCGCCGATGAGGTCTTCACCGACGCCGAAATCGCCCATGGGTGTGTGGTCGATGATGGCCTGTCCGCGTTCCGTCAACTCGCCGGTGCGGTCGTTGGTTAGCAGGAACTGATTCTGCGCGGTCAGGAAGAACCCCGGCGCGATGGCATTCACGCGGATCTTCTTGCCGCAATCCTTCGCGAGATGCACCGCCAGCCATTGGGTGAAATTGTTCACCGCGCCCTTGGCCGCGCTGTACCCGACGATACGAGTCAGTGGCCGAATGGCCGCCATGGACGAAATATTGATGATCGAACCGCCGTGCTCGTTGTCCAGCATGCGTTTGCCGAAGACCTGGCAGGGTTTCACCACCGACGAGAAGAAATTGAGGTCCATGACCTTCTGAATGGCGTCGAGGTCCAGGTCGAAGAAGGTCTTGTCGGGGGCCGTGGTGGCCTCCTTGAGATTACCGCCCACGCAATTCACGAGGATATCGACGTGGCCGAACTCCTTGAAGATCTCCTCGGAAAGATCCTCGACGGCACCTTCCTTCATGGCGTCCAGTTCGTACCCCTTGGCGTGTCCGCAGGCTTCCGCGAGCTGGGCCGAGACGTATTCCGCCTTGTCCAGCGTCACGTTCGTTACGGCACACTCCGCGCCTGCCCGGGCAAACCCGCAGGCAATGGAGCTGCCTAACGCGCCTCCGCCTCCCGTGATGACGGCCACTTTACCTTTGAGATCGTAGATATCGGTACCTTCGGACAAGGGATCGCTCCTTTCTCAGCAATGCAGCGTGCGGCGGTGGGATCGGTTTGCACGTCCGGGAAGGGTGTTGCTGCGCGAATACCCCCTGTGCACACACCGTATGAACGTAGCAGAACGGCGGTTTTGATTCAAGAAAACGCGTGGAATTTCACCCGTTCGAAACGCGGGTTTGCCTGAATTGTAGAATAGTTGATTCGATTCGCCGAAAGATCGGGGGGCGGGTTGTTGTGTGCTAAGCCGTTGTGGTGTTATTAGATGCGTGGAAAGGGTACCCTGCGGCGCGGTGTGTGCTATTCTCAAATGTGGTTCGAGAGGCCGGCGTTCAATGGATATACTTGAGTCATGATTCGGCAGTTCCTTCTGGTCGTTCTTTGCGTGATCCCGTGTTTCGCAGTCCTTCGGGCTGAAGAACCGGGCCTCACTCCCGAAGCGCTGCATCAGCAAGCGCTCGAGTCCCATCTCGAAACGGCAATCGGATCCTCCAATGTCGAGATACTGTTGGCCTGGTCGGAACGCGCCCCGTCGGAAGAGGATAGGTACATCCATGGCTACCGGGTGATGCCGCGGGTCAGTGGCGAACCCTTCGACCTGTACCTTGACGAGGCCGGGTCAGTTCTCTCTGACGCCGAACTGGGTCAGCTGGGAATTCAGCCCAAGCAGTGGGACCTTCCGCCTGCTGAGGTGCCTGCGGAGTTACTTCAGCGCGATGAGAAGCGAATCGCCCCGGCGCCGGCCGCGGTGGGTCCGAAGTTTGCCCTGTCGATCAGCGGGGCGGCGGTGTTGCCGGACGTGGATGTCGACGCAGCCATTGCCGAAGACATGGCCCGCGCCGCCGAACAAGGCAAAGGCGCGATGCGGATTGGCGTCGTGCAGGAAATCGATGAACCGGTGAACGTGCATGGTGAGTCCGTGTCGCACGGCTTCTGGCAGTCTGTCCCCGGCGGCGGGCATCTTTGGTCTATTGCGCTCTTCTCTCCTGAAGCCCTCGGCATGCGCGTACATTTTGCAGACATCGACCTTCCCGCCGGCGCGGAGTTGGTCGTATACGATGCCAACGAGCCCGCCGAAGTTTACGGCCCCTATCCGGAGTCTAGCGCAAGCGCCGACGACTTCTGGAGCGCGACCTGTTTCACGGATACGGTGGTCGTCGAGTGTTACGTGCCCGCCGGTGTGGATCGTGAATCGGTACACATCTCCCTCGATCGCGTCGTGCACAATTACATTCCCTTTTCCGAATATGCGGGCCTGAAGGCAGCGGGTTCCTGCAATAAGGATGTGTCCTGTTATCCCGCCTGGGCCGACACGG
Source organism: Candidatus Hydrogenedentota bacterium (assembly GCA_045863335.1). Lineage (GTDB taxonomy): Bacteria > Hydrogenedentota > Hydrogenedentia > Hydrogenedentales > SLHB01 > JAHDWY01. Next base: position 50,968 of record BTVY01000001.1, on the reverse strand, counting down.
CGAAAGGCGTGGGCGGCGTCGGTACCGTCAGCATCGGCGGCAGCTTCTTCTGCTCCGGTGCGTTGATCGCCGACACCGACGCGACTTCCGAGGTGCCCTACCTGTTGACGGCCAACCATTGCGTTTCCTCCAGTTCGTTGGCGTCGACGCTCGAGTTCTATTGGCTCTATCAGACGTCCACCTGCAATGGCGTGCCGCCGAGTCCCTCTACCGTGCCGAGAACCACGGGCGGGGCTCAACTGCTCGCAACCAGTACGGCCAGCGCGGGGACCGATTTCACGCTGCTGCGTCTGAACAACAGTCCCCCGGCGGGTTTGACGTATCTGGGGTGGAACTCCTCGCCCACGGCGCTCGGAACGACCACCACGTGCATTCATCATCCCTCCATCGATTTCAAACGGATCACCTTCGGAATCGTCACGGACGTGGCCGAGTCTCTTCGGGACACCCGGCCGGCGGAACGGTACTACCAGTCGAGTTGGACTTTGGGCACGACCGAGCCGGGCTCCTCGGGAAGTCCGCTCATGATCGAATCCACGCAACAGATTATTGGTCAGCTCTGGGGCGGGCCGGGTTCCTGTTCGGCTACTACGAACCTGGACTACTACGGCCGGTTCGACGTGAGCTATCCGCTCATGGCGGCGTATCTCAATCCAATGATTGTTCCCGAGATCACCGTCACGCGCCCGGATGGAGCGAAGAGCTGGCCGCTGGGGGGCCGTCGCGGAATCCGGTGGACGTCCGTGGGTATCGCAGGAAAGATTCGAATCGAACTCTGGCGCAACGGCAATTTCGTGCAGGTCATCAAAAAAGGCACCAAGAACGATGGCAAAGCGCGGTGGAATATCGATTCCGCACTAGAACCCGGAGGCGGGTATTCCATTCGCGTCCTGTCGAAAGACGATCCCGGCGTATTTGACGATAGCGACGGGTCCGTCACGCTGTTAGACCCCGAGCCTCCCCAAACGTCGGATCCTGAAAAAGAGGGTTCGACAACGGTGCGTTGGCCATTGTTGAGAATTATCCTGTCGATCTTGGGGATTCTGTAACGTTCGCATCGCCCATCAAGTTTACGCACCTGTTGCATCCGCCATACCATTTCCGCATGCTGCGTCCTGTAGTTAATCCATCGCGGGGAGTTACACGATGCCACACCATGTTCTTTTTTCGCCTGCCGGAAATCGCTTCGTTATACGGGTCGCAATCGTCTGTTCAATGCTCGGAATTGTCGCGGGGGCGCAAGAGACACCGGCGCGAACAGGAGAGGTTGCGCCGAACCGTATCCTGTTGCCGAATCAATGGTACCTGGACCCGGTAGGGGACGACCGGCCTTTGGGGCAGTTCCCGATGAACATGCGGTTGACTCCCGATGGGCAGTATCTTGTCGTCGCCCACTGCGGCGCGGGCGAGCACGAACTGATGGTCTTCCGCACGAGTGGAAATCGGCTCGTCAGTCGCGTGGTGTTGCCGAACGTGTATTACGGCCTCGCGTTTTCGCCCGACGGGTCGCGGTTGTACGTGAGCGGTGGCGAAGACGAGGTCATTCACTCCTTTGACTTCGACGATGGGTACTTATCCAATCCGGGGAGCTTCTCGATCGCGCCCGTGAAGGAGCAGCACGTTCCCTGCGGCATCCAGGTGAGTCCCGACGGCACATGGCTCGCCGTCACGGAAACCTGGGGCAACGCGGTCGGCGTGTGGAATGCCGAGACCGGCGTTCAGCGGTGGCGGCGCGATTTCGGCACGGAATCCAGGCCCTATGATTGCGCGTTTTCGCCGGACGGTTCGCGCCTATACGTCAGCCTCTGGGGACAGGCCAAGGTCGCCATGATACCGCTGGAAGGCGAGGGGATCGGCGAGCCTGTGTTGGTGGAAACCGGCGAACACCCGAATGAATTGTTGCTTTCCGCGGACGGGTCACGGCTCTTCGTGGCGAATGCGAACGTGAACACCGTATCGGCCATCGACACGGCGGCCATGCAGGTCACGGAAACGCTGAACACGGCGCTGTATCCCGATGCGTTGGAAGGCAGCACGCCAAACGCGCTCGCCCTGTCGCCGAATGGCGAACTCCTGTTCATCGCCAACGCGGACAATAACTCGGTTGCGGTTTTTGGAGTTGAGGAGCCCGGACGCTCGCGCGCGCTGGGCGCCATTCCGGTTGGGTGGTATCCCACGTCCGTCCGCGTATCCGCCGACGGAAAGACCATCTACGTCGCCAACGGCAAGGGTTTCTCCTCCAACGCCAATCCACGCGGTCCGAATCCGTACATGCGTGACGACACGCGAAGGACCTACGAACAACATGCCAAGGTGATGACGCCGGGAACGCTGTCGATCATTCCTATGCCGCCAAACGACGTGTTGCCCGAATTGACGGCGCGAGTACGCCGCTGCTCTCCATACCGGGAGGACAAGCAGCCGGTTGCGGAACCCACCTCAGGAAACCCCATTCCCGCGAAGGTGGGCGATCCCTCGCCTGTCAAACACTGTATCTACATCATCAAAGAAAACCGAACCTACGATCAGATTTTCGGCGACATGCCGGAGGGTCGCGGCGACCCGGATTTGTGTCTCTTCCCGGAAAAGTTCACGCCGAACCACCACGCGCTGGCGCGGGAGTACGTGCTGCTGGACAACTTCTACGTGGAATCGCAGGTGAGCGCGGACGGTCATGAATGGACCACCGGCGCGTACGCCACCGATTTCGTCCAGAAGACGTGGCCCAGCTCCTACGGCGGCCACGGGCTGACCTATCCGTCGGAGGGGCGCTGGCCCATCGCGTACCCGGAGTCGGGATACATCTGGGACAAGTGCCGCGAGGCGGGCGTGTCGTACTTCAGCTTCGGCGAGTTCGTGGGAAATCCAGAACCGAAGACTCCCGAAGCCGGACAGGAACAGACCGGCACTATTGCCACGGGCGATCCGGATGCGCATCTTGAGCCTGCGACGACGCCGGTGGAGACGCTGGAAGGGCATTTCGATCCCTTCTACAACGGCTGGGATCTCGACTACCTGGATGTGGATCGCGCCGCGCGATTCATCTCGGAGTTCAATCGCATGCTCGGGGAGGACGCGCTGCCCCAATTCATGATCGTGCGATTGCCTAACGATCACACCGCCGGCACGAAGGAGGGCAGTCTGTCACCCCGGTCCATGGTTGCGGACAACGATCTCGCCCTCGGCATGATCGTCGAGGCGGTCAGCGCAAGCTCCGTGTGGCCGGAAACCGCGATCTTCGTCGTGCAGGACGACGCGCAGAACGGACCCGATCACATCGACGCGCACCGGACGGTCGCGATGGTGGTGAGCCCGTACACCCGCGGGCGGGGTCTGGACCGCACCATGTACTCCACCGCGAGCATGCTGCGGACGATGGAATTGATTCTCGGGCTTCAACCCATGAGCCAGTACGACGCGGGGGCTTTGCCCATGTACAACACGTTCCGGCACGAGTCTGACCTCACGCCGTACCAATGCCGGCCCGTACCGGAGGAATTGCGCACCGTCCGCAACAGCGCGGACGACTGGGGTTCGGACCTGTCCGCCCAACTCAACTTCGAGAAAGAAGACGCGGCAGACGATCTCGTGTTCAACGAGATCGTGTGGCGTTCCATAAAGGGCGCGGACAGCCCCATGCCCGCGCCTGTGCGCGCGGCCTTCGTATTTCCGGTGGACGACGATTGATCCTATCACGCGACAGACCTTACCGCCTCGCCTTGTAGTCGCACCGCCCATGTGCTAGGTTTGGCTCGCCTTTTGCGGCGGCGGGAGGGAGCACGTGGGCGTTTCCTGGATCGACTATTTGGTCATGGTCCTGTACTTCGCGGGCATGGCGTATGCCGGTGTCTATTTCGCCCGGCGCAACACCAGCACGGAAGAATACTTCCTGGGAAACCGCGCCTTTCCCGGTTGGGCCATCGGCATTTCCCTGGTAGGAACGTCCATCAGTTCCAACTCTTTTCTTGGAATTCCCGCGGACTCGTACAAGACCTCGTGGATTCGATTCGCGTTCAGTCTCGGATTCCCCCTGGCGGTGTTTGCGGGCGCCTACCTCTTTCTTCCCTTCTACCGGCGCGGCAAAGTCACATCGGCCTTTGAGTATCTGGAAGCGCGGTTTGGCCCGTCCACGCGCCTCTACGGCGCCCTGGCCTTTCTCATATCCCAGGTCACGCGGCTCGCGATGGTCCTGTATCTGCTCGCACTCATGTTCGCCACGGTCACGGGGCTCGATCCGACGATCTGCATTCTCCTATGCGGCGTGTTTGTCGCCTTCTATACCGTGGCGGGAGGCATCGAGGCGGTGGTCTGGACCGACGTGGTCCAGACCATCGTGCTGGCCGTGGGGGCCGTGCTGTGTCTCGTCGCGGTCGTCCAGGCGTTGCCGGGCGGATTTGGCGAGATTGTTTCGGTCGGGCTGGCGCATGACAAGCTCGCGTTCCGAGAGCTTATGCCGGACGGTTCGTTGCGGCAGGCCTCCTGGACCTTTAGCCTCAGCGAGAAGACCGCGCTGATGATCTTCTTCGTGGGGCTAACCCATTTCATGGCAGAGTACGCGTGCAACCAGAACGTCGTGCAACGCTATTGCGCATCGGCCAACATGCACGAAGCCCGGAAGGCCCTGTTCGTCAGTTGCATCGCAAGTCTTGGGATGTGGATCTTCTTCTACTTCCTGGGCACAGCCTTCTATGTGTACTATCAGGCGCACCCCGACTCCGCCGCCGATGGCATGTTGACCGGCGCGCGCAAAGCAGAGGAGATCCTGCCGTACTTCATCAGCCAGAAACTGCCCGCGGGGCTGACCGGCATTGTACTCGCCGCGATCTTTGCCGCGGCCATGTCTTCCCTGGATTCCAGCATCAACGCCATTGCCACGGTCAGCGTGGTCGACGTGTACCGCCGCCATCTCGTGAAGCACCGGGACGACAAGCATTACCTCTCCGTGGCGCGGTGGATCGGCATCGCGGCATCGGTGATGATGATCGGCGGCGCCTGGGTATTCCTCGTTTCGGAAAGCAAGACGATCGCCGAAACCGGATTGATCATCAGTTCCATCATCGCGGGCGGGCTGCTGGGCCTTTACCTGCTCGGATTCCTCACGCGGATCGGCGACGCCCGCAGCGTGGGCATCGCGATCGGATGCACCGTGCTCTGGTCCGCCTACATGACGTTCATCCAGTATGACACCGCGCTGCCCGAGTGGCTCCGCATTCCGGAGAGTCTGCGCCTGCCCATCGACGTGTATTACACCGGCGTGATCGGCCATATCGTCATGTTTATCGCGGGTTACGCGATGGGCCTGCTTCTGCCGCGCAAACCCCGCGACCTCACCAACCTGACCGTCTGGACCCAGGACCGAACGCCGCTGGTTTAGCAACCCGTGGCAGAAATCAGCATAGGACAATCTGTAGCGTCCCGCCTTCCATGGCGGGCGTTGTTTCTCCGTGAATTAGCGGATGTGAATCTCGCCCGGCATGGAAACCGGGCGCTACAGGAAGCACTACCCCGTCACCCTCGCGAATGGGGGGCCATCTTTTCAGTTTCTATGCCTTCCGCGTTCGCAGATGAATTCCCACGCCGAAGCATTTGGAAGTCTTGGAGCGATTGCCCCGCGTTGGAATGCCCTTGCCAGATCCGGCGGAAAGGGCTAGACTAAACCCACGGGGGAGGGTGGTGCGATCCACCCGCCGATTTTCTCCCACCATGAGTCGTCCCGGAAACGGGGGATGGGGCGGCCGAACGCTCGCTCTGTCTGTGTGCTCTGCCGGAACGGGGACCTTGTTTTCATCGGATGATCTCTGGTGGATACGGGGCCGGGGGACTTGCCTCGGCCCAAGGAGGTACCCATGTGTTCTTCTTGCGTGAGCCGGCGGCAATTCCTGGGATGCAGTGTGGCCGGGGGCGTATTGCTCGCATCGCAGATGAAGAGCTACGCACGGACCGTCGCCTTCGACGACGACCGTTGGCCCAAGCCCGAACTGATCAACATCCATTCCGTGTTCATCGGCCGCACCGGCGACATCTATCTTTCCCGTCCGACCGAAGAGATCAACAAGTTCAAGGCTTACCTCGCGGATCTGGAAACCCGCTTGGGCGACGTGAAATTCGTGGGCGGCCAACTGGTGCCGCCGGATGAATTGCCCGCCGTACTGGAGCAGCTCCCGAAGGCCGATGGCGTGCTCATGTTTCACCTGTCCGGCCACGGCGGCGGCGCGCCACGGGAAGCCATGGAACAGATCGTCGCCGCGGGCCTGCCCACGGCCGTGTTCTCGCAACCCTTCAGCGGCCACGGCTGGATGTACTTCCCGCTCTGGCAAAAGGAAGGCAAAAAGGTGGTTTCGATTCCGTCCAGTGACTGGAGCGAGATCGACCGGGTTGCCGCGCTCATGCGGGTGCCGTCGCGCATGCGGAACACGAAGATCCTCGTCGTGCGCGGCCCTATGGGTACGCCGGCTGCCTGCGACGGCGCGCAACTCAAAGAGCGGTGGGGCGCCGAGATGATTCCTATCACGGTGGAGGATACGATTGCCGCGTTTGACGCGGTCGACCCGGCCCTTGCCGAGGCCGAGGCGGAAGCCTATTGGCTCGGCCAGGCCAAGGCCATCGTTGAACCCACGCGGCAGGAAATCGTCGACGCGACGCGGCTCTACCTCGCCATGAAGGAACTCATGATTGCCCACGGGGCGCAGGCCGTTACGAGTTCCAATTGCATGGGTGAACCCGCGAAAGGCTGTCTCGCGTTCAGCAAACTCAATGACATGGGATTCGTCGGCGCTTGCGAAGGCGACATGGATTCGACGCTGACCATGTTGATGTTCAGCTACGCCTTTGGCGTGCCGGGGTTCATTACGGATCCCGTGTTCGATACGGCCCGCAACGCGCTCATCCACTTCCACTGCACGTCCGCCACGCGCATGGACGGACCGGACGGCGAGCGCTTGCCCTTCACCATCCGCACCCAGACCGACAGCGACCGGGGCGTTTCGCTCGACGTGGAGAACCGCATCGGCCAGCCGGTCACCTGCGCGAAGTTCGTCAATCTCGACACCATGCTGTTGTCCACGGGCAAGATCATCGACGTGACCCACGACGAACTCGGGTGCCGCACGCAATTCGTCACCGAAGTCGCCGACGCTCGCAGCATGTTCCAAAACTGGGGCGCAGACCTCCTCGGCAGCGATACCATGACTCTGCTCCACCGCGTCGTCTTCTACGGCGACCACAGCCAAAGCATCAACGACCTCGCCCACCTTATGGGCTTCAAGGTCGTGCAGGAGGCGTGAAGGGATACAAAGGGGCGGCTCGCACCAAGACCGGCGCGAGCCGCCCGCTAAGGAAAAACATTCGCTATTGCCGATTGCTGCGGACTCAGAACCTTTCGAAGACAGAGATGACCTCCTCCTTGATTAGTCCCTTATGGCCACACCTTTTTGGCGCAAGGACCCGATCTATAATTGGATCGGCGAAGCGATCCTGCAGACAGTAGCCCAATTGCTCAAGCATCGATCCAAGCAATTGCCAGGTGGCAATGTGAACTCCGCCCACGAGGTTATCACCGCACACCAGCACAAACGTTGATTTGCGGTTCATGTGGCAAGATAACTGTTTGAAAGTATGGTACATATCCGAAAGATAACGATGAATTATGGCAGCATGTCTGGGCTTCCGCTTCGCGAGATCCGGAAGTTCGGGGAGCATGCGTATGTTCTCCGAGATCCGTAAGCTTGTTACTGGGCGGAGTAAATCGCCGCGCTCAGTACCAATAAATCGGTCGCGAAGCTCTGCTACTCGGAATGGCAATACGCCTTCCAATGCGTGCAATTCAAGTTTGAAATTCCGGAAGTAATCCTGAGCGTTAATGTAAGGTGGCGATGTGATCACGTGAGAGGTGCCGGGCATAAACCTTATCAATTTGCGGTCGGATACAATGTCGCCCCTGCCGAACGCTGTCATTGTTGTTTGGCGTTGTTCGCCATAGTGATCGGAGATTTCCTCGACGATTTTGTTGATGATAGTATATGGGTCGTAATGTCGGCCCACTCGTGAGCTTCGTGCTTGTTTCGAGATAAACGGCTTTGGACTACGCTGGTCGGCCCTGGAACACAGTCGTATGCTTAGTGCGAACGCTAGTACCAAGGCCCTGCCCTCGCGCGAGTTCCAAAGGTCTGAAATGGAAGCGGCGCCACGAATTGACTCGATCTTGGCCAGAGTTGCGGGGGTAAACCAGTAGCATTTGTTAGGTAATGACATGGGCAAACAGGATTTACCCGACTCGGCTGAGTCCAACAGTTTCTCAGTGAGGCCAACCAACTCTCGTTGGTCAAATCCCTCAAGTTTCACTCGCGTGAGCAGCCCCGCAACTGGATTTAGATCTATCCCATAGGCGGGGATTCTTCTGCGTTGTGCAGCCACTAAGACAGCTCCGGACCCGCAGAACGGGTCGAGAATCCTCGTCGCCTTTCGCGCATAGGAATCAATCAACCTGGATGCCAAGTGATGGACCATCTTCGCGGGGTACCGATCAATATACGATGGAGAAGGGGGCATTGCGTTAGTCACCCTTTAATGTCCACGTCGGTCCGAACCCCCTTGATGAGAATCGATGATTATGCCTAAGCGGACTGGCATATACAACCGCCGGTGCATCGTCTGTTTGTCGCAAGTACTCATATATTCCCAGTGTTTGAGGCTTAGTACCCAACGGCGAGATTGCCCTAGAATAGGGGCTCCTGTGCGATCCGGTATCGAAAATCTGGATCAGGGCATCAAGGGTCTTCATTGGGTCGATAGAATCAACATTTCTTACGCGATCTTCACCCACTATTGCAATCAGTTCTTGGTTGAAGAGTTCGGACCTGCCCCGCCACTCAGGTCGGAATGGCGGGTCGCCTATGAACATTGTGGTGGTCATAGGTTGCACATGCTCATGTACAGCAAGGGCACGGTCGCCTTCGTATCCAAGGAACAGGGCAAGATGAAGTGGCCGGCTCAGATTTGGGCTGGCAGGAAACCCCGGTATCTGTCGCATTGACGAAAGGCCAAAGGAAAGCGGTATATGGGTGGACACGATATACTCTTCCGGCTCACTGTAAACGACGTGTAGATGGTCCCAAAAGCTGTGGTCGTCGAACCACTGAAGCAAGGTGAGTAAGTGCCTCTTGGTGAATACAGAAATATCCAGAACGACGTTCTGTACGTCGCTCTGCAAAAGTGTCTCGTGAAAAAGTTTTGTATTTTCTCGAAAGCTCTTAACAATTCTTCGTTCAGTGAAGACTACTTCGCGGGCGGGTATATCCGTTTCCTCGAGCTTGGCAAGCATCAAACTATGATTCTTCTCACGTTTTGGGTTCTCGTCGTCGTAGTGGAATACCACCGCCATTTTGGGTTTCCAATCACTGATCCTGGAGAGAAACGCGAGGCATCTATCTTCATGGCTCGAACATGTCACCAATACGCTATGTGTCGGAAGTTCGGCGCTTTGAAGGAGCCTTTTCACCGCTTGATCTCCTTTGAAAGTGGAAACTCACTCTGGTCGCCGCCGCCAACTTCGCGTACCATACTCTTCTTCAATTTACTAACCGCCTGACCGCGAAGCCCAGGAATGAGCAGCCCTGCAAGTTGATCGCATCGTACCTCTGTACGCCAGCGCAAGCGAGGACTTATCTCAAGGACGGGGGCGAATACTCGGCAGAGTCGAAGTTCAGCTGGTTGCGGATCTGATCCGTGTCGTGGTTTGTACGTTGGTCGGCCTTCTTTGGTTTGAAACACACCTTCTCGCTCACCGACGAGTATCAATTCGCGTAGAGCGACCATATTCTCATCATGCAGATTCTCAGGATCGACGAGTACAATGCGCGCTGCCTCAGGTTCGCTCCCGTGCTTTAGAAGCTTGTGGCGCAGACAATCTCCAATATCAAGAAGCAAGTATTTGAGCACTTCCCCATGCAGTTCAACATTTCGGCTTAGAGTAGTAAGGTTATGCTCCGAAACTAGGTGGATAGCTCTAGTTTGTATAGACGCTGGAATTGACAGCGCTTTCTCATGCGTTTCCTCATCTTGGAGCATGTGAAAACTGACACCCAAGAACTCTTGAAAATAGCGAATCACGCCGGAACTCAAGAATGCCATATCATGAAAGCCGCAGAACCGTTTAGGTCTTCTGCGACCCTTCGAGCCGTAGAGAACTCTATAAGTTGCCGCTTCGCCATAGTAGGTTAGTTTTTCTTTGCGACGCTCCTCGGGCCAAGCCAAAAACTCGTCCTTGTTCACTTTGCAGAGACGCGATACTTCATCTAGCCATTTCGACTCATCAACTTCAATTGAGCGATCCTCTGGGAGTAGTGCATCAATACTATGCGCGGGCCAATTCTCACTCTGAAGGAGGTTGGAAACGATTGTGGAGAGCAGGTTTTTGTAATGCCTTAGTTGCTCAGAATGCTCTACGTCGTAAACCAACATCAGTCGCGTGTAGTCGTGAGTCTCTTGAAGTTCTTGGCCGGTCGTGGTGCCGGATACATCGTCACTACCAAGTTTCTTGGCGGCTTTAACAGAGAACGATGGAGTGGCAAGCTTTATTATTCCATTAACGATACGTTGCTGATAAGCAAAGAGGTTTTCATATTCGTCCAGTAGGGCGATAAAAAGCGATGCCTGAAGTTGCGGTATATGCTTGCGAATCGCATCCAGGGCCCTTTTGAATGACTCCAAATCGAGAGTCGTTATTGGCGCTAGACCCACTTCCATGTAGACGAATCGCGCACGCATAAAACTGGCGATCCTAGTATGGGTGCGGGCCAGAAGATCGGCTAGTTCCTCCAGGGTGGTTGGCCGATTGGCCTCGTGGGGTATTAAAAGCTCCGCGATCTCGTCCGCGATCAGTTTCTCCTTGGACGGAGTCAGTTCAAGTGTGGCTTCGCGAGTGCAAAAAACTATTTCGGAGATAAGGCTCTCAAGAAGGCAAAGATAGATCTCTTGTGATGACATGTCGACAATCTGTGTTCGTTCTCTAGCGGGGAAATCTAGCAACGAAGTTTCGTCGACGGTAAGGCCCGCGTTGCACAGAGCGCCTCGTGTCAGTTTCAGGTAGAATCCAAATATCGAGAATCGCTCCGGTACCTGCTTGTATCTTGCCAAATAGTTGCGAGCTCGCAAGGATAGCAGCAACATAGACTTTCCCGTACCGCGAGATCCTTCTAGGAAGCAGGGCTTCATTTCCTCTAGAGCACCCGCCTTGAGAGCCTCCGGTGGGGCGAAGGTTGCAGCAAGAAGGTCGGGTCTATCTTCGAAGAACTCAGCGCGAACACGGCGGAATGGGTTTTGAGAGTTGCTGCGGAATGCCTTGGCGACAATTGAAGAAGCTGTTTCTTTCGGTAGAAGTGTTTCGCAGAGTTGATCGAGAAGCGTCTTGTATGATTCAGGTTTATCGGTCTCCAACCGCCCCATGACTTTAGGTCCAAGAGTTGGAGGTACGTCAGTGTCGTCTAGGCGAACGACGATGCAAGTTCCACCGTCCTGCTCGACCTCGTTCCAAACGGCAGCGTTGATCTCTAGCTTCTGCCAGCGGGCTTGGGGGGTGTGGCGAGAGTATAACAATAGGATCGTGTGGGCATCCGTAATGCTATCGTTAATAAAGTCCACGAGGTCATTGCCAAGTTGGAGCTCGTGGATGTCGATTACTGTGGAGTGTCCAGCGTTCCGCAAATCCTCAAAGAGCTTCTCCGCAATCTCTTTGTCGGCTCCTGCATGTGATATGAACACGTGCTTCATGCGAGAAACTCCCCTGTGTCTAGGCTCATCATATCGGATAATGAACTATAGCGGAATAGTCCTGTGCAGTACACGTTCATTTTTTGTAGGAGTTCGGAAAGTCCGACCACGCAAGTACCCAAATGTAAACGATATCTAGCGTGGTCGGGTCAGCACTTCGCGGCTTTTTCTCACCAGTACGACCCAGTCTTCACCCGAAGAATCGGGCGGGCCATTCAGCGCCAGAAACTTACCGCCTTCGATGGGCTTATCGATTACGGAGTTACCTGTGCGAGGATTGAACCACAGTTTCTGAAAGGTACCGGGGGCTCGCGTGAGGTCGAGCGTGCCGGTTTGGGTGGCGACTGGGAGGTACACGGCGTAAATGTCACCTCTTTTTGCGAAGACTTGCCCTTGCACGACATTGTTTTCGCCGGTGAACTCCGATTCGCCGGTGAGGAGGTCGTCGCGGGGTTCCATGTCCCAGAAGGGGAGGTGGGTTTCCATGAAGGCGCGCGCGTGGGCCATGTATTGCCAGAGGGCCTCGTAGCGGCGGAAGTCTTCCGTCTTGAGGAGATCGTCGAGGATGAATTCCACGTTGCCGCCGGAGAAGTAAATGGGCCAGAGGTATTCCTTGCGATGGCGCTCGATATTGTCGGGGTGCGTCTTGTCTGGGAAAAACTCGTCCATGCCAATGACCTGCGGGAATCCGGCATCGCGCGACTGTTGCCGCCACGCCTCGACCACGTCCAGTTCGTTCACTTGAAACGACGTGACCTGGAAGCGGTCATCCCCAAGGAACGGGCCCCAGGCCTCTTGCCATTTGCCTGCGTGGTGGACGGTGACTGGATGGTCGTAGGGATCGACATCGCGAATGTACTGCGCGAAGCTCTTCACCACTTCCGGATCAAAACGATAACGAAGGTTGTACTCTTCGCAGAGGTTCCATTGCAGCGCGGGAAAGTGGCCGAAGCGCGCGATGAGTTCGCGATAGTACAACTTGCGCTCGACGCCGATCGCGCCGTCGTCGAGTTCGCGTTTGTTGGGTTCTTCCGCCTCGTTGAGGACGAAGTGCAGCATCAGTCCTTTGCGCTGTGCATGGTCAAACACGATTCCCCATTGACGCAGCTTCGCGAGATCGTAGTGAACGTTGTCGTTGTCCGGGCTGCCGCCTGCATCCGGCTCACCGAGGAACGGCCAGACGTTCTTTCCGTCACCGCCGATGTTCATGGGAAGAAAGTAGATGCTGTTCACCTGCATGGAGGCGAGATAATTCAACGCGCCGATGATCCCTTTGCCATGTCCATCGCCCCAGTCGGGATCGCCGTCCTGCCAATCGGCGATGTGCGCATCATACCGGTGCGGCCGGCGCGGCGTGTTCACGAAACCGTTGTAGGCGAGAAAATCCTCGGGACTGTCCGTGCCGCCTTTGATCCAATAGTTTCCGTCGCGAAACTTCAGATAGAAGCCGCCCGCGTATTCGAGCCGTCCCCAACGATAGAAACCGGGGGCGTCGTCCGGTTGCGGTTCGACTTCGAAGGATCCTTTCGCGCCATCGAAGGCAGCCGGTTCGCCCGCATCCGGTTCCAGCGCGACGGCCACGTCGTCGCCGCTCCGGAATGACGCTTGGTAGCTCCATTTGCCGGTCTCATCCGGCGAGAACATCACGCGCCACGTGTTGCCGTTGAGACCCCCCTGGCCGTCGCCGTCGAAGTAGCCTGGCACGCTGTATTCCGCACCGCTCGGACCGGTAAATTCGACTTGCAGCCGGTAATCGAGAAATGGATTCGGGTCACTGCCCGACGCCGCTGCCAACGGACCGCGAAAGTCGATCGTGACCGGCGACCACTTGGTCAGCGAGCCGGAGACGCTGTGCTCCATGGACGTGGCGCAGGAACTCGTCGCGAAGATGGTGAAGATACCCAGGCAAAACGCGAGGTTGGTCAGTCGCATTGAATTGGCTCCTGTAAGCTACGGGTTTGTCAGAGGGTCGTTGCAGTGGCTGGGGAGTTATGATGCACAAATCGACACACGGTTGCGACTTGTTTGCGAGTCGTGGCCGAACGCGGTTTCTTTGGTATACTGTTGTCAGGCGAGCGTTCTTTCTTTTTAAGAACCTGGCAGGTATCACTGGAGACGTATGATGCGAAAGATCACGGACGTGAAAGTTCTCCCAAACTTCCGTTTGGCGCTAACCTTTGACACAGGAGAGTCCGGCGAAGTTGACCTCTCCCACTTGGTCGGCCGCGGGGTCTTTGCGCAGTGGAACGATGAGGATCGATTTCGGCAGGTGGAGATTGGTCCAGCCGGCGAACTCCAGTGGGATGACAGTCTCGATCTTTGTCCCGATGCCCTTTACCTTGAGGCCACAGGAAAGGAACCGGAAGAATTATTCGCGAATCTGAATCGCGAAAACGCCCATGCCTGAGATCTCCCGCTTCTACGGTATCGTGATCCGAATGTACTTTAACGAGCACAATCCGCCTCACTTCCACGCATACTACGGGGATGACGAAGCTTTAATCGAGATTCGTTCGTTGGCCGTTCTTGCTGGTTCGTTGCCTCCTCGGGCGATGGGTTTGGTCAGTGAATGGGCAACACTGCACCGGCAGGAGCTGCTTGCCGATTGGGATCTCGGACAAAAATTCATGCCTTTTGAGAAGATTCCGCCATTGTCGTGATGGTGATCGATTGCCGAACGAGGCCGGTCTGCGCTATGAATCTTGAACGACGACCGTCTACACGCAGAGGTCGAACCAGCGCGCGAGGTGTTCCGCGAGACCGAGGCGGTTGAGGTAATCCGAATCCAGGTGGGCGCCGCCGAGGAAATCGCCCATGCCTTCGCGATCGGAGCAGAAATAGTTGGCGACGTGCACTGCGGTTAAGGACGTGAACTGCTTGCCATCGCCCCCGCCGTAGAGTTGTTCCGGCAGCGCGGACGGATAATCGTAGTAGGTGACGGCCTTGACGATCGCATCGGGAAGCCCCCACAGGTCGAAGAGAAAACCGCCAATCTCGCCATGCGTCGCGCCAAACCGATCCCGCTCCGCCTCGCTCAGACTGATGCCGCCGCTGCGGACTTGCTCCACGACCTCCACGAATTCCTTGCTCATCTTCGTCGCCAGGATCAGCATTCCGACCTTGTGCAACAACCCCGCGGTGAAGGACTCCTGCGCGACGGGCGTGTTGTGGGTTTCGTACTCCGCGATACGCATGGCATAATCGCCCACGGCAAGGCTTCGGTGCCACAGGAAATCCAGGCTGACCCCGCCGGCGACATCCTGTTCCTGCATGGGCGAGAAAACCTCCACCATGAGGACAAGGCTCTTGATGTTCTCCAGCCCCATAAGTTGAACCGCTTCGGCCACGCTCGAAATCTGCTTGCCCGTCCCCACGTACTCCGCGTTGACGATTTGAAGGAGCTTCATGCTCAGGCCCGCGTCTTTTTCGATGATGCCGCCGATGCGCGCGATGGAGGGCGACGGCGATTGCATCTCATTGACGATTTCCTGGTGAATGACCGGCATGCTCGGCAACGCGCCCATCTCCAGCAGGGTGCGTTTGATGGGGGAGCCTTGCAACGAATCGGTCAAGGAAAATGCGCGGGCCAGGAGATTGTGGAGCACCTGAGGGTCGCAAGGTTTCGTGAGGAACTGATGCGTGACCGTGGAGGCCCGCAGTAAACTCGACGTGTCGGTTTGACCGGACAAGATAAAGCGCACGGTTTGCGGGTATCGTTTCGTTACTTCGGTGAGGAATTCGATGCCGTCCATTTCCGGCATGGTCAAGTCGGTCACGGCGACATCGTAGGGACCGTTGGCATCCATGAGCGATAACGCTTCGGCGCCGCTGTCCACGAAGGTCATGTCCCAATCGCGGCGGATGCTGAGAAGCATACGGCGCAGTCCGCGCAGCAGATTCGGCTCGTCATCAACAAATATGGCGCGCTTCAATGGGAAATCCCTTTTTCCGTCATCGGAAATTGACCTCGCGGATCTGTTCCACCTCGTCTTGCACCCGGACAAACGCGTCAAAAACCATGGGATCGATATGGGTGCCGACGGACTCTTCCATGATCTGCGTAGCCTTGGCGCGATCGAAGGCCTTCTTGTAAGGACGCGAAGACCGCAAGGCATCGTAGAGATCGGCGACCGCCACGATGCGCCCCACGATCGGAATCTCGTCGCCACCGAGCCCTTTCGGATACCCGGTACCGTCCCAGCGCTCATGATGGGTCATTGCGATCGTCGCGGCAAACTCCCGGATCGGTTCGATGGCTTCGAGTATGGGCAGGCGATCGCCGTCCTCCTGGCTGTTCAGGAAATACTCTGCGCCTTTAGGCAACTCCACGAGAATCGAGGCGCCAATCTCGCAATGTTTCTGAACCTGCGCACGCTCTTCATCGGTTAGTTTGCCTGGTTTCAGGAGAATTCCATCCGGTATTCCAATTTTACCGATGTCATGTAACGGGCTCGTCAGAAACACGGTTTCGACCAGTTCCTGATCGAGGCCGATTTGCGCCGCCAGGATGCGGCTGGATAAGGCCACGCGGACCACGTGATCGCCGGTATCCTCGTCGCGGAACTCGCCGGCTTTTGCGAGACGCCAGATAATGTCGCGGCGCGATGATTCCAGCTCCCGCGTGCGTTCGCGCACGCGAAACTCCAGTAATTCATTGTGCGCGCGAAGTTCGTCTTGATAGCGCTTGAGCCGAAGCACGCTGCGTAAACGCGCGATCAGGTCCTCCCGGTCGATTGGTTTGTTCAGCAAATCGGCCGCGCCGAGATCGAGGGCTTTTCGTTTCAGATGCGCTTCCGCGTTCCCGGTAAGAATGACGACGGGAATCGCATTGGTCGCGGGATTGGCCTTCAGTTCCTTCAGCAATTCAAGCCCATCCTTACCTGGCATGGATACGTCGGAGACAATCGTGTCGAGAACCTTCTGCGAAGCGATCTTCAGCGCCTCGTCCGCGCTTTCGGCAAAGAAGAGATCCCATTCCGAACTGTCATCCCAAAGCATCCGGCGGATGCCCGAAAGGAAGTTCGGTTCGTCGTCGACGAACAGGATGCGGGCCATGCGGCCTATTGCCATGGACGATCTCCCTTTGAGTCCGGCTTCATGCGCGTCTCCCTACGTTCTCTTACCCGTTTCATACGGCAATCGCACTGCGAACGTCGTGCCCCGTCCCATTTCAGACTCGAATGTGAGCGTCCCTTCGAGGCGTTCCGCGACGAGTGCGCGCACGATGGCGAGACCCTGCCCCGTGCCGCGTCCGGGGCGCTTCGTCGTGAAGAAAGGCTCAAAGATGCGCGACCGAATCGCCTCGGGGATGCCCGGGCCGGAGTCCTGTATGGCGATTTCCAGTTCCTTGCCAACCCGTCGTGTCGAAACGGTAATCGTGCCCTTTTCCTTGTTCCCCTGTTCGCGCGCTTCACCGATGGCCTGTGCGGCATTGACGAGGAGATTCAAGACGACCTGATTCAACGCGCCGGATACCGTGAGCACTTCCGCGATCTCGGGATCGAAGTCGGTTTGCACTTCGGCGACGTACTTCCACTCATTCCGCGCGAGCGCAATGGTGTTCTCGATGGAGTGATTGATCTCGACCGGGAGCTTCTCCTCGAGATCTGGATGAACGAACTCGCGCACCGCGCGGACGATGGCCGCAACCTTGCGATTGCCTTCACGCGATTCCTTGATGGCGCCCGGGATCTCTTCCAGCAGAAAGTCGAGATCCCGCGCCGTTAACGCGGGATCGGTGTGTTCTGAACCCTCTCCCGAGTCGTCAGCGAGGGACTCCCTGTAGCGACGCAGGACCGGGATCAGTTTCTCGAAGGATTCGGCCAGGAACTGAAGATTATCGCCGATATACTGTGTCGGCGTATTGATCTCGTGCGCGATCCCTGCGGCGAGTTCGCCGATAGCCTCCATCTTCTGCGCCGTGTAATACCGCTCGATGTCCTTGGCGGTCGAGTCGGTCGGACGCATGATGCTCAGGAAATAGCGCTGATCGAGATCGGAGCCCTGGATGGGCGTGATGGTTTCTTCAATTTCGAAATACGAGCCATCCTTGCTGCGGTTGAAAAGCCGGCCGCGCCACACGTCGCCGCGCTGGATCGTCTGCCAGAGTTCCGCGTAGAACCCCTCGTCATGCTTGCCGCTTTTGAAAATTCGTGGATTCTGCCCCATCAATTCGCCGCGGTCATACCCGGAAATGTGTTCGCACGCGGTGTTGACGTAGACGATCGCGCCCGAGGCATCCGTAATGAACACGCTGTCGGACGCGTGGTCCACAAAGTCGGCGAGATCGCGTTTCTCAATCATGACTGTTGAACCGATAAGGCGCGCAATGCATCAGAAGTGACGGGGCGTCATGCGTGAAAGGAGAGTTGAACGGGATTGATAAAGGTACACGCCACGACATTCGAATGCATTCCGCTCCATGTTCCGGTCCCGGCGTGCGACGATTCGGCTCCGGCGCGGGAGGCATTACCCCAGCTCCCGATTTGGCGCCTTGCTCGAACCGAACTCGCCATGGCGATCATAGGCCGAATCGGCCCCTGTGTCAATCCCATAAACTTCTGATTTGTCTACGGCTTACTCCGGCACGGATAGCCCGGCGATGAACTCGGGACGGATGATCTTCCCGAGGAGGAAGAACTTGCGTTCCGGATGCCACAATACGTTTTCGCCATCGCGTGTCGTGAAACTCGTGTATCCGCCGATGTCGACGCGCTTGAGTGGGCCGATGCCCTGCCCGTCGTTGTCCATGAGCATCTTTGATTCGCTGAACCAGATCGGTTGCTCGGCATCGGGACGATACTCGCCTACCGCGATATAGGCGGGACGCCGGTTGCTCTCGAGCCCGCCGGACTTGCCGGGGTCTTGGCCTCCAAAGGCGGGATGGTGCACGAGCAAATAACGCCCGTCGGCCATCTCGTAGATGGGGCATCCGAACAGCGGTTGCAGGATGGGTAGGCCGTAGTCTTTTCGCAACAAGGGTCGCGGCGCACACCAGGTTTCCCCGTCGTCGTCAGAGAGGCTGTACCAGATGTACGCGCTCATCGTCCGCATCGTGCAGAAGAGACGGTTGTCCGGCAGCCGCACGAGGCTCGGTTCCTGTGCGATGCTGAGCAGGGGATTGGTGTAGTGCGGCACCCGCAACGCTCGTTCGTTGGACGCAAACCACGAGATGCGTATCTCCGCCGGTTCCGGATCGTCGTCGATGTTCTCGAAGCGCATGAACTCCACGACCGATTCGTTCGCGGTCCAATCCTTCGTGTGGGGTTTCGTGCGCACTTGCGGGCTCAGCCATCGCGTGAACCCCGTGTACCAACGTCCCTGCAAGTCCTTAATGGGGATCTGCCAGACGATCCAGTTGGAAGGATACTTGGGATCGGGATGATCGTAGATGCTGCGTTCCATGGGGATCGTGCCCGGCGCAGACCACGTCGCCCCGTTGTCGTCGCTGTAAATGGCATCCATGGTGCCGGTGATTTGGTGGTGGTAGTCGGCGATCCCCTGGTACTGGTTGTAGACCACGTAAATGCGGCCCGACGACGACACCAGCGGAAAGGCCCAACTGGCCTGGTTCCCTTCGTCCTTGCGCGGAGGACCGGCGATGCGCTTCGGTTCCGACCAGGTCTTGCCGTCGTCCTCACTTCTGACGAACATGATGCGATGGTCGCCCGCGCCTTCATGGGTGCTCTGCGTCCACACCGCCATGAGCGAACCATCTGGACCCTCGAACACCAGGAAATGCTCGTTGCCCGTGTCGAAGGTCGAACCGTCGACGCTTTTCGGCACGTAGACGACGTAGTCCGGTTCGCTCCGCTGCATTTCTTGCTGGAGCAGCGCTTGAATGTCGTCAGGCGTCGCGCTTTCCTGCGCAGATGCGACAAATGATACCGACAACAAGAGCGCCATCACGGCGCAGCGTATTGAATTCTCCAAAATCATCAATCCAACCTCCCCCAGTCATCCAACCCCGACGCCCACGCCATTCCGTCACTCGCCCGCGTAGTCGCGGCCCTCGCGTTTGGCAATCTCCCACGCGCGGCTTGTCGAGTACACCTTAACTTCGAAGGGTTGCATGCGGACCACGATCTCCCCCTGCGACACCGGGACGGTTTCCTCGCCGTAGAGAAGCGCGAGTTTCCGGCCGTCGATCGCGTCCAACCCGGAAACTTCGACCCCCATATGCCTGTGGTCATCGTCATTGACCAACACGATCAGCCAATCGTCGCCGGAGCGTCGTACCGTGTGCGCGACACCGAGACCCTGCATGTCCTCGGCGAATTCGATAAGGCGGAGCGCCGTGTCCTCTTCCGGCGCAACGAGGAAAGGCTGAAGCGCGGCCAGCTCTGCGGTGAGCGCATACAACGACTGCCGGAAAACGTCGTTGGTCAGATAGTCGGAACCCCAATAGAGGATCCCTTTGGCGCCGTGCGCGATCACCTCATACGCCATGAAACGGGACTCCGCAAAGCTTGGATAGGCCACCCCACGCGATTCGTAACGGCCGCCCAGTTCGTGCCAGGAAAACGCCTGCATGACCATCCACACGGGCATGCCCTTGCCGACCAGTTCCCACCGGTCTACGCCGCTGCCCATGCGCGGGAGATTGCGCTCATTCGTGCTGATGGGATAAATATCGCAGCCCGTAATATCGGCAAATTCCAGGCACTGGCGCACAAACCGCACGTCGCTCCGCTGCGCTTCGTTGAACCACACGGGCCGGTTGTGCGGATCGACGGAACGGATCCACTCGACCGCGGCGCGCATGTTAGGGATGATCTCCGCGGCCTTTTCTTCGGAATACGCGATTGCCTTAGGCGTTTGCATCCACCACTCGTCCGGGTGTTCATACACGCCCATGTCGCGGTGCAGTCCGCTGTACGCGGTGAAGTTCCAGACGACCTCGTCCGGTCCTTCCCATACGGCCAGCGCAGGGTGGTCCTTCACTTCGTTGACCTGATCTTTGATCCCGTCGGACGGACCTTGCTGCAGCGAAAGCGGCATCCAGCCGAGCATGCCCAGGGCATGAACGCGGTCCAATTCTGCTGCATTGCCGCAACGAAGGAGATTGACGCCCGCGTCCGCCATGGTCTTCAGTGCCGCGTCGTCCTCGGGAAGTTCGTAGAACCCGATGGGGAAGAGGGTCTGGCCGTCCTTCTCGAGATAGCCAATCTCGGCGGCCATTCCTGTTACGGCAGAGAACGCGATCGCCGTCACGATTGTCAGTGCATATACGGCCAGGCGTACGCGTAGTTCCCAGGTGCAATTCATCGTTGACTCCTTCCCCTTCGCATCACTATCGAGGTCTACTCCATTTCACGACTGCAATTATGGTGTTTTTGACGACCGCGAATTCAAGAACTGATCCCGCCGTTCTTGTGCGCGACTTGGCCGGTTGGTATTGTTACAGCGTCGTCAGCAGGGAGGGGTATCGCGTGCACGTGCGCAAAGCTGTCATCACCGCGGCCGGACGCGGGGTTCGCTTGTATCCGGTGGCCGATACGGTCCAGAAGGCTATGTTGCCGTTGGTGGATCGGGACGGGTTGGCCAAACCGGTTATTCAAATCATCGCCGAAGAGGCCTTGGAAAGCGGGATCGAAGAGATCTGCGTCGTCTGCGCGCCCGGCGACGAGGACGCGTACCGGAGACAGTTCGAGCTGCTTCACGACAACCTGCTCGCATCGTATCGCGGCGTCGATTGGGCGCAGGCGCAGGCGGAGAAGCTGAACAACGTCGTGCGCCGCTTGCGTTTCGCGCCGCAAGAGGAAGCCTTGGGTTACGGTCATGCGGTGTATTGCGCGCGGGAGTTCGTGGGCGAGGAACCGTTTCTCCTGTTGCTGGGCGATCATCTCTACGTTTCCCAGGTAGAAGGGAGACGTTGCGCCCAACAACTGATCGACCTCGCCGTGCAGGAGGATTGCGCGGTCGCGGCGGTGCAAGCGACCCGGGAGCACCTCGTCGGCCGCTACGGCACGCTGTGCGGAAAGCGCGTGCCGAAGTACACGGGCGCCTATCAGATTGAGCGGATCATCGAGAAACCGTCTGTGAGCCAGGCGGAATTGGAACTCTACACCCCCGGATTACGGGCAGGTTATTTCCTCTGTTTCTTCGGCATGTACGTGCTCACGCCCGCCGTGTTTACGATCCTGAAGGAAGCCGTTGACGCCGCCGTGTCAGGCCACGGCGACGTTCAACTGACAACGGCGCTGCAAGAACTGGCGCTGCGGGAGCGTCACCTTGCGCTCGAAGTGCGCGGCGTGCGCCACGACATTGGGTCCACGTTCGGACTGCTGCACACGCAGTTGTCGCTGGCGTTGGCCGGACAGGATCGCGAGGAAGTACTTGCCATGCTGGTCGAAGTTCTCGCCGAATCCGGCAAGGCGTAGCCCTATGCAGCGCGGGAAGCCCGTAAGCAGTCCGTTCATCGATTCCATTACGAATGGCGACGATGCTGTCCGCAATCGTTCGTTCACATCGCTTTGCACAGACCTGTCCACAGACGAACTACTTTCTGCGTGCGATGATTTGGAGTCGTTTCGCCGCACTTCCGCCAATCTTTACGAGCGGGTCCGCGCGACGCTGTTTCTCCACAGTCTTTACCGGTTCCACCTCCAAGAATCGCGAAGCACTCCCGCGACTGGCGCGATACCTTATGACGGCTTCAGCGACCTGCTCGAACGGCGTTTTGAAGAAGCGATTCGGCGATTCATTTGTGCCATCGAAACAAACGGGCCCAACGCCGCCGTCATGAGCGCGCTCGCCGAGTGTTACCGGCACCTTGCATTCCAGACCTTGGCCGATCAGGTGCGGAGAAGCGTCCGGTCCAGTCGCGGCAATCAGTGGATGTTTCGCGTCGGGCATGCGGACGACCACCCGTTGCGCATCCGGCCCGAGATGTTGCGCCGCACCGACGGTGCGCTGCTGTACCCCGTGCTCGTGGAGAAGACTCCGGTACGCCTGGACCTCAGTCATAGCGGTTGGTCAGACATCTTCTTTCTTGGAATGGACTATCCCGAAGGCGCGCGGGTCCTCAACATCTCCGTCGATCTCGGCGTCTACGGACGCGACCAGGATGTGCGTCCGCCGGTCGAGTCCTACGTGCGGGTGATCCCTGAACCCGTGATCCGGCTAACCAGTATCGATCTGGGCGTCACCAAGGATGTGGCGGATCTCGATGACCTCTTCAATTTCGGCAACGACTATCTGAGCTTGCTGAAGGCGGGCGTGATCGCGTCGGGACTGGTGCCGCCTTCCTTTGAAGGCACCCACCAATCGCTCGCCGGCATCCTGGAGCGTGTCGTTGCGCCGCACATGGGCATCGAACTCGTTACCAAGATCAACGACATTCCAAAGGGTTCCCGGCTCGCCGTGTCGACGAACCTGCTGGCAGGAATGATCGGCGCGCTCATGCGGGCGACAGGACAGACGGCAAGTCTGGAAGGCCCCTTGCGCGAGGGGGAACGGCGTCTCGTCGCATCGCGTGCCATCCTCGGAGAATGGCTGGGCGGTTCCGGAGGTGGTTGGCAGGATTCCGGCGGCGTGTGGCCGGGCATCAAAATCATCGAAGGCGCTGTCGCGCTGGAAAGCGATCCCGAGTACGGCGTCAGCAAGGGCTGCCTCTTGCCGCGACATCGCCTGCTGGGACACGATGCGGTGCATCCGCAAATCGACGAACGGCTGGCACAGTCGCTCGTGCTCGTCCACGGCGGTATGGCGCAAAACGTCGGCCCGATCTTGGAAATGGTGACCGAGAAGTACCTGCTGCGCGCGTCCGCCGAATGGGCCGCGCGGCACGAAATGCGCGCGATCTTCGACAACCTGCTGACCGCATTGCGCGAGGGCGACATTCGCGCTTTGGCCGCAAATACTCACCGCAACTGGGACGGGCCGTTGAAGACGATCATTCCGTGGGTGACCAACCGCTTCACGGAAGCGGTGATCGCGCGGTCGCGCCAAGAACTGAAGCAGGATTTCTGGGGCTTCCAGATGCTGGGCGGCATGTCCGGCGGCGGCATGGCCATGTACGTGGCGCCGGAACGGCACGCAGCCTTTCGGGATCGCGCCTTGACGATCATGCGCGAGGTGAAGGCGAGCCTGGATGATGCCTTGCCCTTTGCCATGGAGCCGGTGGTCTACGACTTCCGGATTAACTCTTCCGGAACCGTCGCGCTGGTACACCAAGATGCCGAGGCCTTGTTGCCGTCCCGTTACTACGCGTTGCAAGTACCCGAACTCGTCCGCCGCCACGCAGACGAGATTCCCTACCAGCGCCGCGCCGAACTGGACCAATTCACCGCTGCTTCCCGCGAGCCGGCGGAAACGTTCGGGTTGTTGCGGACGATGGTCAGCAGCCTCTTCCGTGTTACCAGCGCGGCCGCGTTCGACCGGGCGCAATGGGACAAGGACGCGGCGGCAATCAAAGCCGCGAACGGATTCGACTCCGTGCAACACGAGCAGATTCGCGGCGATTTGCGCGCGGGCCGCATTGGGCTCGCACACAACCGATTACCGGTCGAAACGCGCATCGAAGACGTACGCGACGAAGACGTGACGCTTTATGATTCCGCGACCAAACATCGTGCCGCAGGTGAGAAGGCTCTTCGCGAGAACCGCGTCGCGGTGCTGTCCCTCGCGGGCGGTGTGGGAAGCCGATGGACCTCCGGCGCGGGGGTGATCAAGGCCGTTAACCCCTTCGTGCAGATGAATGGACAGCATCGAGCCTTCCTGGAGATTCATCTTGCGAAGACGAAGCGTGCGGGCGCCGCGTTCGGCATTCAACCGCCGCACATCGTGTCGACGAGTTTCCTCACTCACGAGCCGGTTGAGAGGCATCTCCAGGCAACCAACAACTTTGGATACCAGGGACCCGTTTACCTGTCGCCGGGACGCTCCATCGGCCAGCGTCTCATCCCCATGGTGCGCGATTTAGTTTTCTTGTGGGAGGAAATGCCGCAGGAGACCCTGGACGAGCAGAAGCAGAAGGTCCGGGAGTCGGTGCGCACGGCCCTGATGGAGTGGGCGCGCGGGGCGGGGGAGGGAAGCGACTACGTCGACAACCTTCCCGAGCAGCGGTTTAATCCACCGGGGCATTGGTACGAGATGCCGAACCTCCTGCGCA
The DNA here is from genome assembly GCA_045863335.1 of Candidatus Hydrogenedentota bacterium. Lineage (GTDB taxonomy): Bacteria > Hydrogenedentota > Hydrogenedentia > Hydrogenedentales > SLHB01 > JAHDWY01. The sequence continues at coordinate 26,088 of BTVY01000001.1, read as the reverse complement.
ACGGCGTGCTCGCGCGATTGCTTCGCGAACATTCCCAAGTCGAAACAATCATGCTGCACAACATCGACACCCTGGGCGCGGACCTCGACCCTGCGGCATTAGGGTCTCATCTTGCCTCGGGTAACATGCTGACCTTTGAAGTGGTGCCGCGGCGAATCACGGACCGGGGCGGCGGCCTGGCGCGGGTTAACGGAAAGGTGCGTTTGCTCGAAGGGCTCGCCCAACCGCGGGAAGAGGACGAACTGAAGCTCCGGTACTACAACTCCATGACCACCTGGATACAGATCGATCCGGTGCTCCAACTCTTTGGTCTCACGCGGGACGATCTGGAGCGTTCCGAAGCGGAGATCTCCGAAGCCGTGCGCGCCGTGGCCGAGCGGGTTCCGACTTACGTGACGATCAAAGACGTGAAACGCCGATGGGGTCACGGTCAGGAAGACGTTTATCCCGTGGCGCAATTCGAGAAGCTATGGAGCGACATGACCGCGCTATCCGATGTGGCCTGCGGATTCCTCGCCGTACCACGGATGCGCGGACAGCAACTGAAAGACCCGAGCGAACTCGACCCCTGGGCCAACGACGGCAGCAAAGCCTACGTCGAAGGATTGTGCGCGTTCGACTGAATGCAGACCGGTTGCCGCGCCGCCGGGAACTCGTCTTGAATCCACCCGCTACTTCACACGAGAAACCAACGACCGCGCCACCACCCAAATCGTCATCCCCCCGCAGGCGGGGACCCATCTTGACTTCCCCCGCTACTTCAAGAGACAAACCATCGACCGCGCCGCCACCAGCACCGTCATCCTCGCGAACGCGGGGACCCATCTTGACTTCCCCCGCTACTTCAACAGACAAACCAGCGACTGCGCCACCACCAGCACCGTCATCCCCGCGCAGGCGGGGATCCATCTTACGCCGTCAATTGCAGCGCCAGATACTTGTTCACGGCGCTTAAGTACGCCTTCACCGCGGCTTCGATGATATCCGTGCTCGCGCCCGTGCCGTAGTACGACTTCCCATCGAGCAGCACCGTCACATGGGCCTCGCCTAACGCATCCTTCCCCGGCGACGCGGCGCGGATATTGAACTCCTGCAACCGGCCGCTGACGCCGACAACGCGTTCGATGGCCTGGCATGCGGCGTCGACCGGGCCGTCGCCGATAGCCGTATCGAAGAATTCTTCCCCGCCGCGCTTCAACTTGACCAGCGCCATGGCGGGATCGCTGCCCGACGTGCGAAGCTGTTCGAGTGAATACGTCTCGAAACTCTCGTTGCGCATCGTGGCCAGCAGCACGCGCAAGTCGTCTTCAAAGATTTCCTTCTTCTTATCCGCAAGTACGCTGAAGCGCTGGTACAACTCAGTGACTTCGTTCTCGTCCAGCGTGAAACCCAGATCCGCGCAGCGTTTGGCGAGACCATGCTTGCCCGAATGCTTACCGAGGATGAGATCGTTGCTGCTGCGCCCCACCGATTCCGGCGTCATGATTTCATACGTGATCCGGCTGGCGATGACCCCGTGCTGGTGGATGCCCGCCTCGTGCGCGAACGCGTTTCGCCCCACGATGGGCTTGTTGTACGAGATCGTCAGCCCGGTCAGGTTTCCGAGCAGACGGCTTGTGTTCGTGATTTCCTCGGTGACGATGCCCGTCTCGAAGGGATAGACATTCTGGCGCGTCTTCATCGCCATGACGACTTCTTCGAGCGACGTATTGCCCGCACGCTCACCGATGCCGTTCACGCAGCACTCAATCTGCCGCGCGCCGCCGCGCAACGCGGCCAACGCATTCGCCACGGCCAGACCGAGGTCGTTGTGGTTGTGACAGGAAAATACGATCTTGTCCGATCCCGGTACGGTTGCAATGACGTTGCGGAACATCTCCTCGATCTCGATAGGCGTCGTATAACCCACCGTGTCCGGCAGATTAATCACGTCCGCGCCGGCGTCGATAGCCACTTTGACCACCTGCGCGAGGTACTTGGGATCGCTGCGGGTCGAGTCCTCTGCGGAAAACTCCACGCGCCCGACCAACGTCTTGGCAAGCCGCACGGCCTCCGCCGCCTTTTCCAGAACCTGCTCGCGCGTCATGCGGAGTTTGTGTTCGAGATGAATGTCGGACGTGGCAATAAACGTATGCAGTACGGGCCGCTCCGCCTTCTCGATGGCCTTCGCCGCGCGCTCAATATCCGCCTTATTGGCCCGGGCGAGCCCGGCCACTCGCGGTTTCTTTACCGCCGCGGCGACTTTCTGGACGCCCTCGAATTCCTGCTCGGACGCGATGGGGAAGCCCGCTTCGATGATATCCACCCCGAGCCGTTCGAGCTGCAACGCCATCTGAATCTTCTCGTTGACATTCATGCTCGCGCCCGGCGACTGCTCGCCATCGCGCAGGGTAGTATCGAAGATCTCTACACGCTCGACCACGACTCCTCCTTTAACTACACCCCGGATCTCCGGGAAATTGTGAATGAATAAGCTTAACAAAGCACTCTACTTAGTTCAAAAAGCCATGGCCTCACCATACCTATTCGTGGAAGCCAGCCGACTCAAAGTGCCAGCGCGCGGACGCCCTTCCCCTGGACCGGGTTGCAAGTACGCAACGGCAATTGCACAATGCCGTCGGACCCCGCTGTTGGGCGACGCCGGTGTAGTGTGATGTTGGAGATTGCTTTGGCTCTTGGATTGGCTGTTTGTTGTTTAATAAGCGCGACGGACCCGATCGTTCTCGACAACGGCGCCATCCGAGTCGAGATCGACCCCGCCGTGTTCTCGGTTCGATTTCTCGGGGTTCCCGGCGGCGAGAATTTCTTGGCGTCGCTGCCGGTGGACGACGCGGCGCGCGAGAGCGAGGACTGGATAGACCCCGGCGGCCTGCAAACGGATATCCTCCCGTACACGGCCCGGGATGCGGCGAGCCGCAGAGGTCCCGCGGAGATTGTGGAACATCGGGAGGACTACATCGCGTTGCTGGGGCCGCCCTCTGAGCAGACGGGCATGCGCATCAAGAAAGAGATTCAACTTCTCGGACGCGAACCCAAAGCCCGGTTTCGCGTCACGACCATGCGCGTCGCTGGAGAGCCCGGCGACACCGCCCTACGAAACACCGTGCGGCTGCGCCGGGGCACGACCATTCGTTTATTGCGGGAAGAAGGCGACGTTCGCATCCTGGCCGGAGCGGACGCCATCGCGCCGGCCGTCGTGAAGTCGCGAAAGTACTGGCTGATACCCATTCCGCCGACCTCGCCCATGGACGGCGTCATCCTCGGCGCCTTCGTTCCAACGCTAATTGTGGTAAATGACAGCGGTTCCTGGACCCGTCGGCTCGTCACCATGCCGGAGGAGGCCAAGGAAACGCCGCATGAAGCCACCGTGCTCTGCGTGCTCGATGACGCAACGGGCTCCTACGGCGCTGCGTTACAGGGTAAACTGGAAAGCGTCGCGAACGGCAGGGTCCAGGTGCTGGAAGAGGAATGGACGGTGGAATCGCGCGGGCGCTGATCCGCGTGGGGCAAACGTGGTACTCTGGCAATAACCCGTGTGGAGGGAATATGACCATGAACATGCCCAATGTTGCGCCTCCGCCCCGGCCCAAGAAGCGCGGGGAGTTTCCCTGGTTGCTCTTCGGATGCCTCGGTGGTGTCGCGGTGCTGATTTTTCTCGTCATCGCCGGGTACATCGTCGTTCGTATGGCCTTCAGCGGCATCGTCGACCGGTACACCGACACGGAACCCATGGAGTTGCCCCAGTCGGAGATGCCCGTCGATGAATACGCCGCGCTGAAGGAGCGTGTAGACGCCTTTGACGCGGCACTGGAGGCCGGCGCCGTAACGGAACCGTTGGAACTCACCGCCGAAGACATCAACGCTCTAATCGCGAACGACCCGCAATGGAGCAACCTCAAAGGCCGGGTCCACATCTCCATCGACGACGATCGCATTACCGGCGACGTGAGCATGCCGGTTGACGCGCTGCTTCCTGGCCGTTATGTGAACGGATCGGGTACCTTCACGGTATTCCTACGGGACGGGATGTTGTACGTCCATCTCGATGCGTTGACGGTGAGCGGCACGTCCGTGCCGGAAGAGTTCATGGCAGGATTGCGCAGTGAGAACCTCGCGGCGGAGTATGTCCGGGAACCGGGGGTTCAGGAATCATTGGATCGTTTCGAAAGTATAGAAGTATCGGACGGCATTATCCGCGTCACGCCGAAAGTCAGTCCGCAGGCATAACGTGCCCGGTTTGGAGAGGGGGAGAGGGTGAAGCAGAACTGGATTCGGCCGCTGGGGACCTTGCTGTTTGTGGTAATCCTGGCGACCATATTCTCGCCATACGTTGACGGGTTTCCCATTTTCTGGAAACCCATGAACCTGTCCAACGTACTGCGTCAGATTTCCGAGATCGGAATCCTCGCGACCGGCATGACGCTGGTCATCATCTCCGGCGGAATCGATCTCTCCGTGGGATCCCTGCTCGCGCTCTCCGGGACCGTCTTCGCGCACACTTTCCTGAATCTGGGCTGGCCACTGGCCGGAGCCATGGCCGCCGCGCTCGGGGTGACGTCGGCGTTCGGACTTGCCAGCGGCGTGATTATCGCGCGATTCAATATGCAACCCTTCATCGTGACCCTCGCGGCCATGATCGGCAGCCGGGGCTTCGCGCGCTGGCTGGTCAACAATGCAAACATCGACATCGGCTTCGGTTCCGGATACATCGACAAGGTCATCGCGTTTATTGCCGAGAAGAAAGTCGTCGTTCCGTCCTTCCTGGCCGTGGCCGCCATGGGGCTTGTGTTACTGAGGTTCACCCGGTTCGGGCGTTACCTCATCGCCGTGGGCGGTAGCGAAGACGCCGCACGCTTGTCGGGTATCAACACCGGCTGGGTAAAGGTCCGCGTCTACGCCATCTCGGGGCTCTTCGCAGGCATTGCCGGCGTGGTCCACTGTTGTCAGAACCACCAGGGCAGCCCCAATGCCGGTGTCGCCTACGAACTGGATGCCATCGCTGCGGCCGTCATTGGCGGCACCAGCCTGGCCGGAGGGAAGGGCGCCATCTTCGGCACTGTCGTCGGCACCCTCGCCCTCGGCATCCTCTCCAACCTGCTCGGACTCAATAACGTGGACGAAAATACCCAATGGATGCTCAAGGCGGCAATCATCATCGTGGCCGTGTGGTTGCAATTGGTGGGACGCAAAAGAGAAACTTGAGCGATCTGGGCGGTGTTCCGGACGGAATGAAATGACGTACAGCGAGGTGAGCCAATGTTCTTGAGGACGTGTTGTGCAATAACGATTTTGGGATTGGGCATAGTCGGGTGCGGTCAGCAGCAACCTGGTTCCGATGCCGCGGGCGCCGGCGACGCGGCGGGCGGTGAGAAGACCTATCGCATCGCATTCTCCCAATGCAACAGCGCGGAGCCCTACCGCACCGTCCAAAACAACATCTTCAAACGCGACATTCAGAAGTACGGCGACAACTACGAGTTGGTCATCCACGACGCGTTACAGGACAACTCCAAGCAAATCTCGCAGATCGAGAATATCATCCTCCAGGGAGTTGATCTGCTGATCGTGGCGCCCAATGAGGCTGCGCCGCTGACGCCCGTCGTGAAGAAGGCGCACGACGCGGGTATCAAGGTCATTTGTCTGGAGCGCAATCTCGTCGAGCCCGTGTACGACATGTTCGTTGGCGCCGACAATGTGGCGATAGGGGAGATGGCCGGTGAATTCGTAAAGGAGTATCTCGATACGAATCAGATCGAAAACCCGATCGTGGTCGAGATGAAGGGCCTCCTCGGCACCAAGCCCCAGGATGAGCGTCATCAGGGCGCCCGCAAGCACATCGACACCGTCGCGGGCGTAACCGTCATCGAAGAAGTCGCGAACTGGCTGCAGGATGAAGCCAAGAAACGCATGGAAACCGTATTGCAGGCGAATCCGAAGATCGACGTCGTCTACGCGCACAACGATCCCATGGCGGTCGGCTGCTACCTCGCCGCGCGCGATGCGGGGCGCGAGAAGGAAATGATCTTCGTCGGTGTTGACGGGCTTGGCGGTCAGGCGGGCGGCGTGAAGAAAGTCATGGACGGCGTGCTGGCTTGCACCTTCATCTATCCGCCCTGCGCGTCAGAGGCGCTTGAATACGGCATCAAGCTGCTGAACGGCGAAGAGGTGCCCAAGGAAGTGATTCTGGAACCTACCAAGGTGACGCCGGAGAACGCCGCAGAAATCTACGAGCAGGTGACCGTTGAAGCGTCCTGACCCGAACCGAACCCGCGAGCGCCGTTCTCTTGCGCCGCTGTCGATTCTGTTGGCTCTCGTGGTGTGCGGTTGCGGCCGTTCCATCCATGACGCGGCCGCCATGGCCGACCTCGCCACGGCGACCGCCTGGCTCGACCGCGATCCCTCGCTGGTCGAGTCGACGAACGAACTCGGCAAAACGCCCCTTCACATGGCCGTCACGAGCGGAAGCTCCGAGATGGTGCAATTGCTATTGGACCGGGGCGCGGAAGTAAACGCCCACGATCGCACCGGGCTTACGCCACTGCACGTCGCTGCGTGGTGGACCGCGACCAACCGCGCCCAACAACTCCTTGATGCGGGTGCGAATCCCGACGCGCTCGATCATTTCGGCGACACGCCTCTGCACGTTGCGGCAATGCAGGGGCGCCAGGCGATGACCGCATTTTTGGCACGCCACGGCGCCAATCTTACCATCGAGAACCTGGACGGGCGGACGCCACTCGCGTTGGCCGGCGTCCATGGCCAGGAAAAGACCGTGCATCTCCTGGAAGTGCTGGAGCTTCAGGCGGCGGCAGGCGACATCTAGTGTCCGTTCCAAGCGTTCGCAAGGCGGCGTACGTAAACCTCGTGCTCGCGGTCCTGTTGTGGAGCACCGCCGAGGTCGTCACGCGGATGGTAATCGGCCGGATTACGCCGATCCAGCTCGCGGGCGCACGGTTCGGCATTGGCGCCCTCTGCCTCCTGCTGTTCCTTCCCTTTGACTTGCGCCGGAAGGGGCTGGTCATTACCAAGCGCGTGCTCGTGCAGGCGGCCTGGCTTTCCCTCATCGGCATCGTATGGGCGAATCTCTCTTATCAGTACAGCTTGAAGTACGCCGGTGCGGGCGTCGTGGCCACCATGTTTGGAACCAGCCCGCTATTCACCTTGCTCCTGTCGGCATTGATACTGAAGGAGTCGTTGACGCGCGCCAAACTCACGGGCGTCGTGCTGGGCCTGGCCGGCATCGGCGTCCTCGCGAGCAGCACCCCTTCGCCTACGTTCTCGCTGCTCGGTTTTGGCTTTGCCCTCAGTTGCAGTTTGTCGTTGAGCCTGTTTACGGTGTTCGTAAAGAAACTCGCGGGTCCTTACGCAGGTCTGCCGATCACAGCCTTGTGTGCGGCTTTCGGCGCCGTTTACTTCATCCCCATGATTCTCGCCGAAGGTCACTCCGAGACCCTGGCCCATATCCCGGATATTTGGGTGCCGTTGCTCTACCTATCCGTCGGGACGACCGGCATCACCTACTATCTGTTCTTCAAGGCCCTTGAGCACGTCGATGCGACGCAGGCCATCAGCATGCTCTTTCTCAAACCGCCCGTAGCGACCGTGCTGGCTGCGTTCGTGCTTGGCGAGGCGATCACGTGGAAACTCGCCGTCGCCATGGTCGCGGTCGTCGCCGGGTTGTACCTTGTAGTGCTGCCCGATCGGCGTGTCGGCGCGGTTTAGAGCGAAGAAGGCGCCTGATTTTCGGGCACAAACCTGCTATACTCAAGCCGCCGAAGGGCGAGTTTCTGGTAGTTTCTGTAGATGGATCGAAAGCAAGTCGAAATATTCACCGATGGAGGTTGCCGGCCTAACCCGGGAAAGGGAGGCTGGGCAGCCATTCTTCGGTATGGCGATCGCGAGCGGGAACTCTCGGGAGGCGAAGCCAATACGACCAACAACCGCATGGAATTGACCGCGGCGGTACGGGCCCTGGAAACCCTGAAGCGGCCGTGCCGTGTCGTCATTCATACCGACTCGGAATACCTGAAAAACGGCATCACCGCATGGCTCCCGCAATGGAAGCGCAACGGCTGGAAGCGACGCGAAGGGATGCTCAAGAACAAAGACTTGTGGCAGCGGCTCGACGAGCTAACCCGCGAACACGCGATCGAATGGAAGTGGGTGAAAGGACACGCCGGTCACCCGTTGAACGAACGCTGCGATGAACTGGCGGCCGAAGCAATCGCCCGGCTCTAGAATCAAGGCAACCCGGAAACCATGGCCAGATCGTCTCGAACCAGCATTCCACTGTATCTCATCCCAATCATGCTGGGCATGTGCGGCGTGCTCTTCGCCCACCAATTGGCCGATCCCACGCTGCAAACCATCGTCATCGTCCTTTCCGTCGGCATGCCCCTCTTCGCGGTCGGCGTGCTCATTTCACGCATCCCAGGTTCCGGCTATCAGCGATCCTTCCTGATTCTCGGCGTCGTGATGCTGATCCTGGGCGCCCTGGTTACCGTCTCCGGTCTTCCCGACGGTTTCGGGGAGCTTGATGATGTCCCTGGCACGGCGATCGAAGTATCGCGGGGTCTTGGACTCGGCAGTCTTCTGGTCGGGCTCGTCGCTATCTTGGTTATCCTGGCCTACCGCGAGGAACAATCCGAAGAGATTGCCCAACGCTTCCGCTATCTGGCGGACCACATGAGCGAAGGCTTCATTCTCACCGGGCCAGACGGCACGATTACCTTGGTGAACGATGCACTCAAGAAGCTGACCAATCTCAAAGAGAGCGAACTCCTCGGCAAGAACGACAAGATTCTTGCGCAGAAACTCGAATTGGAACCCATGCTGCCGCACATCGAGGACCGGCGGCGGGGAATCGCTTCCGAGTACCATGTCACGTGGAACGTTGGTGGTGAGGAACGGCAGCTTTGGGTGAACGGTACGCCCCTGTTCGATCGGCACGGCAGGTTTACCGGCGCACTGGCCACGATTCGCGACGTGACCGAGCAGCACCGGCTGGCCAAGCGCCTCGAAAAATACACGCAGGGCCTACAGAAGCTGGTGGAAGACCGGACCCAGAAACTGTCGAAATCACAACAGCGCCTCCACGATCTGCTGGTCAATATGAACGAAGGATTCCTCACGCTCGACGAGTCCTATCACATCGTTTTCGCCAACTCGCGCATCTGCGATCTGCTGCAAACCCCTTCCGAAAACTTGTTGGGGCGCGACGCGTTCGATTTCGTGGAACCCGCGGCCCGGGGACGCCTATTGGAGATCCTCGAAGACGCTCAGGAGCGGCAAGGCTTCGAGCAACACCAGGAATTGGCGCTCCGCCGGCCCGACGGACAGTCGCTTACTGTAGTCGTGTCGATCGCGCCCGTGGAGGCCGCGCCAGACGAAGAGGCGCGGTTCTCGTTGGTGCTGACCAACGTCAGCGAACTCAAGCGTATGCAACACCAGTTGGAGCTTCGCGCGTTGGAATTGGAAGAAGCAAACGCGGAACTTCGCATGCTGGATCGGGCCAAGGACAGCTTCCTCTCCAATGTAAGCCACGAGCTGCGAACGCCCCTCAGCACGATACGCGGCTACATCGAAATGTTTCACTCCGGTTCGCTCGGCGACTTGAGCGAATCCCAACTAGCCGCCCTGAAAGTGATGACGCGGAACGTAGAGCGATTGGGCACGCTCATCGATGAGATTATCGAGTTTAGCCGGATGGAGATCCGCGGCATTGAACTTCATTTGACCCTGTTCTCCGTGCAACGAATGCTCCAGGAGGCCGCGGCGTCGGTGAAACCCCAGGTTATCGCCAAAGAGCTTACGCTGGAAATTCGCAGCGGAGAACCGGTGCGGTATATGTGGGGTGACCGCAAACGGGTCGGTCAAGTCCTCGCCATTCTGTTGTCCAATGCCATCAAGTTTTCCCACAAAGGCGGGCGCGTCATCCTGCAAGCGTCGTTACGCGGGTCGGGAATCGTGTGTCTCGATGTCGAAGACGTTGGAATCGGAATCGAGGCGGATGCCCAGAAACGGGTGTTCGACAAGTTCTTCCAGGCCGATAGTTCACGAACGAGACGATACGAGGGCGCCGGAATCGGCCTCTCCATTGCCAAGACGATCATGGATGCCCACGGCGGTGGCATCGAGTTGCGCAGCGAGCCTAACGTGGGGAGCACGTTCACACTGGTATTTCCTGAAGCGTATTTTGACGACCGCGAGCAATCCGTCGTCTCGCGACGCGTCGAGCCGGCCAACGTGCTGCTCGTGGCAGGCGACGCCGAACTTGCCGCGGCCATGCGACGCACGCTGGGCGTATACGGGTACGACACGACACACGTCACGAGCGGGTACGAAGCAGCGCGTCTCATGAACGAGAGCGATCCCGCATTTATCATCGTTGATGAAGAACAGCCGTCCTTGAATCCGATCGGTACGGTCCAGCATTTGATCGAACATGGATTGGACGGAGACACCGGCGTGCTTCTATTGGCGGAACGTTCCGGCATATCCGAGGGCGTCACTCGCGAAGGGTATGCAATCGACGTTCTATACAAACCATTCACGTCGTTGGCGTTGGCCGCGCGTCTGACCAGGCTCCACGAGGGACCGGTTGCCCCGCTCGAGGAAGAGGTATCGCTTCGTTCGTCAAACGCCCATCGTATCGCCCTTTTGTGCATCGGGCCGGATAGCGATTTGCTGGACTGGATTGAAACCGCCCTGCGCCGTCGGGAGCTTACCTGTGTCCGTGCCCCCGATGCGGCCTCCGCACTGGGTGTGATTGCCGAACGTTCGCCCGGCGTCGTGCTCGCCGATCTGGACGTGAAACAGGATGAGGCCGAGAGACTGGTCAACAACGTGCGGCTTGCAGCCACCCAGTCGGGCGCAGCCTTTTTTGTTATGACCGGTTTGGGCGAGGAAACCTGGGACCTCCCGGAGGTCGCCGGCGTCCTCCAAAAACCCTTCACCACGAAGGAACTGGTGGAAACGGTCATGTCAGCTATGGCAGGCTCTACGCATGTGTAGGCAACCTGCATGGAACGAGCGACGCGTTCCCTGCTTTCCGTATTGTGCAACGAGGAGATTTATGAAAAACCAGATCATTCGCCAGACCGCCTTACTGATGTTCGTGTTGACCGTTCCCGCAGTCGCCTGGGCGGCGCCGGAAGGGTTGACGTGTACGAATTACATCAGCGTGATCGCCGAGAGCGGTCTCGTCATTGACGAGTACAACGCCGACGAACTCCGCGCGCCGGCCAGTATGATCAAGATGATCCTGATGCTGATGGTCGTCGAGGGATTGGAGGACGGGCGCTGGTCCCTGGATACCGAGATCTCCATTTCCAGTGACGTCGAGCGGATCGGGGGCACACAGGTGTATCTGAAGGCGGGCCAAACCTGGCCGCTCGAACCCCTGATGAAGGGGATCGCTATCGCTTCGGCCAACGACGCCGCCGCGGCCGTGGCTGAGGGCCTCTGGGGAAGCCGCGAAGAGTATTTGAAGGCGGCCAACGCGCGCGCCCGCGAACTCGGAATGCTCGATACGGTGGTAAACTCGCCCCACGGCCTTCCGCCGGACGAAGGGCAGGAGTCGGACGTGACCACGGCGCGCGACATGGCAATCCTGGCGCGTGCCTGTATTGATAAGCCAGAGATCATGGCCTGGGTTGGCATGGACGAAATCAAGTTTCAACCGGGCGTGGAAGCCAAATCCAATACGAACAAGCTGCTTGCCATGGTGCCCGGGTGCGACGGATTGAAGACCGGTTATACGCGCGCCGCGGGTTTCTGCCTGGCGGCAACGGCCGTGCGCGATGGGATTCGAATCATCACGGTGGTTATGGGCTGCCCCAAGTTGTCCGACCGCTTTATTTCGGCCCAGGCGCTTCTGGAAGACGGGTTCGCGCAGACGCGCCGCGTGCGTTTGCTGGCGAAAGGCGACGCCATCGAGCCTGAGTTGCGGGTTCGCAATTCAAAGGTGCCCGGTGTTATCCCCAAGGCGGCTGAAGACATCTGGGTCGTCGCGCGCGTTTCCGACTTCGAGAACATGGAATATGTGCCCAACTATCCGGCTACACTGCATGCGCCCATGACGGCCGGGGAAGAGATTGGCACGCTTCAGGTCGAGTTGGCCGGACACCCCATCGCCGAGGTGCCGGTGTTGGTGCCGGAAGACCTCGAAGTCCCTGGCTGGCGGTGGAAGCTGACCCACGGCGTCGTCGAGCGGTTGCGCGGAAGCGGGGTCCAGTACGGCGGATAACCTTCGCCGCGATCACCGATCGGCGTTGCGCAGGCTTTCGATAGCGTCCAGGTACGAATCGCTTCCGTAGATGTAGGAGCCGGCGACGAGCACGTTGGCGCCGGCTTCGATGACCGCTTGAGCAGTTGTGCCGTCGATGCCGCCGTCCACCTCGAGATCCCGTTCGCCGAGCATGGCCCGCACGTATTGAATCTTGCGCACCATCTCCGGGATGAACTTCTGCCCACCGAATCCCGGATTCACGGTCATGACCAGGACCATGTCGACCGAGTCAATGACGAACTCGATATCGTCTTGCGAGGTGCCTGGGTTGAGCACGATGCCGGCCTTGCACCCGCAGTCCTTGATCTTCGAGATGACCCGATGGGGATGGGTCGCCGCCTCGATGTGGAAAGAAATGATGTCGGCGCCCGCGTTGGCAAAATCCTCGATATAGGCGTCGGGATCGGAAATCATCAAGTGGACGTCCATCGGCACCGTGCAGTGGGGCCGCAAGGCCGCCACCACGGGCGGGCCGATCGTAATGTTGGGCGTGAAATGGCCGTCCATCACGTCCACGTGAATCCAATCGGCCCCCGCGTCGATAACCGCCTTGATCTCTTCGCCGAGACGGCTGAAATCGCTGGCGAGGATAGAGGGGGCAATTTTAAGTTCCGGCACTGCTCGGTTCTCCTGATGCTTCTCCATAGTCGCGAATCACGGGCTCCCCTTCGCCCGTGTACCGGTACGAACGGGCCAAGTCCCCGTCGAGGTAGACCTCGACCGTAATCTCACTTTGGAAGGGGATGGGCTGGCGAATCTTGGTCGTCCCCGGATACTTGGGCGGGAGCCCGTCCACGTAGTACTCCGGCGGAGGAAATGCCGTTCGCCGGGTTCCGTCTGCGTACTCAACAATCATCTGCACTTCTCGTTCAATCCAGGAAGGCGGAGGTATCTCATACTCCACGGTCACTTTCCGCCACGCGCCTTCCACCCGGGTGTTGGTGCGGAATTCGTAGGTGACCAAATCGCCCGGCCGCAGCAACATGCCGGGTTCGGGCGCTTGCTTGATCACCTCGTCGAAGGGCGGCTCCGTGCCGTCGAGTTTGATGGGCTTTGCATTGACCTGGAGCGGTTTCAGTTCGGCCTCCGCCTGTTCGGGTGTGAGTCCGATCAGATCCGGCATGTATACTTTGGCCGTTTCAGTGCCCATACCTCCACTCACGAGCAAGTGTACGACGCTGTCCAACGGAACTTCGCGTTCGGCAGGCGGATCTTGCTTGAGCACGGTGTCGGGCCGCGCGGCGTTCGCGATACGCGAGAACTTGGGATCCAACTTCAGCTGCGCCGCGAGCAGTGCCTGCTCCGCCTGGCCGACTTCCATCCCAATTACATTCGGCACGACCACGCGGTCCTGGCGGCTGACCGTCGGATAGATTTTGCGGCCCGCGCGGACCACCTTGCCCGCCGCCGGGGACTGGTAGACGACGTAGTTCTCGGGATAGTCGCTCACCTGAATGGGCGTTTGGGTTCCCATCTCGAGATTGTTCCGGATGAGGATGTCCATGGCATCCTGGTAAGGGCGATTGACGATGTCGGGAACCGTGACGTATTCGCCACCCGCTACCGCCTCGTTAAAGACGTAATAGCCGGACGCCACCATGATGGCGACGAAGAAGACGGTCGCAAAGCTCCAACGGAGCAGCCACCACACGAACCCGAAGCCGAACATGGAAACCTTCAGGATGCCTTCCGCAATCGCATCAAGAAGAACCCGTCCAAATTGCCGGGGCCGGGGAGGGTCCGATACAGGCCTTTGCTTATTCGCCACTGATTTAGCCATTCAGGTCCGTCTTCCGGGTCCAGGTTGTGCAGGGATTCCGCAACGCGCGCGATCTCCGTGGTCTCTTCCTGCGTGAAAGTACAAACGGAGTACACGATGCGGCCGCCATTGTCGCAAAGTTGGGCCGCGTACCGCAACAGATCCCGTTGTTTCTCCGCCATACGCGACGCGTCTTCCTGGCGCGCGCGCCACTTCAGTTCGGGATGCCGGCGCAGCGTGCCAAAACCGGTGCAAGGCGCGTCGAGCAGGACGCCGGAGAACCCCCCGCGAAACGGCGGGCGCAGTCCGTCCGCCGCGACGATCTGGATTCCCGGAGTTTCGAGACGTTCCACGTTGTCGCGAATCTGGGCCAGGCGACCAAAGCCGAGATCGCACGCCGTGATCCGTGCTTCGCCGCCGGACAGCTCCGCCAGGTGCGTCGACTTACCTCCGGGCGCCGCACACACATCTAATATCCGGTCACCCGGCTTCGGTTCCATCAAATGAGCGGGCAGCATGGAGGCCGCATCCTGAATCGCAAAATGACCGGACTGAAACAGCTTGGTCTTGAAGGGGTTTCCGTCGACGACCGTCAATTCTTCAGGGACGGCGCTGGTCTTGTCCGCGATGCAGCCCGCCTTGGCCAGGCCTTCGCGCAAGGTTTCCAGGTCGCTCTTCAGGCGGTTGACGCGAAGGGTGAGCGAGGCTTCCTGATTGGAGGCTTCGCAGATCGCGCGTGCGGTGTCCAGTCCGTATTCCTGGATCCAACTCTCGACGAGCCACGTGGGGACCGAATATCGAATGCCCAGCGCGCCCGATGGGTTGCGCGTCTCGTCGGGGAACTGGACATCTTCGAGCCGTTGAGGGATACGTTTGAGCACGGCATTGACCAGCTTCACCGTGCCCGCGTGGCCCCGTTTCTTGGCGAGATCGACGCTGGTATGAACCATGGCCGGAAAGGTGACCTGGTTGCAGAACAGGGCTTGAAAGACGCCCATGCGCAGAATGACCCGGATTGGGGGGGGCAGATCGTGGATTGGCTGCCGCAGCAGGCCGGACAGGATGTGATCGCATAACCGCGTGTGGCGGACGGTGCCGTACGCCAGTTGGCTGAGGAAACGGCGGCCCCGTTCGGAGATCGGCTTGCGCCGAAGGGTCTTGTTCAGCGCCGCGTCGATGTGCGCGCCACGTTCGTACACGCGCAGCAATACGTCGACAGCGCCGTCGCGCACAATATCGATGATCACGGCACGGACTCGAAACGCTCGCCGGGGGCGACCGCGTGTCCGCGCAGGTAATCGCCTACCGCCATGGGGCGTTTTCCGGGCGGCTGGATTCGAAGAATGGCCAGCAAATTCTTGCCCGTGGAGACGACGAGTCTATCCTTCTCCGCGCGCGTGACGGTGCCTGGCGCGGCTGTCGCCGGCTCATCCAGGACCTCGGACGCGAGGATCCGAATAATGTCACCGCGAAACGCACCATGCGCGATGGGCCAGGGTTGCGCCGCGCGAATGAGGTTGTGGATCCGCGCGGCAGGCTGCGTCCAGTCGATACGGCCATCGGCCTTCTCGAAAAGTTTGCAGTACGTCGCGGCGCTTTCATCCTGCGGGGTGAAGGTTGCTTCGCCGCGATTCACCAAATCGAGAGCGCGGACCATCATCTCGCCGCCCAGCATGGCAAGTCGAGCGGTCAACGTTTCCCCCGTATCCTCGGGCTGAATCGGCACACGCTCCTGGAGCTGGATGTCCCCGGCGTCCATTTCCAACGAAATCTTCATGATCGTGACGCCTGTTTCCGTCTCGCCTTCGAGTATGGCCGATTGGATCGGCGACGGGCCGCGGTACTTGGGCAGCAGGCTGGGATGAACGTTCAGGAAGCCGTGCGGCGGCACGTCGAGCAACGGTTGTTTCAGGATGCGGCCATAAGCCGCCAGCGTGCATACCTGGGGCGCCTGTCCCTTCAACCAATGCTCGAACGACCCGTCGTTCAGCTTTTCAGGTTGCACGACGGGAATGCCACGGTCCAATGCCCACGCCTTGGTCGGCGGCGGCTCTGGTTTTCTACCACGGCCCCGCGGCCGATCGGGTTGGCAGACCACCGCTAGCACGTCGTGATGTTCCGCCACCGCGGCCAAGGTAGGAACTGCCAGCTCGGGGGTGCCGAAGAATACTGTACGCACGTGATACTCCGTATGGGGAGGCTGGAGACCGGAGGCTGGAGTGGGAGGAGAGAATGGAAGCTGAGGACGTCGGCCTCCCAAGTCAAGACTCCAGACTAAAGACTCCAGACTAAAGACTTCCCAATCTACGTCAGCCCCGGGATGTTCAAACCGCCGGTCAACTCCGACATCTTGGCCTTCACGAAAGCCTGCATTTTCTCCATGCCGTCGTTGATGGCGGCACGGACGAGCGTCTCCAGCATCTCCGATTCGTCTTTATTGATGACTTCGGGATCGATCTTGATGGAGAGGACCTTCATCTGCCCGTTCACGACGACGGTAACCATGCCGCCGCCGGCCGAGGCCTCGACCGTTTCGTCCGCGAGGGATTC
The DNA here is from genome assembly GCA_045863335.1 of Candidatus Hydrogenedentota bacterium. Classification (GTDB taxonomy): domain Bacteria; phylum Hydrogenedentota; class Hydrogenedentia; order Hydrogenedentales; family SLHB01; genus JAHDWY01. Next base: position 9,490 of record BTVY01000001.1, on the reverse strand, counting down.
TTTGAGTTCTTCCATCCGCTGCTTCATGGCCATGGCCTGTTTCATCATGCCCGCCATGTCGCCCAGACCGCCTAATCCTTTTGGTAACACGGTATATCCCCTGTTGTTATTGTGATTTACGAAATGCGACGCTAAAACACGCCGAACCGATAGTATAGCGGTTTCGCTGCGGAAGGCGCAACGAATTGCCCTCAATATCGTTCCGACTGATAGCCCGAGGCGAAAGTCCGCATGCGGCAATCTGTAGCGTCCCGCCTTCCATGGCGGGCGTATTTTTTGCAGAACTGCGGCTTCGAGTTCCGCCCGGCATGGAAACCGGGCGCTACAGGACGTATGTCACCGGCTGCTAGTCCGCCTCGCGGTAGACGAGAATGACAGCGTCTGGGCGTTCCGGCATCGCGACGGGCAGTCCGGCGTCAAGCAGCTCTGCGCCGCTGAACGTGGCGGTATCGTCTGGCGTGTCGATGTCGTGTACGGCGTACCGCTTTGCCGGGTCGAGACCGTGGAGCGGGAGGCGAGCCGACTCGTACACACTGGCGTCGCGGCGGAAGGCCTGCACGAATCCGCCACGCAACGAGTCGTCGTGGAACTGCCAGGCAATCCACTGATCGTTCGCGAGCGTGTACGGCGTCAGCGGGTAGTAGTCGCCGAAATAATACTTCCCGTAGTCCCGCCAGTCGGCGATCTCACGCGATAGTCTGTCGAAGTCGAGCGCGTCGTCGCGCATATCCCAGCAGGCGATGAAGTGGGGGCACAACACGCTGCGCACGAGGTAGGGATCGGTCTTGGACGTCCCCGTGCCGTAGAAGGGGAACCACTCGGACAAAACGTGGGTATGGCACTGATTTCCGACTGGTTCCATGATGTAGTCGCTGCGCAGCAACGGCACTGCCCGGCGCAGGGTTTCGAGATCATTGCGGCGGCCGCCGCTGGCGCAGGAGTCGATCAGCATGTCCGGGTGACGACGGCGGAGTTCGTCCCAATAGGCAAGATACGAAGTGACGTGACGGTTCTCCGTGATGCCGCGCCGATCTTCCGCGTCGTTCTCCCGCCAGAAATTCAGGGGGTCCATATTAAAATCCTGACGGTACAGGTCGATGCCTTCGTCGACGAGAATATCATCGACGTGGTTCGTCAACCAGTCGCGCACTTCCGGTTCGCCCAATTTCAGGAGACCACCGTTGGTCCCGCCATGGACCCAATCCGGGCGCTCGTCGGCGAGCCAGGTCTGCTTGGCGACCCGCTCAGGTTCAAACCACAGGAGCGTCCGCATGCCTTTCGCATGCACGTGGTCGGAGATCTCGCGGAGACCGTTCGGGAAACGGCCGCGGTCGACCTCCCAGGTGCCGGTCTGGGGCCAGCCGGATTCGTTGATGTACCAGCCCGCGTCCATCCACCAGTAGTCGAGCTTCATGCCGTGCTTCAGATAACTGTCGACGAAGAAAATCTGGTTCTCCGTGTTGGCGTGGATCATTTCGCCGAACTGGTGGGAACTGCACGCGGCGAGCTGGGGGAGGGGAGGCAGCTTGCCGCCGGGGCGCGGTATGTTATGCGCGATCATCCACTGACGCCACACGTTCTGCGCGTGGGCCCTGTCGCCCCGCCAGAACTGGAGCACGATCATGGGCGTCCGCACTTCCTCGCCCGGATGCAGGACGAACTCGGTATCCTCCTGCTTCGCCCGCAGGGTCACGCCGTTGGAGCCGTCGCGCACGAAGTCGGAGGTCCACTGTCCGGCCCAACTGACCACGAAGACAACGCCTTCCTGACCGGCCTGAAGGTTGAAATAGGGGAAGTTGTGCTGCGTGGGCCGCCCGCCCGCATTGGCAATCGTCAGACTCGCATTGGGTTGGAGGGACGCAGCGTGAGGTTCGTAGCTGTTCGCGGTACAGTTGTCGCCCGTGTGGTGGTGCAGGATGAATTCATCGGCACTACTTCGCTGGATGCGCGTGTCGATCGCACGAAGGTCCGTAATGAGCGGTGTGTCCGCGTCGCCGTCATTGCGCAGGTAGACCGTCCATTCGACGGTGGGGAAATCGGCATAGTGAATGCCTTCACACCGAACTTCGAGTTTGGTCTTGGGATCGGTATACGTAATCGTATACGCGGTGCGCGCCTCGTCGATTCGCTTTTCCGAACGCTTCGCATTCCAGTTCTTCAGGAATTCGCTCGACGCTACGCCTCCGTACGTGAACGAGAAGAACGGCTCCGACGTGTACGGTTCCTTCTGCGCGGCCACGATGGGGATGTCGCCAAGCGAAAGTACGTCGCCGTTGGCCAGTTCCACCTCCGCGTCGGCCCAGTCCGCCTGGTCGCAGGAGATCCCGTCGCCGCCGTCTTCCACGATCAACGTGAATTCGGTCGCGCCGTCCAGCGCGACCTCCACCGGCACCACCGGCATCCCTTCGCGCAGCAATGCTGACCGCCACAGCTCCTTGCCGCCAACGCGCACGGCGAAGACGACGCTGCCGCGACCGCCCGAGGTCTGGTCGTTCGAGTCCACCCCGACGACCGCGCGGAACGTCCTGGCCGGGCCGCCCGTTTGCACGATCACTTCGCTATTGGCGTGGCAAAACAATCCCCGCGAGTATTGCTGCCCGCCCATCCGCATTGGCTTGCCGTTGCGGCTGTTCTGCTGCACGGGATCGTTGTTCGCGATGACGTGTAACGATGGTTGCGCGGTATCGCTCGTCGCCACCGCCCCGGAAAACTTCGCCGTCGCCCACTGCCGCGCTTCATCCATCGCCGCAGGCGCAGGTGTCGCACCAATAATTGCCGCCGCGTAAATCACCGTACACATCAGATACATTGCTTTGCCCTCCCCAACCAAAACAGTAACCCAGGGAAGCACGCATTCACAATTGAGGCAGTAAACGGATGCGTCAAGGCGCTGACTACGGAACTCATCCACGACACGCTGGATAGAAACCGGAAGGCATTCGTCCATTGACAGTTTTCATTACTTTGCCCTAATCTGTCTTCGGTTACATACGACAGCTGAACGCTTTTACTGCCGATATTGAGGAATAACGGCCTAGGCGATTGGGGAGCCGGGGCGCAATTACGCAGATTAGTGATTCCAAGATGTTCTGAATGATGTAACGAGACGGTGAAAGGCAACTTCAAACCCATGGAAACTTTTTACCAAGTGTTCGGCTTCGTGGCCGCCATCTGTATTGGGATTATGGTCTTGACTGTATTTTTTACCACCGTGGGATATATCAAGGGCCGCTCACGCAGTTTCGACATCGTGAAGCTGAAGCGTTTTATTAAGGACGGCAGACTTGTAAACGTACATCTGAACAGCGGTAAGATTTTCGCCAGCGTTCGTTTTGTTGGCTTCACAGATCAAAGCTCCGCGAAGGGAGGCATTCCGTTCTCGCTTTCACAGATGGTTGTCTGCGAAACCGCGACCGGCGCGCGGATCTTCATTCGCGCAGAGGCTGTGAAGGTTATTGAGGAGGTGGACGATACCGTTTGACCGCCCGGCGGGTAGACTCTATCGAGCCAACTGAGCCGACCAGGCTGTAATATAGACATGATGATGACCTGCGTGGTCGATGAGGCAGGTGCATGAGCGAGGATCGTACGCCGCACCTTATCACAGTGACCCTGACGGAAGGTGGTGCCAGCCCTTGCGTTACCAAGCCGACAAAGAACTTCCGTGAAATGGTAGCTCGCGCCGCCGCGTATACGTGGGCATCGCCGAATACGCTGCTGGGCGCGCTCGCGGCCTTGATCCTGCTGAGCCTGGGCGGACGCGCGCGGGTGGTGTCCGGCGTTGTCGAGGTTGGCGGGGGATGGGGTGGCCGGGCCATCGCTTCCTTGCCGCGCATGTTGTCCTTCAACGCGATGACTCTCGGCCACGTTGTTATCGGCGTCAGCGAATCGGCGCTTACCGCATCCCGTGAGCACGAGCTGGTGCATGTGCGGCAGTACGAGCGCTGGGGACCTTTCTTCCTTCCCGCGTACGCGCTGTCGAGTCTGTGGCAGGTTCTTCGCGGCCGCCGCGCGTATTGGGACAACTGGTTCGAAAGGGAGGCCTTCGCAATCGACGTCAATCGGCCGGCACGGCGAGATTTGTAGTATAATCAAGCCACATTGTTCCGCTGACGAACCCAAGCGCTGGGCCGTCGATATTCAGGGCGAACGGATCCGGGAGGTGAGCCATGGGAATTCTATCGTGGATCGTGATGGGATTGATTGTTGGCGCGCTCGCAAAATTCATCATGCCGGGCAAGGATCCCGGAGGGATTATTGTGACGATCTTGATCGGAATCGCGGGAGCCTTCGTAGGCGGGTTTATTGGCTCCACCCTGGGGCTGGGCACAGTCACCGGGTTCAATATCGGAAGCCTTTTGCTGGCGATCGGCGGCGCGGTGCTGCTGCTGATTCTGTACCGGGTGGCCGTGAAGAAGAAGTAGTCCTGTCAATTCGTCTGACGCGGCACCCGCGGTGAAGCGGGTCGGGCACGTACTGCTTCCGGCGGCTGGTTGGACTCTGGATAGCTTCGAAGACACGTTTCTTGACAGGATGAATTCCCGCGGAGGCGGCAATGCATCCTGGTGCGACTTTTTCAATCGCCGGCGGTGAAACCGATCGCAGCGAGCGTCCAACGATGCAGGATTTGTCCGATGAACGAACACGGGGGACAGGTCATGACGACGAGGCTGCTTCTCGTTCTGGCGCTGGGACTGATGGGGGCTGGTGCGCAGGAACCGGACTCGCCGGTGCCGAATTCGAACCGGGCGGAATGGATGTACGAGGCGCAATGGGGCGTGTTCTGTCATTACCTCTCCGATATCGCGTTGAAGGGCCTCAAACCCACTCCGGAGAACTGGAACGCGGTGGTCGACCGATTCGACGTGGAGGCGCTGGCGGACCAGTTGGATTCCGTGCATGCCAAGTATTTTGTGCTGACCCTCGGCCAGAATTCCGGCTATTACTGTTCGCCCAACGCGGCCTATGACCGCTTCGTCGGCAACGACCCGAGCACCTGTTCCCGGCGCGATCTCGTCGCGGACCTTGCGGACGCGCTCGCGGCGCGTGACATCCGGCTCATGGTCTACCTGCCCGCGGGCGCGCCGGACCGCGACCCGAAAGCCATGGCCGCCCTCGAATGGGCGCCGGGCAAGTACCCCATCTGGAGCCATCCCGAAGGGGGACCCGACGGCGGCGACCCCCGCTTCGACGCGTTCCAGCGGAAGTGGGAAACGGTCATCGCGGAATGGTCGACCCGCTGGGGCACGAAGGTGTCCGGCTGGTGGTTCGACGGGTGCTACTACCCCATCGCGATGTATAGACACGACGAGCCGCCCAACTTCGCCAGCTTCGCCGGCGCCGCCCGTGCGGGAAACCCGGACAGCGTCGTCGCCTTCAACCCCGGCGTGTTCGACCCCGTCATCACGCTGTCCTCCGAAGAGGACTACACCGCCGGCGAAATCAACGACGCCGAGAAGGTCCAATGTCCCGGCCGCTGGCTGAACGGCGCCCAGTTTCAGATGCTCAGTTTCCTCGGCCCGCAGTGGGCCGGCAGCCCCCCGCGCTATTCCGACGACACCGTCATCGCCATCACCCGCCGCATCATCGGCGACGGCGGCGTCGTGACTTGGGAAGTCCCCATCAGCGCCACGGGCGTGATTCCGCCGGAGTTCATGGCGCAGCTCAACGCGCTGGGCACGTCGCTGGAGCGTGATCCGGTCGAGCGGGAGTGATCGCAGATTGCGCAAGTTCTCCGCAAACCGGGCATCCTGCCCGGAAGCTCCCCGAGGTGCCTTGGGCATCCCTGCCCAAGTCTTCGAGGTGCCATGGGCATCCTGCCCATGATTCTCTTTGGGCTGCCGAGTTCGATACTCAATAGGGAACACCCCTTCGTTTTTTTTGACGATTCAAGGGGGGGTGTCGATTGCGGATTGGGGACTGCGGATTGCGGATTGGAAGATCTCGCTTCTGTAAATCTACCTCGGACATCAAGTTGTGCGGAAACCGAGTGATGGCGGCGGCCTTGGTGATTCGGAGGGTGCGTCCTACGATTCTGTGACGATTCAAGGGGGGGGTGCAGAATGATGAATGCGGAATGATGATTGATGATCGGCTCGGACGCGGTGGATTTGCCGAGACGAGTGCGAGGATGAGAGGGGGCTGTGTCGTTTTCATGAGCAGACTTCTCCTTAAAGATATTGCACGGAGCGTTGCATCGAGAAGCTGGTTGGCGAGTAGCCGAGGTAGGACAGCCGAAGACAAACAGAAATCATGGTCTCAAGGAGCACGGGCGTCCCGCCCGTGGACCCTCGACCATGCTTCGGACAGGTTGATGCTCAGGCTTGGATAGGTATTTGCAGGAACAAGAACACGGGCGGGACGCCCATGCTCCTTACTGCCGAATCGCGGGCTGGAAGCCCCAGGCACATCGTTGGCGCGGAGTTAGCTGCCAGCGGAGAGCGAGGACAACGCGGTGATCGTCCGTTCGGTCATGGGCCATTTGCCGGGGTAGGGGATGAATTCGGTGTGGCCGTCTTTGTAGAGGACGCAGCCGCCGATGACAGGTTTGGACAGGGGAACGGGCATGCCGAGCCAGAGGCCGAGCGGGCCGGGGTAGGGGTGGGGGCGCTCGATCAGCACGGGGATCTCGGCGTCGCGGTGGCGCAGGAACTCCCATTTGGGTTGCTGGCTATCGTCGTCTGTGATGAATCCGTGACGTCGCAGCATGCCGTCCAAGCGTGTCAGCCGTTCAATCGGTAGGTTGACAGGAAGGTCGGTACCGAACCCCGACTCTTGTTCGATCCGCTGGCGGTACGCGTCAGCAAATGCTTCGACTGTCTCGTCGTCCCAGACCACATAGCCGAGATACCAGTAGCTGGAGTGATCAAGAACGTAGGCTTCCGGAGGCAGACTGTCATCCTGCGTGTAGTTTGGGTCCGCGGGACTGATTAGGATGGAGACGTCCGATTGGTACTCGGGAAAGAGGGTTTCGCCTTTGAACATGAGCAGGCGGGGTTCGGGAGAGAGTTCGGGGTAGTAGTCGTCCTGCGCGTACATCGCGAGCGAAATCCCGAGGAGTTTGAGGTTTGTCGCCGCCCGGAAGTCGTCCGCGCGCATTCCCCAACCGGCGAGTCCGAACAGTATGATAACACCCGCAAGCAGTAGGGCGAGCGTGCCCGCTGCAATGCGACGAATAGTCGAATCACGTGGTATCATAATGCTCCCCCTCTGGCATCCGCCGACTGGGCGCGCTTCCAAACTCGACTACGTCTCGTATGAATTCATAGGTGATGATACTACGTTCGGCTCGCCTGTTTGGTTCATATTTTCACGCGTGGGGGCGCGACAGAATTCCCCCTTCTTGAGGTGCTTTTCGGTTTGTCCGGTGGTCGTCTTGGCGTTGCGTCTTGTGCTCTTCTGATGTACAATTACGTGTACATTAAATAGTGCAAGGAGGTGTACATGCCGAGCTTCAGAGTCGATCAGGATATCCGGCCATTGTCGGAGTTTCGGGCGGGGGTCGCGTCTTTTGTGAAACAGATTCGGGAAACGGGACGTCCGATGGTGTTGACCCAACGGGGACGGGGCGTTGCCGTTTTGGTGGAAGCGGGCGAGTACGAGCGCATGCGGGAGCGCCTCGAAATGCTCGAAGAGGTCTATCAAGCGGAAGAACAACTCGCAGCGGGGAAAGGGGTACCCCATGAACGCGCGCGAGCGAAGGTACTCAAGAAGATCACCCGATGAAGATCGCGTGGTCGCCGTTGGCGCTGGAACGGGTCGAGGAGATTGCCGCGTACATTGCGCGCGACAATCCCGACGCGGCGGTACGTTGGGTGGAAGAGTTGTTTGATCGGGTAGAGCAATTGAACGCTTATCCGGCGAGCGGCCGGGTTGTGCCCGAGATCGCCGTGCCACGAATCCGCGAAATTGCATATGGGGCATACCGCGTACTGTACAGCGTCTCGACACGTATCGAGATTCTCACCGTTCGCCGCGGCAGTCAGATTCTGCGCGATGAGGATGTCCGAGAGTGAGCGTTGTCGTTGACTACCTGCAGAATCACGGGCTGGAAGCCCGTGGCACCTCGCTGATCTTCCAAAAAGTTCCGCACGGGTCTAGAATGTGTCGTGTTTGGAATGCTGTTTCCTGCGTTCAAGTCGGAGATCATTTCCGGTAGAGAGGGGTTGTTTTGAGTAACGCGAAGCATCGGATCTTGGTGGTGGGCGTGGGGTCGATTGGGGAGCGGCACACGCGGTGTTTCCTGGCGACGGGGCGCGCGGAGGTCGGTATATGCGAGTCGGTCGTGGAACGTCGGGACGCGGTGGCGCAGCAGTACGAGGTCGCCGGGGCCTATGGGTCCTTGGACGAGGCCCTGGCGGAACCATGGGGCGCGGTGCTGGTGGCGACGCCGGCGCATACGCACGTCGCCGTTGCCCTCGAGGTGGCGCGTCGCGGCATCAATCTCCTGATCGAAAAACCCCTGTCGACGTCGTTGGACGGTATCGAGGCGTTGCAGGCGCTGGTGCGGGAGAAGGGGCTGATTGCGGCCGTGGGGTACCAGTACCGGGCGCATCCCGGCGTGCGCAGTATGAAGGAGGCGCTGGACTCGGGGCGCTTCGGGAAACCGTTGCAGGTGTATGGGTCCATTGGACAGCATTTTCCGTTCTACCGTCCCGCGTATCGCGACGTGTATTTCGCGCGGCGGGAACATGGCGGCGGGGCGATTCAGGACGCCATCACGCACCTGCTCAATCTGGCGGAGTTCCTGGCGGGGCCGATCACGCGATTGGCCGTTGACGCCGATCATCAGGCGCTGGAGGGGGTCACCGTGGAAGATACGGTGAACGTAATCGCCCGGCACGGCGATGTGATGGCGAACTACACGTTGAACATGTATCAACATCCGAATGAAACCCAGATCACGGTCGTGTGCGAACGCGGCACGCTGCGTTTTGATTTGCAGCAGAAGCGGTGGCGTGCGATGACCGAACCCGAGGGGACTTGGGAAGACCATGTATACGAGTTGAAAGACCGGGACTCGTGGTATGTGGCGCATGCGGATGCGTATCTGGACGTGCTGGAAGGGAAGGCGAAGTTGCTGTGCCCGTTGGAGGATGGCATCCAGACCTTGCGCGTCAACCTCGCCGCGCTGAAGTCCGCCGAGACGCAGACCTGGCAGCGGGTGGGGTCGTGACCGAGTGCGGGGAGAACATCCCCCTCGGCCCTTCGGGCCTGCCCCCTTCGAAGGGGGAATTGCGTTCGCTTCGCTCCGCGGTCTGGTGCGGTAGAGTGATGGCGAAAATGAGATGTCATTCGTGCAATTCGATGCGTTGATATTGCGAGATACCCGCGTCAAAGGGCGGAACGCGTTCGCTTTGCTCCGCGGAATGGAATGAATGAACGCTTTCCAAAGGCAGGTAGCGTTCGTGTGGGTCGAGACTTCGAGATTGTATATTTTCCCCCTTTGAAGGGGTGCAGATCTGGGAATACCGCGAATTCTGTAATAAAT